>JBDHQI010000016.1:0-88034 GCA_039806955.1 Verrucomicrobiota bacterium | reverse complement strand
CAGACGCGCACGCCCAGCAACTGTTCAATCCACTTTGCTAAAATTGCGTTCCCTAAGTCCGACAGGCTGCTAGACCAGCGGTATCCCGGCGGCAAGAATCCAGACCAGCTCATCGGCGCCGGAGTTGTCCGCGCCGCCGCCAGTGATTAAACTGGGCGCATGGCTTTGGTTCGGATTCTGGTTGATGGTTACAGTCTGCTGCACAGTTGGCCGACGCTGATTCGCGGCCAGCTGCCGCATTCGGCCGCCGCCCGGAATGAACTCATCCGGATTTTGACCCAGTACCAGGACGCGGCGAATACGCCGGTGACGATTTTCTTCGATGGAAGTGGCGCGCCACCGCACACGCCGAAAGACGCCACCAACCCGGTGGAAGTTTTGTTTTCGAGCGGGGGTCGCACGGCGGACGACTTGATCGAGCGCGCGGCGCACCGGTTTCAAGAATACGGTGAAGTTCTGGTGGTAACGAACGATCGGGCCGAACGCGATACCGTGAATGCCTCGGGCGGCTTGACGGTTTCCTGCCTGAATTTCATCAGCATGGTGGAAAGCGCATTGCAGACCTTGAATGAAAATGTGAAACAATATAATCGCAACGAACAAAAGCGTTTTCGACAAAGTTGATGTCATTGCTCAAAATCCTGCGCTCCGCCGTCTGGTTAAGCCTGCTTTCGCTTGGCGGGATTGCGCCAGCCCAACCCGCATCCGAAACCAACGCTCCCGCCGTCGAGCGTTTTCTGTTCATCGTGGAAACTTCCGCGCCGATGCAGAAGCGCGCGGAAAACACGCAACGACTGGTCGCCAATATCATTGCGGCTGGGCTGAACGGACAAATGGGTTCGCGCGCCTCTCTCGGATTGTGGACTTTCAACGACCGGCTGCTGACCGGAAAACTCCCGGCGCAAACCTGGACGCCGGAAACGCGTCAGTTGTTGGGGCTGACATTTGCTCGAGTGCTGCAAAACCAGCCTTACGAAAAATCACCGCAGCTTTCGGTCATTTGGGAGGCCGTTACCAACATCGCGGCAAAGTCTGACCACCTCACTTTGCTGCTTCTGACCTCCGGACAAAACCCCATCCACGGCACTCCTTACGACCCAACAATCTCAGCCACCTTCGCGAGCAATCTCGAGCAACAGCGTCAGGCCAATATGCCGTTTCTCACCATTTTGCGCGCTGTCAAAGGCCAGTTCGTGGCCTTCTCGGTCAGCACACCGCCCTGGCCGCTGGAAATTCCCGAATACCCCGAAGAATTCAAAATGCCCGTGGCGGTCAACCCGCCGCCGCTCCGCCTCGCGCCAACTTCCGCTCCGCCATTGATTATCAAACAGTCGGACTTGGCGCCGCCGCCAGAAGACTTTTCCTATTACCTGCCGATCGCGCCGGATGCCGTAACCAATCTAGGCCTGACAGCAACAGGCTCAATCCATCTGGAATTATCCAATTCCGTCGCCGCGGCCTCGGTGGACACCAACGCAATCGCCGCGGCAATTGAACCGCCGAGTGCGGATATCATTCGGACTAATTTCTTGCGGGATCAGGAAACTGAGACTTCATCGCCGCTGGTCCGACGGCCCGTGCTTCAAATCGTCGGGTTGGCGGTTTTCCTATTGGTAGTAATGATCTTGCGTCGGCGGTTGCACCGGAAATCCCGCGCGGCGGTGCTGGCGCGATCTGTAGAACGCGAGCGTGAGTGAGTTCATTCCACCCGCAGCCAGATGGTTTTCAAATACGCCGGCTCCTCACGGCTGATGGGAAAATCCGGCGGCTGCGGCACGTAATGACGCTGCACGATTTTGCGCCGGGCGCCGTGAATCGCGGCTTCAACTTGGGCGATGAATTTCCGTGGCTCTAAACGCGCCGCATTACTCGAGGCCAGCAGAACGCCGCCGGGTTTCAACCCCGGTAAAGTCGCAGTGATCAGTTCGCCGTAATCTTTCTCCGCTCGAAAAGCGCCGTGGGCTTTCGACTGGGAAAACGTTGGCGGATCAAGCACCACAACATCAAACCGGCGCCCCCGCCTGGCCCAACGCCGCAACCAATCGAACGTGTCACCAAAAACGAAATCGTGCGGCGCGGGGTCCAAGCCGTTGAGCGTGAAGTTGCGCTTACCCCATTCCAGATATTTTGGGGATAAATCCAGGCTGGTTGTACGCGCGCCCCCCAAAGCGGCACAAACAGAAAATCCGCATGTGTAAGCGAACGCATTCAGGACTTCCAGCGGCGCGGTTTGGTCGCGCGGCGCAAGAGAGCTAAAATCGGCGGCGATGTGTCGAGTGAGAAACCGGTGCCGATTATCGCGTTGATCCAAAAACAAACCGACTGAATAGCCCTCGTTGAAACTCAACTCAAACTTCACCCCATTCTCCCGAATCACGAAAGGCCCGGACACAGGCGATCCCACAACGCATTGAGGCGATGTATCCGCCGCGGTGCCGCGCAACCGCCGTAATAAAGCCTTGTAGTAGCGCCGCGCACTTAATTGCTGCTGCAAACCCGCCGGTAACGGCTTTTCGCTCTGCGACAATTGAAACGCCCCCAGTTGATCCACGTAAACCCCCGGCCAACCGTCGCTCGCACCGTGGAGCAAACGGAAACTGTCGGTTTCTGTCGGCGCGATAAAAGCCGCCCGCAAACCCGCTGCCGCGTCGGCTTGAAAATCCACCGCAGCCATGAACGTGAGCGGTTGATGCGTGGCGGGATGTGCCAACCTTAATTCCGCCGCATGCAGGCTCACGCGTGAAAAGGGCGTGCCGCCATACAGAACGTCACCAAGGATCGAGTACCCTTGCGCCGCGGCGTGAACTCGGATTTGATGCGTCCGCCCCGTCAGCGGCTCGGCGGTCATCACGTAAAACTGCCGACCGGTGGACGGCGTCAGGTTGGGCGCGACCCGACGAAGCCAGGCTTCGTCAACCTGAGTAGTAAAACGGGTTTCGGCCGGCAATCCGTGCGGATGAGCAACGTAACGTTCGCCGGCACGAAGGATTCGGGAGCGAATGATGAATGACGTTCGTTGCGGGCGCCGATCCGTCAGCAGCAAGTATTTTTTGCACACCGTCCGCTGCGCGAATTGTTCCGTCAACGACCGATTGGCCAACGCGGTTTTCCCAAAAACCAGCACGCCGCTGGTAACGCGATCCAGCCGGTGGATGATGGCCAAGTCCGCCCAGCGCGGCTCTCGATGTTTGAGCCAATCGTAAATGCCTTCACCGGCGTGGCGCTCTGGCGCATGCGTGTTCCAGCCCGCAGGCTTGTTCACGACGAGGAGATGTTCATCCTCGAATAGAACACACGGCGGCAAGATGGATGGCGTTGGCGGCATGGCGGATTGTAAATAGCACTCGGCTTCGCGGCGAAATTGATTTTGGCCGGCTGGTGGATTGAACTCCAGCCACGCGCTCAGAAAAATTTCCAGGCTTCACCGCCCTGCCAAACCACGTACACCCCGAGCAAAAAGTTGGTGATCGCGTGCGCGGTGATTGCATCGCCCAGATGTCCGCGCCGAATCGCCAGCCATTGGTAAGCCAAGCCGCAAAGGATGCCCGGCAGCCATTGAAAGTGCATGAATCCAAACAACACGGCGCACAGCACCATCGCCAGCCCATCAAAATGATTCAGCGCCACCTTGGTGAAATCGTATTTGATCAGATAGCGATAAACGAGTGAGCGATAAAACGCCTCCTCAATGGGCGGCACGAGTACGGTCATGCCAAAAATGCGGATGACGATCAGCGTCCAAGCCAGTGCCGAGCCATCGCCGAAGCGCGCGAAGGGATTCCAGATGCTTTCCACCGTGTCCTGCATCAAGAGGTGGTTTTTGGGGTAAACCGGGTCCAAGCCAACCCACAAGCCGAAGATGAGCAGCCCGATTCCAACCGCCGGCCAACTGCACGTCCAACGAATTTCCGGCACGAACCGGCGCATCTCCCAAACCACCCAAAGCCCGACGACCACTTTGATGGCGTAGGACCAGAATTTCATGTCGCCACCACCGATACCCAGCGCGGTGATGCCGACCCAGATGGCGAACGGCATGAACCGCGCGTGTTCGGGCGATTTCCCCAAATACTCCCGTAATGTGGCGATCATTGCGGCGCGCAGAGTGCCGTGAATTTAGCGCCCCGACAAACTCAAAACATTCGTTTCGGTGGCGCTGCCCAAGGTGACGTTCGTCGGCGAAATGGCGATGACGCGGAAACCGCCGGTGACACGATCACCCAAAAAAACCGTACGGCCATCCAAAATCGCTGACGGATTTTGCGGGTTGTAGAAGATGCCTTGCAGTTTGATTTGCGGGGGCGGCGGCGCTTCCACCGCCACGACCGGATAACTGTTCGTGTCCGGCTCATCCGGATGTTCGATGATGGTTGGTTCGACCGCCGCCAATGGTGCGACCGGCGGGTCCATAATCCGCGCATCCACCGGCAACGGATTTTTATCAAGCTGCCCCACCACCCAGAAAAAAACGGCCAGTCCGCCCAGGACCGTTGCGCCGCCGTACCACAGTTCGGCTTTCCGATACCAAGGTTCGGCGTTTGCCATTGGTGATTCCGACGGCGCGGAATTTTCCGCCGCGAGCTTCGGTGCTTCTTGGTCTGCCTTCTCGTGCTTGCTCATAACTCAAATGGTCTATTGCGTTTAAGGGAGAAAGAGAATTGCCGCGCAACATTGCGACCACGCCGATGAACACACGATCCCGGCGAAAAACTCCTCGAACCCGCCATAAATCCAGCAAAAGCAGTGCCTTATACCCGTTGGCGCGTTGAATTGTGAGGCCGAGCTTAACCTGGACCGAAAACAGACACCGATTGTGCGTGAATCAACCAATTACGCCTTAAACCGACAGAATCGCCCGTGCCGCGCGAACAAGAGCGGCGGCTTCGGTGGCCGTCCCGATCGTGATACGCAGATAACGGCTCACCTCCGGGGCGCGAAACCAGCGGACCATAATTTTTTGGTCCCGCAATTTCTGCAACCAAGCTTCCGCCGAATAACGGGGCGGTTGAACTAGAATGAAATTGGTCTGGCTCGGCAATACGCGGAAGCCCAGCTTGGTCAAATCCCGACTTAATTTTTCGCGGGTGGCGATGATGCGCCGGAAGTTCGCCTGGTAATACGCCAGGTTATCCAAAGTGGCTTCAGCGGCGACCTGACCGAGGCCGTTCACGTTGTAGCTGTCGCGGATCTTGTGCAACGCCGCGATCAATTCCGCGTTGCCTGTCAAATAGCCGACGCGTTGAAAGCAAAGCGAGTACGCCTTGGAAAACGTGCGCGCAACGAGAACCTGCGGATGGCGCAAAGCCAGTTTCATGGCGTGTTCGGCGGCAAAATCCACATAAGCTTCATCCAGCACCACGATGCCTGATTGAGCGCGACAGAGAGTTTCCAGCACTTTTGTGGCATAGCCACGACCACTGGGCGCGTTGGGGGTCGTTATAAACGTAAGCGCGGCATCAAAACGCCATGAACCATCACGCCTAAGCGCAGAAAGACCGGGCAGATCAAAGTCCGACTTCAGCGCCACAGGATTGGCGATGGCGCCGTGCGCCGCGGCCAAAACCGGATAGAGCGAATAGCTTGGAGTGAAGTACTGCACGACCGCGCGCGAACTCCGAACGCGAGAACTGGTGGATGCTGGCTCAACGAACGCGCGAATCGCCAGGGCCAATACTTCGTCCGAACCATTGCCCACGATGATGTTCTCGGGGTGACACCGATGCAGCTTCGCCAACTTGATGCGAAGTCGCTCCGCGGTGGGATTGGGATAAAGTCGCAAGCGATCATCCACGGCGGCGCGCGTCAACTTGAGGACTTGTGTTGCGGGCGGATAAGGATTTTCATTGGTGTTAAGTTTGATGAGTCCGGAAATTCTGGGTTGTTCTCCGGGCACATAGGCGTGCAATCGTTTGACAAGTGGACGGATGAATTTTTGTGGTGATGGCACTGGCATCGGTAACATTTCACAAAAATTTTCTTTTCAAGTCGAGCGCGACCGGAAACAAGTAATATATGGAAAGTTAAAAAAAACATTTGCGTTCGACTCCTCCTTTCACATACAAACCAAGTTGTTCCAGAGATGTACCAAAATTTTGCCTGAGAACACCGAACTAAAAAACAACCCGCATCGGATCGGAGGTGAGACGCGTGGCCGCCAAGAAGAAGAAGAAAGCAGCGAAGAAAAAAAAGTAACTTGCTAAATAACCGGGATGGAAAATCGGCTGTATCAAATTGGTTTTCCATCCTGGTTTTCCATTCCATCCGTTCCGCATATCCGCCATGGCCCGACTCGTCTTTGATATTGAAACCTCCGCGCAGCCCCTGGCGTACTTCGATGAAGCGCAACAGGAGTATCTGCTGCGCGAGGCGGAACGGCTGCCCTCCGAAACGGAACGCCTCGCCAAACGCGCGGAATTGCAACGCATGTTCGCGCTCTGGCCGTTTACCGGACAAATCGTGTGCGTGGCCATGCTGAACGCCGATTCCTTGCGAGGTCAGGTGTTGTACACGGCAGATGATTATGAGGAAGACGCGGCCGAAGGCGGGCCTGTTGAATTCATGCCCTGCGCCGACGAGGTGGAACTGCTCACCGCGTTTTGGGACGTGGTGAAGCATTATGATGAGATTGTCACGTTTAACGGTCGCGGCTTCGACGTACCCTTCCTGTATCTGCGTTCCGCCGCGTTGAATGTTCCCATCAGCAAAAAGAACTGGTTGGGCTACCGTTACGCCACCGAACCACACTGTGACTTGGCCGAGCAACTCACTTTTTACGGGGTGAGCGGACGCGACGGCGCCGCGCGAAAATTCAATCTCGATTTCTACTGCAAAGCGTTCGGCGTGGAGTCACCCAAAGCCCAAGGCATCACCGGCATGGATGTCACCCAACTGATTCAAGAAGGAAAATTTCGCGAGATTGCCGAATACTGCCTGCGGGACGTGCGCGCAACAGTGGAACTATACCGCATCTGGAAAGAGCGGCTGGCGGGCATCAAATGAACCATTCGGGTCGCCGCCCCGGCGCCGCAACCGGTCTGACGCTCGTTTGTTTCGCGCTCAAGGACGAGGCCGCTCCATTTCGGAAAACGCTGGCCGCCCGCGCGGATCTCGCCATTCTGATCACTGGCATTGGACGCAGCAATGCGCGCCGAAGCCTCCTTGAATTTTTACAGACCACTTCCCCGCGGCGGGTTTTTACTTGTGGCTTCGCTGGTGGCCTTAATCCCCAACTTCATATCGGCCAGGTGTTGTTTGACACGCCCGATCCTGACCTGTTTCAAGCGCTGTCTCGCACCGAAGCCGCTGCCGCATCATTCGTTTGCCTGGATCACATCGCGACAACCCGCGCGGAAAAGCAAGCCCTTCACGCCACAACTCGCGCGAAGGCAGTGGAGATGGAATCCGATGCCATTCATGCCATCTGCCGCGAACAAGGCATCCCGTGCGCCACGGTACGAGCAATTTCCGATACGGCGCAGGAAGATCTTCCACTGGATTTCAATGCGCTCTCCAATCCCGATCAAAGTTTGAATTTTGGCAAGCTCGCATGGACCATCCTTAAATCACCGGGAAAGATTCCAGCACTATTGAAGTTGCAGGCGCGAACGAAATTGGCGGCGGCAAATCTGGCGTCAGTGCTGAGACAAGTTACTCAATCCAACTGAACTAACGGCAGTAATTATGATCATTGGGACGGAAAGCCAGCCGGTTTCTGTTACAGTTCGTTTCCGCTCACCGGCACATCGCCCCGGGCGCGTCCCGACGCAACGACCCGGCGGCCGAACCTCACTCCCGACTTTTCCATACGTATTGACGGAAGGCGAGACTCGATCCAAAGCCGGATTACAGTCCTCAAGCCGGCGGCAAAAGAATGTTGAAATAACCGCCGGCGAACTGCTCGAAACGGTCACGCCGCATCGGGGTGCATGCCCATCGCCTCGTCAATGACACACTGGTCGGTACGTACTCGAGCTGGATGGCAATGTCCGCGGTTACGCAAGTATTGAATAATTACTCGTTCTGGCGAACATGGAAGGCATGAACGTGAAATTCATCCACATGCGATTGGCGCTGGACGAACGGTTGAAGCAATTGAATCAAATCGTCATCCGTCAGATGCGGATTTTAACTTCATCAAACTTAAAGACCCCGCCCAGTGCCAAACAGATGTGACCTGACCACCGCTGAACTGCTCGAACCCATCCGTCACGCTGTGGCGACAGATAGCCACGCCTGCCGTAGCGCCGGGCACGCTGCCCGACGGATTAAGTTGGTGATGGGCTCGAAGCATTCAAGCTTTCGCGCGCTTGCAATTACTGCGACGCTCTTTTCCGGGCGTCAGGATGCCGCCCTCTACGCCAGGCCAGGAAGCCCGGCGTTACCATTGCCATGACCATCACTGAACTGCTTGAAGCGGTCCGCCGCGTCGAGGTGCGCACCAACCGTCTCGTCAACGACACAATGGTCGGCGCGTACTTGAGCCGGTTTCGCGGGCGCGGCATGGACTTCGAGGAACTCCGCGAATACATGCCCGGCGATGACGTGCGCGATATTGATTGGAACGTCACCAATCGCATGGGCCGCCCGTTCGTGAAGCGTTTCCGCGAGGAGCGCGAACTCGGCATGGTGCTGGCCATTGATATTTCCGCGTCGTCCTCGTTCGGTTCGGCGCGGCGGACCAAGCGCGAGTTCGCCACGGAAATCGCCGCCACGCTGGCCTTCTCCGCCGCGCGGGCGAGCGACAAGGTGGCGTTGCTGTTGTTCACCGAGCAGGCGGAACTCTATCTGCCGCCGCGCAAGGGACGGCGCCACATCTTGCGGTTGATTCGCGAAATGCTGAGTTTCCAACCCAAGTATCGCGCCACGAACATTCCGGCGGCATTGTCGTTCTTGAATCGAGTGTTGGCGCGCCGCTCCATGGTCTTTCTCCTGACTGATTTTCTGCACAGCTTTGATGATAGGGCGGGCAGTCTTCTGCCCGCCGCGGCGTCGCTTGCAACTGACGGCACGCACGGAGAGACGCGCCCTACCCACTACACGCGCGATGCCATCCAAGAAATCGGCCTCACCAATGCCCGCCACGATTTGATTTGCATTCACTTGCATGATCCGCGCGAAAGCAGTCTGCCCCGCGCCGGTCTGTTGACGATTGAAGATGCGGAGACGGGTGAACTGCTTGAACTGGATACCAACCGTGCCGCCGTGCGGGATGAGTTCGCGCGCACCAATCTCATCCGCCTCGCGGAACTGGAAGGCGCACTGCGGCGCGCGGGCGTGGATGTGTTACGCCTTAATGCCGAGCAATCTTCCGCTCAAGCGCTGCAAAACTTCTTTGAACTACGTCGCGGCAGGAGGCGCGGATGAGAATGGACTCACCCCGATCCGCACAAATCCTGAGAAACCGCTGGGGGCGGGTGTTGACACTCGCCGGCATTTTGGCAATGGCCGCACCAACGGAGGCACAGGAGGCGGATGAATTTCCGGCACTGCGTCCAATCCGCACGGAAATTCCAACCACGTTTTGGGAACGACAAGGACGCGCCCTGACGCTTTACAGCCTGGAACTGCTCACGCTCGGCGCCTTTGGCGTTTGGTTGTTCTCGCGGTCACAGGCGCAGGTGACGGAACCGCTCGCCGTGGTCACCCGACGGCAGTTGGAACAGTTGCGGACACCGCCTCGAAATCGTGACACCGCCAGTGCCATCGTGCGTTGCGTTCGTGGTTATTACCGGGCGGCGTTTGGCTTGGCGGCGGGCGAGCCGACCACCGAAGCGTTCTGTCGCGAACTCATCATCAACCCATCCGTTGGGAGCGCTCTGGCGGATCGCGTGGTTCGCTTTGTGCGCGCTTGCGATGCGACCCGGTTCGCGGCGGCGGGTTACGCCAACGTGCCAGAACTCTTACAACAAGCCAACGAGCTGTTTGAAGCGGGCGAGGCACGACGACGCGAGTTGCAAGCGTTACCTTCGGGGCAACTGGCCTTTCGGATTTCATGAACAGCAACTTTGAATTTCAATATCCGTGGGTGCTGGCGTTGCTGGCGTTGGTGCCGCTGTACGCGGTGTTGCGCGGCCGGGCGGGCAAACATTCAGCGTTGAAATTTTCGAGCGCGGATATCGCCCGGGCGGCTGGAGCAACGGCCCGAGCCGCCGCCGGACGGCTGTTGTTCTTTTTGCGTCTGCTGACGGTGGCGTTGGTCATCGTGGCGTTGGCGGGACCGCGTTTCGCAAATGATCGCACGGAAACGCAAGCCAGCGGCGTGGACATCATGCTCGCGCTGGATTTGTCCTGGAGCATGATGGCACTGGACATGAGCGGGCCGGGCGAGCGGGTGACCCGCTTCGACATTGCCAGCAGTGTGTTGCAGGATTTCATCCGCAAGCGGGAAAGTGACCGGATCGGGCTGGTGGTATTTTCCGCCGTGCCGTATCTGGCGAGCCCGCTGACGTTGAATCACGCCTGGCTCGAAGAAAATTTGCAGCGCATGCACGTGGGGATGATTCGCGAATTGGGCACGGCCATCGGCGACGCCACGGCCCTGGCCGCCAAACGGCTTCAGGCCAAAACGGAAAGCAAAAGCCGGATCATCATCCTGTTGACGGACGGCGATAACAACAAAGGCGAAGTGGAGCCCGTGCCAGCCGCGCAACTGGCCGCGGCTTTAGGGGCCAAGGTGTACACGGTGGGGATCGGTATTGAAGCGCCCTGCCAGTTGCCGGCTTTTGACCCGGCCACGGGCAAATTGTTGTTGGGCCCAAACGGGGAGGTGCGTCCGACCATCGCTTTGCAGCCGGCAAACTATTCGGTGCTGCACCGGATGTCAGCGTTGTCGGGAGCGCGATCGTATCGCGCCACCAGCCGACGGGAGTTGCAGAGCATATACGATGACATTGATCGGCTGGAAAAAACCGAGGTAAAATTGCGCCGTTTTACGACGCACACGCCGTTGTTTCAATGGCCGCTACTGGCGGCTTTGGGATTGTTTGGGGTGGAATGTTGGTTGACCAATACGTTGTTGAGAAGAGTGCCATGAGAACGAATTGCCGCGCCATCAAGCCCAAGAGTCGAACCGGTTCGCTACTGAACCAGGCGCATGAGGCGACGCGGGGCTTTGACTTAAGAGCGGTTGGCGTCAACTTGGGGAGCGTTACATGAATTTTGCCGACCCACATTTTGCCGACCCACAATGGCTCTGGCTGGCCCTGCTGGGGCCAATCGCGCTGCTGGCGTTGCAAGCGTACGCCGCCCGGAATCGGAAACGACAGTTGGCGCGGCTGGCGACACCGACCTTCGTGACGGAATTAACCCGCTCCCACAGTCCCGGACGGCGGTGGTTCAAGAACCTGTTACTGGTGCTGACGTTGATTGCCGGCAGTTTGGCGCTCGCGCGGCCGCAATGGGGTGCGCGCAGTATTGCCGTGGAGAACTTGACTGAAGATGTGGTATTTGTGGTGGATTGTTCCCGCAGCATGTTGGCGGCGGACGTGTCGCCCAGCCGGCTCGGACGCACCAAGCTCGCGGTGCAGGATTTCGTCTGGCGCCACTCCAACGGACGTGTGGGTCTGGTGGCATTCGCGGGACAGGCCTTTTTACAATGCCCACTGACCTTCGATCACGGCGCGTTTTTAGATGCCCTGGCCGCGTTAGATGAAAGAACCATCGTGGTGCCCGGCACCGACGTTGGCGCGGCGTTGGATGAAGCCTTTCGGGCCATGGAAAAATTGGATCGCAAGAAGGTCGTGGTACTGATGACGGATGGTGAGGATTTGGAAAAGAGCGGCGTGCGAATGGCCAAAACCCTGGCGGAAAAAGGGGTTACGGTTTACGCCATTGGCGTTGGCACGGAGGCAGGCGCGGAAATTCGGATCGTGAACGAACGCGGGCAGGTGGAATTTGTGCGTGACCCGCGCGGACAAGTGGTGCGCAGCCGGCTGGACGAACCCACTTTGCGCAGCATTGCGCAAGCGACGCACGGCGAGTACTTCCCGTTGGGCGCGCTCGGCGAAGGCCTGGCCAAGGTTAAACAAGCGTTGCGCGCGGCTGACGCCGGCCTCGGTGCGGCCCCGGTGCGTCGCCACGGAATAGACCGGTTTCAGTTCCCACTAGCGCTGGCGCTCATGTTGCTGGTGGTTGAATCACTGCTGGGCACGCGCCGCCGGTTGCGTCCAGCGCCGGCGGGTCTCGGGCTGGTTCTGTTGTTGCAACCGGTTTCAACCAGCGCCGCCATTGAAGTGACCGCTCCCACCAACTCCGCCCCCGCCGCCGTTTCGTTGCCGGCGCCGAAGTCCGCTCCAGAATTTTTCCGCGCCGGCACCGCGCAGTTACAAGCGAACCAATTCCATGAAGCGGAAGGTTTTCTACAAAGCGCGCTGGCATTACAAATAGGGCGAGTGCAACCGGCCACGCTCTATAATCTCGGTCAAACGCGGTATCAGTTGGGCATCGAAGAACTGAAAAAATCGCCGGACGCCACGACCACGGCGCAGCGCGCGCTCGGCGCGTTGGACCGCGGCGATCAAGCCTTGAAAAGCGGCCGGGCGGCGCTGGAGAGCGACGATCTGCAGCGGTTGATTCAGGCATATCTCAACGGGCGCGGCGCGCGCCGCGGTTTGCGGGAAGCCACGGATCAAGTGCGGCGCGCCGTGGCGGCGCACGGTGCGGCATTGCAAAAATGGCAGCGCGCGTTGGATGATTTCAAAAGCGCGCTGGAGTTGAATCCGGAGGATCAGGACGCGCGTGAGAACATCGCCATTCTGGAGGAAGCCATCGCTAAGTTGATTGACAAAATTCGCGCGTTGCAACAGCTCGGCCAAATCATGGGTCAACAACAGCAGGCGCTGGGCGAACTGATGAAACAATTGCGGGGAAAAATTCCCGCCGAAGACGCACCTCCGGGAGCAAGCGGTGACGAGGATGAAGACGATGAAGAGGACGGCCAGAACGGGCCGCGCGAAGGGCAGAAGGAAGGCCGCACCCGGGAGGGACAGACCCTGTTGATCTCGCGCGAGGAAGCGGGATGGATTCTGGATGCGTTGAAACTGGGCGGCGACCGGCGTTTGCCGATGGGCCAGGGCGACGAGAAAAAACCGCAGGATCAAAAAGGAAAAGATTGGTGATGCTCCGACTTATCGCCACTACCGTGTTGATTTTTCGTCGCCTGACGGGGCGGCTTCCGAGCGTCGTGATCGGCTTGCTCGGCGGCGCGGGCATATTAATGGCCCAGGTCAAATCCCCGGACCCGCTGTTGCAATTGATGCTCACGCAACCGCCCGTGGACGTCAGCACCAACGTCGCCGTGACGGCTGAACTTGATCCGCCCATCATTGCCGCCGGCGGACAATCCACCTACCGCGTGACGATCAGCGCTCTTGACGATTCCATCCGCTGGCCGGCGGATATTTTGGCGCCGTTGGACTTAACCCTGCAGTTTGGCTCGCGCGCCCAGATGTTGGAGTCAGGAGCGGATCGCATCCGTCCGTTTACCACCATCAATCATCACGTCACCGCGCAGCGCGTCGGGACTTATACGATTCCGGAATTCAAAGTGCAGGTGTACGGCAATCCCGTCACTGTGCCCGCCGTGCAATTGAAAGTCGTGGCGACGCCACCGGACAACCTCCCGCCGGCGCCGCGACTTTATTTGCAACTGACGGAAACCAACATTTACTGTGGTCAGCCAGTCGAGTTTCAAGTCTATCTGCCCTCGCCAAGCAACAATCTCGTGCAGGCGCTCAGCCAGGTGCAACTGAACGGTGACGGAGTGCTGCTGGATCAATCGGCCGCGCGCCAGCGGGTTCAGGCGCTGGAATTTATGGGCCGATTGCGACCCGTATTCATCTACGAATCCACGCTGACGCCGCTCGTCGCCGGACGCCTGGACGTGTCCGCCCAGGGTTTCACCATACCCAATCCGCGCGCCACCACGACTGGAGTTTCGCCCCGCTTCCTCTTGCTCGATTCCGATACGGTGCGGTTGAACGTGGAGCCGCTGCCGCGCACGGGCGAATTGCCGGGCTTCACCGGGGCCATTGGCAAATTTTCCGCATTACCCCCGCAACTTTCCGCCGGGGTCATCCGCGTCGGGGACATGGTAAAACTGATGGTCGCGTTTGAAAGCCAGAGCGGAGCGCGGCGTCTGGTCGCGCCGCCGCCGCCAGCCGTTACGAATTGGCAGGTCTATCCCGCCGTGAGTGAAAGGTCCATGGTGGCGCCAGCGGGCAACCCGAATGGCCCCGGAGTCATCATGGCTTTCAGTTACACGTTGATTCCGCTGGCCGATCATTTGACGGAAACTCCGGCGATTCCGTTCTCGAGTTTTGATCCCGAACAAAAACAATACGTGGACCTCACCATTCCGCCGCAACCGATTCGCGTGGAAGCGGGCGCCGCTTCAGCGGAGGCGCAAGCATTGGCGCAAGCCGCCGCCACGCCGGAACCGGAAAACAAACTGCAACTGAGCGAGCTGGCGGACGCGCCGGGACGTCACGGTAATCCGTTTGCCGCGCCGCAGTTGAGTCGCGGATTTCTCATCGGGCAACTCGTTCCGTTCGCCGCGCTGGTCATTCTCTGGTATTGGGCGCGGCGCCGGCGATTTTTGGAGCACCATCCGGAAGTGGTGCGAAAGCGAACCGCGCGCCGCGCCTTGCGTCAGGAACGCCGGGTCTTGCGCGCCGCCGCCCGGGCAAACGATGAGGTTCGTTTCGCCAGCAGTGCGGTGCAGGCATTGCGACTGGCCTGCGCCCCGCACTTTCCCGCGGCCCCCGCCGCCTTGGTGAGTCGCGATATTTTGGAAGTTTTCGATGAACCGACGCGCACCAGTCGCGCGGCGGAAATGGTGCGCGCTTTCTTTGCGCAAACCGACGAGGCGCAATTCGGGGCCACGCCGCCACCCGCCGGCGAACTACTGGGCTGGCAATCCGAACTCAACGTGCTGCTTGACGTTTTGGAGGCAAAATTATGAGCGCGAGGTCTCTGCATCTACTACGCGGTTGGTTGTCCGCTCTCGTTGCGTTCTACTCGATTTGGACCATAGGCGCTGACGCGGTTTCGTCACCGAGTTTTGCTGGTGGACAGGAGGCCTATGAACGCGGCGACTACGAAACCGCGATTGCGAACTTTCGGGCGCTGGCTGTCACGACGCCAGCGGCGGGAATCTTTTTGAACTGGGGCAACTCCGAATGGCAATTAGGGCACACGACGGAAGCATTGCTGGCCTGGGAACGGGCGCTGTTAATTTCGCCGCACGACGCTCAAGCGCGCAACAATCTGCAATTTGCCCGCGAGACGGCGCAGATCGAAGCGCCCCATTGGACCTGGGGCGAAATTGCAGCCGCCTGGTTGACGGCCCGAACCTGGGCGTGGCTGGCGTGCCTCAGTTTCTGGTTTGCCGTCAGCCTGGCGGTGCTGCCACCCGTGTTGCGTTGGCGGAAAACCAGCTGGCAACAGGCGGGCATGGCGTTCGGACTTGGCGTGTTCCTGTTGAGTCTGCCCGCGAATTATGGCACTTGGACGCGCACAAAAGTCGGTTTTATCGCCGGGGCGGAAACGCCGTTGCGCCTGACGCCAACGACCGAAGGCGAACCGGTGGTGCGATTGGCGGCGGGGGAACCGGGGCGCGTGCTGCGCACCCACGATGGTTATCTGCTCGTGCAAACCCGATTGGCGCGCGGCTGGGTCACGCGTGAGGAGTTCAGCTTTCTCATTGCGGATCCATTACGCGCTGGAGCGTCGTTCGCTCAAAGCACATTGCCGTAGTCTGATCGTGGGCAACGTAACGCGTGTCGCCACCACGAGCGCAAAATCAATTGAACTTTGACGACTCGGGGTAAGCGGATCGGAGCGGCGGCAAAGACGTTGAAATGGTTGCGCTTCAGTCTTTGCAACAACCGCCAATAAACCGCGCCCATCAACTCGGCAGCTACCATGGCGCGTTGATCCTCCGGCGGCAACGCCTCACGCGCTTCGCGGTAATAGCCCTGCGCCCGGATCGCAATCCCCCTCGCCAGTTCGGCGTAACGATCGGAATAGTTCCCCCGCAGAATTTCGGCCTCCGACACTCCGTGCGCCTTCAAATCCGTGAGCGGCAGGTAGATGCGACCGCGCTCCGCATCGTTGCGAACGTCGCGGAGGATATTGGTCAATTGCAACGCCTGCCCCAGCGCCACCGCATAATCGCGACAACGGGGATTTTGGTAGCCGAAAATTTCGATGCTCAAGAGTCCGACGACTGACGCAACCCGATGGCAATAGAGTTTTAATTCCGCGGCGGTGTCGTAGCGCAGCGTATCGAGGTCCATCTCGCAACCCTGAATCAATTGATCGAACAGGGTAAATGGCAAATCAAACTCACGGATGACGGATTGCAGCTCCTGATTGACGATGAATCGAGGCGCACCACCGTCGCAAGCGCGCTGAAGGTCCGCGCGCCATTCCGCCAAACGGGTGCGTCGCTCGGCCACCGGTACGGCGTCTTCATCCGCCACATCATCCACCTCCCGACAGAAGGCATACAGCGCGGCCATGGCGTTGCGGCGGGGGCGGGACAGAAGAATGAAGGCCAGCGCCAGATTGGATGCGCTCTTTTTGGTGATCGCCTGGCTCTGCTGCATGCGGTCAGGATTCTGCCGAGGTGGTGGTGCCGGGTTCGCGGATTGGCGGCAAACCGCGCGTCTCCGCGAGCGTCGGATTCATCGGCGGTTTGGATCGGCGACGGCGTCTGGATTTCGAGTTGGAAGCGGAAGAGGAGCGAGGCCCGCGCTGATATTTATAGCGTCGCTCCCGGCGCGGTTTCCGAATAAAAACCGCCCAAAGAAAAAGGAGCGCCACCAAGCACGTCAGCGCCAGATAGAGCGCCCGATTTTCCATATTCCAATTATGCAAATGACTGCGAAACATAAGCCGGCTGGGTTTCAGGAATCAGTCCGGATTTTTGCCAGGCTCCTCGTCGCCGGACAGCAGGTTGAGCCGCTGCATGCGATAGCGCAGGGCGTGCCGACTGATTTGCAGCTTGTCCGCTGACTTGGTCAGATTATGCGCGGTGCTGGTCAAAGTGGTGTTGATCAATTCGCGCTCGAAATCGGCCACCAGCTCGTCCAGCGAGCGATCCCCCGCCACCGCCGACAGCGCGGGGCGGGTCAGCCGGGTTTCCAATTCAAAATCGGGCAGACTCTCTGCGGTAATTTCCGGCGATTTTTCCAAAATCAACGCGCGCTCAATGACGTTGCGCAGCTCGCGCACATTGCCGGGCCAGCGATGCGCCAGTAATTTCTGCTGCGCGCCCCGCGAGAGGCGTTTGACATTTTTATTCATCGCGTTGGCAAACCGGCGCAAAAAATGTTCGGCCAGCAACCGCACGTCGCCGTTTCGTTCGCGCAATGGCGGCAGATGAAATTGAATGACGTTCAAGCGGTGAAACAGGTCTTCGCGAAAATCGCCCGTTTCAATGGCCTTGACGATGTCGCGATTGGTGGCGGCCAGCAGGCGGACGTCCACACGCAACTCCCGACTGCCGCCCAGGCGGGTAAAAGTGCCGTCCTCCAAAAAACGCAGCAGCTTGGCTTGCAGGGGCCGCCCCATGTCAGCGATCTCATCCAGAAAAATCGTGCCACCATCAGCCTCCTCCACGCGACCGTGTTTCTGTTTCAACGCGCCGGTAAAAGCCCCGCGCTCGTGCCCGAACAATTCACTCTCGAGCAGGGTTTCGGGAATCGCCGCGCAGTTGATGCGAATGTAAGGCGCGCGTTGTCGCAAGCTCAAACCGTGCAACGCGCCCGCCACCAGTTCCTTGCCGGTGCCGCTCTCGCCAAGAATGAGCGCGCGGGCGTCGGTCGGGGCCACCGTTTGAATGAGTTGACGCAACTCCTTCATTTGAGGCGATTCGCCGACGATCTGATCCAGTTGATAAGTCGCGTTGGCCCGCGCGAGCAATTGCGCGTTGGTTTGCAACAACCGGTGCCGCTCCGCGCAACGCGCCACCGAGTGCAACAATTCCTCGGGCGCGAACGGCTTGGCCAGATAATCCATGGCGCCGGCTTTGATGACTTCCACCGCCAGCTTGGGCGTGGCGTAGGCGGTGATCATTAAAATCGGCAGGTCCGGCCAGCGCGCGCGAATTTTGTAGAGGAAATCGTAACCACTCATGCCGCCCAGGCGCGCGTCAGTGATGACCATGAACACCGACTCCTTGGCCAGCAGTTCGAGGCCGGCCTCGGCGGATTCCACCGCCAAGACCATGTAGCCTTCGTCCCCGAGCAAGGTTTGCAGGGAAAGGCGCATGTTTTTCTCGTCATCCACGACGAGCAATGGTGGCAATGGCGCACTCATGACAGCGACGGCAACAAAGTTCGCGCCGGGAAAGTTAGAATAAATTTGGCGCCATTTCCAAGTTCGGATTCGACGCGTACCGTGCCGCCGTACAATTCGATGTTCCGCTTGGCGATGGCCAAGCCCAGACCGCTGCCGCGTTCCTTGGTCGTGTAGTAGGCTTCAAAAATGCGTTCCTGCCGATCCGGCGGAATGCCCGGCCCGTCATCCTGCACGGAAATTTCGATGGCGTTGTTCTCCAGCAAACGCGCCTGGAGTCGGATTTTTCCCGTGGCGGAAGCGGCATCCCGCGCGTTCTGCAACAGGTTGCCCACCGCCTCCGCGAAATGCTGGCGCTGCATCAGCAAGGGCGGAAACGGTCCGTGAAAATCGCCTTGCACCTGCGCAGCGGCGGGCGCGCTGGGCGGGAAGGTTTCGGCCACCACCCGATTAAGCTCCTGAATCAAATCCAGTTTCTCCACCCGGCCTTCGGTTAATTGCGCGTAGCCCATGACCTGCGTGATGATGCGATCGGCCTTACTCACTTCTTCGCGAATGATTTCAATGGAAGACAGGCTTTCCGGGTGCGTTGGCGCCAGGTTTTTTTGCAGTGAGAAAGTGACGTTATTGATCACCGTGAGGGGATTTTTGATCTGATGCGCCACCTCGGCCGCCAGCCGACCGGTGGAGCGGAGTTGCTCCGTGCGCGCGGTAAATTCATTTCGCTCGTCCACGGCACGCCGTTGTCCGGCTGCCAACACCTGCACGCCGTAACAGCAGAAAGCGAGCAACACCAGCACGGCGACTTGCAACACGTAATGGCTGCCAGCAGGTTCACTCTCGGAAGACGAGGCCACCAGCGCCGCCAGATTTTGCCGCCAAGGCAACATGCTCCGCACTTCGGGAGCCAGCAGGGATCGCAAGTCCGCTTCCGAAAGTTGATTTGCGCTGGCATTGACAAGGTTGGAACGCACTTCGGGAGCGAGGTTGTCCCAAAAAATGCGACGGAACGGCGCGGGCGTGGCCTCCAACCAACGCACCAGCGCAAAAGGGTCGTCAATTTCGCCGGCCGTAACGCGCTGTGTACGGATCGGAATGGTGCCCAACACGAGTTCGCGCTGGGAATCTCGTTCCACAATGCCTGCCATCAGGAAGAAAATCCCCAACGTCAGATTGAGCACGATTTGCGGTGCCGCCAGGGGAATGGAGGCCGCGTTGACGATGATCAACGCCGGGTAAACCCAATACAGATTGCTTTCAAATCCACCCGTGACGATGGTCAATCCGCCCAGGAACAGGCCATCAGCCAGACCCAGGAAAAAGATGATCCATTGCACTAGACCGGCGGGAAAGCGGCGCACGACCAAAAAGAAAACGGTCACGACCAGAATGGTGACGGTGTAAGCCAGGATGAGGTTTTGGATCGTTTCAAACACCACGTCGTAGGTGTTGACGACTTCAATCATCCAAGGCGTGGCCGAGTAATAGAATTGATAAAAGACAATCAACGCGACGATCAGGCGGATGGGCAGGAAAATATTTCGCTGGCGGGCGACCTCGTGTTCGGATTGCGCCATCGGCTTGGCGGTCGCCTGGCTGAGCGCCGCCGCGATTTGCCGCCACCATTGCCACCGGCTCAGATTCATAACGGGATCATCCAATCGCGCTCAAGCGAGCCGCGCGTTGACGCGCTGCGCAATTTCCTCGACCGGCCACAGCCGACCAATGCCTTCATAACCACAGGACAACAGGCCCTCGGCTGGACCGATGAACTCCACGCCGCGCGCTTTTAAGCGGCTGACGTTTTCCTGCGTGGCTGGATGCAACCACATCTTGCCATTCATCGCGGGCGCAATCAGCACTTTCACCGCCGGTGGCAGCGCCAGGGCGATGCAGGTCAACGCATCGTCCGCCAGACCGTGAGCAAGCTTGGCGATCACGTTCGCGGTCGCGGGCGCAAGCAGCAGCAAATCCGCTTCATCGGCCAGACGAATGTGCGCGGGACGCCAACCGTCCTCCTCATCGTAGAGACCGGTGATCACCGGATTACGCGACAGCACCTGGAATGGCAGGGGGGTGATGAAACGCTGCGCATCCGCGGTCAATACCACGTGGACATTGTGTCCCGCTTTGGTCAACTGGCTGGTCAGGTCGGCGGCCTTATGGGCGGCAATGGAGCCGGTGACTCCGAGGATAATCTGTTTGCTCATACTTGTAATCCTGGTTGGTTTGGTGGTTTCGCCATCTGCAATTTGCCCTCCCGCGCGCCGGCGGCAAATCCAGAATCAATGTGGCAATGAAAATTCCGGGGCGACGGATCGCGTCGAACGCATCTTTTCCGCCGCGATGATCGCCTGCATGTGGCGCAAATCCGTGGCCACGCTCTGGCTGACGATCAGGTAATCAAAATTTTTCCACTGGGCGATTTCCTGGCGCGCCACACCCAGGCGCTTTTTAATATCCGCAGCCGTATCCGTCCCGCGTTTTTTCAACCGGGTTTCGAGAACGGTCAAGGTGGCCGGCGTCAGAAAAACGGTGACGAGCGCGCGCTTCAATTCCACTTCCTCTTCGGCACACTTGCGCACGGCCGCCGCGCCTTGAACGTCAATGTTCAGCAGCACGTCCTTGCCGGTGCGCAGTTTGCCCAGCACTTCGGCTTTCAAGGTGCCGTAGCTTTGTCCGTACACCGTGGCGTGTTCGAGAAAATTCCCGGCCTGCACCCGCTTGAGAAACGAAGTTGCATCAAGGAAGTAGTAATCTACACCGTCTTTTTCGCCCGGACGCGGTTCGCGCGTGGTGCAGGTGATCGCCCGGACCATGTCGGATCGGGTGGCCAGCAGTTGGTTGCACAACGTCGTTTTGCCCGCGCCGGAGGGTGCGGAAATCACCACGAGCAGTGGCGCTGACGGCGAGGTGAGTTGTGGTTCCGCGTTGCTCACAATGCGGCCGATTATTCGATGTTCATGGCTTGCTCGCGGAACCGCTCCAGCTCAGCTTTCAAGATGACCACTTCGCGCGAGATTAAAGCGTCGTTGGCTTTCGCACCCAACGTGTTGATTTCCCGATTCATTTCCTGCGCCAAAAAATCCAGCGTTCGCCCGACGGGCTCGGCGCCGGCAACGCAGGTCGTAAATTGCTGGAAATGACTTTGCAACCGGCTCAATTCCTCGGAGATATCCGAGCGATCCGCAAAAAATGCCACTTCTTTCAACAGCCGCTCGTCATCGGTTTTGAGCAACGGCAAACCGGCGGCCTTGATGCGCTTGATGAGTTGCCGTCGATAACGCTCCGCCGCCTTGGGCGCTTGCGCTATTACCCGAGCGACGCTTTTTTGCATCAGGTTGATGCGGGCGACCAGCTCTTTCGCGAGGTGCGCGCCTTCGCGCTGACGCATCTGCAGCAGCGCTTTCAGCGCGATCTGCAAGGCGCGCTTGACGGACGGCCAGAGGTCTTCGTGTCCAACCAGTTCCTCATCGGTTTGGAACACGCCCGGCGCGCGAATGATTTGCTCCAACGTCACGCCGTTGGCCAACTTGAGTTCCGCAGCCAGTTTGTCGAGTTCTTGCGCGTACATTTTGGCCAGCGGAATGTTCAATCGCAGGCGGACCGACGAGCGGCCTTCAGCGGCATGAACCGACAGGCGCGCCACGACACGACCGCGGGAGACGGCCGCTAAAATGGTCTCGCGGACGCGCGTCTCCAGCAACTCCAGTTCGCGCGGCAAATTGACCGAAACCTCGGCCTGCTTGCGGTTTACGGAACTGAGTTCGACAGTGACATTGAAGCCGTCGCGGGCGCATTCGCCGCGCCCATAGCCCGTCATGGACATCATGGGCGGCCAGTATGGAAAAGTCTCGGGGCGCTTGCCATGAAATTCTCGCCCCGCGCAAAAAGAATCTTGGAACGCGCCTCCTAAATCCCGTTGTGCCTGTAGCGACGGTCTGTGACCGCCGCTTTCCTGCCCGTCGCGCCCGGCGGACGGCGCTCATAGGGCGCCGCTACAATCGTTCAGATGGCGGCCTGATCGTCAAACAGGTCTTTCAGGCTAATCTTCAAAGCCCGGGCAATGCGTTGCAAAGCGTCCACGGAAATGTTCTCCCGACCGCGTTCGACATCGCTGATGTAAGTCGGCGCGAGGTCGGCTTTCTCGGCAAGTTTTTCCTGAGTGAACCGGGTGAGCTTGCGATAAAGCCGCACCCTTTGGCCCAAGAGTCGTCTGTGTCGGGGTACAGTTCCACCGTTTGCAACGAAACAGGATTCATCCAAAGCGGCCATAAGGTTTGTCTGAAGTTTCTGCCTGCAGGTACGCAGGGCGGGTGTTATGACTTCTTCACACCTGAATGCGAGCTTTCCGAGGCGTTTCCACCAGCCGCTGTGGTTTCAGGCAACGCGAAAGAAAACACATGAAGCCCACCAACATCATTACTCTCAGCGCCGGTTTATTTTTAGCCGTGTCGCTTCACTCGTCCGCCATCGTCGGCCTCGGCATTGAACGGGATTGCGCCGACATCGTCCTCTCGTGGCCGAGCCAGGGTTACGAGTATTACTTGATTCAGTCTCGCCCCACGCTGGACCCGACGACGCCGTGGCAGAATCTTACCAACAATTACCCCGCCAACAGCACGAGCCGCACGACGTATCGGATTGCCGAGGTGGTCCCGCCCTGTTCCAGCGGCAAGGCAAAAGCGCCTGACGGATGAACAAGCCATTGCACTGGCGCGGCAGACGGTGGCAAAGCTGGGCTATGGGCCGGAAATCACGCATGTTGACGCCGAACCCACCTTGATTCGTCCCAAGACAGTCGCGGGCATGCTCGCGATTCCGCGCCTGATGGTCGAATGGGTTTATCCCAACCGGCAGGAAGCCCGGTCGGTGTGGATTTGTGTGGAGGTGGATTGCGACAAAGGCAAGGTGGAAGCGTTGCAATACGACGTGACTTCGCTGTGGAAAGCCGGCCCAGATTTGGGCATCCCGATTGATAACCCGCAACGGCCAACCGCTGAGAAATAGAATTTTACCGGCGACCAGCGATCAAAGCGTCGGGTTTCAATTCGCCGCGATTTCCTGCGGGCCTTTGCCGCCATTGATGAGGAACATCACCGCCATGCGCACGGCGAGGCCGTTGGTGACTTGTTCCAGAATCAGCGAGCGACCGCAGTCGGCGATCTCGTTGTCAATCTCCACGCCGCGATTGATCGGGCCGGGATGCATGACGAGCGCGTCGGGTTTGGTCTTCGCAAAGCGCGCCTTGTTCAGGCCGAACAAGGCCGTGTATTCGCCGATGCTCGGGAACATGGTCTTGCGCTGACGTTCGTGCTGGATGCGGAGCAAATGGATGATGTCCGCCTCGCGCAACGCTTCATCCACGTCATGCGTGACGCGACAACCCATCGCCTCGAACGTGCGCGGCACGAGGGTGGAGGGGCCGCACAGCGTCACCTTTGCGCCGAGCTTGATCAGCGCCCAGATGTTCGAGCGGGCCACGCGACTGAACAGGATGTCGCCGAGAATCGTGACGTTCAGCCCGGCAAGTTTCTCTTTGCGTTCGCGGATGGTGAACGCGTCGAGCAACGCCTGCGTGGGATGTTCATGCGCGCCGTCACCGGCGTTGATGACGTGGGCGTTCAGAACGCGGGAAAGAAAGTGCGGGGCGCCCGCCGCGCTGTGGCGGATGACGATGAAGTCGGCGTTGAGGGCTTCGAGGTTTTTCGCGGTGTCCTTGAGCGTTTCGCCTTTCTTCAAGGAGGACGCTTCGGCGGTGAAATTCACGATGTCCGCCGACAAGCGTTGTTGCGCCAGCTCGAAGCTGATGCGGGTGCGAGTGGAGGGTTCGACGAAAAGATTCACCACGGTTTTGCCGCGCAGAGCCGGGACTTTTTTGATGGCGCGTTCGCCGACGGCCTTGAACGCCCTGGCCGTGTCCAGCACGGTGATGATCTCGTCCGCGCTGAGCGATTCGATGTCGAGCAGGTGTTTGCGATTCCAGGTCATGGGCGGTAGAGGATGACTTCGTCGGGCTGGCCGGGTTCATCGAGGCGCACCCGGACTTTCTCAACCGGGGATGTGGGTTGGTTCTTGCCGACAAAATCCGCCTTGATGGGCAGTTCGCGATGCCCGCGATCCACGAGCACGGCGAGTTGGATGCGTTGAGGGCGGCCAAAATCATTCAACGCATCCAGCGCCGCGCGGATGGTGCGCCCGCTGAACAACACGTCGTCCACCAGCACCACGGTCTTGCCGTTCACGTCGAAGGGGATTTGGGTCGGATAAATCTTCGGTGCCGGGCGCCGGTCCAGATCGTCCCGATGCAGACTGACGTCCAGCGTGCCCACGGGGACGGTCTGTTTGATGATCTCGGATAAAAGCTGCCCCAGGCGTTTGGCCACCGCTATTCCGCCGCGCTGAATCCCGATTAACACAACCTCACTGGTGGTTTCGTTGCATTCGACAATCTCATGCGCCAGGCGCGTCAACGAGCGTTGGATGCCGGCGGCATTTAGAAGTAGATGCGACTCAGACATGGCTCAAACATCGGCTTTCCACCGGGCCTGCGCCAGAGAAATTCCGGCACCCGAACTCCAGGGTGGAACTTTTAATCCAATGGTTGGCGATGGGCCACCGCACGAAACCAACCCGGGTAGTTCGGACCATGGCACTGTGGGACTTGTCGGCAAAAGAGCCAAGCCACGCTGATCTGCGCGCGGGCTGGGAAGAAGAGTTGGTTTGGTTCATTTGGCACCTTGAGGTCCTCGCAGTGACCCCTTAAAGGAGCGAGTTGGATTGAGCTGGATTAACGGGGCGTGGCGGCGGTTGGGTTTTGTTGCATTTGACGCGCTTTACGCCATTTGGAACGATGCTTCACGATCCAATCCGTCAGCGCGCGCTCGAAGCCGATATCGTATCCAGCTTTCTCGGATTCAATCCATTTGTGCTTCAGGATTTCCTCGCGCTCCGCCTGGAACTCACGATACAGCGAGGAGTTTTTCAACAGGTCGCTCGTGGTTGGTTCTTTCGAGTTGTCCGTCATACGCAAATCATTCGCACGATGGCTTTCGAGGGGACGTTACGTTGGAACGCGCACGTTGACAATCAGAAACTTATCGCGTTAACCGATGCCGCCGCGAGCGCTCGACTCGAGCGCAATGGATGGTGCGACATCGCCTTAACCGATCGTTTCAATTTGTTCCAAAGACTTTGGGCAATATGCAAAAACGCCGCGCCCGCCGGTTGGTCGGGAGCGAAACCACCACCGGCACGCCCCGGTCGCCGCCTTCGCGGATTTCAGTGAAGATCGGCACTTCACCGAGGAATGGGATTCTCAATCGTTCCACTTTTTTGCCCGTCGCCGTGGCCGAAGATTTCAATGCGGTCGCCGTTCTAATATCAATCAATTTTTTGGCGGGAGATCGAGACCTTCTAAGTAATTAAGCAGCCACTTTTGCCTCTTGGTAGCAGCCTCAGGAAGCTGGTGAGGATTCCAGCGACGCGGGCTAGGCATGACTGCGAGAAGTTCTGATATTTGCTTCACAGTCAAGTCGGCAGCAGGGCATTTGTAGTAATAGTGCGCCGCCGCCTCCAAACCATAGATTCCATTGCCGAACTCAATCACATTGACGTAAAGTTCTAAGATTCGCCGTTTTGGAAGCAGGAGTTCCATCCAGACGGTGTAATATACTTCCATGCCTTTCCTCAGCCACGAACGTCCTTGCCAAAGAAACAACGACCGGGCGCATTGCTGCGTGATGGTGGAGGCCCCGCGCGGCGGCGTACCAGCTTCTTTAGATGCTTTCCACGAAGCGCGGATTTGCGCCCAATCCAGCCCATGGTGTTCGTAGAAAACGGTGTCTTCAGCGAAGATAACGCCAGTCAAGAACAGGTGTGGCATTCTATTCATGTCCAGCCAGATCATCGCTTGCCGCTCAATACGCGGCCCTGACGGAGCGTCTCGAAAGCGATCCAAGAAACGGGGAAGGGTACTGGCAGGATTGAAAAAGCGCACATAACAAACCTGCGCCACTGGCAAGTAGAACGGCATTGCGAGCAGGACAGCAACGACACACGTGCGCTTGTTGGCCAACAGCCAGGTTTTAGCTTTGCTGAGAACGAGCTTCTTCACGCACGACCTCGTGAATAGTTACCAACACACTGCTAACCAACAGGACAAGCAAGGTGCCGCAAGTAACAAAATCCAAAGCCTGATTCAACGCGCGACTCGGGAATATCCCAAAACACCCACATCCGCTTGTTCCATTCGATTTAAGCCAGACGTGGTAGCAGGTGAAAAAAATGCTTAGGCCGTATATGAAGTGGGCTTTCCAACGGATTGAGATAGCTTCTGACAACACACCCCACAACACAATCATTTCAAATGCCGCAGAGAAAAACAGGAATTGTTGCAGACTAAGAAACGAAAACAATTGGTGCGCCACAAGCACGCGATTTGGTTCTATGATGATGGATGCGAGCTTTGCAACAATGCTGGTCGTAAAAATCACCGCCACCATCCGGAGATAACTTCGATCGGTCATGGCATTTCAGTAAACCGAATTGAAGAAGGCGTCCGTCCCAGCAGTAACAAACTCCCACGGAATCCATTTTTTTGTGGCGGGTTCAAAATAACTGCGCAGATAGACTGGGGCGGGGGTGTGGTTTGCTTGGCGGACAATTGCATAAAACGTAGCAATTTTAATCTCGCCATTTTGCTTCAACAAATCTTGAGGCGCAGGACGTGGGAGATAGTAAGAAAAATGTGTCAACACGCTGTCATTGGCACGCCTGGCGGCAAACTCTCCCAAAGGCAAAGGCCATTCGGGCCTGACCTCAGCGGTGATTATTGCGTCGCTCAGTCCGATCTCAACCCAGTCTCCTTTGGTTCGCTCACGTTCTGGAATTTCAATATGGTCCCAAAACATCTTCAACACATCGTTTGGCGAATCGAGCGGCGCCAAACCCATTTTTTGCAATCTCGATTTATCGAAATCAACCACTGTTTTCACAAACTGCCCTTCCGGAGCGCCAAAGCGAAACGCTTCGTAATAATCAAAACGGTTGGTGTGATGATACAGCAGAAAATTGAGCAAAAGATAATTCAATTCGCGCCGCTCTCCATCGGACAAACGGTAGTCACCACCAGCTTTGATTTTTGCCAAACTGGCTCGGAAATCAGGACCGTCCGAGATGGCTGTGAAATCAGTCCGTGCCCACTCATTGGTGAATGATGAACTGGATGGAACGTGGAAAGATGAAGACTGAGGCGATAATGCGTTGACCAAAAGGAAGCCGCCGACACAGACAAGAATCGGAGCCCCTAGCATGAGGGCTAGTTTCAATTTGATGCTCATTTAGGTCATGTTGAAGCAGGGCGGAATAACGAGGTTATTGCTATTCTACCCCGTGCGTTTTTCAAAAGGCATTCTAGCTGCAAGACGTCAAGATAGGGTATCCAGCATCATTGCACCGTGCTGTGCAGAACTGCCCCTTCGGGCAATAACGCCAATCGCTTCCTTTATCACAAGAGGCAGAACAACTCGGCGGATCATTGGTGCCAGCAAACGCGATATACCCTGACATTGCGAATAATACGGTCAGTCCAGCGAGCAATACTTTCTTCATTGTTTTTCCTTTTGTTTGTTTTTTAACCGATATATCCAGCAAGGACATGCTGTGCTTTTAACTACAGCGAGGGGATTCTACAAAAAAAAGCAATGTTCCAATCAATGGCTATTTGAATAAATAATGCAATTATTTCTACTCGCTTATTTATGCGCTTTTACCTCAATTTGTTTCTGAGCGCCTCGGCAATATGCAAAAACGCCGCCCCCGCCGGTTGCTCGGGAGCGGAAACCACTACTGGCACGCCCTTGTCGCCGCCTTCACGAATTTCTGTGAAAATCGGCACCTCGCCAAGAAACGGGATACCCAATCGCTCCGCCTCTTTCTGGCCGCCGCCGTGACCGAAAATCTCAATCCGCTCCCCGCCGGGCGCGGTGAAGTAACTCATGTTCTCCACGATTCCCAGCAGCGGCACGTTGACTTTAGCAAACATGCCAATGCCCTTGCGCACCACTCCCAACGAGGCTTCTTGTGGCGTGGTGACGATGACGCCGCCATCGAGCGGCACGGTCTGGCAAAGCGTGAGTTGCGCATCGCCGGTGCCCGGCGGCAGGTCCACGAGCAACACATCGAGTTCGCCCCATTCAGTCACGGTAATGAACTGTTGAATGGTGCGCTGAATCATCGGCCCGCGCCAGATGACGGGCTGGTCGTCTTGAATAAGAAACCCCATGCTCATCAGTCGCACGCCGTGGCTGACCGGTGGAATCATCTTCTCGCCCTCACTCAAACCCGGACGCTCCTTCGTCCCCATCATCAGCGGAATGCTCGGTCCGTAAATATCGCAGTCCAATAACCCCACCTTGACGCCGAGATGGTGCAGACCGCACGCCAGGTTGGCGGAGGTGGTGGATTTGCCGACGCCGCCCTTGCCGCTGGCCACGGCGACAATGTGCTTGATGCCGGGAACGCGATTTTGATTCGCCCACGGCGTCGAGCCGTGGCCGCCACTCGAGGCCGCACTACCGCCTGAAGCGGCGCGTTGGTTCACTTCCACGTGCGCCATCTCCACGCCGGGCATTTGCTGCAACGCCTTTTCACATTCCGTCTGAATCTGTTGAGCGGCTTCCGCGTTGTTGGAGGTCAGTTGCAGGGTGACCGCGATGTTGCCGCCATTGATGGCGATGTTTTTTACCAGCCCGAACGATACGATGTCGCGCGAATATCCCGGATATTTGATGGTTTTGAGTGTGTTGAGAATCGTCTCCTGCGAAAGTGAGCTCATCGAGAGCGCAGTCTAGCATCCACCATCGTGAACGCAAGTTTGCAAGCCGCGCGTCAGTTCTCCGCAGACACAAACACCGCGCAAATGGGCGCGGTGATTTTGACCGTCTGCACGCTGGATTTGATTTCGCCGATTGCGGCATCCAGCGCAAAAACGATCACTGCGGCGGAGTCTTGATTTTCCGCGAGCAACCATTGGCCGGTCGGATCAATGGCGAAGTGCCGGGGCGTTTTGCCCTGGGTGGAAACCCGTTGCCGGGGCGTCAGTACTCCCGTGGTGGGTTGGATGGCAAACCCCGCAATGTCGTTGGGGCCGCGATTCGAGACGTAGAGAAATTTTCCATTCGGATGCAACGCAATGCCCGCACCGGAATCTTTTTCACTCTTCGGATAATCCGCCGCCACCGTGGATAACGTCTGTCGCACCGTCAGCGTTCCGGCAATGGCATCGTAATCCAACATCATCACCGTTAATCCCATTTCATTGATGGCATAAACCCAACGGCCATTCGGATGACAAACCAGATGGCGCACCCCGGCTCCGGGCGCGACTGATACTCCGGCCGGCGTGTTGGTGATCAGTTGCGCGCGCTCCGCTTCCAGGCGATAGACCGCAATCTGATCCAGGCCCAGATCGCATGCGAGTACGAACCGATTACCCGGGTCCGCGGTGATGAAATGCGCGTGAGGCCCGGCTTGGCGATGCGGATTGACGCTGGCGCCATGATGTTGAATCGTCGTGCCCGCCGCCGCCAAACTTCCATCCTTTTGGATCGGAAAAGCGGCAAAGCTGCCCGAACCGTAATTGGCCACCAAAGCACACCGCCCCTGCGCCGCCACGGAAACGTGACAGGGATATGTGCCGCCGGACAGTTGTTCGTTCAACAACGTCAGCGCGCCAGTCTTGCGATTGAGGGCATAAGCCGCCAGCGCCCCCGCCGCTTGCCCCTGCGCGTCGCCCGCCTCACTGACGGCGTAGAGAAATTTTTCCGAAGGATGCACTGCCAGATAACTGGGGTTTTTGATTTTGGCCGCGAGCTTTGGCGGAGTTAATTGTCCCGTGGCTGGATCGAACCGCGCAACGTAAATGCCTTCACTTCCGCCGCCGGTGTACGTGCCAAAATACACCCATTGTTCCTGCGCTGAAACGGTCCCCATAAACAACCCGAGCCAAGCGGCAACCCAACTGAATTTCATGCCTTCAGAAAACATCGAAAGCGCCAAATGGCAAGGAGAACCAGCGCGAGCGTTTCTTCGTCCACCACACTCCGCCAGCGAAACGGCGAAAGAGGCTTCGCCAATTGGTCAGTTGCCGGCGCAAATCTGATCGGAACCGCGCGCGATCACCATCACGCCACGGCAACATTAGGGATTCGACGCGGGCGCGTTCGTCAAACTGGGGATGACCTTGACCGAGCCATCCGAACTGACTTCCACGTTCAGGTCGTAGCCGTTGGTGGCCGATGTCGCGGGCGGATTGTGCATATTTTTCAACTGTTGCGCGCCCTTCTGTCCTTCGGTGGCAAACAAGCCTTTGCGGATCCACTCCAGCCGCCGTGCGATCGAGAGTTCTTCCTTGAGTTTGGAAACTTGCGCGCGCAGCACGGCCAGATCATTGAACTGCCGCTCCAGCTCGGCCTTCTCCGCCATCAACCGCTTGAGTTCCTGTTCCAAAAAAGCTTTGTCTCCTTCGGACGCATCCAGCTTGCGTTGCGTTTCCGTGATTTGCACCGTGAGATTGGTCAAGGCGGCGCTGAGGTCAATCGCCTTCTCGTCCAGCTCACGATTCTGCGTTTCCAAGGCGGCAATTTTTTGATCGCGTTCCGCCACGGCGGTTTGGGTGGCCTTCAAGGTGGCTTCCACTTTACCCAGATTGCTCACCACTTCAGTGTAGCGATTGGTCAGTTGACTGTACTCGGACCGCGCGACGCCCAGGTCGTTGGTCAGCATGAGATTCACCTGGCGTTGCTCCTCCAGATCCCGGCTGGTCCGCACCCATTGATTGGAATGATTCAAAATGGTGTCCACGTCCTTGCTGTGCTGCTCTTCAGCCCGCTTTTTGTTCGAGAACAAAACAACCGCCAAGCCGATGCAGATGGCCAGCAAAACCACGATGCCAATCACACTTTTCATATCGAGGAGAGAATGCCCGCGCGGTTTAATTTTAGCAAGCGTACAGGTGGCTCATTCCCGCGCGTCTGTTTCCGTTGCCCGCACACGCCAATTCAGACGGGTTTCGGAAAATTTTATTCGGATTAAAGTTCCGCCAACACCCGCGCCATTTCCATGGCGGTACGGGCGGCTTCAACCCCGCGGTTGCGTTGAGGATCGAGGCAACGCGCTTCGGCCTGCTGCCGATTTTCCAGGAGCAGAACTTCGTGGATCACCGGCAGTTGCTGGGTGATTTGAATTTGCATCAGCGCCTGGCTCACTGCTTCGCCAATGTGCTGCGCATGAGTGGTTTCACCCCGCAGAATGACTCCAAGACAGATGATGGCGGCCGGACGGCGGCTCAACGCCGCCAGGCGCGCGGCGACCACGGGAATTTCAAACGCCCCAGGCACCCGGATCACGCGCGATTTTCCACCCGACTTTTTAAGTTCGCGCACGGCCGCGTTCAGCAGACCGTCCACGTAGCGCGGATTGTATCGTGAGGCCACGATGGCGAAGGTTCGCCCGCCACCGATTGCCGCCGCCGCTTTGTTAACGCGCCGCAACATGCCGAACTTATGCCTTGACGGGAACAGTTTCGATGGTGGCGTGCTGCTCTAAAAACTCCATGACTCTTTCGCTGGCAAGCTGATCGTAAATCTCAATCAAGCCGTTGCGCTTCTGCAGGTCCTGAACAAATTTATCCGGCGGTATTTGATACATCGCGGCCAGCGTCTGCACGCGGCGCGCCACTTCTTCCTGCGAAATCTTGATCGCTTCCTGTTCGGCAATTTTTTGCACGAGAAAGGCGAACTTCACCCGCTCTTTAGCGTTCTGGTTGGCGACGTTGTAAATCGCGTCTTTTTCCTTTTCAATCAGGTCGCGCGGCACTCCGCGCTGCGCGTTCTCCCGCACCAGATTGTAAACCACGTTGCGCGTTTCATTGGCGACCGCGCCTTCCGGCAGATCAAAGTTCACCTTGTCCAGCAGCGCCTTGACGAGCTGGCCGCGCACATCGCGCTGCAGCTTATGCTTCAACTCGTTCTCCAAATCCTTGCGCACGCCCTCGCGCAGCTTCTCGAGATTCTCCGCGTCATATAATTTGGCAAACGCATCATCCAGCGCGGGCAACGTCTTCTCGCGCACTTCCACCACTTCCACCTCGTAAATGCCTTTGTGCCCGACCAGTTCCTTGGTGCTGAAATCAGCCGGAAAATCCACCGTCACGGTGCGCTTGTCGCCCGCTTTGGCCTCCAGTAATTGTTCACTGAAACCGGGCAGGAACGAACCCGCCTTCATCTCCACCCAAAAACCGGTTTGCTCGGTCAATCCCTTAGCGCTGGGCGCGAGCGCCGTGAGCGGCTGGCCGTCGCAGGTCGCCGCGTAATTCACCACCGCAATGTCGCCGCTGGCCAGTGCGCGTTCCACTTTTACAAAATCCGCCCGCTGTTCCCGCAACAGGTCCAGAGCCTTCGCCACATCCGCATCGGAGACTTCCTTCGCCTCCCGCTTGACCGGCAGGCCTTTGTATTCCGGCAGTTGAAATTCCGGCGGCGTTTCGATGGTGGCGGCGAATAACAAGCTTTGGCCGCGCCCGAATTGAATCTCCTCGATGTCGGGATAGCCCAGCACATCAATATTCTTTTCCTTGAGTGCGTCCCGGTACGCCTCGTTGATGAGCTTGCGTTTGACCTCGTCCTTGATCTCGGTTTCGTACTTGCGCACGACCATGGGAGCGGGCGCCTTGCCGGGTCGAAACCCGGGAAGTTGCGCTTCCTTTTGGAAGTTTTTCTCCATCGCGGCAAAGGCGGCATCAACCGCCGAGGCGTCCAACTCGATCCGCACGAGTTTTTTACAGGGAGCTAGATTTTCTACCGTAACATTCATAAAGTAGTCTGGATTCTCGCTGAGAACTGGAGAAAGCCGTGTGGATTTCTGCGATTCAACAGGCCGGAGAGGGTAACAATTCGTAACCGACCGTCAAGAATCGCATTCGGGCGAGACGAAGCAATCGCGCACCAGCGCCAGCACAGTGGTTAAACGCCATGACGGACTCGACCTGCGGACTTCGCTTAAAACTGTGCTGATGCGATCCGGCTTGATGTTTGGGACAAATCTGGCTTAGCTCCACGGGTGTAATGGCGCTTATCGGGATCGGAATCGGGTTCCAACCGGCAGCGCACAGTTGGCAAAGTCGGTGAACCATTCGAAATCACACAATTTTCGCGCAAGAACATGCCAGAAATGCCTGAACAAAAATTAAGGGTCATGGCTGTGGTGGGCAGCACGCACGCCACCTCGATCACCCGCGTCGTCGTTTCCTACGTCGCGGCGGAGTTGTACGAAAAAGGTTGCGAAGTGGACCTGCTCGATCTGAGCAAGGAAGCGTTACCGCTCTTCAACGTCGAAACCGCCGACAAGCAACCGAGCTTTGCCGCCCTGAAAGCGCGCGTGGACGTGGCGGACGCGTACGTGCTGGGCACGCCGGATTATCACGGGAGCATTAGCAGCGCGTTGAAAAACTTCCTCGATTATTTCTGGCGCGAATTCACCGGCAAGCTGTTTGCCACCATGGTGGCCTCGCCGGAAAAAGGCCTCACCGTCACCGACCATTTACGCACCGTAGCCCGGCAATGTTACGCCTGGACGCTGCCTTACGGGATTTCCTTCGCGGACCGGCAACATGTGGTAAATGGCCAGATCGTCAGCGACAGCTTCAAAGCCCGGCTCGAAATGTTCATGCGCGACGTGCAAATCTACGGTGCGCTGTTGGCCCGGCAGCGGCGGACCGACTTGATGGGCCAGGACATTGGTTTCCTCTCGCGTTTGCGCAAGCCGTTGTAACCACCGGAGAAATGAACCGTTGCGGGTAGGGCGCGGCCAACCTGCCGTCAGACGTAATTTCTTAAATTTGCGTCGCACATAAGCCGGGTTTGGCTACATTTTTACATAATTATGTTTCGGGCATGACTTGACGTTCGAGCCAATCGCGCGGATTTTAGCAGGGAAGCTGGACACAAATTATAAACGAGAAAACATGAATCGCTCTGTCAACCAACTGAATGTGCGCCGCCGGGCCTTCACGCTGATTGAATTGCTGGTGGTCATCGCGATCATCGCGATTCTTGCGGCCATGTTGCTGCCCGCGCTGGCCAAGGCCAAAGAGAAGGCGCAACGCATCAACTGTGTCAGTAACTTGAAGCAGTTCACTTTGGCCTGGCACCTGTACACCGACGATAATGCGGGCCGGCTGGTTTCCGCCTATCCCACCTACGGCGGCTTCACCGGTTCGTGGTGTGGCGGGAGCGCGGAAACGGGGGGCTTGCCGGGGGCCTACGTTTATGGTGGCGCCGATCCCACGGGCATCGAGCGGGGACTGCTCTGGCCGTACATCAAATCGCTCAAGCTTTATCATTGTCCGGCGGACCATCGCATTGCCGACGCGGCGGGAGTTCCGGCGGCGTTTAGGAACAAGCCCATCTTGCGCAGCGTTTCCATGAACTCGTATTTGAACGGCACCAGTTTTGGCGTGTCCCCGACCTGGGTGGTGACTTCTCCGAATGGCCCGCAAAGTGCCAGCGCCCCGGTCTATCGCAAAGAGAGCGAAATCCGCAAACCCTCTCAAACGTGGGTAGTTCTGGACGAAGATCAGGCCAGTATCAACGACGCCATGTTCCTCGTAGATATGGGTGGCAGTGCGCGCTTTCTGGATTTGCCCTCCCGCAACCACGGCGGCGGCTACGGCATCAACTATGCCGATGGACACGCGGAGATCATCACGCTCAAGGATCCAGCCAGCCGCAACTGGACTCCGGGCGGTGCGCGACCACTGGGCGGCCTGAATGATTACCGGGTGCTGACGAATGTGACCACGCATCCGCTGTAAAACACTCCTCTTTACCAACCCCGCGCCGTCGTCGGCGCGGGGTTTTTGTTCATCCATCGGCACACCAAACTGCCAGCCAAAACCAATGATCGGCACATTGAGCGCGGGTTGATTCCATCAAACGCACCCAGCGTCCATTGCGAACGAGCATGGTCCGAACGCTTTTTGCGTGTTTTTCAGATTTTGAGCAGCTAAACCATTTGCATGACGCAACCTCGGATTGGCATCATCGGCGGCAGCGGACTTTACGACCTAGAAGGTTTCACCCACCAAAAGTGGGTGCGGATAAAAACTCCTTTTGGTTCGCCCTCCGACGCTTTCCTTACCGGCCGTTTAGCCGGCCGTGAAGTGGTGTTTCTACCGCGGCACGCGCGGGGTCACCGGATTCTGCCCAGTGAACTGAATCATCGCGCCAACCTCTGGGCGCTGAAAAAACTCGGGACCGCCTGGATCATCGGCGTCAGCGCCGTCGGTTCACTCCAATCAAAATATCGGCCGTGCGACGTGGTGTTGATTGACCAATTTCTTGATCGCACCAAGCGCTCCGCCGAACACACCTTCTTCGGGCGCGGCCTCGTCGGTCACGTGGCGTTTGCAGACCCGATTTCCGCGGACCTGCGTAAATTATTACTGACCTCGGCTCGGAAGATAAAAGTCCGGGTTCACGACGGCGGCACTTACGTGAACATGGAAGGTCCAGCCTTCAGCACGCGCGCCGAATCCCTGACGAATCGCAAACTCGGCTACGATGTTATTGGCATGACAGCCCTGGGCGAAGCCAAGTGCGCGCGCGAAGCCGAGATCGCTTATGCCACCCTGGCCATGATTACTGATTACGATTGTTGGAAGGCGGACGAGGCGCATGTCACGGTGGAAATGGTCCTGGCCAACGTCGCCAAAAATGCCGCCACCGCGAAGGCCATCATCGCGAAAGTGATCCCACAAATTCCCGTTGCGCCGACGTGGCCGTGTCATTCCGCGCTGCAAAATGCCATCATGACCGACCGCCAATGCTGGCCGAAACAAACCACCGCGGCGCTGAAACCGATTCTGGCGAAGTATCTCTGAGTCACAGCCCTTTCGCCACGCGGCGAAAATGATGGCCCATGATCGCCAGTTCAATCGCCGCGCGGAATTGCGCCGGACGCTTCAGCAGCGTGCTCCAGAAAAACCGCCAGTACGCTACACGCCCGCGATACCAGATGCCCAGCAGCCAGAAGGATTTCACGAACGCGCCAAAATCCGCCCACGACAACCGCAGTTGCGGCCCGACGGGACGATGGTTCTTCAGGAACGTCCGCACGCGCTGATAATACGCGCGCGGCTCGTACAGCTTTTTCATCAGGTCGCGATAGCCGGATTCCAGAAATTCGCGGTCCAACTTGGGGCGGAAGTTCAGCGTGGCGTCGGTGTTGTTGCCCATGCTTTTGGTTTCCAACCGGCCTTCGCGTTGCAGACGTTGATGCAGCCGCGTCTTCGGCAGCGCGTTCAACAGCCCCACCATCGCCGTGACCACGCCCGACCGCTGGATGAACTCGAACTGCCGTTTGAAAACGTCCGGTTGATCGCTGTCAAAACCCACGATGAATCCGCCCATCACCTGTAAGCCGTCCCGCTGCAACGTCCGCACCGCCGCCACCAGATCGCGCCCCTGATTCTGCACCTTGTGACATTCCTCCAGCGCGGCGACGTCCGGCGTTTCAATGCCCACAAAAACCTTGCGGAAACCCGCCGCCACCATCATCCCGCGTAACTCCGCGTCATCCGCCAGATTGATCGAAGCCTCCGTCAGAAAACCCATCTCCGGTTTCGTGCGTTCGCGCCACGCGATCATTTCCCGCAACAACCCGCGCGTCCGCGTTTTGTTGCCGATGAAATTGTCGTCCACCAGAAACACCATATCCTTCCAGCCGCGCGCCCGGAGCGCCTCCAATTCGGCGATCAACTGCGCCGGTGACTTCGTGCGCGGCGTGCGACCGTTCATCACGATGATGTCGCAGAACTCGCAATCGAACGGACACCCGCGAGAGAACTGCACCGCCATCGTCACGTAATGTTTCGGCTCGATCAAATCCCAGCGCGGCACGGGCGTCAACGCCAGGTCCGGGCGCGTCGTCGCCTGATAAATTTTCCGCACGCTCCCGGCCTGTAGATCAGCGACCAGTTGCGGCATCAACTCCTCCGCCTCGCCCAGCACGAAATGTTGAATCTCCGGGAACGACTCGTGCCCCGTGGTGAACAACGGGCCGCCCGCGATCACCCGTTTGCCCAGCGCCGCGCACCGCTTCGCCACCTCGCGCACTGACGCCTCATGCACCAGCATCGCGCTGATCATCACCACGTCCACCGCGCGCAAATCCGCATCCGCCAGGCATGTCACGTTCAAGTCCACGGCCTTGAGCGTCCATTGGCGCGGCAACATGGCCGCCACCGTGAGCAATCCCAGCGGCGGGAACGTAGCTTTTTTGGAGACGAACCGCAGTACATGCTTGAAACTCCAGAATGTATCCGGCGTGCGCGGACTGATGAGCAGAACATTCATAACAACTCGGACTGCGGCCACAAACCTGTAACCCGCATCGGAACTTACGAAGCCGCCCCGGATGTCCCAAGCGCAAAAGCTCCTCCTTTTTGGTCTCCGGCCATTCATCCGGTTAATGCTCATTTCGGTCTGTCACCACGCGACAGACTTTTTGAAACGTAGTGATTCAGGGGTTTCGTCCGCCGCACGGCTGGGGTAGGGTTTTCGCTCGTTGTCATGAACAAACGCGCCTTGATCCAAAAAATTATCGCCCAACTCACCGGCGAACTCGGGATTTATTTCCGAGCCGCGCAAAATTCGCGCGCCGAGGCCACGCACGAGCAAAGCAAGGCGGACAACAAATACGACACGCGCGGATTGGAGGCCTCTTATCTGGCACGCGGCCAATCCCGGCAGGCAGCGGAGTTGGAAGCCGCCATCGCGGAGTTCGAGAAGCTGGAAGCGCGCAAGTTCGCGGCGGACGAAGGCATCGGCATCGGAGCGCTGGTGGAATTACGGGCCGATGGCGAAACGTCGTTTTATTTCATCGGCCCGCGCGCCGGCGGCACGGAAGTAACCCATGACAAGAAGGAGATTCTCGTCATCACGCCGCAATCGCCGTTGGGCGCGCAACTCATGGAAAAGAAACAGGGCGACAAACCAACGCTGGAAATCGCCGGGCGCAAACAGAAAGCGCAGGTCGTCTCCGTGTGGTGAAGCGGGTGGAGCTGCGGCTGCCATACTCGCGTGGCGGCGGGCATCCGTGCCTGCCGTAAAGTCGGGCTTCCAGCCCGGCGGAGAGAAATGCCGCAAGTAGAAGCATCAGGAAGATTCGGAGAATCCTCTCCAGCCAGATGTTTATTCCGGGCGGCACAAATGCCGCCCTCTACGGCGGGCACGGATGCCCGCCGCTACCATTCGTCAAGACGCATCCACGTTTTCAGCTTCGTGCGGTTTAACCTTGCCTCGAGTTCAGCGTAGCCGTTTCATTGCTTTCCGTAATTATGGCTACCAAACAAATCATCAAACCCGTCAAGTCACCGGCAGCCGTCGGGCCATACAACCACGCCGTGCGCGTCGGCGACTTGCTGTTCTGCGCGGGACAAATCCCCATCAACCCGGCGGACGGCAACCTCGTGCCGGGCGACATCAAAGTGCAGACCGAGCGCGTACTCGAAAACGTGAAGGCGATCCTGGAGGACCAGAAGCTCACGTTCGCAAATGTGGTTAAATCCACCGTCTTCCTGACCAACCTCGCCGACTTCGCCGCCATGAATGAGATTTACGCGAAATATTTCACGAGCGATTTCCCGGCGCGTTCTACAATTCAGGTCGCCGCGCTGCCCAAGGGCGCGAGCGTGGAGATTGAGGTGATTGCGCATTTTTAGTTTGTGGCTGCACTCGTGAGAGTGCGGCCAGGCAGTCAAAGTCAGCCGCGTTCTTACGAACGCAGCCACCCGAAATGAAAAAGAAAAAATCCTGGCGCGAAAAACTGGCGGATGACAAAGGTCTGCCGCGCGTTGGCCCGGTCACCGACAAGCTGACCCGGCGTTGGGGCACGGGCACGATGGTCATTCCCGCGCCGCGCGAGGTGGATGCGTTGATGCGTCAGGTGTCGAAAGGCCGCCTCGTCACCATCAACGAACTGCGCGCCGCCTTGGCCAGGAAGCACAAAGCTGATTTCGCCTGCCCAATCACGACGGGAATTTTTTCGTGGATTGCCGCCCACGCCGCAGCGGAAGCGGAAACCGAAGGCGTGAAACGCATCACGCCTTACTGGCGCACGCTCAAGACCGGTGGTGAAGTAAATCCCAAGTATCCCGGTGGTGCAGCGGCTTTGTCCAAACGACTACGCGCCGAGGGGCATAAGCTTGTCAGCAAAGGCAAGCAATTGCTCGTGGCGGATTACGAGAAAAAATTGCTCGGAAAATTGCACTGAATGAAAATCGGGCCACGCTTTCCCCCTCATCCTGAGCTTCGCAGCAGCGGACATGAGTCCGCTCCATCTAAATTTGGGGAAGAAGTTGGAGCTGACTTACGCCGGCTGCTACAGTTCAGTGACGCGTTTCTTTCTCTCCTTGGGAGAGGGTCGGGGTGAAAGAGAACAAATCCACAAAGCCATTTAACCATGTCCCTCGGCGTTCAACTTGCAATCGCGTTTCTCCTCGGCGGCGGCCTTGGCTGGCTGATCGGCCATCTCATGACGCGCGGCAAACCGACGGTCGCACCCGCCAATGTCGCGCTCGAAAACGAGCTGCGCCAGCAACTACAACAGCGCGAAGCTGAATTGACCTCCCTTCGCAGTGAAGTCATCGCCATCAAAACCACACTGGCAACGGCGCAGGCGCATCAAGCCAGCGCGGAGAAATTGCTGACCGAACAAAAGGCACTGCATGAACGCGCGCTGGCCGAGGCGAAGGAAGCGCAGGCCAAGGCGCTGACGGATTTGCGCGAGGCGTTCAAGGCGCTGAGCGCCGATGCGTTGAAGCAGACGGCGCCAGAATTTCTGCGATTGGCCGAACAGTCGTTCGGTAAATTTCAGGAAGCCGCCAGGGGCGATTTGGACAAACGCCGGGAGTCCATCAAGGTGCTGGTTGAGCCGCTCAAGCAGCAGTTGGACACGTATCAGAAGCGCCTTCAGCAAAGTGAAACGACGCAAGCGGCCACACTCGGCGAGGTGAAGAGGCAACTGGAAACCCTGGCACAATCCAGTCAATCGCTCGCTGCGGAAACGGCGCAGTTTCGTTCCGTTCTAAAATCCAATCAGGCGCGTGGGCGTTGGGGTGAAGAGACGTTGCGCCGCGTCGTGGAGGCCGCCGGGATGAGCGCGCACTGCGATTTCACGGAACAGACGCAATCCGATGACAAGAAGCCGGACATGCTGGTGCGGCTGCCCGGCGACCGACTCATCATCGTGGACGCCAAAGTACCGGAACTGGATTTCTTGCATGCGTTGGAGGCGGCAGATGCCACCAAACGCGCCGAGGCCCTGGCCGCCCACGCCGGCAAACTCAAGGCGACCATCAAAGCGCTGGCCGAGCGGGATTATCCACGGCAATTTCCCAATGCGTTGGATTACGTCGTGTTGTTTGTTCCGGCCGAATCGTTATTCAGCGCCGCCCTGGAGGGTGATCGCGATCTGATCGTGGAAGCCGCGCGCAAACACATTCTGCTGGCCACCCCGGCGTCGTTGATCGCGCTCTTACGTTCCGTCAGTGTGAGCTGGCAGCAACACGCGCAAACCGAGAACGCGCAGAAAATTGCCGTCGCCGCGCAGGAATTTTACGCGCGCGTGGTCACCTTCACCGATCACTTCGACTCCATCCGCGACGGTTTGGAAAAGGCCAACGCGGCTTACAATAAAGCCGCCGCGAGTTTCCAATCCCGGGTGCGACCAGCGGGCGAACGCCTCGCGGATTTAGGTGGCGCCCCGGCCCATAAAAATCTGGCCGCCGTGCCGTTGCTCGAAACGCAACCCCAGCCGCCGCCATGAAATCGCAGCGCGCCAGCTCCGTCCGGTGGCTCACACTGACGCTCTTGATTTGTGCGAGCGCGGGGCGGGCAGCGGAACCCAGGGTCGCGCCGATTATCGCGCAACTGGACCTGCTGACTACGAACTTGAGCGCTGAATTAACCGCGCTGTTGCGCACCAACGTCGTGTCCGGCAGCTACACCACGGTTTGGCGGCAGTTTGAAGATTTGAGCATTGCCGCATTGCGGGAAATTTTGCTCCGCCACATCCCCGAATTGCAGCGGGAAAACTTTGATGCAGGCGACGCCGCACCCGGACAGGGGAAAAACCGTTTGGCCGACCTGGCCATTCATTGCGGAACCAACACGATTGAAATTTCCATCAAGGCCACCCGGAACACGCGACAACCGGAAAATGATCTGGGCACGTTTCGCGATCACGAAAAACGCCAGCGGCAGTTCGCGGCGGCGTTCACGCTTTGGGTGCGTTACGCGGAGGCGGAGAATGTGTTTCGGGTCGAACGCGTGTTCTTTGATCGCACCTGGCGCTTCGTCGGCAAATCGTCTCTGGTGGATGGGGTAAAGTATCGCAAGAAGGATGGCAACCTGCGCCCCAAACCGTGGGTGATGTTTGACGCAGGCACCGCCTTTTGGTCGGATGAAACCGAATTTGCCGCCGCAGTCCAACGCTCGCGAAACTTCCGCGCCAACGCCCTCGTGCAGGAATACCTGCAAACTTTGACGGAGGAAGATCAACGTTTGCTGCACGATCGCCTGCACGAAAAATTTGTCGTGCCGACACCGTAATAATCCTCAAACTCACCGTCATCAGCGACGAAACTCGTGGGCCAACCCATCTGGGTGGTGGGTGAGGATTGGGGGGCATCGCCCGCCCACGGCGGTGGTCGTTTGCACCCCCGCAGACGGCATCAAATTCTGATGTTTTCTGAGGGAGGGAAATAAAATCGGATTACACCGGCCGGTAAGTTACCGATCAGAACGGCCAAGTCGACCGTTCCACCCAAATCCAAGGAAGGAGTGCGACTGTCCCCGGTCGCAGCACTGTCGGACTGCCAAACCATCCCGTGAGACGGCAAGAGAATGAATCGGGGAAACCGAATTTAAGCCCGCTACACGGACCCGCCTGAGTCTCTGCCAACTACATTTTGCAAACCAAGGCTCAATTCTGCACAAATGCGGCGCCATTTTACATCACTTCGACTCGAGTAAAATCTGCCGCAACACCCGGCCCTCAACCCCGTTCAGGGTTTGTCCGAATAAAGCCGCAATGGTGGGTGCGACGTCCACGTTCTCCACCCGCTTCAGTTTTACTCCAGGGCGAATTCCCGCGCCGGCGGCGATGAACACGCCGTCCATCTTCGGTTCGCTGGCCAGATAACCGTGCGCGCCCGCCGGGGTTTTTAATTCCACCAAGGAATCATTCCCCGACGCATCGTTGACAAAGGCATAACCATCTTCCGCCGCCAGCAACAAATCGCACATCTGCGGATTTTGCGCGGGGTCGGGCAAGCCCAGTTTGGCAAAGCTCTCCGGCTCCAAAATCGCCGCCACACCTTCATGCTCGCGCAGCAGTTCAATGACTTTGGCGCGATCCTCAGTCCGTGTTTCGGGATGGGTCAGATAAACAAAGGCCGTACCGCCTTCCGCCACGGATTGCGCGCGCCGCTGCGGTGCCGCCTCGAACAAACCCGCCTTGCGAAAAAGCACATTGGGGCGAATCCGCCTGGTCGGTCGGACAAATCCGTGATCCGAGGTGATGAACACGGTCGTTTGCGGGCGCACCCCGGCGGCATCCACCGCGCGCAGCAACTCGGCCACTCGCGCATCCGCCAGACCGAGCGCGGCGTAGGCCGCCGTGGATTGCGGGCCGTATTGGTGCTGCACAGAATCCGTCGTCAGCAAGTGAAACAGCAAAAAATGCGGCGGCCGCGTGCGGAACAAATGCACCGCCGCGCCGGTCCAGATTTCATCCATCACCGCGATGCCGTGCGCGCGAAAGGCCTCGTTGTCCGGTCCGGTCAACCACCCGGCCTGAATCAATTCTTCACGCAGTTTGGGCGTGGTGAAATCCACCGCACCCGGGACATCGGGAAAATCGTCATCCAGCGTGCCGCTGTTGCGCGTGCAGGGCCAGTTGATGCCGGCGGTGCGCAACCCGACGCCATGGAGCAAATCGTACACGGTGGGCACGGCCACCAAATCCCGCTTGTCGTACGTGCCTTTCAAATCCACGGCCGCTCCCGCGGCGCCGCGCGTTAATCTGCCATTGAACAAAACCGAGTGTTGTCGCGGCGACACGCCCGTGACGAGCGTTGTATGGTTCGGCCACGTCACGGCCGGAGAAGAAACGTGCATGGCTTCCGCGGCGGCGCCGCGAGCCGCCAGTTCACGCAACGTCGGCAGCGGCGCGCGCGGATCGGAAAGATACGAAGCGGCCAAACCATCAATGGTGATGAGTATGACGTGGCGGTTGGGGTCCAGCGCTCCGTGAACCGGCCTGCCGATGCCGATCCCCAAGCCCAGCAGGACCAGCCACAGCCAACTCCGGCAACGGTGGCGCCGCCGTGAAAGTTTGGATGGTTTCATAAAAGCCGAATCTGCAGATCGTCTCGCGCCAGCGAATCGCGCAGGCTTTCCACGCGGTGCCGGCGGCGTTCGAGAATTTCCTTGTCGGTCTGTGAATCATGCGGCACGGGATAGTTGCCGTCCCAACACGCCAGACAAAAATGCTCCTTCGGCAAACCGGTCGCCCGCACCATGCCGTCGAGCGAGAGGTAATGCAGCGAATCAGCGTTGAGATATTCGCAAATTTGCGGAATGGAATAATTCGCCGCCATCAGCTTGCTACGATCTGGAAAATCAATGCCGTAAACGCACGGATTCCGGTGCGGCGGACAACTGACGCGCACGTGGACTTCCTTGGCGCCGGCGTCTTTCAACGTCTTGACGCGCGCTTTGCAAGTCGTGCCGCGCACGATGGAATCATCCACAATGATCACCCGCTTGCCGCTGACCAGTTCCTCAATGAGGTTCAGTTTCACCCGCACATTAAAATCACGAATGAGCTGCGTCGGCTGCAAAAAACTGCGCCCGACGTAGTGATTGCGGATGAACGCCATTTCGAAGGGAATTTTGGCCTCCTCCGCGTAACCTAACGCCGCGTAAACCCCGCTGTCCGGCACGGGAACCACCAAATCCGCCGCCACCGGCATTTCGCGGGCGAGTTGACGCCCCATCTCGACGCGCACCTTGTAAACATTGCGACCACCAATCGTGCTGTCGGGGCGCGCGAAATAAACGTATTCAAACATGCAGAACGCCCGCCGGGACTGGTCGGGGAACGCCTGTATGCTGTGCAGTCCGTTGCGGTCAATCACCACAATCTCGCCCGGTTCAACGTCGCGCACGAACTGCGCATGGATCAAATCGAACGCGCAGGTTTCACTGGAAAGCACGTAGGCGCCGTCCACCCGGCCGATGGACAGCGGTCGGAAGCCGTGCGGATCACGAATGCCGATTAACTCGTGCTCCGTCATGATGATCAGTGAAAACGCGCCTTCAATCTGCCGCACCACATTGACAAGCTGATTTTCGTTTCCATTTGGATTGGGTTGCGCGAGCAGATTGAGAATGACCTCACTGTCCGCCGTGGTTTGAAACATCAAACCGCGCGCTTCCAACTGATCGCGCAAACACGCCGCGTTGATGAGATTGCCGTTGTGCGCGACAGCAATCTGTCCGCGCAGACAATTTCCCGTCAGGGGTTGCGCGTTCCGGATGTTGCTTGCGCCCGTGGTGGAATACCGGGTGTGGCCAATGGCCATATCACCAATCAGTTCCCGCAGGATCGCGCCGTTGTAAATTTGGGAGACCAGGCCCATGCCTTTATGCTCCCGGAATTGCTGGCCGTCGCAGGTGACGATCCCCGCGCTTTCCTGCCCGCGATGTTGCAGGGCGTAAAGACCGTAATACGTCAACTCGGCGGCGTTCGGATGGCCGAAAATGCCGAACACGCCACAATAATGCTTGGGATAAAATTGCATCGCGCCTGTAGAAACGAGCGGGGACTATTTGAACAGAGCTTTGCCCTCGGACGCAAGCTTCAAGCCGGATTCTAATATGGCAGCGTCAAATTCAACCGATAAAACCCCCGCCCACTTTCCGGAAAGAAGTTAGTGGAAAACGTCGCCGCTGCAACCGGATTGGTCCAAAGCGGCGTCCAGGTTTGCAAATCCGGCGAAAATTCAACCTGATAACGCGCCGCCGGAGAGGTTGTGTAACTGAGCTGCAATTGCCCCCCAATGGATTGCAGCACAATGCGCAAATCCAATCCCAGCGTAAAAAAGCCCAAGTCATCCCACATGACGTTGGCGCAATATTGCCCGCCCGCGTTGTTGAGGTGCGTCCCGTCGTCCTCAATGAATCCCTGTGCGACCAGCCAGTCGTAACTGATCGTCGGCTGCATCAAATCCGCATAAACGCGGCCGTGCTCGACGGCAATGCTCCGCACCACGCGATTTTGATCCGGTGTGGTTGTGCCGGTCTGGTCCGTGGAAAGCCACGGGGTACCGATGTAAATCACGTCGCAAGCAGACGCCGTGTTTTGCCACCAAGTTTCACAAGCCTCCATCCGATTGCTGGTCGCGCTGGTGCCGTCTTCTTTCATGTGCCAGATCAGCAGGTCCGGTTGGAGGCCGGCAAAAATAGGTTCACGAATGGCCGCTGGCACGTTGGTGACCTGTCCCAGGTGAATGCCGCCCCAATCAATGAAAACCGAGTGAATGCCTGGAGCATGGGTGGCGACCAGAGATGGGCCGATGATGAAATTTGTGCCGGTGTCGCTCTCCACCCGCAGCCGATAGCGGTCCAGCGGCAGGGTGATTGTGGCGAAATGCCCCTGCGGTTCGGCGCTGTAACCCTCCAGCGTCCGCACCGTGGCCCAGGGGGCGCCATTGGTGGAAAGCCGCAGCCGGAACCCGCCGCCACCGGGGTGACTCACATAGAAAAGTCCGGCCTGGTCGGCGAGCACGCCTGCCGGACTAGGCTGATTCGACCACCACATCGCACCGCCGGGCGGCACGGCCACGTACCGGCAAAACCAGTACTGATCCGGCCCCCGATTGGCGGCGCCGTTTTCCAACTGCCACAGCGCGGTGTTGCGATAGTTGTTCAGGGAATATCCAGCGCTGCCCAATTGCGTGTTCAGCCGGTTCATCACGTAATATGTGACTGAACGGTAGGAATCCGCCATCGAGTCGCCAAAAGACACCACTGTCGCGGGCCGATCCAGCGTCAGCAACGCCGCGCGAAAATGTTCCAGTGCCCGAACATTCGTCGTGCCGAAATTCTCCGCTTTCGTACTGATTACCAGCACCGTCACCCCGATCAATCCACCCAGGAGAGTTGCGTAAAATTTCATTATTCGTGAATTAATTGAGCTTTGAGCTATAAACTGCCCGCCCGATTTGTTCCATAAAAATTTGTTGGTGGCCAAAGAAAAGCTCGCCAGTTTCGCCGGATTCGTTTAATTCACCCGATCGTAAGCTGCATGAATCCGGAAACATCTGTCCAGCCCAAGGCGCGGTGGCCCAAACAAATCAAATACATCATCGGCAACGAGGCCGCCGAGCGCTTCAGTTACTACGGGATGCGGAGCATTCTGGCGCTCTACATCACCGGGGTTCTGTTGCAAACCAAGGATCACGCCACCGGCATCATCCACCTGTTCGTGTTCGTCAACTACTTCATGCCGTTGTTCGGCGGCTGGTTGTCGGACCGCATCTGGGGGCGCTACAAAACCATCCTTTGGATTTCGCTGTTCTATTGCGTAGGACACGGCGTGCTGGCCACCAGCGATTTGTTTCATACGGCGGACGCAAAATTAAACTGTCTGTACGTCGGCCTGGCACTGATTGCCTTTGGCTCGGGCGGCATCAAACCGTGCGTCTCCGCCTTCATGGGAGATCAATTCACCTCCGACCAGGGCGATTTGATCCGGAAGGCTTACGCCGCCTTCTATTTCTCCATCAATTTTGGTTCCTTCTTTTCGTTTTTAATCATTCCCTGGATCGCCGCCCAACAGGTGCCGCTCGCCGCCGATGCCAATTTCTTTGATCGCATCCTCTGGCAGATGAAGGAGGGCGGCTTCGGCGGTTACAGTTGGGCCTTTGGCGTGCCGGGTATTTTGATGGCTCTGGCCACGTTGATTTTCTGGTTGGGAACGAAGCATTACATTCGCCGACCACCCGCACGAACCACCCGTACTGCCGGCTTCTTCACCGTGTTTTTCGAGGCGTTCCGGAACTCGCATCGCGCGCCCGGCTCCGTCCGTGTGGCTTCCTACATATCGGTACTGACCTCCGCCGTGCTGCCGGTGCTGGCCACGGCGGGCATGTTGACCGTGGCGCTATTTGACATTTTTTCCTCCCCCACCCCTACGTACGTGCTGGGAATCGGCTGGGTGGCGGTGAGTTTGCTCGGGCTTTGGCTGGGGCTGCTGCTGGTGGCGAGTCTGTGGTTTCGCTCTGAATTGCCCGAAGCGTTCTGGGTGGGGGCGCGCGGCCGCTTTGACGCGCAGGAGATTGCCGCGGCGCGATCGGTCGCTCCCATCCTGGCGGTGTTCTCGTTTATCGTGCCCTTCTGGACCCTGTGGGATCAATCGCTCTCCACCTGGGTGATGCAGGGTTCGCAAATGCAATCCTTCCGCTTCCTCGGGTTGAACGTCGGCGCGGAGCAAATGCAATCGCTGAATGCCATCCTGGTGCTGATCCTGTTGCCGGTCATGACGTGGTGGTTGTACCCGCTGATCGAAAAACTCGGCCTGCGAGTCACGCCACTGCGGCGCATGTCCACCGGCATGTTAATGATGACCTTTTGTTTTGTGCTGGTGGCTATGTACCAGCAACAACTGGAAGGCGGCTCGACCTTGAGTCTGGCCCTGCAAGCCTGGCCCTATTTGATTTTAACCACGGCGGAAATTCTGGTGTCCACCACCGGATTGGAATTTGCCTACACCCAGGCCGCCGCCTCAATGAAAAGCACCATCATGAGCTTTTTCCTGCTCACGACCGCCGTGGGCAATCTGCTCATTGTGACCATCACCAAACTGGGCAGCGGACACGGCGACGAAAGTGTTTCATCGGGACGCTTCTTTTTCTATGCCGCCATGATGGCCGTAGTGGGCATCCTGTTCACCATCGTCGCCACGCGCTACCGCTACCGCGACGAACCAGAAGCTTAGTTTTGCTCTACTTTTTAGCTGATAATTTGTATTGCCAGACCGCCGGCCTGCCTTACAATACGTTTCCCTTTTCGGTGTCGGAGAGGAATTCTTGAGGATTATTGTGAGCTATTGCATTTTAGAAACCGGAAGCAAACAGTATCGCGTCAGTACGGGCGATACCTTGGAAATTGAACGCCTGGCCGTGGAGGCGGGGCAGCCCGTCACCTTCGACCGCGTGTTATTGATCAACCATGACGGCAAGGTGGCGATCGGCACTCCAGTCGTGGCCGGCGCCACGGTGGAAGCCGACATCGTAAAGCACATTCGCGGCGAGAAGAAGCTCACGTTCAAGATGAAACGCCGCAAAGGCCACCACAAAACCATTGGCCATCGGCAGGAGTTGACGGTCGTCAAGGTCAAGTCCATCAACGCCTGATTCTTTGCCATCCACTCTCAACTGAAAACCATCAACTGATTTATGGCACATAAAAAAGGTCAAGGTAGCGTCAAGAACGGTCGCGACAGCGTCAGCAAACGCCTGGGCATTAAAGAATTTGGCGGCGAAGCTGTGCGCGCCGGCAGCATCATCGTCCGGCAGCGCGGGTCCAAGTGGATTGCTGGCACCAATGTGGGCACGGGCCGGGATTGGACTTTGTTTGCGCTCAAAGACGGGCAGGTTCACTTTGACAAAGGTGGACGTCGTGTCAACGTGGTCGCCACGCCTGAAAAAACGGCGGCACAAAATTAACGTCACGAGAAAATTTCCAGGCGAGGCCCACGCCTCGCCTTTTTTGTTTTCTCCATCGCAACCGCACTGCGGCAGGAACATTCAGCATCTGAGCCAACGGATGAGGCACGATCCGCTCAAGCGTTCAGGACTTTTTCAGGATGTTTATTGATGAGATCAAAATTTACGCGCGCGCCGGTCACGGCGGCGCTGGTTGCGTGGCTTTCCATCGCGAAGCTTATCGGCCCAAAGGCGGTCCGAGCGGCGGCAATGGCGGCCGGGGCGGCAGCGTGATTTTGCAGGCGGATCATGACCTGAATAATCTAATCGCCCAGTATTACGTCCCCCGCTTGATCGCCGAGGCTGGCGAAGCGGGCAAGGGCAAAGGAATGGATGGTCACGCCGGAAAGGATCTGATCATCAAAGTCCCTTGCGGCACGTTAATCTGGAAACTCCCGGACGCCGACAAACCCACTGAATCCGCCCCCGATGGCGCCGGCGCAGACAAATCCGACAATGACCCCGCGCAGCTAAAAGTCAGCAGTGGACAACGACCGGTTTTACGCCGAGCCGGGAACATACAAGCGATGGAGTACGATTTGAGCCAGGATGAGCCGGAGGCAGAGAAAATCACAGATGGCGCCAAGGGGGAGCTGGTTGCCGATCTCACCAAGCACGGACAACAATTTGTGCTGTGCAAAGGCGGGCGGGGCGGTTTGGGCAATCGCAACTTTGCTACCGCTGTCCGGCAGACGCCCCGTTTTGCGCAACCGGGTGAACCCGGCACTGAAGGTCATTATCTGTTTGAACTACGCATCGTGGCCGAGGTCGGCTTGGTGGGTTACCCGAACGCCGGCAAATCCACGCTGCTCACGGCGATCTCCCGCGCGCGCCCGAAGATTGCGCCCTACCCCTTCACCACGTTGCATCCGCAGATTGGGATTGTGGAATATTCCGATTACCAGCGGATCACCGTTTGCGACGTGCCGGGTTTGATCGCGGGCGCGCATCAAAACGTCGGCCTCGGCCACGCGTTTCTCCGCCACATCAAACGCTGCAAGATTCTCGTGCTGCTGCTCGACATGGCGGGCACGGACAACCGCACCCCGTGGGACGATTACGCGCAACTGCTGCACGAACTGGAGCTTTACGACCCGGAGTTGCTGGAGAAGCCGCGCTACGTCGTCGCCAACAAGATGGACGAAGCGGTGGCGGAGGAAAACTTGAAGAAGTTCAAACGCAAGGTGAAGAAGACGCCCGTGCTGCCGATTGCCGCCGGCTTCGATGAAGGCATCGACAAGTTCAAAAAGTTGATTCGCGAGGCGGTGGAAGAGACAAGCGCGCCATAGCCGGACTTGAAATCGCCGCGCATCTGTGGCAAAGCTTCCACACGCTTTGAACATGCAGCCGGCAACCAACAGCAAGTTTCTCGATCAACTCGAAGCCCGCCGGACGGACTTGCAACGTTTTGGCGTGAACCGCCTGGGCGTGTTCGGCTCCTGCCTGCGCGGCGAGGAGCGCGCGGACAGCGACGTGGACGTGTTGGTGGACTTCGCGCCGGGTCACAAGACGCTCGCCAATCTGATTGACCTCGCGGACTACCTCGAAGCCCTGTTCCAGCGGCGCGTCGAACTGGTCACGCCGGAAAGCCTCAGCCCCTACATCGGCCCACATATTCTTCGCGAAGTGCAATATGCTCAAATCGCCGCTTGAACCGCCGCGGCACATTCGCGACGAGGGCGATTATCTCACCCGGCGCACGACGGATTTGACCCGGGATGAATTTCTTGCCAACGAGGATTTGAAACGCGCCTTCGTTCGCAGCCTGGAAATCATTGGGGAAGCGACCAAGCAAGTGCCGCAACAGTTTCGCGAGGAACATCCTGAACTGCCGTGGCGACTGATGGCGGGGATGCGCGACCGTCTGATCCACGATTATGGCGGCGTGGATTACGAAATCGTCTGGCAAACCATTACCGACGATGTGCCCAATCTTTTGGAGAGACTCACAGGGATTCTGGAAGGCGAACCTTGACTGAACATTCCGCACCTGCTGGCCGTCGGCCAGTGGCGCATCTTTTTCCTTACTCTCCAATTGAATCAAGCCTTGGCGATCAAAGGATATTTCTCGGGCTGTGCGACCCGATCCAAGTCCAAATCCACGTCCAAGTCCGGCCAGTAGAGATGGGTTTGATGTAGTAACTCAACTTTGAAGAGTTGCGCGAGCGTGGCGTTGCGAAACCACGGAAACTCATCGTACGCCAGAAAAAACTCCCGTCCGGCGACGCACAGCCAGAACCCGTTCGGCGAGACGTTGAGCACCTCAACGCCCGAAGTGACGATGCCAGTGTTCTCGGATTTCATTTTGTCGTTCCGCGACGATTTTCAACAACTCATTCAGTTCCGTCGCGCCCAGGCTCTTGTTCACGGCCAGCGCGATCTCCGGCTCCAACCAGATTTCGCCTCGCCATCCGGCGAGATCACATGCATGTGCATCCGGGGCTCTTCACGCGAGAAGAAATAAAACCGGTAACTGCGATACCGGAAAATGGTCGGACTCACGCGGACAAAGTTTTCCTGATTTTTATCTCGGTCGTAGTCGCCACTGCTGCGGCTGTTTTTGAAAAAACGCTGCAAAGCGCCGTCGAGATGAAGTCCGAAAACGACTTAACCGTATAACGAGACCAGCATGGCAATCATCATTAACATCGACGTCATGTTGGCGAAGCGGAAAATGAGCGTCACCGAGCTTACCGAGAAAGTCGGCATCACGATGGCCAACATTTCCGTCTTGAAAAACGGCAAAGCCAAAGCGGTCCGATTCTCAACTTTGGAAGCAATTTGCAAAGCGTTGGAATGCCAGCCCGGAGATATTTTGGAATACAAGAAATCCTCCGAACATTTGAGCAACTTTACAAACGACAAAGACCGCACCAGTTCTCAGTAATCAGTTGGCGCATTCAATTTGCCCGGTTTAACTGATAATGGATTGAGTCGAAGTGTTTCTGGCACTAGCATCACGCTCCTGAATTTATGCTAAGAGCTGGAATCGTCGGGCTGCCCAACGTGGGTAAATCCACCTTGTTCAATGCCGTCACGCGCACGCGCAAAGCGGAGGCGGCCAATTATCCGTTTTGCACCATTGACCCGAACGTCGGCATCGTCACCGTGCCGGACGCGCGGCTGTACGAGTTACAAAAGATCGCCAAAACCACGGTGGTGATTCCGGCGGCAATCGAGTTCGTGGACATCGCCGGGCTGGTGAAAGGAGCCAGTGCCGGGGAGGGTTTGGGTAACAAGTTTCTCAGCCACATCCGCGAAGTGGACGCGATCGTGCAGGTGGTGCGTTGCTTCGAGAACGCTGATATCCACCATGTTTCCGGCAGCGTGGATCCGGTGCGTGACATTGAAATCATCAACACGGAACTGGTGCTGGCCGACCTTGACACGGTGAAAAAACGCCGCGAAAAACTGGCCAAGGAAGTCAAGCGCGGCCATAAGGAAGCCGTGGCGGAAGACGCCATACTCGCCAAAATTGAAGTCGCCTTGGACGCAGGTAAACCCGCGCTCACGGTCGAACTCACGCCGGAAGAAAAGCACCTGGCGCAGAGCTTTTTTCTCCTGACAGATAAGCCGACGATTTTTGCATGCAACGTCAAAGAAGATGAGCTGGCGCAGGGACACCAAAATCCGTTCGTCCAAAAAGTGGAAGAATACGTGAAGGCGCATCTGGCCTGTGAAGCGGTGGTCATCAGCGCGCAGATCGAGAGTGATTTGATGGATCTCTCGCCCGAGGAGGCCAAAGATTTTCTCAAGGAGCTTGGGGTGGATGAAAGCGGTGTCGGCGGGCTGATTCGTGCGACGTATCACTTGTTGGGTTTGCGCACCTATTTCACCGCAGGTGAAAAGGAGGTGCGCGCGTGGACGATTCATGCGGGCGATACCGCGCCCAAGGCGGCCGGGGTCATTCACTCGGATTTTGAGCGTGGCTTCATCAAAGCCGAAACCGTGGCGTATGCGGATTTGATCGAGTGCGCCTCCGTCGCCAGGGCACGCGAGCGAGGGCTTTACCGGATGGAAGGCAAGGAATACGTGGTGCAGGACGGCGACGTGATGCACTTCAAATTCAATGTCTGATCCGGCTACTTGGCGGGGGGGTTAAGCCGGGCCAGGAAATCGCGGGTGGGGAAGTACTTTCCCGGACAACGCGTGGCAACCACATTGATTTGCTGATGCGTTTTAACGGCGGTCGCGGGCAGATTGCAGCGGCGCATCAAGGCGCGCACGAGTGCTTCCAAGCTTTGCATTTGATTTTTGGTGGGTGCCTTCTGATCGAAGTTCCCAATGAGACAAATCCCAATGGCGACGTGATTTTGCGCGGCGCTGTGCAGGTGTCCGCCATCCAATTGTTTCCGCCAGCGATTGCCCACAGCAATCTCGCCATCGCGCATCCCGTTGCCGTTGCCAATCACGAAGTGGTACGCCAGTCCGTTTTCCATGTGGCGCTGTTCGCGATGGTAGCGGTCCAGTGCCTGCGCCGTGCCGCGATCCACGGCCGCATGGTGAATGACGATATACTTCCAGCGCCCTGCTTTAACGGGAGCGGCGGTGATGCTTTGCTGAATGGCCGGCGGCAAACTCGGCGCGGCCGGTTGGGTCTTCGGCGTGTTATCAGGAATTTTCAGCCGTTGCCCAACGTAAATCACTTCCTTGAGATTCAGCCCGTTGTGCTTGGCCAGGACCGCAACCGAAATCCCGTGTCGCCGCGCAATACTCGTGAGCGTATCCTTGGATTTGACCGTGTAAGTCAACTCCGCACCAGCGGCGCGCAGACTCAAACCCAGCCCGATCAGGAGCATCAACGCCAGCCACCTCCAAAGACGAACGCGATGCAGAATTGAAAATGAATCCTCTCTCAAAATCAACGGCGTCACCCTAGCACGCGTCGCCCAGCAATCGGAGCCATAATTTTACCCGTGAAAATTTTGCGGCAAATATTACGCCCGGAGGCAGGCGCGGCGATCGAATCATCTGCCCAATCGGTGCACAATGGGGCGCGCCGTCATCCACTTAAAACCGGCGCTTGGGAATTTTGAAGGTGGAAACCGGCGCTTGTTGAAGCGGCGGCGTGAGCGCGGGCGACGCGTCTCGCAAACCGGGAAGCGCCTTCAATTCCGACAACCCTTGCGGTTTGAGCGGGTCTCCCATCAAGTTGGCGGATTTTACAAATTCCTGCTGGGGGCTGACTGGCGCCATTTTGGGGCTGCTTTCAAGCGACGGACTGCTCAACCCCGAACCGCGAACAGTCGCGTCACCGCTGTACATCGCCGGATTGGATGCGTTAAAGTTGGGATTACTGTTGGCCGAATTCACATTGGCGGCGGTCGTGGCACTCAACACTCGCGGACCTTCCAGCAAGCGCCGGAAATCCTCCATGCGCGTCTCGCGCGCGGAAAGCTGCGGGCTGGAGCTGCTTAATGAGTCGCCCAGCGACGTTTTGGCGTTGCGATACATGCCGATGTTTTCATTCATCCGGCTGGCGGATATGCCTTCGCTGTTGGGCAAAACCGAAGGTAAATACGCATTGCGTCCAAGACTGACTTTGGCTTCGGGTCGAACCTCGTTATTGGCTTTCGTGTTCTCCGGCTTGACGGCGACCTCGGCTTTTTCAAGTCCCAAACCATCGCCCGAACGCGACAGACTTTCACCCGTTTGATTGGTCACCGCACCGCGCGCTTGATCCAGGCGATCGTAGTACCGTTCCATGGCTTTTCGCGGGCTACTTTTATTAGGGTCCGAGTCCTTGTCACTCAGCCCGAACAGGTCGTCATCATTCAAGTTGTTGGCGCCGTTCAAGCCTTGGAACAAATAGGCGTTTTCCACCTTCTCGTTGAGTTCCTCCTTGGCCGATTTCTTTTTCACGGCTGGCGGCGGGGGCGCCGGACGAAACGGCTTCGCAATGTTATTTCCGCCGTTGAATTGGAACAAATCGAGTGGCCGATTGAGGTTCGACTCGAGCTGGCGCAGCGGTGCTTGAGGTTTGCGCAACTCACTCAAATTTGATGACAGCAAGCTCGATTTGGCTGCGCCCGGCTCGGAAAAAATAATCGGCGCCCCTTTGTCGCGTGCGGGTTCATCGGCCGCGCTCATGAATACGCTGGCGCCCAAGCATAACAGCCCCATCCAACTCCGTTGCGTCACTTTCGCTTTCATCTTTGTTCGCTCCAGTCTAGTCGTTTTTACAGCGTGGTCAAAGGTCAGTTGCGCCTCACTCACTGGCCGTCAAACTCATCTCTCGCGTGTAATACAAAATTCGTCCGCAGTTAATGCACGTCACCAATTCCTGCGCCGCCTGGCACGCCACCAGCACCTGGGTGGGCAATTTCATGTGACAGCCGCCGCAAACGCCATGGTTCACGCCGGCCAACGCATTGTCGCCCTTGGTTTTAAGCAGGCGTTCGTAGCGGGCGCGCGCGCCGGCTTCGACGGCCTCGGCCTGTTGGTCCCGCACGCCCTGCAAGTCCGCCAGCTCTTGCCGCAAATACTTCTCCCGCTCGCCCAGTTGCGTCACCAATTCATCCGCATGTTGTTGCGCCTGTTGCGCATCCTGATTGAGGCGCACAACCTCTTTCTGCGCAGTCTCCGCCTGCTCCATCAAATCAATCACCTGATCCTCAATCTTGGTGATTTCCCCTTTGCACGTCTGGATTTGCTGCGCGAGCGCCTGGTACTCCTCGTTTTTGCGCGTTTCCAATTGCTGGTTGGCGTAACGCGCCACCTGCTGCTGCTTGGCCTCGATTTCCAGCTCCAGACGTTTGCGATCGGATTCAATCTGCTTCACGCGCTGTTTGCCGGCCTCCAGTTGGGACAATGCGCCGCTGGTTCGGGCCTTTAAGGTCTGGCGTTCGGGTTCAATGTGGGCAAGTTCAGTTTGAAGCCGGCGGATTTTGCGATCGCGATCCTGCAAGATGAGTAGTTTTTCGATAACTTCCAGCATTGTTGGCAGGCTAACGACCAATTCCGGGCGAGTCAATGAAACCAACCGGAAAACTAAAAATCGAACCTTGCTTCGACCTCGAGACCCTGTAGGCTGGTTTTCCCCCGGTTGGGGTGTCACAACCAATTATTGAAATTTTATGGCAGTCTCAGCAAACGACCTGCGCCGCGGCCAGGCCATCAATTATAACGGCGACATCAGCGTGGTTCTCGAAGTCCAACACCGCACTCCGGGTAATCTGCGCGCCTTTGTCCAGGCCACCTTGCGCAGCATCCGCACCGGCAAATCTTCCGATGTCCGGTTCAGCTCGACTGAAAAAGTGGACATTGTGCCAATGATGACCAAAAAAATGGAGTTCAGCTACAAAGACGGCAACGACTTCGTTTTTACCGATCCGGACACATACGAAACCGTCACGTTGATTCCGGAATTGGTCGGCGATGGCAAGAATTACCTCGTCGAAAATGGCGTCGCGACCGTGACGTTCGTGGATGATAAAGCCGTCTCGGTGGAAGTGCCGCCCAGTGTGGTGCTGCTGGTGACCGAAGCCCCCGAGGGCGTTCGCGGCGATTCTGCCAACAACGTGCAAAAGGCGGTCATTGTGGAGACTGGCATTACCATCCAAGCGCCGCTCTTCATCAAGACGGGCGAAAAGATAAAAATTGATACCCGCACCGGGAAATATATGGAGCGCGCCTGATTCATCAGTCGCATCCGGCAACACCTTGTTTTCGGCAAGCCCGCTGATTCGTCAGCGGGTATTACTTTGATGCAGATTGGGCTGTTACATCCAGATCACAACGCCGCCACCCCGCCCGCCGCTTCCGGCTCGTCCGGTGCATTTTCGATTCGGATGGCAATCGCGCTACTTAGCCGTAACGATTCAGATAAGCCCGAGGTTTGAGCGGACTTCACCGGTTGGCTCCTGAGGAAGTCTTATCCCCCAAGCGCAGGGCGCGCCAAGCTGTCCTCACGAGGGCCAGCTTGGCGGTCTGAGATTGGATTTCAGGGTGGTTTTTTCATCGCTTCGACCTCGTGTTGGGCCTCGTCTGGCTGAGCCGATCAGGGTGTCTGGGCTACTGCATTGCAGTTGGGGATCAGACTGATGGTTTTCTCCAGCCGCCGCCACCACCACGCCCGTTCGTCTGGTTCTCGCACCGCCAAGCGAATCGTCGTTACTCCGCCGGTTTGGCTGATAATGCCTCCGGTGGTGAAGAGCCGGAAACGCAAGGTCGTGGCCCTCACCCGGTCCATCCAGCCCAGATGACGTGGAAGAGTTGGGTCAGGTTGTAACTCAGGATGGCCAGGCTCAACGCCGCCTCGGGGCCCCAGAAGTTTTTCACGCACAGCTTGGGCAGCGCAAAATCCGCGTCCAACTGCTTGATGACCTCCTCGCATCCGGCGCGAGGGTTATATTGCCGCCACACCTCCAGCGGCGGCACGCTCTGCGGCAGGTTGGTCACCAGGGCCTGTTAAAGATAACCCGGGCAATCAATCAGCGTCTTGCCGCCTGTTTCTCCTCAATCCAATGCCGCAACAGAATCAGCCGTCGTGGCTGCCCCCAGTTGGCCTCCTGATGCCACACCTCGGCCACCTCGGTGCCCGGCACCTCGGTGGGCTGCCAAATCAGGTTCTTCTTCAGCAGCCGTTGACCGGGCGGCAAGAGCCGCGCCACCACGATGTAGGAGAGCTTCTTGAGTTCCAGCAAGTCCAGCCGCGCGGGGATACAAAAGCCCGAATCGGCCCGCACCAACCGCCGCCGGACCCACGAGGGCAGGTGGCCAACAGGTCCAGCGTGAACGCCACCACGTTGTTGGCGCAACTGGCATTGCCGGGCCGCAGCCAGAATTCCACGACTAGCTTGGCTTCTGCCAACACGGCGATGAGCGGATGCCAACACGGCTTGGTCCCCAGCCGGGTGTAGCCGGTTTTGACGCCTTCCTGGTGGCCGTCCTCGTGCAACAGGCGCGTCGAATCCAGATCCAGGGCGTAACCCCCGGCACGGCTGGGCAGCCGTTCCAGGCCCCAGCGCCACAAGCGGCGGAAGGTGCTCAGATTTTTGCCGGCCGTGTTGAAGCTCTGGAAAAAACGGGTAAGGCTCGACTGACTGCCAATCCGTTGAATGGCCAAGAGCGCTGGCAGCATCACGTCGCTGCGCAAATAGGCCACCTGCGCCAGTTTCTGCGCCCCCGCCAGGATGCCGCGGGTCTTGTCGTGGAGCAGCACCTTGGACAACACCTCGCCAAAACGGTGCCAATGCAGAAAACCGGCGAAGGTTAGCAGCCCGGCTCGACCGCTGACTTTCTGGTCCGTGCAACCGATTTGGATGGTCTCCTGGCAGGTTTTGAGTTTAATAAATTCGGTCAACTGTTTGGTGACCGGGTGTTCCGGAGTGATCGGATGTTCTGATAGGCATCCATCCATCACTTCCAAACAGTGGCCGCTTTGGCTAGTGAATTAGTTGCGGCTTGGGGCGTTGGGTCGTATGTCGCAATCGGAACAGCAATCCTTGCGGGAAAGTCCGAAATGCTTTGTGAGAACGAATGGTGAGCCGTCGCGCCTGGCCATCGGGGCGATAGAGTTGTTCCGCCCATTTTGCCAGCAGGGCAAACAAATGATACTGATTCAACACCAGATTCCGGCTGGTTCGTAATGCGGCCTCCACCGCTGGCATCGGCGGGGCGGTAATGATGCGCTCAATTCGTTCCACTGTCTGCTCGAACTGCTGCGGGTCAACCCGGGCAAAGGCTTCCGGCGGGAAAAATTTATCCAGATTTGGACAACCCAGATATAAAGGAAAAGCCCAGCCGAGATAAGCATCAGCGAGTTTCTCCGTCCAGTAATAGTCACTGACAGAGTTTTCAAGAACCAAGTGGTAATGATAGGGAGCAATCGCGTCCATCTTGTCTTCAATCGGGGTGAAGCCGCGCCCGAAATGGACGAGCTGATCGCCCAGACGCTTTTTCAACTGTGCCAAAAAATCGAGACGTTGCCGTTGTCCTTCCGTGCTGCGGAGCGAGGAACAAACCACCGAAAGGCGCAGCGCCTTCTCCGGTTTGGTCTGGCGGGTCAATTCATCGTATCCGTAACGAAACATGCCCTGGGCTGAATCAAATCCCACCAGCCAGTTCAGCGGCAGCTGGCTTTGGATCACACGCGGATGTGGTTCCGTCGCGCTGGCGCTGACCACGTGTTGGAATTGCGCGAGGAATTTTCGAGGATACGGTTTCTTGGCGGGCGGTTCGCCGGAGGCAAACAAGGTATTTTCGGGCGCACAAACGATTCGGGTTTCCACAGGAGCACCCGCGGTGACGATCCAGAAGTCACAAGCCGTCTCCGGGGGTGGGTTGAACAGGAAATCGCAGTTGCCCCATCGTAAGATTCCGCCGGGGCAAAGAATCTCTGGATTCCGAATCGGAACGTCAGCCGTGACAACGACCTTGAGCGACTTCCGTTGAGTTCCGGTCTGGCTCATGGATTTACGATGACGAAAACTCCGGGCGAAATCATTGCCGACCAGTGCCACTCGCCTGCGTCCAGCCAGTCGGCAGCCAGTTCGTTTTCATGCTCTTGGACACGAGAATCAAATCGGCATCGGCCTTGGTTGGATCATTGTGTTTGCAGGGAATATCCTCGTAGCGCGCCACGGCTGCGAGTTGGTGTCGTTTCACGCTGGCAAAGCGGAAAATCAGAAAACGTTCGCTCAACCAGTTGAAATAGGCGGCGGGATCTTCGCCAGCCCAGCGGATGAACTGGGAAGTAAATTCGATGATGCCCACTGCATGTTTGACCCGCTTGAGGGCGTCCTGAAAACCGCGCAAGGCCCGGCTCTCGTAACCTTCAATGTCCATTTTGAACAGCAGGGTGGTTTCTTCCGTCACCGCCGGCGCCATCACCGAATCCAGTGTCCGTGCCGAAAGTTTGAACTCCAGATTCCCTTTGCCGGCCACTTCGGGTAGGGCCGATGACTGTCCGCTCCACAGGGGATTCACCACAAACGGAACATTCTCCGCCGGGGTATCGGAGACGAGGCAGTTCACGATGGTCATTTGCGCCTCGTTTGGGTGTTGCCGCCGACTGTTTTCCAGAAACGGCATCAACCGGGGATTCGCCTCGAACCCGAACAGTTTTGTTTTCCGGGGATAATCCGCGCCGAACAGACATTCGCCGTAGTTGACCCCCACATCCACCGCCAGATCGGGTTGCAGTTTGACAAGCATTTTCCGCCAGAAGATCAGATTCGTGGAAACCTTTCCCCGCAACGGCTCATGCACGACTTTTTTGATGGCACACCTATCATTCGGATCAAGGTAAATCCAGTTGTTGCTACCGTGCAGTTTGGCGCGATGCGGGCGGGTCGAGCCGTAGCGCAAAAAAGTAAGCGGCACGAGATAGGCCTGTTTGAAGGCTTTTTCGAGCCGATGATAAAACGGTGGCGTCATCGGTTGGTCGCGTGTCGCAGAGCGACGAAGTTGGCGGTGGCGAATTGTTCCTCGGTTTCGCGGTAACGTGCGATACGGCTGAAATAGCCACCGGGCGTGATGCGATACAGGTCCATGTTCCGAGTCGCGAAAAATTGGTGGAAGTCCCGCAGGAATATGCGCGTGTCAATGTTGCAGCCGCCGAACTCAAACGTGACCAGGCCCACTGCATTTTTTGCAAACATCGCGCTGCCGCCACGCAGCACGTCAAACTCGTGGCCTTCCACATCCAGTTTCAGCCAGTCAATGTGGCTGATGTTTTTCCCGGCGCAATAAGCATCAAGTGTGGAAACGGTGATCGTCTCATGCCGCTCAAATTCAATTTGGCGAAAGCCCAGGTCGCGTTTGGTCAATGAGGCAAGGCCCGATTTTTCCGCATCATAATACAGCTCGGCCTGTCCCGCCGCCGCCCCAAGCGCAAGGTTGTTCAACACCACGCCCGCATGATCTGGCCGGGCCTGTTGCAAGGCTGCAAAAGTTGCCGCTGCGGGTTCAAACGAGTGAATGGATTGAAGCTGATTTCCCAGCCGGCCCACGGCGAGACTCAAGAATTGCCCGCAGTTCGCGCCGACATCGAACACGATGAGGTCGCGCCTGCCGGTCCGCGCGAAGCGTTTCATCAAGGCGATTTCGCCGCTGTCGTCCACTTCCGCGCCGGCGCCCACGCCCATCAGCCAATGGCACAGCTTGACCTGCTTGCGCAGGAGATATTGGCCGGGACGATTGGCCAGCGGGTATTTCAGCAGGTGACGGAAAAAAGCCATGTTTCGGGTCAATTATGCCGATGCCGGGCGAAACGCAAAGTCACAAACGCGCGTTCCAAGCCGAAAGCCACCGAACCGAGCGGGTGTTTCCGACGCCACAAATGACGGCTTTGGATGATCTGGGGGGAATGGGGAGTGGCCAGCGGTCGGGCGTTGTGCCGTTCGGCGATCAATCGCGCGAGTTGTGGGAATGTGGAATAACGCTCCAGCACCCGCCGCCGCGCTTCACGAATGGCGGGAAGCCGCTTTTCATACTCGTTGTCGCGCAGGGCCTGTTGGATCCGCGCGAAACTTTCATCAAAGTCGTGGATGTTGATCGGGATATAGCTTTCCGCCGGAAAATAATCTGCCGCGTTCGGTGCGCCATGATAAAACGGCAGGCACATTCCCAGAAAGGAATCGGCCAACTTTTCCGTCCAGTGATGCGGGCAGACGTGGTTCTCGATCGCGACATGATAACGGAACGAATCGAGCGCCTCGTTTTTACGTTCGATGTAGCGCACTCCGTGGCCGAAAATTTCCAGTTCAGGCAGCGCCTGCTTCAACTGTTGGGTGAACCGATAGCGGTGCTGATGGAGGGTGTGCGTTTGACGCTTGCTCGAGCACACGGTGGAAATCAGCGCCGGTTTATGTTCCGGCGGATTTTGCGCGATTTGATCGTAAGTGCCTTCATAAAACCAGATGAGTCCAGTCTGGCAATAAATCGCGCCGGGATGATTTATCACCCAGGGCTCTTGGCTCGTCAGCACCCAGCCAAATTGATTCAAAAAGCCGCGCCCATAAACCTTCACCGTCGCTGGCTCGCTGGTGAGCAACAAGGTGCGCTCTCGCGGGCAGGCGAGCGCTTCTTCCCAACGCGAATGACGTTCCCCCTGGCTGGACGGAAGATCGTCGTACACCACGATCCAATCATAGTTTCGCGTTTCCCGATCGAAAACAAAGTGGCACCGACCCACCGTGGGATTGCTCCCAGGCAGAAAGCGGCGCCAAATTGCTGTGACGTCGCGATGCGGATGCTTGGTCAGAAATTTGATCCGGATGGGTTGGGTGGAGTGGTGCATCACCAGTCAAAAGCCGACGATTCGTTTGCCCAGTCCGCGCAATTCATCTCCGACAAGCCCCAGGCGAATGGTGATACGGCGCAGCGCGTGGCCGGAATAATAGCCCCCATTACCCGAAGCGGAGGGAACGGCGCGAAGGAGTTGGGGTTGTGAGTGATAGTTCGTTGGTTGCCCGATAATGTCCGAAAAATCTTCGCTTTGGTTGATGATGCTGGGTGACACACAAGCCACAGGAAACCTCAAACCAAGCTGGCGTTGATACCAACGATCAATCGCCCGGTGACGGGCAAGCCATGGCCAGACCCGGGTTTCATCCGGTAATTGGCTCAGAATCCAATCGCGTGCCGCTTCGCGAACCAGATAGGCGTGCGCCGTATTGCAACCCTGCACCCGATAGAGGCCATGTTCTTCGTCCAAATTTGTTTCCTTGCGTCGCGGCCACCAAGGATCGGTGAATCCCAAATAACACACCTCCCAATCATATTCGTGCGATACCGCCGCCAGCGTGTCGGTTAACGCAGTGAAATTCGGAGCAAAAGTGACGTCATCTTCAAGAATCAAAACAGTTTTCCAACCTGCGGCCTGCGCTTTCACCAACGCCTGGCGATGGGACAACAAACAGCCCGCGCGTCCAGCCCAGCGGCGGTCCCCCGGTTTGCCACGAAACCACGGACGTTGCTCGAAACCTGGAACCTCTGTTCCCAATCGAGCCGGGAGCCGATGTAGTTTTTGGGCAGGGATGAGCTCTCGTGCAGCGGCTTGGAACGTCGTCCAACGATCCGTCCGTGAATCCAGATTGATTACCAAAGCGCCATCCACCCGTTGCCAGAATGAATCGGAAGCAAGTTTTGCGGCCATCGGAATCATGCGCGCCAATGTTCAGCAATCCAGGGCGCGGGCCTCAGATGGTGATGGATTTTCTTGCCGCGATAACCGCGTATCGCTTCATCGGGATCAGGACGACCATGAAAAACCAGAATGCGGCAACCGCGCGGCGGCTTGGGAGTGCAGAGCAGATTCAGCGGGAACATTGGGCGACAATGCCGTTTGTAGCTTCGCGTCCATTCTTCCGGCCACCAATGCAGTTCGCGCATGGCGTGGGTGAGAAAGGCTTGCTCGGTGTTCCACACGCTCAAGTCCTCTGCCTGTGCCATCTCGCGGACGAAGGTTTCGTAGATGTAATTGGATTTGCCCGCCTCGAAGCGGAAGACGGAGGAATTGCCCACGGCCGGGCGGCGTCCGATGAGTTCTTTGCGCGGATTCACCCAGTTGTGGATGATGCAATTTCGGCCCGGCTCATAGTCGAAGAAACAATCCAGCGAATCCATGATGAGCACATCCAGATCAAGGAATAGCGTCGGTCCGTGTAAATTGCCAAAGCCGTCCTGAGTGACCAGCAATTTTACGAGTACATCCGGCCAGCCGCGTTTCAAGCCAGGATTGGAGGGAAACGGAACGGTTTCCACGCCCGCCGCCAGCCCGGTGGAATCGTTGGTGCAGCAAACGAAACGAAACGGTTGATGCAAATGCCGCTGGACTCCCGCGTGCAAGAAATTGACATAGCTCGCCGGGTAGCGAGTTCCCCATTTAATGCACAAGATGTTCACCCGTTCGGGCATGGCGGCAGTCTTACAAGTGGCGGCCTAAGCGGCAAGTGGAGTTCCGGCTGGAGGCGGAGATTGTAGCGGCAATGCGCCTGACGTCATCAGCGCCCGTAAGGCCAGCGGCATCATTCGTTGTGAAAGATGACAGCCGTCGAGAAAGCAGTCCGGCGAAGCCGGTTCAGTCCAAGAATGATATTGGCCGCCAATACCTGTGCAGCGAATGTTTTCACGGGCGCACGCTTGCTGGAGTTGTTCATAATAAACTCGGGTGATTTCCAGGCGCAGCGATTGTGGTCCGACGATGGGCAGCGGATGATTTTTTTGTAGTGGGGTGGGGTCGCCAAGGGTGACGTTCGAAGGTTGCCATACGGTAACGTCGTAGCCGGCCTGATTGAGCCGCCGGGGCAACGACATGAACCGGGCGATGGTTTCATGGACCGCAGAGTCCATCGTTTTTCCCGCAAGCACGGTTTTGGGCAGATGCCAGCGGCAGTCAATCTCGCCGAACACCAACAAAATCGCGCCCCGAGCGGGAATATCATGCCGCAATAACGCGGCGATTTTTTTACGTGTATAGCTGGCAGACTTGGGCGCATCCGCGCTCCAAGCGGTTGAAGCGCCGGTGTGAAACACGCGAAATACCGGCAGCAGTTCGGGAAACACACCGACATAACGCCGCCGCAAAAAACCGGTGAACAATTTCCGCCCGGAAAAAAACACAAGCCCTTCCATACCGGAAAAAAACGCCGAATGGCTGTCGCCGATGACATGGAGTTGGGGTAGCGGCGGCAGCGGCATAAAGCCGAGATGTTGCGCGAGAAGTTCCAGTCGGCGCTCTTGCAGATCGGGCGGGAAACGCAACGCCGCAGCAGTTGGATGGCCTAGGCGTTGGAGGATGTCCGTTTGTAGTGTGGCAATCTTTCGGATCAACGCGGGCGAGACAACGGGAAGAGCATCCATGCGGGGCCGGCTTAGTTGGAAAAAATCCGGATGCAATCTCCGGCCACCTCTATCTGCCAACCCGGACGCAACGCATGCACCAACTGCCGGAGCTGATCGAGCGTGGGGTAGCTCGGACTTTCTCCAAAGCAACGGGCGTCATCAATCAAGACCACATGGTCCGGCTGCCCCGGCTGGAAGATCGCGCGCAGCTCTTCATTGACCGGCGTGTCGTGCAATCCGCGCGCGGTGTCACCACCGGAGTAATGGCCATCCAGCCAGAACAAAGCCGGCCCCGGCAGTTTGGCGACGACCTCCGCCAATTTGGTCGCGCTGTCGCCATGAATCAGTTCCACATTCGGCACGCCTTTGAACCGTTCACAGACCTCGCGATAAAATTGGTCGGCGAGTTCGATGGAGAAAATTTTCTCGAATTCATTCCGCATGGCTGCGACCATGTCGCCGTGACAGGTGCCGGTTTCCACCAGGTACTTCAAACCATATCGGCGCGCAAATTCCCTGACGACGGCTTGCTTTTGGGCGTGAGTCGGCAGTTTGACTCCGGGATTGAGCCAGCGGCTGACGCGTTGCCTTAATGTCTTTTTGCTCATAATTCAGCTCCAACCAAGCCAAAAAAATTTGTCGGACGCCAGTTTAGGATGGCAAGGCGTATCGGGAATGAAAGCCAATTTCACCAACGCACCGATAAAGGAACACATTTGACCCCGACCTGGACGGTGGTGGCAAGCAGCCCTGCCTGCCATAAAGCCGGATGTTCATCCCGGCGGAAAAAGTAGCGCCAGCAACAGCATTGGAAAAACTCGGAGAATCCGCTTCAACCAGATGTTTCTTCCGGGCGGCACAAATGCCGCCCGCTACGGCAGTCCGGGTCCCGCCGCCACCAAGGCATCATTTGCCCGTGGGCCAATCCACCCAGCCGGTGCCGGTCCAGTGTCCAAATGAGGTCAGGTCCAATTTGGGTTCGGTGAGGTCATTCCAGATGCGCAACATCTTCCACTCACGAATGTCGTCAAACATAAGGATCGGGCCTTTGGGCAAACCGAGCTTGCGAAAGTTTTCGATGAATCGTTGTTCCATGACGCCATCCTTGGCTGCGTCCACAAAAATGAAATCCGCCTGCTGGAAAACTTCGCGATATTTTTCCATCGTCGCGAAATCCTGCAGGTCGGCGAGTTCCTGTTTCAGCCGGCCAGCGGCGAAATCACTTTCACGCAAAAGGTTTGGTTTGATCTGCTGCCAGGGGATTACATCAAACGTCGTCATCCGACCGTCGGCGGGCAGTTGCGAAAACATCGCCAGCGCGGCCATGCCTTGATAGGTGCCGATTTCCACCACGCTCCTGGCGTCAAGTTCAGCCACCAGCGCGGCCACCAAGCGATAATGTTCGCCCGGCCAATGATTCACCCCGGCACCAGCGCGTTGCGCCAGTTCGGTCAATTCCAGTTTTTGCGCCCGGGCGGCCACGCGCAACGCCAGACTCACCAGCCGTTCGTTGGGGCGACTTTTCCAAACATCCGGCGGCAGGGTCATGGAATAAAGCCGGTGCTGGGTTGGCACCGGCGGCGGCAGGATCAGGCCCAGCAACAGCTTGCGGATGTTCATGTGGCGACAGAGTGACAATCCGTGCCGGAGCGCGTCAAAGTCTTTTTCGAAATCGAACGCATGGTGTTGCCGCCTGGCGCTGCGTAATGTCGCGTAATTTTGCATCGCTTGCGGCGACGGAGCCGGTGTAAGTTCACCGCGTTGTGCTCACATGAACGGTTGCTCAACGCCAGCGCTCACCGCCGATCCAATCGCGCCGATCTATTGTCTCGGCGACAGCCACGTGAGTTTTTTCGCCGGGGCAGACACGATTCAACCCGGCTGGCCGGAACGCGCCGTTGCCAGCTTGTCATGGTTTCGCGTCTTTCACCTCGGGCCGGTGCTGGCGTTCAATCTTTCCCGAACGGGTACGACCATGCGCGGGCGCGAACGGCTGTTTGAGGTCTTGGAACAAGTGGTTCCGTCCGGGGCGCGGGTATTATTGTGCTTCGGGGAAATTGATTGCCGCGCGCACATTCTGAAACAGGCTGCCAAACAAAAGGCGCCGGTGGAACAGATCGTGGCAAACTGCCTTGACGCTTATTTCCAAGTGGTGCGGGAAGTTCAGGCGCGCGGGTTTGAAGTGATTGTTTACAACGCCGTCCCCACGCGTCTGAGCACCCCGCGCCGGGCCAGGCGTGACGATGATTACGTCGCCGTCGGCTCGTGGCAGGAACGCAATGCTGCCGTTCGATTATTCAACGCCGGGGCCAAGCGGCGCTGCCTGGACTGTGGCACGAAATTTTTGGAGAACTACTTCGGATTGGTGACGGCCAAGGACAAAACCGAGTCGTGGTTTTTCTTTGATGCCATCCACCTCTCGCAACGCGCGCTGCCGCTGACGCTTCGCGCGTTGGCAAAGTTGTATCCGGAAGCGGGTTATCCCGAGTTGCCGTTACCACAGCCGACCTGGGTGCAGAAGACTTGTGATCGCACGGCCAAGCGGCTGCGCCGTTGGTTCAAGTTTACTTGAGCTGTTGCAATTCCAGCATGTGCTGGAAAATCTGATGTGTGCGCCCCAGCTCGGCTGGCGATCCGTCCCCGGTAATCCGACCGTTTTCAAAAACCAGCACCCGCGTTGCCAGATTCAGGGAGCTGAACCGGTGCGCGACCATGAAGGTGGTCCGTCCCTGCACCAGTTCTTGCAAGGCTTGTTGGACTTTTTGTTCGCTCTCCGAATCCAGAGCGTTCGTGGCTTCGTCCAAAATCAGAATCGGCGCATCCTTCAAAAAGGCCCGCGCGATGGCGATGCGCTGGCGTTGGCCGCCGGACACAGTCGTGCCGCGTTCGCCAACCACGGTATTGTAACCTTGCGGCAGCGCTTCGATGAAATCCGCCGCAAAAGCTTTGCGTGCGGCCTCCCGCACTTCTTCATCAGTCGCATCGAGCCGGCCCATGCGGATGTTCTCGGCGATGCTGGCATTGAACAGCACCGGCATTTGCGGCACGAGCGCCATTCGTTTTCGCAATTCATTCTTATCCACCGTCCGCAGGTCCACCCCGCCCAGCGTCACCCGGCCAGTGGCGGGGTCGTAAAAGCGCGGGATGAGGGAAATAAACGTGGATTTCCCGGCACCACTCGGGCCCACAAGCGCCACCACTTCGCCCGGTTGAAAACGAACTTCTATTTCTCGCAACGCCGCCGCGGGCGTGCGGTCGGTGGCGCGGAGCGGATAGGCAAAACCGACCTGCTCGAACGCGATCTCCTGATGCGTGGTGGGCAGCGGCAGCGGCTGAGCCGGCTGGGGCACGGTGTCCTCGGCATCCAACACTTGCTCCAATCGTTCCAGCGAAGCCGCCCCCATTTTCCAGACCGCGTTCAGGATGCTGAGTTTTTTGACCGGCTCGTACGCCATGAACAAAGCGGCGCCCATGGCGAGAAAGACCTTGAATTCCATGCCGTTGGTGAATCCGAAATACAGTGCCGCCATGAAGCCGCAGGCGGAGAGGAACTCGATCACCGGATTGACGAAGGCCTGATATTTCACCGTCTTCATCGAGAGCCGGAAAATTTTGCGAACGCTGGCCGCAAACCGGGCGCTTAATTGAGGCTGCAAATTATAGGCCTGAATTTCCATCGGGGATTGCAACCCCTCGATCACAATCGCATTCAGCTCTCCGGTTTCCGCGGTCAATTGACGCGATTTCTTGATCAGGCGGCGCGCGATGATGCGGATGGGCACAATGCACAGCGGGATGCTGGTCAGCGTGATGAGCACGAAGAGCGCGCTGCGATTGGTGATGGCAAGGTATAAAAGAAAACTTAACGAGCCGATCAAAGTGAATGGTTGCTTCAGCGCGTCCGTGCTCATCATCACCACCACATTCTTCAACTGTTCCGTGTCGGTCATCAGGCGCGCGGTGAGGTCGCCGGACTTGTGACGATGATAAAAGGCGAGCGGTAGTTCTTGCAGACGCCGAAAGACTTCGGTGCGCAAGGTTTCCAACAGTTGAAAACCGGCGTGATTCAACCAGTAGCGGTTCAGGAACGCGGTCAGCCCGCGAAAGAAAAAGATGCCGGGCAAACCCAGGCAGGCGACCAGTAACAACTGCCCCCGATAGTGTTCACCAAACAACCGCTGCGCCCATTTGATGACGACTTCGGTTTGCGAGTTTTGTGCGGACGGTTCGTTGAAGATCACCGGCGCCACCGTGTAGAGCATCATCGGCAAACCGAAACCACTGATCGCCGCAAAAGCCAACCCCGCCAACACCCCGCCAATAAAATGCCAGCGCGCGGGTTGCATATACCGCAACAGGCGCCGATAGCGGCGCGAGGCGGAAGCGTTGCTGGATTGTGCTGGCTTTGATGTCATCGGCGCAGGAAACCGTCGTTTTATCGTGCAGACGGTAAAACAGCGCCGGGCAGGCGGGAAGAATCTTTTTGTCGTTCACGCCAAAGCGGGTCGGCGTGCCCGGCGAATGTCGGTTGGCGATGGCGCTGATTCTGAGCTTGCGGATTGGCGATGAAGGTGGCCCACTTAGTGGGTGATGACACGGAAAATCCTTCTGGTAACCGGATTGGGGCTCGGGCTGGTCGTCGGCTTGTCCGCGCAGGTTTCCGTCGAGATCACCATGGGGCAGGAGCATTTTCTTTCCGGGGAGACGATTCCGCTCACCGTACGGATTGCCAATCGCTCCGGCCAAACGCTGCATTTGGGTGATGCCCCTGATTGGCTGACATTCACCGTGTCCTCGCGCACCGCCTATGTGGCGGAGAAAAATGGTGACGTGCCGGTGGAAGGGGCCTTCGAACTAGGCTCAGGAAAAACCGCGTTGCGCCGGGTGACTTTGACTCCGTACTTCAATTTGCCTCATGCCGGGCGTTATGAAGCCACGGCCAGCGTCCGAATCAAACAATGGGAAACCATGGTCGTTTCTCCGCCCAAGGCGTTTGAAATCATCAACGCCGCCAAAATTTGGTCGCAGGATTTTGGTATGCCTCCAGTGCCGGGGGTCACCAACGAGGTTCCCGAGGTGCGCCGTTATTCACTGGAACAGGCCAACTACCTGCGCGGCAAACTGCGCCTGTACTTGCGCTTGATGGATGCCGAGAGCGATCACGCGTACAAGGTGATTCCCATCGGCGGCATGGTTTCATTCAGCAATCCGGAAGCGCGCATTGACCGGGTGAACCAACTGCACGTGTTATATCAATTCGGCGCGCACTCCTATCTCTACACCGTGGTGACTCCCGAGGGCGAAATTGTCCGACGCCAAACTTATGACATCGCGCAACACCGGCCGCGGTTGGTGTCGGATGAGAAAGGCGGATTCGTCGTGGCGGGTGGTCAACGTCGCATCACCGATGGGGATATTCCCACGCCCGGGTCGGAAACGGTTCCGTAAATAATTACTTCCTGCGCCGGGCGATTCCGATTTTCCATGTGGCTTGTCGGCGGCGGGCTATTGCAGATCGTCGCGTGAGGGCGCCTGTCGTTGCACCTCATGCACAATGGGTAACGCGCGTTGCAAAATGGCCTGTTCTGTCTGGCCGGGAAACGATTTCAAGATGACTCGAATGGCCGCCATCGGTTCGCCATTGCGGTCGCGCAACGGTTGGATCACCGCCACGGTCTTCACGTCTTTGCCGTAAAAAATCTCGCCTTTGGTGATCGCGCCGATTTCCGAAGCGCCACCCGCCTGCCCCACCTCGTCTGCTTGATTGCTCGCGACAATACGCGGGGTGCCTGCGGCGTCGAGCGCGTAAATTTTCAGTCCGATCAGCCGTGAGTATTTTTTCAGCGTGCTGCGCAGAGTGGCTTGAATGCGAGGTTCTTTGGGCGTGTATTCGATGCGCGTCTCCGCAAAGCGGCTCATTGAGTCGGATTTGGTCCAGAACCCGATTTTCCCGTTCGCGAAGCTGGTGTCGGTGAGTTCCGGAATCACGGGCTGATCGTTGAGCCAGATCCGGATTTTGCTTTTCTGACACTGCACCCTCAACGCGTACCACACGCCTTTCTCAATTGGCAGATTCGGGCCAATCGGCTGGCTGCGCAGTCCGCCCACCACTTTGTAAAAACGCAGGTTGCGGCCCAGGGCGCTCGCTCGCACCACATAAAAACTCTTTTCATCCTGGTAACGAAAAACCACGCCCGCCATTTGTTCGGCCACGCCTTCCACCATTTTGAAGTGGGTCGTCAATGTGAAATCGTCGAAGGACGCGCCGTCATAAACCAGAATGGGAAAGCGTTCGTCTTTTACATCCGCGCTGAGTTGCGCCAATACCACCTGATTGGTGGCCTCGGGAGTGGTCTCGCGCACAGCCCGCCACAACCCAGGTCCGCCTTCACCGACGACCACGCTGGTGAATCCCGGCGGGGTAACCTCGGCGTCGGGCGCACCAAAGTCCAAGGTCAGCTCCACCGCTCCCGCCGCTCCGATCAGCCAGGCGCTGAGCAGCAGCCATTGCAACAACTTCATCGGCGGCAGCCTTACAAACTCGAACCGGGCGGACAAGCAAATGTGCAACGCGCCGGGCGGGTTTGATGTATTCCAGGCTCGCTTGTGAATTCACGGCTTACTAAGCTGTCCGGGTGGTTTGGACGCCGCCTTGGCGGGCTGCGTTTCGGACGTTGCAATATGAAAATCCTCGGCATTATACCAGCGCGATATGGCTCGACCCGCTTTCCGGGCAAACCGCTGCACCTCATTGCCGGCAAACCACTCATCCAGCACGTCGTACAACAATGCCAGAAAGCCCGCTGGTTGAGCGAAGTGATGGTGGCGACGGACGACGCGCGCATTGCCGAAGTGGCGCAACAGTTTTGCCGGGTGGAAATGACCCGCGCGGATCATCCGAGTGGGTCTGACCGCATCGCGGAAGTGGCGGAACGCCACGCGTGCGATGTGATCGTGAACATCCAGGGCGATGAACCGTTGCTGGATCCAGCCGTGGTGGACGCCGTGGCGGACGCGGCGCGAAATTGCGAAATGACCACGGCGGCCACGCGAATTCAAGACCCGACCGAATACGACAATGCGAACGTGGTGAAAGTCGTTGTCAACGCCCGCGGTCACGCCCTATATTTTTCCCGGCGTACGATTCCGTATCTGCGCGAAGCCGCCAGTCGTTCGATCCGTGAACAGTTGGCGGCGTTTCCTTTTATGAAGCACCTGGGCATTTACGGTTTCCAACGCGACACGCTGTTGCGCCTGGTCCAGTTGCCGGTTTCGCCCTTGGAACAAGCCGAAAAACTGGAGCAGTTGCGCGCGTTGGACCACGGCATCCGGATCGCAGTCGTGCCGGTGAACTACGACAGTGTGGGCGTGGATACGCCGGAAGACGCGGCCCGGGTGGAGCGTCAGTTGCGCGGCGCATGAGATTTGAACTATGAAATTTATTTTCATCACTGGTGGAGTCGTCAGCTCCCTGGGCAAGGGATTAACCGCGGCCGCGCTCGGCACGCTGCTGGAAAATCGCGGCCACAAGGTCGCCATCCAAAAGTTCGATCCCTATCTCAACGTGGACCCCGGCACGATGTCCCCGTATCAACACGGCGAAGTTTACGTGCTGGATGACGGCGCAGAAACGGACCTCGATCTGGGCCACTACGAACGGTTCACCAATACCAAACTATCCCGCCTGAACAATCTGACCAGTGGCCAGGTTTATCAAACGGTGCTCAATAACGAGCGCGAGGGGGTTTATCTTGGCAAAACCGTTCAGGTGATTCCGCACGTCACGGACGAAATCAAGCGCCGCATTTATGTACTCGCCACCGAGAGCAAGGCCGACATTGTGATTACCGAAGTGGGCGGAACTACAGGGGACATCGAAGGGCTGCCGTTTTTGGAGGCGATCCGCGAGTTCGCTCTGGAAGCCGGCATCGGCAATACCTGTTTCATTCACGTCACCTACGTCCCGTACATCAAGGCTGCCGGGGAATTGAAAACCAAGCCCACGCAACAATCCGTCGCCAAACTGCGCGAGATCGGCATCTCGCCGCACCTGATGGCTTGCCGTTGCGAAAAACCACTCGACAAGGAGTTGCGTCAGAAAATTTCGCTGTTTTGCAGCGTGCCGGTGGAAGCGGTGATTGAAGTGAAGGACGTGGATCATTCCATTTACGAACTGCCGCTGGTTTTGCAACGCGAACAGGCGGATGATCTGGTCTGCCGCGTCCTGCATCTGGATGGGCCGCCCGCCAAGATGGGGCACTGGCAGGAAATCATTCGGAAACTGATCGCGCCGCAATTTCGTGCGCGCATTGGGGTTGTCGGCAAATACATCGGCCTGCAGGACGCCTACAAATCAGTTTACGAAGCGTTGATCCATGGCGGCATCGGCAACGATTGCGGCGTGGAAATTGTGCGGATTGACGCCGAGGAAATTGAGAAGGAAGGCGCGGCGAAGAAACTGAGCGGGCTGCACGGCATCTGTGTGCCGGGTGGATTCGGTGCGCGCGGCATTGAAGGACTGGTCGAAACGGCAAAGTTCGCCCGGGAAACCCAAGTGCCCTACCTCGGACTGTGTCTGGGCATGCAGATCGCCACCATCGAATTCGCCCGTAATGTGCTCAAGATGGAGAAAGCCCATTCCACGGAATTCAATCCCGACACCTCGCACGCGGTTATTGCGCTGCTCGACGCGCAACGCAAAGTGACCAAGAAAGGCGGCACGATGCGCCTCGGCGCGCAGCCGTGCCAATTGCAGGTCGGCTCGCTGGCCGCCAAGCTGTACGGCGCGTTCATGATCAACGAGCGGCATCGGCATCGGTTTGAATTCAACAACGCCTTCCGTGAGAAATTTGAGAAGAGCGGCTTGGTATTCAGCGGATTATCCCCGGACGGAAAATTGGTGGAGGTGATTGAACTGCCCGGACATCCCTTCTATCTGGCCAGCCAGTTTCATCCCGAATTTCTCAGCAAACCGCACGAGCCGCATCCGCTGTTCAAGGGTTTCATCGCCGCCGCACTCCAGCAGAGTCAGCCGCGACCGCTGTGAAAATTTATGCGGGGTTGATCTGATTCAACTCATCTTGATCAACCGCCTGGACTTGAACGAGCCGGAGCTTCGGGCGATAATCCTCAAGCACGGAAGCTTGGAAATTTATGAAAAATTACGATACGCCTGCGCCGACGAATAAGGGGGTCCTGCATGATTCGTCGGGGTTGGAATTTCCGGACTGGAGCGGAATGAAGCCGTATCGTTCGCGCCTGACCTTTGAGGAAGCCGCGCGTTGGAATGAAGAAATGCTCTCCTTGTTTCCACCGCGAAAGAAGTCGCCGGAAGCGGAAGCCGCGCGCCGTTGCGACGTGGAGTTTGTCCTTTGAAACGCGGGTCGCGGGTTAAAGGCTTCATCGTCGCCGCGCTCCAGCAGAGTCAGCCGCGACCGCTGTGAAAATTTATGCGGAGCTGAGTTGATTCAACTCATCTTGATCATGCGCCAGCTGATCCACCGACTTTTGAGACTGCCAATTCTCGCGCCTCGGCTGAGAAAAGCACGCCCCGTTTCAAATTGCCAACAGTGGGGGCAACGCATTGGGCTGACCTTGTTTCTGCTGGAGCTGTTCTTGCACTTCGGAGTGCAAACTCAATTTATCGTCAAGCGATGACCTACACCGAGGCGATTAAATTTCTCTACGGACTGCGATTGTTCGGCGCCAAGCTGGGTTTGGAAAACACCTTCCGGCTGGCGGAACTGGCGGGGCAACCGCAGCGTCACCTGCGCTTCATTCACGTCGCGGGCACGAACGGCAAAGGCTCAACCTGCGCCATGCTCGAGAGCGTTTACCGGGCGAGCGGGCGGCGCGTGGGCCTGTTCACTTCGCCGCACCTGATTTCTTTCCGCGAACGGATGCAGGTGAACCGCCAATGGATCAGCGCCGCCGAGGTCGTGGCGTTGCTGGAAAAAATTCGTCCGTGGCTGGCGACCTTTCCCGCCGAACAGCATCCCACTTTTTTCGAAGTTGTCACCGTGATGGCGTTGCTGCACTTCGCGCAACAGCGGTGTGATCTGGTGATCTGGGAAACTGGTTTGGGCGGACGTCTGGATGCGACCAATATCGTCACGCCGCTGCTCAGCGCCATCACGCCGATCGGGCTGGACCATCAAGCCTGGCTCGGCGATACCCTGACGAAAATTGCCGCTGAAAAGGCGGGCATCATCAAACCCGGTGTGCCGGTGGAAGCCGCCGCGCAACCGGAGGAGGCACTGGCCGTGTTACACGCTACAGCCGTGCGGCAGCATGCGCCCTTCCGCGTGCTGGCGACCCCTGCGTCCGTGGTGCTGCCCGGCCCACTCGCGCTTCAAGGCGCGCACCAACGCCAAAACGCCGCGCTGGTTTTGCGGGTGGTGGAGGCATTGCAATCGCTCCTGCCGGTGACTCCGGCAGCGCTGGCAAAAGGTCTGGCCACCGTCCGTTGGGCTGGCCGGTTGCAATCACTGTCGCTGGCCACCGGACAAAAAGTGTTGCTCGATGGCGCGCACAATCCATCGGGTCTGGCCGCCCTTGCTCTGGCCTTGTCGCTCGAGGAGGCTCATTCGCCGCGCGTGTTTATTGTCGGCATCATGCGCGACAAGGACTGGCAAACCATGTGTCGGCAATTGTTGCAAATCGCGCGCCGCATCATTTTCATCCCCGTGGGGAGCGACCGCACCCTTGACCCGCAAACTTTGCTGGCTTGGTGTTGCGAACAACCCACCGCCGTTGAGTGCCACACCGCCAACTCGCTTGACGCTGCCTTGCGCATGACGTCGCCCCCCGAGGAAGTGATCATTACCGGTTCGTTATATCTGATCGGTGAAGCGCTCGCCTTGTTGGACCCGGAGTTTCAAAAAGTGGCCGCGGAACACGCGCTCAACGAGTGGGGCGGTCAATTCGCCCGGCCACCCGGAGCGAACTCGATCCCGACGCCATCGGGCTTGCCGATGGACTAGAGCGGCGCGGCGCCGGCGCTTCCACCGCATAGCAGTCCGCTGATCAACGCGGCCAGGACGCCGCGTAAAACTGCGGGACCGCGGCGAGTGAGTGAATTTACGTGGCGACGAAAAGCAAAGGAGTGGCGCATAACATTCAAGGTTGTTGCGGGCGATGCGTCTCCGCCTGCTTGCGCGGCGGCGCGCCGATTGGCGACTTGAATTTTCAGGGTCTGCACGAACAGGCCCACTGCCAACACCGGCCCCACGCCCGTCAACAAGCCAAAGAAGTTGGGATGCCCCCATAGACCGGTCCAGCGCGGTTGATCGCAATACTGAATCCCCGATTCGCCTTTCGGTCCCCAGTATGCTGATGCGGCTAGAAACAGCGTCAGAGTCTGTCTGAGAAATCAAATTGAAGTGATTTGAGTTTTTGGCCCGGTCAGGTGCGGGTGAAAAAAGTTGCGTGGAAGAGTGGGGATGACTTGACATGGGCTGCGCGGATGTGCGGCTCACTTTCGCGGCAGCGCCATTGGGGCGATGAAAATCGCCTCTTACCCAACCGACCTCACCGACTCCCAATGGGAGTTGCTTGAACCGCTCCTGCCCGCTGCCCAAAAGCGCGGCCGACCCCGCACCTCGTTGCGCGCCGTCTGCGACGCCATCTTCTACCTCGCCAAGGCCGGTTGTCCCTGGCGGCTGCTGCCGCAAACATTCCCGCCTTGGAAAACCGTCTATCATCACTTTCACCAATGGAGTCGCAACGGACTGTTGGGTCAACTCAACACCCGACTCCGAGCCCTGACGCGCAAGGCAGAAGACAAGCGGACACGTCCCACCACCTGTGTGCTCGACAGTCAGACCGTGCGCTCCAATCCGCACGGTGGCGCGGTCGGCTACGACGCGGGTAAAAAGACCAAGGGCCGCAACCGTTTCCTGTTGGTGAACCCCCTGGGCCTGGTGCTGGGGGCCGCCGTCCAACCGGCCAACACGCCGGAACGTGCCGGAGCGATGGCACTGCTCCAACCCGTGCGGCCACATTTCACCCGGCTGCGCAAACTCTGGGTGGATGTCCCTGACTAAATCACGGCGCAAAACGCGGAGTGGGTTTTCAAAAACCGAAGCGCAAAAATTCAAAAGGCATTTTATTTTATCCCTGTGGTTTTGCGTGGTTCGCGTATTTCGCGGTTCATCTCATCCTGTCATCCTGTCAGTTGCTTCCATTGTGGTCAGGGAAATATCCCTCTCCCACCCGGTGGATAGAAGGACAGGGAGGCGGGGGCGTTACTTCATTGGAGATCAGCGTGGCAAAGTCTTCAATCCGGCAATGTTCCAGCAAGCCGGGGAGCGGGCTTTTAGTTGCTGGTGTTCAATTGGCTTCGCACCAGTTCGGGCAGGTATTTCACCGGCACCGAGCCAATATTCAAAACCGCTTCGTGATAGCGGGCCAGATCAAACTGATCCCCCAGTTCGCGTTGCATCGCCTGTCGCAAGCGGTAATGCGCCAGGCGACCGACGAAGTAGGTACTCAACTGCGTGGAACTTTGTTTGGCGCGAATGATTTTGAGCCGCGCTTCGCCTTCGGATTGAAACGCGCCCTCGACCATCAGGCGCAGGGCTTCGGCGTCGGTCATGTCCGTGCAGTGCATCCGATAATCGAGGATCGCGTTGACCACGGTGCGCAGGTAGAACTTGAGCTGCATCAGGCGCAGGCGCAAATCGCCGTCGCCATAGCCCTGGTCCAACATCATTTGCTCGGTGTAAACCGCCCAGCCTTCGATGTACACGCCCGAGGCCAAAACTTTCCGGATCAAGGAGGGATTCCGGTTGGCGTATTCCAATTGGACGTAATGACCGGGGTAGGCCTCGTGGATGGTCAGGATTTGCAGCATGTGCGTGTTGTATTCCTCCAGATAGGTCCGCACGCGGGACGCCTCCCAATCCGCGGGCGGCGGACTCACCGCGTAGAAGCTGGCCGCGCGCGGGTCCAATGGGGGCGCGTTTTCCAGGTACGCCACGGAGTTGCCGCGATTGAACTCGGGCATTTCAATCACTTGACAGGCGTCCGGCTCGGGCAGAGCCAGAAGGTGGCGGTCGCGAATGAACGTCTTGATGCGGCTCACGGTGGCTTGTGCATCCGCCAACAACTGATCTGGTTGACCGTGCTCCTCGCTGACGGCCGCGATCACTTGCGCGATGGTTGTCCGCCGCCCGATCACGTCGTCAGGCGGCAGGGATTGCTGTGAAAAATAGCGACTCCATAGCTGGCGCGCGACGAGGTACAGGTCGCGATGCACACGCGTAAATTCCGCTTCGGCATCGGCCACCACCTGTTGGGCAGTCAAACCCGAATCCAGCACCAGCTCCAGTTTCCGGGCAAACTTCTTTTTCCCGATGCGCCAGTTGCCGGTGGCGCGTGGACGCAGCTCGGTTTCCAAAAAATGCTGGTAGTCGCGTAAGGCGGAAACGATGGGCGCGGCGGCGGCTTCGAGTTGCGCGCGTTGTGGCGTCGCGCCGGCGAGTTGAAAGAGTTCGGTTTCGTAAAAGGCGATGGCGCCGCGGTTCTGGCGGATGGCGGTTTCCAAAATGGATTCCGACGGATGAGTCAGGGTTTGCTGCGCGATGGCGATGACGCGGGGAATGACGCGCATGCGCGCGATGCAATTGGCCACATTGGTTTCCGCCGGCAACGTGGATTGGGTCAGCAGCCGATATACACTGTCCGTGATGTAGGTGCCGTAAGTACGTGGATCGGTTTCAAACGGATGAAAATTTTCGTCGAGCCACAGGTTGCGGCGCAGCTCCTGTTGTAGGATTTCAAAATCTATCTGCGCGGGGCGCGATAACTGACGATAAGCGATGCGGCGCGGCAACTCCCGCAGCGTTTGTTGCGTCAGTTTTTTCCACCCGACCCGGGCGACGGGCGAAATATCGTCCAGTTGCGCGTCAAAGCGGTGATCGCCCAATGCCGTGGCGGTGGTGGGTTGTTGTTGGAAGACCTGCTCCAGGTAATCCCGAAAGAACGCTTCGAGGCGCGCGTCTTCCGTCGCGTACAGCGTTGACGCGCCCAGACCCAATCCCACCCAGAACCACAACAGGAGTGAACTTGTTTTCATTGAAAGCCCGAGCATGGGCCAAGCGTTGCGGGGTTTCCAGTCTGGATGCGGGAAAACTTTCAGGAAGCAAATTCGGACGGGCGGCGCAACTTCCGCGTCACGTCGAAAGAGTTGGGACGGAGCGAGAGCGCCGGGTCACGCGTCGGCGGCGCCGGCGGTCAGAACCAGTTTTTCGCAACAGCTTTGGAACAGTGCGCGGCAATCAGCTTCCCGCAGATGCAAATCGCGGGCGGCGACGTGAATGAAACCGCGCGTGGTTTGGTGGGCGTAACCCAGCAAGCCCTGGCGCAACGGCAGCGAATAAAGCACCAGGGTCATGCCATAAACCAACGTGTGCCAGGCATGCGCCTGTTGGTTTTCCACCGCGGCGAGATACCGTTGCACCACCCGTTCATCGCGCAACGGGCGGAGTTTCTCCAGTTGCGCCTGACCGACGCGGCGGCTGGCGTCGGCAAAATCCGGCAGCGGCAGTTCGGTGGCCAGCGCTTGATCGTAGGCGATCAGTTCCCGCAGTTCGTTGCGGCGGATGTGCTGATAGGCGCGGCGGATGGCGGGCATTTCGTGCGGGAACAAAATCCGCTCCAGGTAAACCCGCAAAAATTTTCGCAGGGCGTCGAGGCTGGTCACCGGTTGCGCCACCAGCGTTTCCGCCAGAGGGTGCAACGCCGCCAAGCCGTCCGCCGACCCGAGTTGGGCGACGAGCGGATGCGCATCGCCCAGCCATTCGGCTGGATCGTACGCCAGTTGTGGTTGCGGTTCCACGTGCCTCAATTTAGCCAATTGCGTGCCTCTCGGCGCGCTGCGAATAAAAATTTTGCGCAGTGGAATGGAGAATGGCGAGTCGTAAAGTTTCCGTTCGGATGATTTAATCCCTTGACGTCCCACGCCTCCTCCGGCGCGCGTTGCTAGAGCAGGCGGGGATTATTTGAGGTGATCAAGAGACTGAGTTACTCAGTTGGAGGAAACACCCTGAGCCAAGCGCTTTTTTATGAAGGATCAGCGCCGGAATCGTACGCGGGTCGCTCGGCAATGCAGCCGAGGATCCACGAATCACAGATAAGGCCATAATCGCAGTGAAAGTTAATACATTTCGCATAGATTATTGGACGGATCGTTAAGCAGTTTGCTCCTCAAGAAAAGTCAGCCATAGCCAAGTTTTGCGCAGGATTGATTGAAGACTGCAGCGATATGCTGCTTTTCGGCAGGAGGGTATTCCGCAACCATCGTGACAATCTCGTAATTGGAGGGCGTTGTCGGTGCGCTCATTTCAGCCAGTTGATTTTGATTTCCTTTTCCAGTGGTCTGAATTCTGGATCGCCCGTGACGAGCTCCGCTTTCTTTTCTTTCGCCAGCGCAGCGGCGAAGGCATCGGCCAGACTGATCTTGAATCGTGCTTTGAAATCGGCGGCGGTGTCAGCCAGCGCGCGGTCTGTGGAATGGAAATCAATTGGCAGACCCTGGAGAACCTTCGCGGCTTCCGCCCACGCCTCCGCGCCGTCCTTCTTCACAATGGAGTATTTGACCTCGGCGTAATTTACGTCGGCCATGTGGAGCGGGCTGTCCTTCTTCCCTGCAGTGACGAGCAGGGTTTCCATCGCTTCTGCGCCCGGCTCGTCGCGAAAGTAGGCAATGAGCGCGAAGCTGTCGAGCACCTTAGCGGGCATGGCGCTCCTCCAGTTCCCGTTCCTGCTTCTTGTGCTCGGCCCATTCTTCGGCTAGCGACTTGTCGTTCGTCTTGCGCTTGAGGATGCCACGCCCGCGCTTGATGAGCGCGGCGGTCACGGGTTTGAGGAGAATTCCTTCCGGTGTCGCCTGCACCACAACCTTCGTCCCGTCTTCGATTTCAAATTGTTTTCGCAAGCGAAGAGGGATGACCACCTGCCCCTTGGTCGTGAACCGGGCAGTTTCGGCTTTTTCAGTCATATTCATTTTAAGTAGTATGAATTGTCGAATAAAGTCCGTCAATATAAAATTAGTAGGAATAAAGTTATGTATTCTGACTCTGTAAAACAGGATTTCTTCATCGAACCGGAGACCAACGAAGTCTATGACTTCATCCGTTTCGCGCGCACCGAAGGCCGCTTCGCCAAACACTTCGACAAAGACGGCAACCCGGGCGAGTCGCGGCTCAAAGCCAAACAAGAACGGCTCGAAAGCTGGCGCACGTTGCAGGAGCTGGCGGGGATTATTTGAGGCGAACAGGCGCTTGGCGAAACGCCGCCCGTCGGCTAAAGTTCAGCCATGAAGAACGACCAGTCAGTCAGCATACTGGATCGGTTGCTTGAACCGGTCAGCCGTTCGCTCAATCCTGCCAGCGCAAAGGCACTGGCGGAAATGGAGGCCGACCCGGTCGCCGCGGAGCGCGTATCGGTTCTCGCTGAAAAGTGCAATGAAGGCACACTCACCCCGACAGAGGAGCGCGAATATGAAACCTACGTTCACGCCGGGAATCTCATTGCCATCCTCAAAGCGAAAGCGCGTTTGTATCTGAAGCGTCACGCCACTTCGTAATGTCGCCCGCCCTCCGCGAGCAAGTGCGGCAACGCGCCGGCAATCGCTGCGAGTATTGCCGTCTTCGACAAGAACACGACAACTCGCATCCCTTCCACGTCGAACACATCAACCCGCGCAAACACGGCGGCACGGACGACGCCGAAAACCTTGCGCTTGCCTGTCACCAATGCAATCTGCGCAAAGGCACAAATCTGACGGGCCGCGATCCCGACACAAACGAAATCATCCGGCTCTTTGATCCGCGCCGCGACCGATGGGCTGAACACTTCAAGTTCACTGGCCGCCGGATCGTCGGATTGACGGCGGTGGGTCGCACAACTTCGTGGATAATGCAGATGAATTCAGACGACCGGGTGGAACTGCGAGCCATCCTCTTGGAGTTGGGTGAATTGGATTGAAGGTCGTTTCGCCAAACACTTCGACAAAGACGGCAACCCGAGCGAGACGCTGCACAAAGCCAAGCAGGAACGCCTCGAAAACTGGCGCACCTTGCAGGAACTGGCGGGGATAATCTAAGGGGCTTTAAGCCGGAAGAATTTCTCGCGCGCGAGCGGCGCGGATTCGATCCAGCGATTCGTTGTGCCGGGGAGCCGTGTCCAGTTGGTCTGGCTGAGGTTCGTGGACCAGTAGAGTTCGTAGCCGGGGAATTCCACCGGCCAGCAGACCAGCGCGTCGCCGTCCACCGTCACGCGCAATGGGACCGTCGTCGGCTCGAGTGCGGCGATCGTAGCGAGGGTGAGAGTGGTGGCGCTGTAAACCGGTGTCAGGCGGCGTTCCTGGCCGAGCAAAATGAAATTGTCGAAGCAGCAGAACTCGCCCTGGCGCGAGGCGAAGCTCACCACCGAAAAGTTTGTGCCGGGCGACGGCAAGTATCCTTCGCCCCAGCGCACGCCGATTGTGCCGCGTAACGTGGCGGCACCGGTAATGTTCAAGCGGCTTTGGTCTATGCCGGGCGTGTTGCCAGCGAGGTCAAATTCCAGCCGGCCCCCGAGCAATTGCTCAAACCGTCCGGTGATGGTCAACAGACCATTCGAGCACGCGGGTCGAATGCAGGCGGCATTGGTCACGTCGGCACTCACCGTGCCCCAACCGGTCAAGAGTCCCCCTGAGAAATCCAAGGGTTGAAGCGTGCGAAACGTCCCGCCGCAAACCTCAATCGTTCCAATCGGATTGGAGTAACTGCCCTCGAAGTTGAGTGTGCCGAGCGGGACTTTGATCGTGCCGCGGTTGACGAAGGGCAGTTCGCAAGCCGTGCTCCCAGCCACGAGCGATCTTTGGAATGTGCCGTCGTTGATGAAGACCGCGCTGCTGCCCAGCCTGAAGAGTCGCCCATTGATTTGTGCGTCGAATAATCCCAGGTTGTGCAGCGCTCCGCCGATGGCCAGGGAACCTGCGGGCTGGTAGATGATCGTGCCAGCGTTCGTCAGGTTGCCGTAAAGGAACTTCACGTAAGTGCCTCCGCCGAGGCGCAGTTCGCCATTGGTTGCGACGGTGAGGGCCGCGCCGGGGCCAATATAGCCACCACCCCACGCGAGCGTACCGCTGAAGCTGCCAGTGCCGACCAGCGTGGCGCTGTATTGCAACGACAGGTTCTCACAATGGATGTCACCGTTGATCGTGTTCGTGCCGTTGTTCAGAACGGTTTCGCCCGCGCCGATGAATAGACCGCCGGCATTGAAGACGGAGCCGTCGGGCAGCGTGAGCTTTCCCACTTGCGTATCCACGGTCCCGTTGTTGATAAAGGGCACCGAGCAGTCGAGCGTGCCTGCGCCCCCCGACTTGCGAAACACGCCGTCGTTTACGAAGCGCGGAGTGCCGGGGAGCCCGACGATCGGCGCCGCCCATTGCGCGTCGAACAGGCCACTGTCCAGATTGTGCAGCACGCCTGCCACGAAGATCCAACCAGACGATCTCCAGGTAATCGTGCCGGCATTGGTAATGGCGCCATGAAGGACTCGCGCGTGATTCGCTCCCGGACCGATGAGCATTTGTCCGCCGCTCACGACACTCACAGCCGCGTTGGTATCAATCACGCCGCCGTCCCAGGCGAACGCGCCGGCCACGCGCAATTGGCTGCTGCCGGAAAGCGAACCGAGGGAGAGCTTGAACACGCCGCGGGCGCCGACGTTGCCGCTGCCATCGAGGGTGAGCACCTGTTCCGCCGTGCTCAAGGTTTGCGTGCCGCTGTTGCCGCCGAGCACGAGCCCTGAAATCGTGACATAAGTGTTGAGCGTAACGGTATAGCTCCCGGCGTTGGTGATAATGGCGATGTCATTCGTGGCGGGCACTTGATTGGGGGACCAGTTCGCCGCCGCGTTCCAGTTGCCATTGTTGGTGTTGGTCCAGATGATCACATCGGCGCTCGTCAAAGCGGGCGTGGCGATGGTGAGGGCGAATAGGATGAGTTCTGTTTTCATGGTTTGAGTCTCGTTAATTGGGTTCGTGGCGAATCTGCGCCGCTGTCGCATCGGGCGGATTTGGAGCGGAGACGTGCTCAACAAAATGCGGGTAACGACAGCCCAATACCTGCCAGCGTAGCAGGGCGAACAGAATCGCGCTCCGATTGGGAAAGCTGGTTGAATGTTTGTCCGATGGCGCATCCTGCCGACCGGACGAGACTGTGGTCTTCGGAGGCAGCGGAGGATTGCTGTCTTTCGTGGCGACCCTGTGCCCGACGCACAAGCTGACCGCGCTATGTTCATGGCGACCCGAGAGGTTTGACGCGCGAAAAGAAGCAAGCCCAAGAACTGAGACTTGCAGGATTTCAACGCTACTGCTTCTCAAGCATATCACGGAATCAACCGGCCACCGCCAAGTAGAATCACCCCCGTTTCATCACATTAGCGGCAATAATGAAGCTCCGGAAGTCACAGGCCAACTCGCCGTGGACACGCGCACGTTCCCGGTGCTCATCTATGATCCGCGCAAAGGCGAGAAGATTGCGCAACGCCTCAGCCTCCAGGGCAACCCGTCCGAGAAACAGGATTTCTTCATCGAACCGAAGACGAACGAAGTCTATGATTTCATCCGCTTCGCGCGCACGGAAGGTCGCTTCGCCAAACACTTCGACAAGGACGGCAACCCAAGCGAGACGCTGCACAAAGCCAAACAGGAACGCCTCGAAAACTGGCGCACCTTGCAGGAGTTGGCGGGGATTATTTGAAGTCTGGAAAACGATTTGGCCGTGTGCTAAACTTCCTCACATGAAAACGAACGGTGATATGGCCGCAGCGGAAAAACTACTACGGCCGATGACGCGCAATCTGACGCCGGAACTCGCGCGCGCGCTCGTCAATCTCACTGCTGATGAAGAAACGCAGGCCCGTTACGACCTATTGGCTGGGAAAAACACCGAAGGGCAACTCACCGCAGCCGAACGGGAAGAATTGGAATCGCTTGTCCGCGTCAACACGCTGCTCGGAGTTCTCAAAACTGAAGCTCACGCCGTTCTCGCCAAAGCCGCCTGATGGACGCGACGACCGTTCAGTTGGTTCGTCAACGTGCCGGAAACCGATGCGAGTATTGTCGCCTCCCGCAGGACTTCTCCGACCTACGCTTTCACGTTGAACACATTGTCCCCCGCCAGCACCGCGGTTCGGACAATCCAGACAATCTGGCTCTCGCTTGCCCGGAATGTAATCTTCACAAAGGCACGAATCTCAGCGGCGTTGACCCTGACACTGGCAAAGTCACGGAGCTTTTTCATCCGCGTCACGACCGATGGGCCGACCATTTCACAACTGTCGAGGGAAGCATTGTCGGAAAAACACCGGCTGGACGCGTAACGGCGTGGTTGCTGGAAATGAACTCCGGCGAACGATTGAGAATAAGGCAGAGACTGCTCCGGCTGGGATTATGGATGTAACGAAAGACGGCAATCTGAGTGAGCCGCAGCTCAAAGCCAAACAGGAACGTCTTGAAAACTGGCGTACCTTGCAGGAACTGGCGGGGATGATTTGTTCCTTATAATGTGGCTGCGTTCGTGAGAACGCGGCTGATTTGGAAAAGAGGTTAGCCGCGTTCTCACGAACACGGCCACATTTTTAGGCTCGCCGTGAGCCGTGCGCTCGGTTACTTCAAGCGTCCATGACCGGGCCCGTTTCCAAATCAGCCGCCGCTCCGACCCGGGCGCGTTATTGGGTTGTGGGCTTTGCGGTGTCGCTGGCCATCATTCAATACATTGATCGGATTTGCATTGCGCAGGCGGCGCCGTTGATGGCTGCCGACCTGCATTTGGACGCGGAGCAAATGGGTTGGGTGTTCGCGGCGTTCACGCTGGCGTACGCGTTGTTTGAAATTCCCACCGGCTACCTGGGCGACCGGATCGGTCCGCGCCGCATTCTGCTGCGCATCGTGTTGTGGTGGTCATTTTTCACGGCGGCCACCGGTTGGATGCGCCATCTCTGGTCGCTCCTCGTGGTGCGTTTTCTTTTTGGCGCGGGTGAGGCGGGTTGTTTTCCCAATCTGACCAAGGCCTTCAATCGTTGGCTGCCCACTTCCGAACGCTCCCGCGCCCAAGGCATCATGTGGATGAGCGCCCGCATCGGCGGCGCGTTCACGCCGCTGTTGGTGGCCGGGACGCTGATGTTCGTGTCCTGGCGCATGGCCTTTTTTCTGTTCGGTCTGCTCGGTGTCGTCTGGGCGGTGATTTTCTTCTGGTGGTATCGCGATGACCCGCGGACGCATCCCGCCGTGAACGCCGCCGAAGCCGCGCGGTTGCCGCTGGCGGACGCACCCGACGTTCGCTTCAAAATTCCGTGGCGGACGTTGTTTACCTCGCGCACGGTCTGGTGTTTGTGCGGTCAATACTTTGCCTGCAGCTATTGCTTCTATTTCTTCATCACCTGGTTTCCCACTTACCTGTTGCAGCAGCACGGTTTCGATATGAAACAAAGCGCGCTGCTGGCGGGCACTCCGCTGTTGGTGGGCGCGTTCGGTTCGCTGTTCGTGGGTTGGTTTTCGCCGCAACTGGGGCAATGGCTGGGGAACGTCGGCCACGCGCGCCGTTACATCGGCGCCGCGGCTTCCGCCGGAGCGGTGCTGTTGTTGGTGGCCGCCGCGCAATTGACGCAACCGTATCTGGCCGTGACCGCCATCGCGCTGGTCGCGTTTTGCAATGACGCCCAAATGCCGGGCGCGTGGACGGCCTGCATGGATGTCGGCGGCAAGGCGGTGGCCACGTTGTCGGGCACCATGAACATGATGGGCAATTTCGGCGGTTTCCTTTCGTCGCTCGCGTCCGGTTACCTGGTGCAGTGGACGGGGAATTGGAGTCTGGTTTTTTACGTGGCGGCGGTCATGTACAGCGGCGGATTGATTTGCTGGCTGGTCATGGATCCGGTCACACCGCTGGCGCAACAATCGCGCTGGCGACGTTAGCCGCACCAGTGGACGCAACCGTTTGCTCCGCCGCCGGGCGCTTACAATTTTTGTCCCGTCAACCGTTCGTAAGCTTCTAAATACTTGGCTTCAGTTTTAACCACTACGTCGTCCGGCAAAGCGGGCGCGGGCGGAGTTTTGTTCCACGACAACGTTTCCAGGTAATCGCGCACGAACTGTTTATCGAAACTGGGCTGGCTCTTGCCGGGAGCGTATTCGGAGGCCGGCCAGAACCGCGAGGAATCCGGCGTCAATACTTCATCAATCAGAATGAGCTGACCGTCGAACACGCCGAATTCGAATTTGGTGTCGGCGATGATGATGCCGCGTTGGCGGGCGTAGTCGCGGGCGAACCGATAAAGCTTCAGGCTCAAATCGCGGACTTGCCGGGCCTGGTCGGCACCCAAAATATTTTCCGCAGCGGCGAACGAAATGTTTTCGTCGTGACCGGTATCGGCCTTGGTTGAGGGTGTGAAAATGGGTTCCGGTAATTCGGCGGATTCCTGCAAACCCGCCGGCAACGCCAGGCCGCAAACGGTCTGGGATTTTTTATATTCCTTCCAACCGGAGCCGGCCAGATAACCGCGCACGATGCATTCGACTGCCAACGGTTGAGCTTTCTTGACGATCATGGCGCGTCGGGCGAGCGCGGTTTTAGTTTCGGCGGGGAGGTGCGCCAGCGCGGGCACGTGGAACGATTCACCCGCTTTGACCAGGCGATGGTTCGGCACGAGGTTTTCCGTTTGATCGAACCAGAAATGCGACAATTGCGTGAGCACTTCGCCTTTGTGCGGAATACCGTTCGGCATCACGCAATCGAAGGCCGAGATGCGGTCGCTGGCCACGAAGAGAAAGGCATCGTGTAAATCGAAAATTTCCCGAACCTTGCCGCTCCGAACTTTTTTGATGCCGGGAAGTTCGAGCTGCAACAGAATTGAATTTGCCATAAAAAAGTCATGATGAAGGTTTCGGCGGCAGCTTCAATCTCAAAGCGAATTCATTCTGGGAAAGACTGGGGACATCGTGACCTCCGGTGAAGATCAAAGTATTGAGCACTCGTCGCAAAGTGGCGCTGCTGCA
>JBDHQI010000048.1:0-22494 GCA_039806955.1 Verrucomicrobiota bacterium | reverse complement strand
TTTCAGACGCGCACGCCCAGCAACTGTTCAATCCACTTTGCTAAAATTGCGTTCCCTAAGTCCGACAGGCTGCTAGTACTGGGCCGCCGCTGCTACCCGGTGAAAGAGGCGCAGTAATCTGCAAGAGCGAGTCAGTTTCAAACTGCCGGATACCGCTTACGATTCCTTGAGAAAATGTCCCTTCCAAACCCTGCGGGTTGCCGACAGCAAAGACGGTGTCTCCAACGGCAACCTTCAGGCCATCGCCAATTTTCAAAACTGGCGCAGTTGCATCCTCAACAGCGAGAAGGACCAAGTCATGCTTAGCGTCAACGCCAACGACGCCTTCGATGTTGTATTTCGCTTTTTGGCCGACAAGTTTTGCGTAACCCCGCGCCGCTTTCTCGATGACATGGAAATTCGACACAACCACCTTCTCTTTTACAAAAAATCCGCTGCCGAGCGACATCGGTTGGCCTCGTTCGTCCTCCATCACCAACAATACGACGGATGGAAAAGTTGCACTCGCAATCTGCCGCGCGTTTTCTACAGCCTTCGACGCAGGTGCGAAGCCCAACACTGTGATTAAGAAAAACCATCGAAGTGTTTTCACAGGCAATGCCATGCTACCGCTATACTGCGCTGTGCCGCCAGCACTTTTCAAGCGCAGACGTTTGCGCGGACGAGTACACCATGTTGAAGTAGTGACTCCGCCTGTATACAAGATCCGCGAACCGGTTTTTCATCGAACGTCGTGGCGTGTTGAATTGGAAGTGTTGCCAGAGCGGAAAACGCTTTTCTCCAATAAGCAAAACCGATTTGTTCTCAAGGAACACGCTGGACACGTCATAACGGCGGATCTGCGTAGCAAGGCTACTGCGGAAGATGGGCGGCACGGTCGTTCATCGACTCTGGCCCCATCACCAGCTCACAATAGAAAAGGAACGTGGCAGAATCCAAAGCGCGGCCAGGCAGGCTTCCGCCGAGGAAACCGATTCAGGCTCGGGCGCGCTTGTGCCGGAAAGCCATGTAATACAGCACTGGTACGGCCATGCGGCTGATGAGCAGAGAGGCCACTTCTCCCGCCATCAAGGAAATGGCCAGTCCTTGGAAAATCGGATCGGCCAGGATCACGCTGGCCCCCACCACCACGGCCATGGCAGTCAACAGCATGGGACGAAAGCGCACCGCGCCGGCATCCACCACGGCTTCAGCCAGCGGCATGCCTTCGCGCAGACGCAGTTCAATGAAATCCACCAAAATGATGGAGTTACGCACCACAATGCCCGCGCCCGCCATGAAGCCAATCATCGAGGTGGCGGTGAAAAATGCGCCCAGCGCACCGTGCGCCGGCATGATGCCGACCAGCGAGAAGGGAATCGCCATCATCACCACCACCGGAGTGAAGAACGAACGAAACCAGCCGACCATCAACACGTAGATCAGCACCAGACACGCACCAAAGGCGAGGCCAAGGTCGCGGAAGACTTCGATGGTGATATGCCATTCGCCATCCCATTTGAGCGACGGAGTGTGATCGGTGAACGGTTGGGCGGCGTTGTGGATTTCAAGGCTTGCCCCCGAGCCGCCGAACTCGCGCGTATCCAGTCGGGTCAACGCCTGATTCATCTTTAGAATCGCATAGACGGGGCTTTCAATTGTGCCCGCAACGTCGCCGATCACGTAGGTTACCGGCATGAGGTTCTTATGATAAAGGCTCTTGTCGGTGAGCGTGCGTTCCATGGTTACCAACTCACGCAGAGGAATCAGCGGCGGCGCTCCCGTCGCAACACCGGCAGACGCCGTCACCACCGGTTCCGGCAAGGCGTTTGCGTCACCGGAGCGTACGCGCAACGCCAGCAGTTCCTCCGGGCTGGTGCGACTCGCCAAAGGCAGTTGCAACACGATGTTGACATCTTCCTTTTCGCGCGGCGCATGCAACAAATCCACGGAGTCTCCGCCGACGGCAATGGCCAATGTTTGTGAAATCGTTTCGGCGCTGATGCCATGCAGTGCGGCTTTTTCCTTATCAATGACGAAGCGAACCTTGGGTTGATCGGCCTCGATGTACCAATCCGTGTCCACCACGCCGGGAGTGTTGGTGAAGATATTGATGACCTGACGCGCGAGGGCGTGACGGGCGACTTCATCCGGCCCGTAGATTTCCGCGACCAATGTTTGCAGCACCGGCGGTCCGGGCGGCACTTCGGCGACCGCCACGCGTGCCCCGTATTTCTGCACGATTTCCGTTACGCGCGGTCGCACGCGTTTGGCGATGTCGTGACTCTGTGCTTTGCGGGCGCTCTTGGGTACGAGATTCACCTGAATGTCGGCCACGTTGGCGCCGCGACGCATGAAGTAATGACGCACGAGACCGTTGAAGTTGAAGGGTGACGCGATCCCGGCGTAGATCTGATAATCCGTCACCTCCGGCTCGGTGCGAATGGCGGCGGCAATTTCCCGGGCAGCTTGGGCGGTGCGTTCCAGCGCGCTGCCTTCGGGCATGTTCAGGATGATCTGAAACTCGCTCTTGTTGTCGAACGGCAGCATTTTCACTTTCACCCAGCCGATGCCGACCAGCGTTATGGCGCCGAATAACAAGACCACGATGCCGGTCAGAAATCCCCAACGCCATTTCGCGCGATAGATCAGCGGGGCCATCATCCGCCGATAGAGTTTGGTGAAAAAATCCTCGGGATGTTCCGCATGCAGGTGCGACGGGTGGGCGGCGGTGGCCGTTCCTTCCGTAAGACGGGAGTATTTACGACCCCAACGCAAAATGCGAATGCTCGCCCACGGCGTGACAATGAACGCGATGAGCAACGACCAAAACATGGCGGCGCTGGAGCCGATGGGAATCGGTCGCATGTACGGTCCCATCAGCCCGCCGACGAACGCCATCGGCAGCACGGCGGCGATGACTGCGAAAGTCGCGAGGATGGTAGGGTTGCCCACTTCGCCAACCGCTTCAATGGCGATGGCGCTCCATTTGCGTCCGCGGTTGTAGGGCAGATGAAAATGGCGAACGATGTTTTCCACGACCACAATGGCGTCGTCCACGAGAATCCCGATGCTGAAGATCAGCGCGAAGAGGGTGATGCGATTCAGCGTGAACCCGTGCAAATAAAACACCAGCAACGTAAGCGCAAGCGTGGCGGGAATAGCCACACCGACGATGAATGATTCGCGCCAGCCGAGTGTCAACCAGATCAGCGCGGAGACGCCCAGCACTGCAATCGCCATGTGCCACAGCAACTCGTTGGATTTCTCGGCGGCGGTTTCGCCGTAGTGTCGGGTGATGGCCACAGAAATATCCGCGGGGATTTCACGTCCCCGGAGCGTTTCGACTTTGTGCAGCACCTGTTCCGCTACCGTGATGGCGTTTGCGCCGGGACGCTTGGCAATGGACAGCGTGACGGCGGGATTCTCTCCGACTGGCGCAGTCGTTGGATGGGCCACGCCCGCGCCAAACAATACATATTGAGTGGGTTCTTCCGCGCCATCCTGAATCTCCGCCACTTCGCGCAAGTAGACCGGTTTGCCACCAAACACGCCCACAACCACATTGCCGACTTCCTCGGCGTCGCGCAGAAACGCGCCGGTTTCGATCACCACCTCCCGATTTTCACTGGTCAAACCACCGGCGGCAAATTGCCGGTTCGCCTGTTGTAACATCGGCACAAGCCCCGCCGGGGAAAGATTGCGCGATGCCAGTTTGGCGGGATCAAGCAGCACCCGCACCTGCCGCTGCGCGCCGCCGATGAGCGTGGTTTCTGCAACCAACGGGACCTGCTTCACCGCGTCATCCACCTGCGCGACCAGCCGGCGCAACGTGAGATGATCGTAATGCGGACTGTGAAAGGTCAGCGCCAAGATCGGCACGTCATCAATGGACCGGGCCTTGATCAACGGTTGGGAAACACCGTGGGGGATGCGATCAAAGTTCTGCTGTAATTTTTGGTTCAACAACACCAGGCTGCGCTCCAGATCTTCCCCCACCTGGAACCGCACAATGGCCAGACTCTCACCAGACTTCGAGGTCGAGTAGATGTATTCCACGCCCGGAATTTCCCAGAGCAGTTTCTCCATCGGGCGCGTGGCGCGTTCCTCGACCTCCTTCGCATTGAAGCCGGGCATGGAAACCAGCACGTCAATCATCGGCACTTTGATTTGCGGCTCTTCCTCGCGCGGCAACATTACGACCGCAAACACACCCAGCAACACCGATGCCACGATGAGCAGCGGCGTCAATTTGGAATCAATGAAGGCGCGCGCCATCCGGCCCGCGAGACCGAGCGGCGCCACGACTGGTTGGGTCGGTTCGGTGTTCATGGCTTGAGGGTCAACGGCTGACCATCTTGCAAACTCGCCGCGTTGGCGGTGACGACTTGTTCGCCCGCGTTCACTCCGGAGACCACTTCAATCTCCGTGCCGATGGATTTGCCGGTTTTCACCAGGCGAAGTTGCGCGTGGCCATCCACAGCCACAAAAATAATTTCCATCTGCCCACGTTGCACCACGGCTGAGGCCGGCACGCGCAAAGCGGTGGTTTCGCCCACGGCCACCGCCACGCGACCAAACTGGCCGGCGCGTAAACCCGTGGCGGGGGGTAGATCGAGTTTTACGAGGAAGGTACGGCTGTTCGGATCCGCGACGGGAGCAATTTCACTGACCACGCCTTCAAGTCCATTGACGAGTGAGGCGATGCGCACCGGCAATTTATCGCCGAGTTGCAACCGGCCGATGACCGCCTCAGGCACGTCGGCTTCGAGCCGTAACGCGGTGGCATCTTCCATTTCCAGCAAGGGTTTTCCGGGCGAAGCCAGATCGCCGACGTCAGCGGATTTGCGGGTGACGACTCCCGCGTAGGGCGACAGGATCCGCGTGTAACTCAAAAGCGTTTCGGCTTCGGCCACTGCTGCTTGCGCCACACGGGCGCGGGCTTGGGCGTTGTCGAACTCCGCTCGAGTGAGCGTGGCGGTTTCCAGCAACGCGGCGAAGCGTTTCAAATCCGCATCGGCCTGTTGTTGCAGCGCTTGGGCTTGATCGAGCTTTGCCTGAATCTCGGGCGCGCTGAGTTGCACGAGCAGATCACCGGTTTGGACCCGGGCGCCGAGGGCAACCGGCATCTGTTCGATGCGCCCGCTGACCTTGGCTTCAATCACCGTCCGCAATTGGGCGCGCACCGTGCCCACGACCTCTTCCACCGCCGGGCGTTGCTTCAATTCAACGGTGGTGACGACGACGGCGACTTCGGGCCGGGGCGCGGGCGAGGTGCGTTCCGGTTGCCGACCGCAACCGCTCAGGACCAACGTCGTGGCGCTAGCGATTACTCCCATCAAGGCGACTGTGTGTTTCATAATTTCAAGGTGACGTTGATGATTCCAGTTGCGACCAGCCCAGCGCTTTGCGCACGGCGGCGGCGGCGATGCGTTGATCGGCCTCCGCCTCGGCGCGCCGCACTTGCGCCATGACCAGCGCGGTTTCCGCATCAATCAATTGGGTGGCGAGCGCAAGGCCCTGCTCGAACCGCGAGCGAGTCAGCTCAACACTTTCGGCGGCTTGCGCGATGGTTTTCGCGGTAACGGCCAGGCGCTCACTCGACTCGCGAAACGCCAGCCGGGCTTGTTCAAGCTCGAAAGCGAGATCGAGGCGTAATTTGCGATCCTGTTCGGTGGCGGTTTCGAGATTGGCTTTGGCTTCCGCACGACGCGCTTTTGTGCCGGCGCCATCCCATAAATCCCACTGCAACAACACCCCGGCCGTGTAGCTCTGGCCATCGCGTTCGGTGCGCGTGCCATAATCGTAATCCAAACTGCCAAACGCGTTCAGACGGGGCTTGTAGCCCGCGCCAACTCGACGCACCTCCGCTGCCGCGGCCTCCAATCGCTGCGCACTAGCGGCCACTTCGGGACGTTGCGCTGGGGAGCGCAAATCCGGCGACGATAGCGGAGCTGATGGCGGATCGGCGAGTTCGATGGTTTCCAATTCCATGCCCAGCACGTTTTGAAAGGCGCGCAGAGCGAGCGCGTAAGCGTTGCGCGCCTGCACCGCCGCTTCGCGGGCTTGGGCCAGTCGCACTTCCACATCCAACACTTCGGATCTAAGCAGCGTGCCGATTTCGTAACGGCGGGTGGCGGCGACCCGATTGGATTCATAAGCGCGCACGCTTGTTTCAGTGGCCTTGATGAATTCGCGCGCCTTGATGGCGGTGTAAAATGTTCGGGCCACTTCGAAGCTTAACGCGTTGCGAATGCCCTCGGCTTCTTCCCGCGCGGCGGCGGCACGGGCCCGCGCCGCATCGCGACCGGCCACGTTGCTGCCGCCCGCGTAAAGCGGCACGGTCAACAAACCTTTGACATTGAGGTCGTCCTGATCAGGCACGTCATTGAAATTGAGGCTGGGAGAAAACGCGTGTTGATTCAGAAAACTGCCGAAGGCGAGCATCGGATTATCCGTGCGCACGTAACCGGATTGGAATTGGAGTTGCGGCGAAAAGGCGGCGCGCGCCTGCGCCAGACCCGCTTGCGCGGCGGCGATGCGATGTTGCGCCAGGCGCGCTTCCGGACTGTTGGTGGCCGCGTACTGCAGCGCCTGTTCCAAAGTCCACGGTGCGGCGTTGGAACTGGTCAGTCCAAACGCGAACCACAAACCGAGCAAACGCCAAGCAAGCTTCATGATCCCTTGGGGGGCGCGGAAGTTGTCGCCGTGCCACCGCTGCAACTCTCCGTTGCCCGGCCCACGCCGCATTTCTTGAGCATGGTTTCCAGCGGACAGAAATTGGTGAAGGATGATTGCAGCAGGTTGAACCCGACGAATGCGGTGAACCATAGCCAGTAACGGCTGTGCAGATACGCCAGGAGCAAACTCAACAGTACGAACGTCCCGGCAAACCGACGAATGATTTGTTGCATTTTCATAAGACTTAAACTTTCGCGTCTGATCGCTCTCAGCCGCTGACCGCCAGCGCGCCGAGAATTATTTTTGATCAACATACCCATCTGCCCTTTACCGAGCCGTGAGTCGGCAAAAGGTTACAAAATGATTTTACCGCTACAGGCTGGTGGAAATGGCGACGGCAACAGCCACTGCGAACCGCCTGCGGTCCCACGGTCAAACAACCCGGTTATTGCGACGACGGATCAGCGGCATGAAGTTGTTTCCACTGACGGCGAAGCGCGGTATGCAGGCGGCGGCGGTATTGGACGGGGAGTTCATAAGGCTGTCCGTCGCGATACAGAGTGATGGTTTGGCGGATGTTATCCACCACCACCTGACAGGGATTGCACCCGGCGAGATGGTGCTCGAATGCCTCGCAGATGACGGGGTCCACCGAACCATCCACGTATTCGTTCAACAACTTCATCAACTCGGCGCACTTCATGTCTGCCAAACAGTTGAGCCGCGAGGTCGCGGAAAGTTACAATTATTTTTCATGCGTGATCGTGCGGACGCAACAAACGGCGGGCGGAGTCGCCCAGCACGCGGGTTAAATGTTCACGTAGCTGCAAACGGGCGCGGAGCAGCCGCACCTTCACATTGGCTTCCGTCAAACCCAGGGTGGCGGCTGTTTCGGCACCGGACAGGCCCTCTACATCGCGCAACAGGAAAACGAGACGGTGTTTGTCGTCGAGTTCGATCAGCGCCGCATCCAGCAGTTCCCGAATTTCATTACGCTCCACCAGCCGCTCGGGAGATTCGCGCCAGTCGGCAATGTACTCCGGGCGCGGAATGGAATCGTAATCTTCCGACGGTTCGGTCGTCGCTTCGAGCGAAACTGTGTCGAGTCCCTTGCGTTTGCGAATGACCTTGAGCGCGACGTAGGTGGCGATGCGATTCAGCCAGGTGGCGAAACTGGCTTCCTCGCGGAAACCCGCCAGTCCTTCCAGCGCGCTTAGAAAAGCCTGTTGGGTGACATCTTCGGCGTCGTGTTGATTTTGCAGCAGCCGCCAGGCGAGTGTGTAGATCTGCCGCTCATGACGGGAAACCAGCTCCTCGAAAGCCGCGAGATCACCAGCCTTCGCGCGGCGGACCAGTTCGACGTCTGAGGCAATTGTCGGCATTGCGTAACAACATTGTGAATGGAGTCATCGCCTTTGGGGAGCTTGTTTTGCTGGCGCGCGCAACCAGCGCTCAAAGTCGGGAGGCGCACGGCGGGGCCGGATTGCAAAAAGTTTGCGAAATGGAAGACGCTTGGTAGGCTGACTGCGGTGGAAAAGAAATGAACCGTTACCTATCAACCCTGGTGATTGTGCTGATGTTTGGCTTGGCGCCAAGGCTGCAGGCGGCTCAGGTCGGTTTGATGAAAATCGAAGGGGCGATTGGTCCCGCCACGGCGGAGTACGTGGGGCGTGCGGTACAGGTGGCGGACGAGCGAGGGGACGAGTGTTTGATCATTCAACTGGACACTCCCGGCGGCCTGCTGGATTCCACCAAAGTCATCGTCCAAAAATTCCTTGCCTCGCCAGTGCCTATTGTCGTTTTCGTATCGCCTTCCGGCGCCCATGCCGGCAGCGCCGGTTGCTTCATCACCATTGCGGCCGATATCGCGGCGATGGCGCCAACCACGAGCATTGGCGCGGCGCATCCCGTTTCCATTGGCGGCAATCCCACCGGCGGTGAAGAGAAAACCGACGACGTCATGAAACAGAAGCTGGAAAATTTTACAACCAGCTACATCGAAACCATCGCCACCAAACGCAAGCGCAACGTCGAATGGGCAAAGTCATCCGTCAAAGAGAGCGCGGCCATCACTTCGGAACAAGCGTTGGAAATGAATGTGATTGATATCGTGGCGAAGGATTTGCCGGATTTGCTCAAACAACTGGACGGACGCGAAGCGCACGGCCGCACGTTGCACACGCTGGACGCGGTGATTGAACCGATTCCGATGGTGGCGCGGGAAAGGGTGTTTCAACTGCTGTGGCGTCCGGAGGTGATGTTCCTGCTCATGCTAATGGCGATCTACGGCATCATTGGTGAATTGAGCAATCCGGGCGCGATCCTGCCGGGAGTCGTGGGCGGCATCGCTTTGATCCTGGCCTTGTATATGGCTTCGATTTTGCCGGTTAATATTGCGGGACTGGCGTTGATCGGGCTTGCCTTGTTGTTGTTTATTGCTGACGTTTTTGCCGCCACGCACGGCGTGCTGACCGCGGGTGGCATCGCCGCGTTTCTATTGGGCGCCCTGATGTTATTCGACAAAGCGGAGCCGGGTTTCCGCCTGTCGCTGGCTTACATTGTGCCGGGCGTGGTGGTGACCGCGTTATTTTTCATTTTTGTGGCGGGCGCCGGTTTGAAGGCGCAATTGCTGCCGGTGCGGGTTGGGCGTGAAACGCTGATCGGCCAGGTGGTCAAGGCTTTGACACCAATTGATGCGGGGAGCGGCAAAGTCTTTATTGAAGGCGAGTATTGGAATGCGGTATCGGATGCTCCGGTGGCAGCGGACCAGCTCGTGGAAGTCATCGCCGTGAACGGATTGACACTAACAGTAAAACCAAAAACCAGTTAAAACCTATGCCTGAACCTATCGCTTTCCTCGTCAAACTCGCCCCGTGGGTGGTGGCCATTTTCATCCTCGGCTCGATTGCGTTGCCGAACATGATGCGCATCTTGCGTGAGTACGAACGCGGCGTCATCTTCCGCCTCGGCAAACTGCTGGGAGAAAAAGGCCCCGGCCTCATATTCCTGATTCCGTTCGTGGATCGCATGGTGAAGATGGATTTGCGCGTGGTGACCATTGACGTCGCTAAACAGGAAGTCATGACCCGGGACAACGTGCCGGTCTCGGTGGACGCCGTGGTTTATTTCCGCGTGATTGATTCGACTTCCGCAGTGGTCAAAGTGGAGAATTTTTTGAAAGCCACCTCGCTGATTGCGCAAACAACACTGCGCAGTGTGCTGGGACAGGCGGAACTGGATGAACTGCTCGCGCATCGCGACAAAATCAACCAGACATTGCAGGAGATCATTGATCGGCAGACCGATCCCTGGGGCATTAAGGTCACGTCGGTGGAAGTGAAGGACGTGGCGTTGCCCGACGGCATGAAGCGCGCCATGGCCAAGCAGGCTGAGGCCGAACGGGAACGACGCGCCAAGATCGTCAATGCGGAAGGCGAATTCCAGGCCGCCGAGAAAATGGTGCAGGCCGGAAAGATGATCAGTCAGGAGCCAATCGCGTTGCAGTTGCGTTTCCTGCAAACCATGCGCGAGATCTCCAGCGAACATAACACGACCACTTTCCTGCCGGTACCGATTGACCTGTTCAGTCCGTATCTCAAGAAGTAAGCCGGGGAGCAGACTACCGCCGGATCAGAGCACCGAACGGGCTATCGGCCTCGATCCTCGAAGCGATGAAATCGTGAACGCGTAAATCACGGCAACGCGATGATGCGCATCAATCTTTAATGGAATGCGAGTAGCGGTCACAGGCGCATTTGGATACTCGGGACGCTATATCGCGCAGCGTTTGCTGACGGCGGGTCACGAGGTGCTCACCCTCACGAATTCGATGCACCGGGAAAATCCGTTTGGTCGCCGGGTCCAGGTCGCACCGTTTCACTTTGATCAACCTGAATTGCTGCGGCAATCGTTGGCGGGCATTGACGCATTAATCAACACCTATTGGGTGCGGTTCGATCACAAACTCTTCACACACGCACAGGCCGTGGCGAACACGCGCGTCATGTTTGCTGCCGCGCAACAGGCGGGGGTGCGGCGGATCGTGCATATCAGCATTACCAATCCCGACTCACATTCCTCCCTGCCCTACTTTCGCGGTAAAGCGGAGCTGGAGGAAAGCCTCCGGACTTTGGGCATTTCGCACTGTATCCTGCGGCCCACGGTCTTGTTTGGAAAGGAAGACATCTTGATCAACAACATCGCCTGGGCGCTGCGACATCTGCCGGTGTTCGGGGTCTATGGGAAGGGAGATTACCGGTTGCAGCCAATCTACGTTGATGATCTCGCGGCCGCCGCGGTGGAGCAGGCCGCGGGTTCAGAAAATCAAATCATCCAGGCCATTGGGCCGGAGACGTTCACTTACCGGGAGTTGGTGGAGATGATCGCGCGTCAACTGACCTTGCGGCGTCTGATCATTGGCGTTCCGCCGGCGCTGGGCTACTGGAGCTGCCGGATCCTGGGCTGGCTGGTTCGCGATGTAATCGCCACGCGTGAAGAAGTCCGGGGCTTGATGGAAAATCGTCTGGTGGTAAATGCGCCGCCGCTTGGCCAGACCAGGCTGACCGAGTGGGTGGAACAACATAAAGCCACGTTGGGCCGCCATTACACCAGTGAGATGGCCCGACGCCGAAATCGCATTTCCAGTTATCGGGCGAACTGAGTTTCAATTCGCGCGAGGAACTTCTTTTTCCGACCGCAATCACCGGAACGCCAAACGGAATGTGCGGACCCAAAGCGAACGCAGCCTGACTCTTTACCGCTTCGGCCAAAGCGGACTTGAGTCACGTGAGAGACGGCGTTATGAAGGAATTACTGGGATCGGTTACGAGTTTGCTTTTTGAAGAAAACGACTGAAGTCATCGCATGAACGCCGAGCATCAGCATTTGCCGGAACGACCAACGCCGTCGCGCCGCCGGCTTAAATTGGTCGGACTGGCACTGGTATTGGTGGTGATCGGCGCGATGGCCTATTGGAAATTTTTACGACCGTATGTGCCGCGCGAGTTGATGCGTGAAATTCAAGCGGGAGTGGCGGCGCGCGACCTCAAAGATCCGGATCAACGCTTTGCCAAGTACCTGGAAGGCCGCTACGGTCCGATGACCGACGCTGAAAATCGTGAACGCGCGTTTCTCGATTTTTTCAACCCCGAACACATCCGCGCCTTGCAACTCCTGGTGGCACATTCTCCCGTGGAACAACGCGCGGACAGTATTGCGGCCACGGCACGTTGGGTGGCGCAGTATCGTGAAAACCTCACCCCGGAAGCGCGACGTTCGTTGCAGGCCAAACTCGACACCGATGCGGGTGAAGCGATGTTGCGCCGGGCCACCGCGCAATATAACGATCAGGATGTTTACTATCGCGGCCAGACCGCCCCGGTGATTTCCGAACTGCTCAAAACCATTCATGCGCTCCGCCAACCCTAAACTTATTTCCGCACGTCTGACGGGGCTGCATCGTCGGGCGTTTACTTTAATCGAACTATTGGTGGTGATGGCGATCATCGGAATTTTGACGGCCATGCTGCTGCCGTCTTTGTCCGGGGCCAAGCGGAGCGCCCAGGCCATCGCCTGCATCAGCAATCTGCGCCAAGTGGGACTGGCGCTGACGGCTTACGTGCCGGACAACGGAGATCGCCTGCCCATTTGCGCCGGTTATCTGCCCAGTCAACAAAGCCAGTTGCCGCCCATCACCACCACGCTGTTCCCCGGGCAACCCACCAATCAGGTCTTTCGCTGTCCAGCGGAACACGCCATTTTTGATGCGGAGCGGACCAGTTACGCGTGGAACTTCTGGTTGAATGACGCGCCCTACTCGGCGCCGGAATGGGCTACCATTTACACGAATGAAGCGAGCGTAATTGTGCGCATTCTTTTTGGCAGTCGGGAGAACACCCCAATTTTAGGCGACGCCAATCCGTTTCACAGTCGCAGCCGCACACTCAACGGCAAGAACGTACTCTATTTCGATGGCCGAGTTGAAAAGGGGAGAAGCATGTGAGGCGCGCGATCGACCGGTCGCCGTGTCTGGCGGCGGGGAATTTATGCGAATCAATGTTTCCGGGTGGCTGACGCTTTCTTCGTGATCGCTAACAGCCGATCAATTTCCTTACGGGTTGGCGCGGATGTTTGTGCGCCCAGTCGAGTCACGCTAATGGCGGCAGCGGCGGCACCGAACCGCGCGGCCTCCAACAGGGATTTGCCCTCGGCCAAGCCCACGGCCAAGGCGCCATTAAACACATCGCCAGCAGCCGTGCTGTCCACCGGCTTGACCTTGCACGCGGGAATAAAACCCGCGCCATCGTCACCATCCACCAACGCGCCGCGAGCGCCCAAAGTCACAATGACATTGCGGACGCCGCGTTTGCGCAACGCTGCGGTCGCCCGCCGCGCCGACTTCTCGTCTTTGACCGCGATGCCGGTGAGTAATTCCGCTTCGCTCTCATTGGGTGTTAAGAGATATAGCTGACGGAGCAGTTTGTTGGGCAAGGCCTGCGCCGGGGCCGGGTTCAAAATGACCCGCATCCCTGACGCGACGGCGCGTTCCGCGGCGGCTTGCACGGTTCGCAGCGGCGTTTCAAGCTGGAGGACCAGAATGGCGCCGGCCGTAAAGGCGCTTTTGGCCTTGAGAACATCGGCGGGAGTTAACTGGCCGTTCGCCCCGGAGGCGACCGCAATGCTATTCTCTCCTTTCGCATCCACAAAGATCAACGCCACGCCCGAGGGGCTTTTGCGGTCGCGGACGATAAAGTCGGTGCGAATCCGATCCGTCACAAATCCGGCCACCGCCTTGTCGCCGAACATGTCGCGGCCGACGCGCGCAATGAAGGTTACTTCGCCACCGGCCCGCGCCGCGCCAACGGCCTGGTTGGCGCCTTTGCCCCCGGCGGCAGTGGTGAATTCGCCACCGATGATGGTTTCTCCCGGTTTCGGAATCCGATCCAGTTTAATGATCATGTCGGTGTTGGAACTACCAACCACGAGCACAGAATGTTTGGCCATAATTTGAAATGATTTACCGCTTCACGGATTTCGGCGCATTGCGCCACTCATAATTTGGAGGCGATTAAAATAGACAATCCCAACAAATAGAAAATGAACATTGCCACCAGGAATTTGTTCGTGCCGGACGGCGCGCCTTTGAATTCTTTCCAAATGAACACCCCCCAAAAGGCGCCGATCATGGTCGCTCCCTGGCCCAAACCATAAGAGAGCGCCGCACCCGCTTTGGTGCTGGCGATGATGCTGAAGGACATGCCCAAGTTCCAGATCATTCCCCCGAGAATGCCAACCAGATGCAATCGCGCACTGCCTTTAAAATAGTCGCCAAAGCGCACGGGCGGACCAGTAAACGGTTTGACCATCATGATGCTGTTCCAGATGAAATTGGACAGCAACAATCCCAAACTGAAGAGCGCCACCGCCGTATATGGACTCAACTTCCCGGCTTCGAGCACCGCCACGTCACCGACCGTTTCAATTTTGCCCATCGCCTGCGCGACATACTTGTAAAAGAAGCCCATGAGCAAACCGGCGGCGATGGAAATCACGATGCCTTTCACCGGAGTTTTTTGGGTGCCGCTGGAAAGGCGTTTGTATGCGAGGGCATCCAGAACGATGGCCACCGCAATAGCGACCACGCCGAAAGCGAGCATGGGAGCGTTGCCATCCCCGGTGGACAGGTAAGTGGTGATCACACCAAGCACCAACGCCAACCCAACGCCGATCGGGAAGGCGACCGCCATGCCGGCAATATCAATCGCCGCCACGAGCAAAATGTTCGAGAGATTGAAAATTACGCCACCGATGAAAGCGGAGGTCAGCCAGCGCGAATCGGCCTGTCTGAGGTCGGCCAGGAACCCGCGTCCGCCCCCACCCGTACTGCCCATGGTGAAGGCGAGCAACAACGCCAGCACCAACACCCCGATGGCATAATCCCAGTAGAAAAGTTGGAAGCGCCATTCCTTGCTGGCCAGTTTTTGGGTGTTGGCCCAGGAACCCCAGCATAACATCGTGATGATGCACATCACCACGGCGACCGCGTATGATTCGATGATGATCATAATGTGTTTTGAGTTCTAATTGGTTGCTGATGACCGTCAATTCTCTTTCGATTTTTAGCTGCTTTTACAACAACAATATGCAATCTATCGGTTTAACCACGACGAAACCGATGAAAACGCCTGCTCCATGCTGTCATAAGTCTGTCCGGATATAATTTACTGACCACTTTTAACACTCTCAATCGTTTGTGCAAGTACAAGTGGAAAGGACCATGGGAAAGACTGGAGACATCGTGACCCCGGTGGTTAAGCTCAAGATGTCGAGCCGCGCCGCAAACTGGGACGCTGGTGGGAACGTTGACGCTGATGCTTCCACTCTCGTCTTCAAATTTTGCCCCCGGCGCTGGCGAGTGCGGAGATGATCCGCCCCTTCATTGTTTCGATGCGAACTTACGATCGAGCTTCACAATAGGGCGTGCAATAGCCGTGGATTTAACCGAAACTCAAATGATGCAACGTGCGTATCAACCATTGCTGCCGGCGGGGCCAAAATGATTTCGATCGCCGTCATCACCCGTAACGCAAGGGTTGCTCGTCAGCGCCGCCCATCCGTCAGCATTCACCCACCGCCACCTGAAAGCTCTACGATTGCCGTCATGATGACGCCAACAACCCCTTGCAGAATCACGCAACGATGACGGCCTTGAACGAACTTAAAACCATGACGTTGGTGAATGTGCTGCGCGGTTGTCAGCTCTTCACGGGGTTGCCCCTGGCGGATCTGCAAAATGTGGCGGCCATCTCGACGGTCAAGACGTTGCGCAAAGGCGAGTATTTATTTCGCGAGGCGACACCCACACACGGATTTTACGTGGTGCAAACTGGTGCGATCAACGTGCATCGCGTCAGTGCGACCGGCAAAGAACAGATCATTCGCGTCTTTCGTCCCGGCGAATCGTTTGCGGAAGTGTCGCTCGCTTCGGAACATGGTTATCCCGCCGACGCCCGGGCGTTGGAGGATTCGCAAGTGGTGTTGGTGCAAAAAAGCGGCATCATCGCACTGCTGAAACAACAGCCGACACTCGCGTTGCGCATGTTGGGCGCCATGAGCAGCCATTTGCGCGTGTTGGTGGAACAGTTGGAGGACCTGACAATGAAGGACGTCGAAACCCGTCTGGCCAACTGGCTCGTGAAACGGTGTCCAGATCGCGAAGGCCGGCAGCCGGTGTCAATCAAACTGCCCATGGCGAAGCGTATGTTGGCTGCGGAGCTGGGCACGGTCAGTGAAACCTTCTCGCGCACCCTGGCAAAATTTCGGGAACTGCGATTGGTGACGGTAAAAGGCGCCACGATTACGGTTCTGTCGCCCGCCCAATTGCACGCGCTGTTGCGGCGCAACCTCGGCGAATGACGTTCCTCCTCCCCACGCCGTATGGCATCGAAGCCTGTTTTGCCCGCCGAGCTTACCCGCAGGCCAATGTGCGAGGGACGGAGAGAAAATATAATGAATGACTTGAGCGAACCTGCCAACTTCCAGATCATCGTTTTGCCGAGGCTCGTCGGTTGGATTGCGTCGGTACGGGGATCGCCTCGATAATGCTTTCCCGAATTGGAAAATAACATGCGCATTCTTTTCTTTGCCCAACTCAAGGACATCACCCGCTGCGCAGAAATGACCCTGACCGGCGTGGAGACTGACGCCGACGGCATTTGGCGCGCGGTCCTGGCGGCGCATCCGGAATTGGAACGATTTCGCAGCTCAGTCCGCCTGGCGAAAAATTCCGAATACGCCACACCGGACACCCGGTTTACTGAAACGGACGAAGTGGCTCTGATTCCTCCCGTGTCTGGCGGTTGAAACTACGCGCATGCAAATCCAAATTCAACTCACCAACGAACCAATCCCCGAGCACCCGCCGCAACCGGCCAGCACCCGACTCGGTGCTTGGGTGGAATTTCGCGGCGTCGTGCGAGGCGAAGAGAATGGTGAACCCATCGCCGCGTTGGAATACGAAGCGTACGCGCCGATGGCCGAACGCGAAATCCGACGCCTGCTGAATGACCTCGCGCAAACCAGCACCGGCCTGGCGGTGCAGGTGATTCACCGCGTCGGCGTTATTCCGGTGGGCGAAACGGCAGTTTACGTCGGCGTGGCGGCTGTGCATCGCGCGGAAGCGTTTACGCTGCTCACCGAATTCATGAACCGCCTGAAGCAGGACGTGCCAATCTGGAAACGGCGCGCGCGGACGCAAGTAAGTTCTGCGCCCGCAGCCGCAACCTCGGCCGTAGCTGCTTCGGGCAAAGCCGCCTCAGCCATCGAGGTGCTGCAATTGCTCAGTGAGATCTGTCTGCCATTGGCGACCGAGCGCGTTCCATTAACCGCAGCACGAGACCGCGTCCTGCGGGAAACGGTCTGTGCGCCCGAGGATCAACCGCCTTTTGATCGCTCGGCGGTGGACGGTTACGCCGTGCGGCTGGATGATGCGTCCGCGACGTTCCAAATCGTGGACGAAATCCGCGCGGGCGACTGGAAACCGCGCGCACTGGAATACGGGCAAGCCGTGCGCATCGCCACCGGTGGCGCTTTACCTGCCGATAATTTGCAAGTGGTGATGAAGGAATTTGCCCAAGTGCAGGGCAGCACTTTGACATTCTCTAAACGCGATGCCGAACGCTACATTCGCCGGCGCGGCGAGGACGCAACAGCGAGTCAGCAACTGTTGGACGTTGGCGCGGTGTTATCGGCGGGCGCGCTCGGCTTGCTCGCCAACGTCGGATGCACAAACCCGCTGGTTACGCGACGACCGAACACGTTGCATCTGACGACCGGGAATGAAATTGTGGCGCCGGAACAGACTCCCGCGCGCGGCCAGATTCGCGACTCCAATTCAACACTGGTGCGCGAGATCCTTGGTCAATGGAAGTTAGTTCCCCTGCAACGTCGCCTGGCCGAAGACGAGACCCAACTGGCCGCAGAATTGCAGCCTCTCGATCCGACGCTTGATCTGTTGTTGATCTCGGGTGGCGCGAGCGTCGGGGAACATGATTTCACCCGCCGCCAGCTGGAGGATGCCGGCTTCAAAATTCACGTCAGCAAAGCCAATGTTCGTCCCGGCAAACCACTCATCGTGGCGCAACGCGGCGGCACGCTCGCGTTTGGTCTGCCCGGCAATCCTCTGGCGCACTTTGTGTGTTTGCACTTGTACGTGCGCACCGCGCTAGCGCATTGGTCGGCGGGGGTGGAAAAACCCGGATTTCAGAGGGGTCGGCTCGCGACAGAACTGCGTGCCGACGGCAATCCGCGCGAAACCTTCTGGCCGGCGCGATGTGATTGGAGAGACGGAGCCGCCGCGTTGACGCCATTGCGTTGGAGCAGTTCCGGCGATCTCACAGCTTTGGCGGAAGCGAATGCGTTGCTGCGCGTCGCCAGTGGAACTGAGACCCTGCCGCCCGGCAGCGCGGTGGCGTTTTGGCCGTGTTAAAAATGAGATGAAAAAATTCTCGCATCTGGATGGTCAAGGTTCGGCGCACATGGTGAACGTGGGCGCAAAACCCACGCAACGCCGGCGCGCCCGGGCGGTGGCGGCGCTGGTTTGCCAGCCAGCAACCATTCGCGCGCTGCGCCGCAACGCGTTGCCGAAAGGCGACGTGTTGACCGTGGCGCAAGTCGCCGGCATCCAGGCGGCCAAGCGTACTGCGGAGTTGATTCCGCTCTGTCATCCGCTGGCCTTGTGCCATGTAGCGGTAAATTTTAAGGTGCAACGGGATCGAGTGATCGTGGAATGTGCAACTGAAACCCAGGCGCCGACGGGCGTGGAGATGGAAGCGTTAACTGGCGCGAGTGTCGCGGCGTTGACGCTCTACGACATGTGCAAAGCCGTGGATAAAACCATGAGCATCGAAGCCGTGCGCGTCACCGAAAAGGTGAAGGAATGAAAATTGGTCGCGTCACCATCAGCGATCGGGCCAGCACCGGAGTTTACGCCGACCGGAGCGGTCCGGAAATTGAAGCGGTCCTGCGTGGGTTTTTGCCGGAGGCGCAGTTCCATGCGGAACTACTGCCGGATGAACCGGATCAAATCAGCGCGGTGCTGCGTCGGCTTACGGACGAATTGGCTTGCGATCTCGTCGTGACCACGGGCGGAACAGGAATCACGCCGCGCGACGTCACCCCGGAAGCAACGCGATCAGTTTTGGACCGCGAGTTGCCCGGCTTCGGCGAGGCGATGCGGATAGGTTCATTCGCCACGGTGAAAACCGCCATTCTCTCCCGCGCCATTGCTGGAACGCGCGGACGCAGTTTGATCCTCAACCTGCCCGGCAAACCTTCCGCGGTGCGGGAGTGTTTGGAAATTCTTGCGCCCGCCCTCACCGAAGCCCTGGCGTTGTTGCGCGCAGGCGAAGCGCATGTTTGCCAGCAAACCAAATGACGCGCATGGACTCGTTGGGCCGCACCATTGATTACCTCCGCATCTCGGTCACCGACCGGTGCAACGAGCGTTGTCTGTATTGCATGCCCGAGGGCTACAAAGGCTGGGAGCAAAAAACGGATCACCTGAGCTGCGCGGAAATTCTGCGCGTGGTCCGGGTGGCCGTGGGTTTGGGGTTTCGTAAATTCCGGTTGACCGGCGGTGAGCCGTTGGTCCGCGCGGATTTGGTGGATATTGTGCGCTCCATGCGGGCGCTCCCCGGCGTGGAACACATCGGCATTTCCACAAACGGCTCAAAGCTTGCCGCGCTGGCGCAACCACTGCACGACGCCGGGGCACAGACCGTGAACGTCAGCTTGGACACATTGGATCCGGCGCTCTACCATCGCCTCACCGGAGGCGATGTGAACCGGGTACTCGCGGGCATTCACGCTGCGGTTCGAGCCGGTTTCACCAGTGTAAAACTAAACCTGGTGCTGATGCGTGGGGTGAACGAGAACGGGATTTGGCCGCTCGTGTTGTTCGCTGCCGAACACGAATTACCACTCCGCCTCATTGAGCTGATGCCGCTCACCCGCACCGACGTGTTGACGGAAAAAAATTTCCTCGGCGTCGGTGAAGCGATGGCGCTGTTGCGGCAGCACGACGAATTAATTCCGCAACCAGATTGGCGGTTGGGGTTTGGTCCGGCCAGGTATTATCGGCTCCAGCGCACGGGGGCGCGGGTGGGATTCATTGGTGCGATGACCAATCTGCACTTCTGCGAAGCCTGCAACAAAATGCGCCTGACCGCCGATGGCAAAATCCGTCCGTGCCTGGGCGATCACGGCGAGATTGACCTGCGCGAAACCTTGCGCAACACGACCGATGACGCGGCGGTGCGTGAACGATTCCTACTCGCCCTGCAACGCAAACCGCTCGAACACTCCTTCCGAGGCGCGTACCAGCCGCACCGGCCCATGACCGCCATTGGGGGATGAATCGGCTCAGGCCGATACTGGCCCGCCCGCGCCCATCGCTTTGGGATCGGCTGGATGCAAAATCGTTTTGGCGGAAAGTTTTGCCCACATCTTCTTTCGCAACAATGTTGGGACCGAAGACCTCTATCCTTGCGAAATCACCGAACGCCTCTGCGACACGCTGAGAACGGGCGATGTCGTGACCGTTGATTGGGATAATGGCGCGGCAACCGTGAAGGCAAGCAGCAAGGTTTTTCCATTCAAACCGCCCGGCGGTGGAGGCCGGCGGCATTTTCAATTACGCGCGACAGACTGGAATGATCGCGAAACGAAGGTTTCACAAGTTTGATGAACTTTGCTGGACAGCCCTCTCGCCTACAACTTCCAACCTTTCCGATAGGTGCGGCGAATTAATCCGTCCGCCTCTGGGGCGTTCCCGGCCCTTAACTCACTTGGATCCCACTGTAACTTCTTGCCAACGCGGTACGCGACATTGCCGAGGTGGTTTGCTTCGGTGAGCCAGCCGGAATACTCGAAATCGGCGCTGGTCGGTTTGCCGGTCTTGCAGGCCAACAGCCATTCCTCGTGATGACCCGGCGAGCGCGGAATTGTCGGCGAAGGCCGTTGAAAACCGGCAAATTCTTTTTCGGGCAAAAGAACATGCTTACCGTAGTCGGCCAGGATCATGCCTTTCGCGCCAATGAACAGGCAGCCGTTGTTCCACTGCGGGATTTCGCCGCGCTGCCAGATTTCCGGTTTGTTCTCACCTTGATGCCAGGTGAGCTTCACGGGCGGCAGGTCGCCGCGCGCGCCATACTCGTAGGTGGCGCTCATCGAAGCGGGCGCGATCTCCGGATGCGGCGGCGGGCCACTCGCTTCCACGGTGAGCGGCGCCTGCAGCTTGAGCGCCCAGAAGGGAAGGTCGTTCCAATGACTCCCCAGATCGCTCATCGTGCCGTTGCCAAAGTCCCACCAGCGATACCACTTCGGCCCTGGAAAATACACGTTGTTGAACGGTCGCGCCGGCACCGGGCCGAGCCAAAGATCCCAATCCAATCCATCGGGAACGGGCTGCGACTCCCTCGGGCGCTCCACGACCCAGACAACATCCTTATGCCGCTTGGCGTCTTCTTCGCTCTGCCAGCCCCAGGCGCGGGAAACCCAGACGTGCGCCTCGCGCACCGGGCCGATGCTCCCGCTTTGCACGAGTTCCACCACCCGCCGGTAATTCTCCGTAGCGTGAATCTGAATTCCCATCTGCGTGGTCACCCTGGCTCTCGTCGCCGCCTCACGAATCTTGCGCGCCTCCCAGATGTTGTGCGTCAGCGGTTTCTCGCAATAGACGTGCTTCTTGTGCTGGAGTGCGAGCATCGTGGCAAAGGCGTGCGTGTGTTCGCACGTGCTCACGACCACCGCGTCGAAGGCTTTCGCGCGATCAAACACTTTCCGGAAATCCACGAACTTGCGCGCGTTCGGGAATTTCGCCGCCGCCTTGTCCAGGTTGTTGGCGTTGACATCACACAAAGCGACGATGTTCTCTGACGAAACGGACTGCATGTTGTCCCCGCCACGTCCGCCCGCACCGATGATCGCAATGTCGAGCTTGCTGTTCAGGTTCTGACCGCGCAAGAAGGCCGGGGCGACGCCCAGCGCGCCAACAGCGGTGAACATTGTGCGACTGAATTGGCGACGTGAGAGCAGAGTAGGTTTCATTGGTTTGCTTAAATCCTGTTTCATTTTTTATTTTCCCTCCGCGATAAGCTCAAAGCGCCGCTTGAACTCGGCGGGTTCCAATCCGTGATCTTTGATCGTGGCCCAGCCCTCGAAGCCAGCGGCCTTGAGCGGCACCAGCGCTTCCTCCGTGACCCCGGCGACGATCATCGCTTTGCGGATTTGTCCTCGGAATTGCGCGGCACACAATGTCGCCCCGGGCAGGAGGGTGAGAAGCACCGCCGCAATTATGGCGCTGAGAAATTCACGGCGATTCACTGGTTGCAGCATGAACATGTAGTGCGGCACGAGGATTTCGATGTCAAGCGATATAACCCGTCGGACGATCACCGTGACTTTGCGGCCGCGAAACACCTTGTAAAGGTGCGTAGCCAAATCAAACCAGGCCTGGGTGATTTCGTCCGGTGGACCTGCGGCGGACTTGCCGTTTGCAGCCGGCCATTCGTGCAGGGCAGAAGCATCTAAATGTTTTTTGAAAATGCGTGTGCAAGTCGTGTGGCGGAGCCGACTTACGAGGGTGCATTTTGAGGTTCCCTTCGGCGCGGAAATCTGCTTCAAACTGGGGATGCAAAAGCATCCCAAACTGAGTTTGATCGAACCCTTCAAAGACCTGCCCAACCCGCGCGTCAATCGCACTAGCAGCCTGTCGGACATAGCTCAAGACGCTGGGTAAGATCGTGGTGGTAGCACCCGGTGCGGTTGTGGAAACGG
>JBDHQI010000047.1:0-23345 GCA_039806955.1 Verrucomicrobiota bacterium | reverse complement strand
GTTTCCACAACCGCACCGGGTGCTACCACCACGATCTTACCCAGCGTCTTGAGCTATGTCCGACAGGCTGCTAGGCTGACCGACGGTCATGCCCGGTGAAATGGATCCAGATGCTGTTTTGATGCTGCGCGTTAAAGAAGGCGAGACGGCAGCCTTCACCGTTTTGATCGAGAAATACAAGCAACCCGTCATGAATCTGGCCTGGCGCATCCTCGGCGATCCCACTGAAGCCGAAGACCTCGCGCAAAATGTCTTCGTGCAAGTGTGGAAGTCGGCGGGGCGTTATCAAGCGACCGCCAAATTTTCCACCTGGTTGTTCACCATTGCGCGCAATCTTTGTTGGAATGAAATTCGGCGGCGCACCCGGCATCCGGCAGACTCCTTGGATCAAGCCCGTACCTCGGACGGAGAACAACTGGCGATGCAAATCGAAGACAAACGTCAAGCGGGCGTTTCCGACCAGTTGCTGCGTTGCGAACTGGAACGCAAAGTGGAGGAAGCGGTGGCCGCCTTGCCGGCAAATCAACGGACGGCCCTGGCTTTATGTCAACAGGACGAGCTGAGTTACGAGGAAATTGCCGTCGTGCTGGGTTGCTCACTGTCGGCGACGAAATCATTGATTTTTCGCGCTCGGGAAACGCTCAAGGCGCGACTCAAACCCTATCTGCAAACTGGCGTATGGGAGGAAATGAAATGAGCAACTTTTGCGCAAAACTGGTTTTTAATTCGCGAATCGAGTCATGAAGTCAGATCCGATCCAGCGGCAGTTTCAAGAAATAGTGTGGCGGCGCCCGCTGACAGCGAGCGAGCGGGCCGAACTGCAGGCGTGGCTGACGGCGCATCCTGAAAGGCAAAGTGACGTGGCCACGGAGAATGTGTTGAGTGAGCTGCTGACCCAACGCGCTCCGGCAATGGTGTCATCCAATTTCACCGCGCGGGTGTTGCGCGCGATTGAATCGGAGAAACATTCCGTTCACATTAATCCGGTTTCCTGGTGGCGCAGGTTTTTGCCTCGGATGGCTGTTGTCGGTGGGGTGCTGTTGGTGAGTCTGATCGGATATCGGCAACATTTAATCGGCAAACAACGAGAATTGGCGAGGGCCGCGCACGAAGTGGCCAACGTGCGGTCGCTGACGGATCCGGTGGTGATTGAGGATTTTGAGATCATCCGCCAGCTTCCCCCATCCGCAGTGGTGGCGGATGAAAAACTGCTCGCGCTGAGCGACGAATTGCTGGCGTTACATCCATGAAGCGCATTTGTCACGTTTTGAGTTGGGTGGGGATTGGACTGGCGGCGGTCTTGCACGGGTTTAGTATCGAGACCAACAACCCCGCGCTGCAACCGCCGGTGCCAACGGTCATCACGCGTTCGCCGGTGGAATCCTTTCGCGCGCTGTTGGTGATGCCCGCTGCGGATCGAAGAGCGCAACTGGCCACGCGGCCACTGGATGTCCGGGAGCGGCTGTTGGAGCGCATTCAAGAATACCAAACGCTCACCCCGGAGGAGCGCGATTTGCGGCTGCGGGTTACGGAGCTGCAATGGTATTTCAAGCTGTTCGCCCGCCTGCCCGCAACCAACCGGACGGTGCATTTGCAGAGCCTTCCCGAAGATTTGCGCAACATGGTCACGGCGCGATTACAACAGTGGGACGCCATGCCCGCCAACCTGCAGCAAATGTTGCTGACCAATCCCGTTGGCGCCGAATACCTCGCCCCAAATAGTCGCCCCGGTTTCCCTCCCAATCCGGTGCAGTCGCAATTGATTGCGCGCTATCATCGGTTGTTTGAACTCAGCGATCGGGAAAAGGAGCGCATCTGGACAACGCTCTCGACCGCTGAACAGCGGCAGATGGAAAGGACCCTGCAGGCTTACGAGGCACTGACGCCGGCGCAACGCGCGCATTGCCTCCGATCAATGGCGGTGCTGACTTCGTTGAGTCCAACTGAACGCCAGACCTTTCTGAAAAACGCCGAACGCTGGGCGCAGATGAAACCGTCGGAGCGGCAGGCCTGGCGTGAGGTGGTCAGCAAGGCGTCAACCCTGCCCACGCTCCCACTCCCACCGAGACCCGTCCCGCCTTTGCCAGCAAATGCGCGCCAGCCCGCACCCGGTTTCGCCACGAACGGCGGCTAAACTGGGATGGCGGCCATCCAACCCGTGCGACCAAATTGAGCTGGAAATGCTTCCAACATCGCCTCGGCGCGGCTCAGATCGGAGAAAAGCGCAAAGGTGGTTGAGCCGCTGCCGGACATCAAAGTGGCTTGCGCGCCATGGGTGCGCAAAAATTCCTGATACAGAGCGAGGATGGGATATTTTTCCAACACGGGAGCTTCGAGTGAGTTATAAAATGCCCGACCTGCGGTTGCGAGATCGGTCGCTTGCAATAAAGCGACCAAGTGCTGAGCGCGCCCCGGCATTCCATTTCGCGCCGTTGGAAATCGTGCCAGCGCTTGATAAGCCCAGGCCGTGGAAATACCAAAGCCCGGATGCACCAGAAAAAAAGCCGCATTTCGCAAGGCTGGAAACTCTCGCAACGGTTCGATTTTTTCTCCGCGCCCTGTTGCCAACGCGGGTTGGTTTTGCAGAAAGAAGTTCACGTCTGATCCCAAGGCCGCGGCCAGCGCGTGCAGTTGGCTGGATGTCAGCAGGTGATCAAACAATTCATTCAGTCCCAGCAGAGTGACGGCGGCGTTACTACTGCCGCCGCCCAATCCCGCGGCCAACGGCAAATGCTTTGTCAAATGGATGCGCACGCCGCCGGAAATCCCCGTGGCCTGAAAGAACGCGGCGGCGGCGCGACAAACCAGGTTGTGACCGTCGGTGGGTAAATCCGTCCGATTACAGGTGAGTTGCACGCCGGCGCGGCTACGAGAGAACGCCAGTTCATCAAAGCACCGGATGGGATGGAAAATCGTTTCCAGTTCGTGAAAACCATCCGGGCGTTTGCCAAGCAGGTTCAGCAGCAGGTTGACTTTGCCGGGAGATTGCTTTTCCAAGGTTTGCATCAAAGGCTCGGCCGGATCAAAGTCCGCTCTGTTCGACCGCAGAAAAAACGCGCCAACCAAGGTTGACGCGTGGACAAAAACCGATGGGCTTCAACACTTAATTGTCGAAAATGCGAAATCGGCTGCCGGGCAGAAAGGGCGCGACATCCCCGCCGCCAAAGCCGATGTCCGTATCAGTCGCAAAAACGGAGTCGGAAATGATCTCCGGCCGGTAGCTGTCCGGATATTGCGGGGTCGGCGCCAGATAATCGGTGAATACCGGATCATAGGGCGGAAACGGAAAGGTGATGATTTCATACAGACCGACCCCCGCCCGGGCCATGGTCTTATTGAAGCCTTTGATGACTCCGGTATTGTAATTACGTTCTTCCGGCAACGCGAACGAGGTTTGTTCAATGCTACGACGCCATTCCGCCAAGCGGACGGGTTCGTAGAAATTATTGATGCCGCGGCCGAGTTTGTTCTCCGGCCCCGCGCAACCCGTCATCAGGGTGGCGACCACCGCGATTCCGCCAAGAATGGAAAGTCTTTTAATCATAACAGAGATAGTTCTGAGACGCAGAGTACCGCTCGCCACCAACTTGTAAAGCCCGATTTCCAGGACCGCCCGAGTTTTATTGGCGCTCATATTCTCCCTTGTTTACGCGCTTGAGGACTGTAAATCCGGCTTTTTTCGCGTCGGTGACGGAAAGGGGCTTCAACTTGTGCGGCGTGTTAAAGTTGGAAAGAACCTTGCGTACAGGCCGCTTGCAAGCCGGGCAATGCGTCAACGGTTTCGCGGATAGCGGGCGGTTCAGCGTGAATCGGCCCCCGCACACCTTGCAGTCGCCTTCACACAATTCGTATTCATAAAGTGGCATGCGCAAATTCAAGATTGAACATTATCCGGGGCCGTCAATTGAGTTTCATCACCGTCCGTTTAATTGCCCCATTTCACCGGGACGACAAGCTTTTTTCCGAAGCGGTTGTGATAATAAAGCTGGCGGCGCGTCGCGCCATACTCATGCACCAACCGGGTGATTTTTACGTCGTAACAGCAGTACTCCGCGATTTCCAACAGTTTGCCTTGTTTGAACCACTCGATCGCCTGCAAGCCTTCGGCGGTTTTTTCCACCCCCAAAGTCGCGGTCGCGATGGAGTCGAGCGAAAGCCGGTGTTGGAGCTCGGCCTGCAAATCCACCAACATGTCCAGCGTGGGCAATTGTGTCAGATCAAACGGAGTGTAACCGTGCAGCACTTCGTAATCGAAGCGCAGGATGTTGAAACCGACGACGAGGTCGGCGCGTTGCAATTCCGTCAGCAGGGCGTTGACCTGCTTCTCGCCATAAATCTTGTAGTCGCCACGGGCCGTGCTGTAGGTCACGCCCACGCTCAGCCCCATGCGATTAACATTGTTCCAGCCGCCCACTTCATCGGCGGATTTTTGCGTTTCAAGATCGAAATAAACGATGTTTTTCGCCATCTGCATTCGTCGGATATTGCGTCTGCGTCAACCGGGTTGAGCCGGCGGCAACGCGCTCAAGGTCGTTGAGATTAAAAGAAAAAGGGGCGGTCCGTAATCAAATAATTGTCGCCGCCGCGATTCTTCGGTTGCGGAGACTAAACCTCGAAGCCCTGCTCACGGAAGCGTTGCAATTTGTACAACAACGCGCGTCGGCTGATGCCCAGCGCCCGCGCGGTTTCGGTGCGATTCCCTTGGTGCTCGCGCAGAGCTTGAAAAATGGCCTGCCGCTCGATTTCCTCCAAACGCTGCGCATCCGGCAGCGTGGTTGGCGCGGCTTGTTCGACTGCGGTGCGGACCCGAGCCGGAAGGTGTTCGGGCAGGATCATTTCCCCGCGCGACAACAACGCCGCTCGTTCCATGGCATTACGCAACTCACGCACATTGCCCGGCCAGGAATATCGGACGAGACCTTCGGTGACCGCAGCCGCAAAGCGCGCCCGGCCCTGAGTAAATTCCGCAATGAAATGAGCCGCCAGCGGCAGGATATCCTCGGGACGCTCCCGCAGCGGCGGCACGTTCAATTCCACGACATTGAGCCGATAAAACAGGTCCTCGCGAAACGCGCCGCTGCGCACCCGCTCTTCGAGATTTTTGTTGGTGGCCGCCAGAATGCGCGCATTCGTCTGCCATTCGCGGTTGGAACCGACCCGGCTAAAACTGCCATTTTGAGTAACGCGCAGCAGCTTGGCCTGCAAGGGCGCGGTCATGTCTCCAATTTCATCAAGGAAAATGGTGCCGTCATGCGCTTCTTCAAACCGCCCAATGCGCTGGGCAATGGCACTGGTAAAAGCGCCCTTTTCGTGACCAAACAATTCGGATTCCAACAGATTTTCCGGGATGGCGGCGCAGTTCACTTTGATCAAGAGTCCGGACGCCCGGCGACTCCAGGCGTGAATGACGTCCGCTACGACTTCTTTGCCCGCCCCACTTTCACCCGTGATCAGGATGCGCGTGTCGGACGGAGCCACGAGCGCCGCGTCGCGGAACACCGCCTGCATCAGCGGACTTTGCGCGAGGATGCCGCCGGGCAGCGGCGGCAGCGAAACGGTCGGCGCGGTCGGTTTGGCGGTCCCCGTTACCTTTTGAATGATGGCGAGCAACTCATCCAGATCAATCGGTTTGGCGAGGTAGTTCACCGCGCCATCGCGCATGGCCCCGACGGCGTCGCGAATGTCCGTGTACGCCGTGACCAACAACACCGGGAGCGCGGTGTTCTGCTCCCGTGCATGGCGCAAGGTTTCCAGTCCGGAGATGCCCGGCATGCGCACGTCTGAAATCATCATGCTGAATTCCGCTTCGCGCAGCGTGGCCAACGCGCGTTCGCCGGAGTCCACCGCCACCGGGTCGTAGCCTTGCGATTGCAAAAACGAACTCAACAGGCTGCGCTGCCCGGCGTCGTCATCCACGATCAGGAGGCGCGGGGCTTTGTTAAACTTGCGGGTGTCGGCTGACATGCAACGACTCTAACGCTTTCTTCATATCACTTTCAAGCGGACGCTGGCGGCGTTCAAGGCTGGGGGGCCGGCGCGTTGGTCGCCACGTCGAGTTGACTGCTCTCGAGAAATAGCTGGAAAGTTTTGTGTTTGGCCAGGACCTCGGTGTGGCCGAGGTTGGTGGCGAGAAAGATGAATTGGTTTGTGCGGAGTTGCGCCGCGGTGGCGCTCGTGTCGGGAGTGCGCAGGAAGGAAATTTTTTGCTGACGCAAGGTTTCCATCAATTCTTCCGAACGCTTTTTCGTGCCGCCGTCTTCGGTATAAATAATGGCGAGCCGTCCGCCGGTTCGTTCCGCCCAGTGCAAAAATCGCGGGGTCTGCGCGTAAAGCGCATCAAACAACCAGGCCTCTTTCACCGCTGCGTCCAAACCGCCCTGCGTCACGATGGACGACAGGACCTGATAGGCGCCGCTGTGGCCGGAGAGCACGATGGTGTGCCAGGTCGCGTTGGGACCGACGATTTTGTTCGTTCGCAATACCGACATTGCTTCGGTCATGAACCGGCGAAAGCCACCATCCTCCTCCAGTTTGCCACCGGCTGAATCCGGCGCGTCGGTTGGCCCTTGAGGTATGATGAGGATGGCGTTGCGTCCGCTGGTCACCAGTTGCTCAATCAATTGATAATGCGTCAACACGCCCGCCACTTTGCCGCGCCAACCGTGAAAGTGGACGATAAAATCCACCTGGTCAGTGGCGTGAAAGGTCTTCGGAATGAAAAGCGCCACAGTGTTGTCCTGGTAATGCTCCGCCGCCGAATAAAGCCGGCCTTGATACTCATGTCCCGCTTCCCGGCTGCGGTGAGGGAAGGGCGCCGAGTCGAAATGCGTCAGGATTAATTTCCCCTGCGCGGCGTAGGTTGCCGGGGTCAATTCATCCGCAGCCAGGCGGAATAAGATCAGCCCCAAACCCAGGAGCAGGACAAATTTCATGCCAGACAGCATGATTAAAAATTTGCCGAAGGGTAGAAAAATTCGCGTGGTCCGGATTGATTCACCGATGCAAATTCGTGCCAGAACAAGACACGGTGTCTCTGGACCAGGAAAAAAACTGGTTGAATCCCCGCAATTTTCTTTTGGATCACGTCTTGGCCAGCGGATTGCTTTTACCGAGTCGCCCGGCATGAAGTCGCACCAAACAGCAAATCATGTCCGACAAATTTGAACGCAATGGCCACGACGTTAACGCAGAGCGAAGAAGCCCAATTTGCCCAAACGATTGAGATGTTTGAGGTCATCACTCAATCACAGCCCAACGACTATCAATCGTTGGAAATTCTCAAGGAGGCTTACAGCAAGTTGGGGCGCGAAGCCGAGGTCATCAGCACCGCCAAACGCATCGCCCAAGCATACGTCCAAACGGGACAGTTTTCTTCGGCGATCCTCGAATACGAGACGATTTTACAGCAGCATCCCAACGATCCCGAAGCGCAAAACGCGCTCCGGGAAATCGAAGCTAAATCCTCTACCAGCACTACCTACGGCGAGGAAACCGCCATGTTCCGCCGCCCAACTGATGGCAGCGATCCGGTGCAGCCCGCGACGGCGCCTCTCTCGGGGGTGTTGGAAGATGGCCGCAAGCAGATGCACAAGATTTTCGTCAAAAGCAAACTGATGGCGGAGTCGGACTTCGACGTGTGCTGGCCCAGTTTGGATTTGACCACGCCGCCCACCGAGGTTTGCGATTCATTCTTGCAAATCGTCACCGACAAGGGATTGATCGCCACCGAAATCGCGCTGAAATTGATCAGCGACCGGTCGCGCCTGCCCTGCCTGCCGTTGGAGCGTTATGAAGTTGATTTCGAGCTGGCGCGCACCTTTTCCGCCGCGACCTGTCGGCGCTGGTGCGTCCTGCCGTTTGATCGCATGAGCAAATCCGTGCTCATTGCCACCACGAACCCGTTTAATCAGCAGGTGATCAAGGAACTGCAAGCCGCCACCTCTGACCGGTTGTTGTGGTACCTGGCGTCGCCCGCCGAAATCGTGAAGAACCTGCAGAAAATTTTCCGTTAATCATGCGTCCCATAAAAACTTTTGGTGAGCGAATCGCCGATGCGCTGGTCGAGGACGGTTTGTTGTCGAGCCAGCAGGTGGAGGAACTGTTGGAACAACAGAAGACCGAGGGTGCGCGCTTCGTCAAACTTGTCACTGAGAAAGCCTACGTCAGCGAGCAGGACCTGACTGTTTCCATGGGCCGGGTGCTGAACGTGCCGCCAATCAATCTGGCGCGGATTTCGGTCCCGGTGGAAGTTGCCGATTTACTGCCGCGTGAAGTTGCGCATAACCATCGCGTGCTGCCGGTTTCGCGCGTGGATAACAAGTTGTTCCTCGCGATGGCCGATCCGTTGAACGTCCTGGCCATTGATGACGTCAAGCGCATCACCAAGTTGGAAGTCTTTCCGCTGATCGCCTCCGACAAGGCGATTGCGGACAAATTCAACCTGCTGGATACCGCCAAGAGCGGCAGCATGGAGGAGATTCTCCAAGACGCCGCGAACCAGGGCGTGGATGGGGATGGCGAATTCGAGACGGTCAAAGAGTCGGTCGAGGAGGTGAACCTTGACCAACTGGCGGCTTCCAGTGAGGAAGCGCCCGTCATTAAACTGGCCAACATCATCGTGATGCAGGCCATCAAGGACCGCGCCAGTGATATTCACATTGAACCATTCGAGCGGGTGTTGCGCCTGCGCTACCGTATTGACGGATCGTTGGTGGACGCCACGCCGCCGCCCAAAAGCATGCAATTGGCGCTCGCGTCACGCTTCAAAATCATGGCAAGCCTGGACATCGCCGAGCGGCGGTTGCCCCAGGACGGACGCATGCGGGTGCGGGTCGGCGGCAAGGATTACGATTTGCGCGTTTCCATCATGCCCACCGTGCATGGCGAGAAGATCGTGTTGCGCGTGCTCGACAAGGGCAATCTCTCCGCCAGTCTCGATCGGCTGGGATTGGACCCCGACACCTTCACCCAATTCAAACAAGCGGTGGACGCGCCGCACGGTTTGATCCTGGTCACCGGACCGACCGGCTCGGGCAAGACGACGACGCTTTACTCCGCGTTGAACGAACTGAACAGCCCCATTTTCAATATCGTCACGGTGGAAGACCCGGTGGAATTTCAGATTCCCGGCATCAACCAAGTCCCGGTTAAAAAGGAAATCGGCCTTACCTTTGCAAACGCCCTGCGCTCCATTCTGCGCCAGGACCCGGACATTGTGATGATTGGAGAAATCCGCGACATGGAAACCGCTGAAATCGCCATCGAGGCGTCACTCACCGGACACCAGGTGCTCTCCACGATGCACTGTAACGACGCGCCCGGCGCCATCGCGCGATTGGACGACATGGGTATCGCGCCGTTTCTGATTTCTTCGTCCGTCATCTTGTCCTGCGCGCAACGGTTACTGCGCCGCATCTGTCCGCATTGCAAGGAGCCGGTGACCTACCCCACCAAGATGTTTGATGATTTACAACTAGACCCCAGTGTCTTCGACGGCGTCACCCTTTATCGCGGTCGTGGCTGTGACCGGTGTAAAAATACGGGCTACGCCGGGCGACTGGCGATTATTGAAGCCATGACGGTGACGGATGAAATTCGGAAACTGATCATCGCCCGCGCCAATTCGCGTGAGATCAGCAAGGTCGCCATCAGTCAGGGCATGAAGACGCTGCGCATGGTGGCGCTGGATCGCGCCCGCGACGGCGCTTCCACCCTTGAACAGGTCATGCTGATGACCTCGGCTCACTAAGCCGAAACGATGCAGTTGGTTCCAGGTGGAACGGCCCACTTGGCCGTTCTGGGCGGCAATCTGCCGCCCAGCCGGGCGCACGGAGATCGCACACCATTGGGTTCGCACGCTTTGCGTTCGGCCATCGGGCCAGTGGCCCGTTCCACCCAAACTCCAATCGAATCGTTCCGGCTAAGCATCTCGTTTCCAGGGGGAACGTGGATATTCCCCGGAAGCGCGCGAACCAGCGTGGCTGAGGGAGATTGATTACCGGCTATCTGATCATGCCGCGGCTTCGGACGAAGACTCGGAAGCTGCTGGCGGACTGTAAGCCTCAATTTTTTCGATGCGATAATGATGTTTCACTCCGTCCACATCCACCTCGGTTTCCTCGCCAATCTTGCGATTCAGCAAAGCCTGCCCGACTGGCGTGAGATAGCTGATGATGTTTTTGGTCACATCGAAATCCCAGGCGCCGAGGATTATGAAGGTTTCCAAATTCTGCGCGTTTAGATCCGTGACGCGCACGACCGTTCCGATGTTCACCGCATCCGTTTGGGCATTGCTGAAATCGGTCCCCTGAGCGCGGGCCAACTGGGCTTCGAGTTCTCCTTTCCGCCGCATCAGGATTTTTTGCATTTCCTTGGCAGATTTATATTCATGGTTTTCGCGCAAGTCACCATAGCTGCGGGCCACCGCAATTTCCTTGGAGTTGGCTGGAATTTTCTTCTGCACCAGCTCGGCGTATTCCGCGCGGCGGCGCTCCAAACTCTCCCACGAAACGTAAAGCACCGCCTCCTGCTTGTTCGCCGGTTCGCCGGTGATCAGCGATTGCACGGATGGATGGCGTTTGACGATGCGCGCCAGCAGTGAGCGTTTATCCATGTCTTCGAACGCCGGGGAAAATTGCAGGGCGCGGGTCAAATCTTTCACGACTTCAATGTCGGCGGTGCCCGTCAAATCCGCGATCAACTCCTGATCCGACAACATGAAATCGCGCAAGCGGTTCGAGCGTTTCTCGTTAAACTGGTCGTGCTCAATGGCCGCCAGCATGGCGCGGAAAACTTCCGGCCCGAGAATGTCGGCGTAATCATCGCTGCGTTCCTTACCGATCCAGAGCAATAGCTCACTGCTGGCAGCGTGCTGGCTGATGAGTCGCGCCAGCACTTCCTTCAACTCCGGTAATTTGCCGTGGTGGGCCAGGATGTTGGCAAACTCTTTGCACAAGCGCGCCGAAACCATGTTAAAGGCGGCCAGCAACGTTTCAACCCAGCGCTCCGGTTGCGCGTCTTTGAAGGACTCGAGGGTCCGGCGGTGCTTGGCCGCCGGCATCGCTTCCATGACTCCGCCAAATTTCACCCCGTCCTGATTCCACAATTGCGTGGCGGTAATCTCATCCGCTGCTGACGGCAGATCGGCAATGGCCGCCACGTCGTCACGAACAAAAATGGCCTCTAGGGCAACCGCCGTTTGCGTCCGCAAATGGGCCGGAATTTCCGCGTTCAACGCCGCCACAATCTCTTTCGCGGCGGCCGTTTTATCGGTCAGGTCAGCGGCGTTTTTCACCACTTCCGCAGCGGCAGCCAGACGCGCCTTTAACCCTTTGGCCGCCTGGAAACTGGCCAGCAACCGATCCTGCAAGGAAGTTTCCTGCGTGGTATAGACAATGGGTTCACTCTTCTTGGTCGGCACGATGAAATGACCGTCCTTCTTCATTTCTGCGCGCACCGTTTCCCACCATTTCTTCCAATCATCGCGGATGATGTCAGGAACAAGCACCTGCTGAATTTGCGCCGGGGTGGCCCTGCCGTCGTAGCTGTTGAGCACGATGCGGATCAAATCCAGATGATTCAGTGCGGCGGTTTTTTGTAATCCCTCAAGGTCCACGGATTTCCGCGCTAAAATGTGCTCTTTGGGAATGGGCTTCAGCGTCTCAGCGGCGAAAGAAAGGTCCATCGCGTGATCCAGCTTGCCCGCAAAATCAATGGTGAAGCGCGCAAAAACCGTGTCCACGGTCTTGATCCGGCCAAAGCCCCAACTACGATGCTCGCAAAATCCGCTGCTGGTCAACCGCGCCAACGGTTCAATCTGCCGCCCTTCGATTTTTCCCGCCGCGGCCAACTTTTCAAATTCTTCTTTCATAGTTCGATTCTTCCTCGCGTTCGTCCCGTTTTCCCACCAACATTAAAAGCCGTGACTGGCCAAAAACCAAGAGAAATTGCGGTTCGCGTCCTCGGCGAACGTCACCACAGCGACCATTACACGGAGAAACTGCTCGACCGCGCCCTGTTCCGCGCAAAGCTTTCGCCAGTGGATCGCGCGCTGGCGCAAGAACTGGTTTTTGGCGTCGTGCGCTGGCAGTCGGCGCTGGACTGGTTGATTGCGCAAAAGACACAGGACCGCCAGCAGAAGACCGGACTTCAGGATTTGCTGCGCCTCGGTTTGTACCAAATTTTCTGGCTGGAACGCATCCCGGATCACGCGGCCGTCCACGAAACCGTGGAACTGGCGCGCCACCAAGGATACGGACGACAAGCCGGCTTCATCAACGCCGTCTTGCGCGGTTATTTGCGCGAAGCCGAGGCGACCCGCCGCAATCTGGCTGAATTGAAGGTGAACGACCCGGCGGTCGGATGCTCGCATCCCAAGTGGCTCGTCAGTCGTTGGGAACAATCGTTTGGCGCGGAGAACATGCGCCGATTGTTGGAATCCAACAACACGCCGCCGCAGACGTATGCGCGCGTCAACACGCTGAATTTTAATCGCCCCGGCGCCGCGCCGGATTCGCCACAAATCCAACGCGGCGTGCCGGAGAAGATCGCTACTGTTGGCGATTTATTAACCCTCTGGCGGGATGAAAACGTGGCGTATGATTTCTTCACCCGAAGCTGGACCGGCGAAAATCTGATTTTTGAACTCAAATCGCACCCGCCACTTCCAACCCTCGGCAGTTTCCAGAAAGGTTGGTTTTACATTCAAGACCCCAGCACGCTGCTGGCCGTGCAGGAACTGGCACCCCAACCGGGCGAAACCATTCTTGACCTTTGCGCCGCGCCCGGCGGAAAGACGACCTTCCTCGCGCAGTTGATGAATAACACAGGGAAAATCATTGCCACCGATGAAATTCCCGCCCGCCTGAAATTGGTCGCGGAAAATTGCCGGCGACTGGGAATAACTTGTGTTGAACCTGTCCCCCCGGAAGCTCTCGAAACGCCGACTCGGATTTATGATCGCATCTTGATTGATGCGCCCTGTTCCAACACCGGCGTGTTGCGCCGTCGCGTGGACTTGCGCTGGCGGGTGCGTCCGTCCGAACTGAGCCGCCTGAGTCACAAACAGAAAAAGCTGTTAAAACAAGCCGCACCATACCTGAAATCCGGCGGGCTGCTGGGGTACAGCACCTGCAGTCTTGAACCGGAGGAAAACGCGCAAGTCGTCCAACATTTTCTGACGACCCATCCCGATTTCACATTGGAACGCGAACGCCAGTTGCTGCCATTTGCCGACGGGACCGACGGCGCTTACGTGGCGGTATTGCGCAAGGCATAGCGAACGCCCAGGGCAGGTCTCTTTTTGAGTGGTGGATTGGATTTCCTTTGATTCCACTTGCCGATGAAATTGTGGTCCTCCTATGCTGCACGAATATGCAATCCGCATCCATGGAGTTTAACCGTCGCGCGTTGCGGGCAACGCGGGGTTCCAGCCGTCAACGTCAAACCGTCCGCTTGCTTTTACTGGGCTGGTTCGTCTTGGGCGGCTGGCTCGGTGGCGGTTGTGTGGCACAACAAAAAGGTCTGCTTACCGCGCTGGATCGCTATGTGGCCGCGCCGGACTCGAATTACAATTTCACCCTGGTCAATACCATCCCCGGACAAGGCTGGACGACTTATGTGCTGGAGATGACTTCGCAACAGTGGCTGACGACCCAGGAGGTGGACCGGCCGTTGTGGAAGCATTGGTTGATCCTGGTGAAACCGGACACGGTCACCTCAACGAAATCGTTGTTATTGATCAGCGGCGGCGCGAACGGAGGCGAGCCTCCCAAGAAAGCCGCACCGGAACTGGTGAAGATCGCGATGCTTACCAAGTCCATTGTGACGGAGTTAAAAATGGTGCCCAACCAACCGTTGGTGTTCGCCGGAGAAACGCAAGGGCGCAAGGAAGATTCCTTGATCGCTTATACATGGGATAAATTTCTGCGCACCGGCGACGAGAAGTGGCCCGCGCGACTGCCCATGACCAAAGCCGCCGTGCGCGCCATGGACACGGTCACAGCGTTTTGCGGCAGTGCCGCCGGCGGGAAGTTGAAGGTGGATGCGTTCTTCGTTTCGGGCGCATCCAAACGGGGTTGGACGACCTGGACCACGGCGGCAGTGGACCCGCGGGTGATCGGTATTGCGCCGGTGGTGATTGACGTCCTGAACGTCGGGGACTCAATGAAACATCACTACGGTTCGTATGGCTTCTGGGCGCCGGCGGTGGGCAATTACACTGAGTTCAACATCATGGATTGGATGGGCACACCGCAGAATGAAGCCCTGATGCGAATTGAAGACCCGTACACCTATCGGGCGCGCTATACGATGCCCAAGTTCATAATCAACGGCTCGGGGGATCAGTTCTTTTTGCCCGACTCCTCCAAGTTTTATTTCAACGATCTGCCTGGCGTAAAATATCTGCGTTACGTGCCTAACGCGGATCATTCACTGCGCGGTTCGGACGCCTACGCCACGCTGGCGGCCTGTTACGACGCGGTGATTCACCAATACCACCTGCCTGAATTTACCTGGACGCAGGAAGGCGAGGATACGATCCGGGTAACGGCCAAGGATCGTCCCACCCAGGTGCGGCTGTGGCGCGCGACGAATCCTGCGGCGCGCGATTTCCGGCTCGAGTCTTTCGGGCCAAAATGGGAAAGCCAGACGCTCACCGATCGGGGCAACGGCGTATTCGTGGGCAAGGTGGAAAAACCGTCGCAAGGCTGGACGGCTTTCTTTGTGGAACTGACCTTCCCGAGTGAAGGCGAGGAAGCCTTCAAATTCACGACTTCCGTGCGGGTCGTACCGGATATCGAGCCGTACAAGTTTGTGCCGTCACTGGATCGGATTAAAAAGTAAGCGCCGGCAAGCCCGGCTTGCGTGGCGGGCTGGTAATCCTTACGCAAACATCAAGCGGCAAATGATGATGGCGGCAATTATTCCCACGCCGTCGGCGATCAATCCGGCGGGCACCGCGTGCCGGGTGCGTTTCACTCCCACCGCGCCGAAGTAAACGGCAATCACATAGAACGTGGTTTCCGTGCTGCCGAAAATGGTGCCGGCGGTCCGCGCCAACAAACTGTCGGGACCAAATTCCTTCACAAGATCGGAGAACAATCCCAATGTGCCGCTGCCGCTGAGCGGGCGCACCAGGCACAACGGCAGCAGCTCGGTCGGAAAGTGGACGAAATCCAATACCGGCTTCAGGGCCTGAGTCAGCATTTCGATCCCGCCCGCCTCGCGGAACATGCCGATGGCGACCAAAATGGCGACCAGATAAGGCATGATCATCACCGAGGTTTTGAAGCCGTCTTTCGCGCCTTCGACAAACTCTTCATAAACGTTCACGCCGCGCAACGCCGCGTACAACGGAAAAAACGACAACAGCAGCGGAATGGAGAGCAGTGAAATCGCGTTGGTGCTGCGCAGGAATGCGTTTTGCCCGGCCCGCGATGCCAACGGCGCTTTGCCGAACATTTCCGAAAAGCCCAGACGCAAAAACGCATAAATAAAAACCCCGGCGAAGACCACCAACACCAGCCAACTGAACCAGTTCAACGGCGTGAGTAGCTGGTTGTCCCGCGCGACCGGCACGGGCGTAACGCTGGCTTCAGCCTCCGGATTTTGGGTTGGCGTCTCGACCGGCGGCGTGACTTTGGACAATGGCGGCAACCGGTAGCCGGGCAGTTTTTCCAACAATTTCACCGCAGTGATTCCAGTGACGGTGGAGCAAAACGTGGCCATGATGCTGGAGCTGACAATGGCGAAGGCATTGGTCGCGTGCGCCACCGCCAGCACGGCGATGGCCGTGGCGGGGATCAGTTGAATGGAGCTGGTGTTGATGGCCAGAAAGGTACACATGGCGTTCGAGGCAACACCCGGGCGCCGGTTCAGCGTTTCCAAATCCTGCATCGCGCGGATGCCCAGGGGCGTGGCAGCATTCGAGAGACCGAGGATGTTGGCCGCCATGTTCATCAGCATCGAACCCATGGCGGGATGCTCTGGCGGCACATCGGGAAACAAGCGGCGCATGATGGGCCGTAACAGTTGGGCCAAAACGCTGATCAAGCCCGCTTTCTCAGCCAGCCGCATGATCCCGAGCCAGAGCGCCATCACGCCCGCCAAGGGCAGCGCCAATTGCATCACGGCAAATTCAGCGCGCTCGAAGGCCGCCTTGCCAACGGCGTCGAGCGTGTCGTGCATGGCGCCGATCACCACAGCCGCCACCATTAACCCCAGCCAGATGTAGTTGAGCATGACGGCGAGCTTAAAGCCTATCCTGCGCTTTTGGCAAACAATGTAGCGATGCTCCCGTCCACGTGGCCCTCAGTCCACACCTGAAGTCGCCCGCTGGTGCGCATTGCTTGTTGCAATTGTGCTTATTATTCCGACGGCGATTTCCGTTGGGAGTGCAGTGAGGGCGGAGGGGACTGGCAAGGCACACTATTCGCCGAACCCTCGACTCCCAGCAACAGAGATGGTCACGCGCACAGCGTCACCAGAAAAGTTTCGGGATGCTGTTCTTATAGATGGTTTCCGGGCCGCTCTATTCGGAGGCCTCACTGTTGTGTCTTTCCATTTTTATCGACGTTTGAGTGAATGATTATGCCGCCCAACCTCCAAGGTTAGCTTTGGCCGGAGCACGCACGGCGAGGTCGGGCGCACGCCGGCCCGGATGGGGCGCTACGGCATTTTCGCCGAAATGCCTGGCCCCGGTGTCAATGGGCCAACAACCACCGCGTCGCCTGCAATTCCGCGTCCTCCGATGCGGTGACGGCGGTGAGATTTCGCGTTCCGCGCGCCTTCTTGTAAATCGTCTGCACCAAAGGCGGCAGGGTGGAGCCTTCACCGGTCACCCACAGCCGACCCGGAGCGCCCAGGGCCAGCATTCCGGGCAGGTCGCCGTACTTCGCGGCGCCCGGCAGAAAATTCACGTCGTAAATGTCTGGCACATCATCGAACCGGAATCCTTTGGTGTCCACCGCCACGCCATGGATCGCCTCCCGCGCCAACGCCCGCGCCACGGCCACCCACGTGGCCCCGCCGTTCACGCCCATCAGATCAATCCGGCGCCGGCGGTCTCCGGTGGTTTGGCACCATTGCACCAGACTGAGCACGTCATGCACGCGTTGGGCGAACAACGTCGGGTTGTAACCAAACGTGTAGGCCGCCGCTTCGCGGGGATTGGCCACTTTCCGCGCCCGCAACAGCGTTTTGCCGTCCGCCCGGAATTCTCCCTGCTCGAACAGATCGGCCCCAATCACCGTCACCCCTGCCGTCAGCAGCGCCTGGACCGCCGTCCGGGGCTGCAACCGTTCTTCGCCGCCCGCCGCCCACAAGCCGGACTTCCCGTCGCCATCCACCCACACAACGATCTGGTTGCGACTGTGCGCGGGGATCAGCCGCAGCACCGGCACTTCCTCCTGATGCGTCTCGTTGCGCAGCAAACCCGCCTCGACGGCAAAATCGGCACCCGCGTTCGTTTGCGTGCTGCGATACGCGACCTCGCCGGCGGAAGCCAGCGTGCGACCGATGATGACTTCCAACGCCGAGCCATAGACTTCGCGAAATTTTTTGAGCGTGCTTTGGCTCTTCGTCAGCGCGCGCTGGTCGCGCTCCGTGATCCATTGAAGCAGGCTTTTCTCGAAGTCTGCTCCTCCTTGCGGTTGGGGATGCGCGTCGTCCCAGACCGACATTTCCTTTGCCGTCAGCCGATGGTAGTCGCGCTCGACCGGCGGGGCGGGGAATCCCAGATGGAGATACCGGTTCATCCAATCGTACATCGCCGCCCGGCTGACGTAATTGTAGTTGTGCTGGAACTGGAGCAACGGCGTGAGCTGGACACGCTCCGGCGCACCGAGCAAGGCATAGAGCCCTTGCAACTCTGGAAATCCTTTCGTAGCCATTTCCTTCGTCCAGTCGTCAGCAGCGGTGAGGCCCAAAGGTTTGGGCGCAAACAAACCGGCGATCTCCACATTGCCGGTGTCCACGCGCAGAAGACAGGCGTTCTCGCAGGTGCAGCCCCCCTGCATCGCTGTCCCGACCATCACGGCGGGAAACGCAACTGCCGGCCGGTCGTCCACCGCGCCCAGGATGAAAGTCTGCGTGCCGCCGCCGCTCGCACCGGTGACGCCAAGCTGGCGCGCGTCCACTTCCGGAAGGCTTGTCAGAAAATCCAGAGCCCGGATGGAGTTCCAGGTTTGCAGGCTCATCACACTTTGCAAATGCGCCTCGGCGCGCGGGCTGAACAATCCCCACGCACCCGGAGCGTTCATGCCCAGTCGTTGCTTGGCAAACCCATGCGCCAGCGCGAACGGAATCTGCACGCTGTCCGCATACCCGATCATGTCATAGTGAAACACCACACAGCCCATCCGGGCGAGTTGGACGCACCGGGATTGCAGCGGACTGCGGCCACCATCCTCAAATTTCTCCCCGCCACTCGCGATCTCCTTTTTGACCTCCGCAAGTCCGCTATCCGTGAAGCGACCATCCGACCAATGCCCGTGCGGACACAACACGCCGGGGAGTTTTCCGGTCCGGCCTTTCGGGCGGTAGAGATTCCCCGTCACAAAAAATCCCGGCAAACTCTCGAAATAAACCTTCTCGACCGTGTAGTCGGGCTGTTCGATCTGCCCGTGGATGACGGCCCGCAACGGCGTCTTCTCCGGCATCGGCCACAGGCCCAGTGCCACGGACAATTCCCGATGCACCTGCGAAGCGCGCGTCTTCCATACTGCGGCGTTCGCTGAGGGCGTAAATGGAAAATAACCATCCAGGTCTTTTAACGGCTCGAGACGCCGATCTTGCGGCAGTTGTCCCGGGGGCAAGGCGCGCGGTACTCCCGCCCGCGCGCTCGCACTCGGCCCCAGACAGGCCAGCCCCAGTACGGCGAGGCGGCAGAATCGAAACCAGGCAAAACCGGCCTGGGCGGCACGACATCGAAGTATTGGCTTCATAATCAAATCAGGGAACACTGGCGCTTGAATTTGATTTCGTTGGCCACTCGCTGGCAATCAAAAATTTCCGCCACCGGTCTGGATCCGACCGGAAGCTTCAACCCATTCGCAGCGCGACGGAAGAAGGAATTGCCTCCCATCCAACTGCGGTCGCCCAGCCACCACGCTGCGCTGAATGGCCAATGGCAGATTTGAGGTGGCCGCTACGGTTTAGAGATTCAAGGCGCGATTGTGTCGGAGGGATCTCTCCCCGATCGCGATGGCGGAGAGGGAGGGCGGTTTCGCGTATTTCGGGTGGTTCGCGGTTCAGCCGGCGGCGGGCGGTCGTGGAGTCGTGGTTGCTCGGGTGACGACTTCGGCGCCGACAATTGATGCGCGCCTTCCGACAACAGGCCGAACTTTCGTTGTGACCAGATGCGACCCGGTTTTACGAGCCTCAATAAAACGAGGTCATGGGTTTGGGAGCGCCCCCGGCTCGGGTGCCGTTCGATGCGTCCCGCGTCGAACACCGGATGATGCGGCCTGGGGCATTGCCCTGGAAACGCGTTGGGCAGCACGCGCTCCGTCCATTTTCACCAGTGGTACTGCGGGATCTTCAACAGTTCGCCGTCTTGCAACGCCGATTGATGCGCCACAATGCCGGAGACGGTCATGTTCAAGGCCAGCGCCACGTTCACCAGCGGCGTGCGGTCCTGCAGAATGGCGGTGACGAATTCATTCATCAGATAACCGTGCGAACCACCGTGTCCACCGGATTCCACCCCCGGCGGCAAGGGCGGGCGTTTCAGGTTGGTCTTCAGTGCTTCCAAGCCGCGAAACGTGTTAAAATAAACTGAGCCTTGATCGCCCCGGATGCGGCCCATTTCCCCTTCGTTGGTAGGTGTGTCCCAACTGACGCCCATGCGCGCCATGCCGCCTTCGTTCGTGCGAAACAGGGCGATCTCCGTTCCGAACGGATTCCGGTAGCGGTTATTCCGGGGTTGCAAATGTGGGATGCGACTGGGAATTCCCATGCAGGACACTTCTGTGAAGCTACCCTGCGTCACGCCCACGTAATAGGCGTTCGAGTGGGTGGGATACCATTGCGGCGGCAACCCGACGCGCCAGCCCTGATAGGAATCAATCGGCTGCTCCATGTAATGAAAATACTCGCCTTCGGCGTAAACGATCCGCCCGAGCTGCCCCGCCTGATACAGTTGTCGCATCGCATAGAGGTCGTCATGAAAACAGGAGGTCTCGAACATCATGTATTTCAATCCGCTTTCCTTCACTGCCTGAAACAGACGAGCCGCATCTTCCAGCGAACCGAACACCGCCGGCACCGCCGTGCCCACGTGCTTGCCGTGTTTCAATACTTCGATGCAATGCTGCGCGTGGCTTGGCGCATCCGTGGCCACAAATACCGCTTCAACCCGGTCATCCTGCACCAGTTTTTCCAACGAGGGATAGGTGGTTTTGCACTTCACGACGGAAGCCAGCTCCGCGCAGCGGTCGGGGAGGAGGTCGCTCACGGCGACGATCTCGACGTTGGGATGATTTTGGAAACCGAAGGCGGCGGAAAATTTGCACACGCCATAACCGACCAGTCCGACGCGCAATTTTCGATCGGAAACCGGTTGCCAACCCGCATGTGTTTCAGCGGTCGTGGGTGCGGCTTCAAAACCGGCAATCGGCTTCTCGGACGTTTGCGCCCGGGCGGTACCGGCTGGCGTCAACCCGAGCGCGGCGGCGCCCAAGCCGACGGTCTGCAAAAACGAACGTCGGTTGAGCGACGGGGAAGTTGGGGATGCAGTCGCCGCGACACCCTTGGGCGCGGCGGCAGATGGCGGTTGCTTCATGGCGCGAGTGTAAAGGCCCATTCCACTTCGTAAAGCCGAGAACGGATGCGTAAAAGCCGCGCGGCGTGAGGAGGTTGTGGATGTTATTTCTCCGGGAGGGGCGCATTCCATCGCGTCCCCGATCAAGTTGGAGCCGGCGTGGATGGCGTCCCCCCCAGGCAGTGTCAGACCTGATGTCGTCCGCGAGGGCGCGAACGACTAGCGCCAAGGACGGCGGCACTCTCCCAATTTCCATTCCCTTGCCATTCCATCAAGATGACTCAGCCGGAACGATGCCGTTGGCGTTTGGGGGAACGGGCCACTGGCCCGATAGCCGAACGCAAAGCGTGCGAACCCAATGGTGTGCAATCTCCGTGCGCCCGGCTGGGCGGCAGGTTGCCGCCCAGAACGGCCAAGTGGGCCGTTCCACCTGGGCCAACGGCATCGTTCCGGCTCGGCCAGCCAACAGTCGCTGCGATCGAGGACGATCGTATCCCCGCATTGTCCAACGGCGCCCACGGCGTAACGCGCCCCATAGCGCTTTACTTGCCCCGCTTCTTCCCGAGCTCCTTCCACAGCTTTGCCAACGGCAGCGTATTGATCACGTCGGCTTTGGTGAGCCAGCCTTTGCGCGCCACGCCCGCGCCGAGCCGCAAATAACCCGCATCACCATTGCGGTGCGCATCAGGATTGATAACGCATTTCACGCCTTTGCTCCGCGCGTAAAACCATTTGCGCCAGTCCAGGTCCAGCCGCCACGGATTGCAATTCAGCTCAATCCACGTGCCGGTTTCAGCGCAGGCGTCAATGACCGCTTCTTGATTGACCGGGTAAGGTTCCCGTTCGAGCAGCAACCGCCCCGTCAGGTGGCCCAGAAGGTGGACGTATTTATTTTCCGCCGCGCGAATCAAGCGTCGGGTGTTTTCGGCTTCGTCCTTGGCGGGCACGTGCAGACTGGCGACAACGACATCCAGTTCGGCGAGCAACCGATCATCGAAATCCAATTTATCCTTCAGCACGTCCACCTCGCTGCCCGTGAGCAAACGAAATTCCCGCCCCGCATCCGCCAACTTTTGATTCACCGCCGCAATCACCTTGATCTGTTCCCGCAACCGTTTCGGATCCAGTCCATTGGCTTGAAACGCGGCGCGCGAATGGTCGGTAACCGCCCAGTATTGCAAACCCAACTCGTCCATGTGCGCGGCGGTTTCCTCCAGGGTATTATGCCCGTCGCTCCAGGTCGTGTGATTATGCAGGGCGCCCTTGAGGTCGGTCCATTCGAGCAACTTGGGCAACTGGCCCATCTCCGCTGCCGCAAACTCACCGTGATCTTCGCGCAACTCGGGCGGCACATAAGCGAGGTCCAGCGCGGTAAAAATGTCCGCCTCGGTTTTACAGGGCAACCGCAGTTTGGGATCGCGGGTTTCCTGCTTGGACTTGAACAGGCCGTACTCGTTGAGTCGCAAACCGCGCGCGATGGCGCGCTGCCGCATCACAATGTTGTGTTCCTTGTTGCCGGTAAAGTAAGCCAGCGCAAACGGATATTCCGCGTCGGACACCACGCGCAGGTCGGCCTGCATGCCGTTGGCCAGAATCACACTGGCTTTGGTGTCGCCCTGGGCCACCACGTTGCGGAGGTCCGGCAACGCGACGAAATGTTCGATGACCGACACCGGTTGGCGCGAGGCAACCAGGAAGTCAATGTCGCCGATGGTTTCGCGCCAGCGCCGCAGACTGCCCGCCAGATCGCACCGCAGCACCTGTGGATGTTGTCGCAAATTTTCCAGAATGGGTTCCGCAGCTTGCAAAGCCTCATCCAGGCGCGTGCGCTGCGCGTAAAGACGACGATACGCAATGCCTTTGAGCAAATTCTCCTGCGTCTTCGCGCCAAATCCAGACAGCTTTGCCACTCGTCCCGCCTGACACGCCGCTTCGAGCTTTTCGAGCGAGTCCACCCCGAGCTGTTGGTTGAGCGCGAGGATCTTTTTCGGGCCCAAACCCGGCACGTCCAACATTTCCACCAGACCGGCAGGTACGGAGGCTTTCAATTCCTCGTAATACCGCAACCGTCCGGTCGTCACCAACTCGGTGATTTTTTGTTGCAGCGCCACACCGATCCCCTTGAGTTCACCGAGACGTTGCTCCGCGACCACTTTGGCCAGCGGCTCATTCAGGCTCTCGATCATGCGCGCGCCATTCTGGTAGGCGCGAGTCTTGAAAGGATTCTCCCCTTGAAGCTCCAGCAGGGTGCCGATCTCGAGGAGGATTTCTGCCACGCGCTCTTTATCCATGCGTTGGTTGTAACGCAAACCCGCCTTCAGGCCAAGTGGCAAAGGGGGCGCGGCGGAACCGTACGGCCGGGAAACGGCGCGCCCGCTTTCCAGCGGATTCCAGCACGCAAATCCAAATGAATTCGCTTTAGGGAAAGCTGGGGACATCGTGACCCTGGTGGAGTGGGTTGGGGCAAGTAGAAGTGATGACGTTTGGCCAGATTGAGCGGTTGCCAGTCTAGCAGCCTGTCGGACATAGCTCAAGACGCTGGGTAAGATCGTGGTGGTAGCACCCGGTGCGGTTGTGGAAACGG
>JBDHQI010000015.1:0-98417 GCA_039806955.1 Verrucomicrobiota bacterium | reverse complement strand
TTCAGACGCGCACGCCCAGCAACTGTTCAATCCACTTTGCTAAAATTGCGTTCCCTAAGTCCGACAGGCTGCTAGATCAGGCGCAGGTCGGTGCGTCGGTGCGGGGACGGTTGCGCTTTTTGGCTTTGGAGAGGTAATGTTTAATCAGCGCCCATTGGGCGTCGGTGGGGTCGGTTTCGTAAGGGGCGATTTTCGACGCCTCACTGGTGCTGCCGCGAAAATAAGCCGCAAAGCGAAGCGGCCGCTGCAATTTCACACGCTTTTTTCAACCCACGCCAGCCAATCCAACCCCGCCCAACCCCAATTGAATTTTCACACAGACTCTTAGCCGGAACGATTCAATTGAACCGGGTTAGGATCACGGGCTGCAGCCCGCTTCAGCGGGGCGGGCGCCAGTAGGCTGGCCCTGATGCAAACGCCTCTTTGGGCTGGTACACTGAAGCGACATCAATGGCGCGCTCTGTTCCGGTGCCGGCCGGCATCAGGTTGAATGAGCGTTAGCTCGGCTGAATCATTCCGGACTAGGCGAGCATCGCATTCTGGATGGGTTCTTGAATTTCAGCATCCAGCTCCAACGCGAGCAACAACGGGAGCGGAACACAGTGGCCGGTTAACTCCGCGTTTCATGGAGTGTTAAACAAGTTTTAATTCTCGCCCAGCAAATTAAAGGATGCGTTAAATCGGAAGCAAGATGGTGCGCGATACAGGGTTCGAACCTGTGACCCCTACCGTGTCAAGGTAGTGCTCTACCACTGAGCTAACCGCGCGACCTGAGCCGACATTTGGTGACCGCAGATCATCCAAGCGTCGTGGGCAGAGTATTCCGAAAAGCGCTTTTCTGCGCAAACTCATTTTCAGGGTCGAGCCGCGCGTAACCCTCGATTACGTGTTCCACACGCGATTCAATTTTGCCAGGCGGTAGATTGCGTGTTAGAAGTGAGCGGCGCGATAACGCGCCCGCGCCGTAACGATTTGAACTTCGCTTGAAATGAAAACCTTTTTCATTCGTTGCCTGATCTGTTTATGAAACGTCTCGCATGGCCCATCGCACTCACCATCGCTGGTTCGGACAGCGGCGGTGGCGCGGGCATCCAGACCGATCTGAAAACCTTTGCGGCGTTGCGTTGTCACGGCACGAGCGCCATCACCTGTATCACGGCGCAGAATCCCAAGGCGGTGACGGGCATTCAGCCGGTACGCCCGGACCTGGTGCGCGACCAAATGGCGGCGATCATGGATGCATTGCCCGTCGGCGCGGCAAAAACCGGAATGTTGTTTTCGGCGGACATCATCAACCGCGTTGCCGATTTTTGGGAGGCGGGCCGACGCCCGCCGCTGGTGGTGGACCCGGTCATGGTCGCCACCAGCGGCGCGGTATTGCTCAAATCTTCGGCCATCCGCGCGCTGAAAGAGCGCTTGTTGCCACGCGCCGTCTTGATCACGCCAAATCTGGATGAGGCTCAGCTTCTCGTCGGCCGGAAGCTCCGCACTCTGGAGGATTTGCTGGAAGCGGCGGAATCGTTGCACGCTACTTTTGGCGGCGCGGCCCTGGTGAAAGGCGGCCATCTCGACTTACAGGGAGAAGCGGTGGATGTGTTGTTTGACGGCAAGCGCTTCACCGTGCTGAAAACCCGGCGCATCAAAGGCGTCACCACGCACGGCACGGGCTGCACTTATTCAGCAGCCATCACCGCCTATTTGGCGCGCGGAGCGAAACTGGAAGCCGCCGTCCGGGCGGCGAAGCGATTTATCACTCGCGCCATTGCGCGCAGTTACCGGATCGGAAGATATCAGGCGCTGCGTCCAACGGCCGCGAGCAAATAATCTTGAACTTTATGGCTGGATTCGCCTCTAATGAGCGTGGAAAAATAAGCGTTATGAAAAAGATTTTACCTTTGCTCCTCATTTTGTTGAGTGCGACCGCGCTGCCCTTGCTCGCCGCCAGCAAGAAGAAGGCGGCCATCAAACCGTATCCACTCGACGTATGCCTTGTTTCGGATGAGAAGCTCGGAGAAATGGACGATCCTTACGTGTTCATCCACAAGGATCAGGAGATTAAATTGTGCTGCAAACCCTGCGCGAAGGACTTCAAAAAAGATCCCGCCAAGTATCTCAAAAAGCTGGAAGCTGCAAAAAAAACGACGACCCAGGCAGAGAAAAAGTAGCGCCCGGATTACACTTCCGAGCGGGGTCTGGCACGGTAAATGATGAATTAAAGCGGTGAAAAAGACGGCGGCAATCATTCTGGGTCTGGCCATGATTTGGCTGCAAATCATGGTTGCCGCGCCCAAAGTCACCACAGCGGCAGCCACACCTGAGCCGGTCTGCGCTTGTTGCGTCACCAAAACCACCTGCGGTTGCGTGGAAGCCGCCACTCCTGATGCGCTGCCGGTAGCCGCCGCGACGCTGCCCGTCAACAGTTCAACCGATTTTCATGCGGATCTGGCGCGCGCCACGACTCCGGTCATTGGCGTAGTGACGGCGGCAAACCTTTTCCCTTCTCCTTCTGCCTTCGAGTTGCTCCCAGCCGTTCCGCTGTTCCAGCGGAATTGCGCCCTGCTGATCTGATTCTTCATATCAAACACCTGACGTGTGTCTTGTTCCGGACGCACTGCGTACGGAGGCGTGGTTTGAAGTTGAAAAATTCTGATTGGCATGAAGAGAAAAATACTGGGTCGGTTGGTTGCGGTCATCATTGTATTGGCCACGGGGAGCGGGTCTGGATTCGGCCAGACGCCGCCAGAGTTGTCGGACATCAATCCGCCGCCCACAGCGGATGCCGGGCGGCAACTCACGCCGGCGTTGCTCGCGGAATGGGTCGCTGAATTGGCAACGAACCATCCGGCGTTGCTGGCGGCACAAGCCCGCACCAACGCCGCTGCCGCGCAAATTGAATCCATTCGCACCTGGGAAGATCCCGTGGTGCGCGTGGGCGGAATGGCGGCAAACCGCATGATGCGCCGGGACGACGGCGATTTTATTTACGGCCTCGAACAGAAGCTGCCGCTGTTCGGCAAGCCGGGCGCGCAACGCGAGCTGGCGGCGGCGGAACTGGCCGTGGCCGCTACGACGGGTGACGCGCAATTTCAACGGTTGCGCCAGGAATTGCTCCAGGCGCTGGGGCGCGCGGCGTTGGCGGATGAAACGGTGGCAATTGCCGGACAGGATTTGCAATGGCTGGATTTGACCACGCGCACCATTGAAGCCAGCTATCGCTCGGGCAACGCGCGACTCGTGGACGTGTTGACCTTGCAAAACGAGCAAAGCAAACGCGCCGCCGAACTCCAGACCGAACGCGCCAACCGCGCGCAAGCTTACTTGGTCGTGAACCGATTGCTGAATCGCGATCTGACCCAAGCCTGGCCTCGACTGCGATTGCCACCAGTGGCGGCAGAAATTCAATTTCACCCGCGCTTACTGGCGGCGGCGCTGGCTCATTCGTCGGACCTGGCGCGGGCGCGGGCGGAAATTCAAGTGGCGACGGCCGGCGTACAACTGGCGGGCAAGGAACGCTGGCCCGACGTGATGTTGGAATTGCAAAACAGCACTTATGTTCGTGAACGCAACTGGCGCTCCACAGAAGTCATGCTCGGCTTCAGCATCCCGTGGGGGAATCGCGCCAAATACCGCGCCGCCGTCCGCCGGGAGGAACAGCAGCGTCGCGCCGCCGAGCTGGAATCGCTCGACGCCATCCAGATAGTGCGGGTGGAAATTCATGCGCTCATCACCCGCGCTGCCGCCGCGCGCCGCGAGGCGTTGCTGTATCAGGATCAAGTCATTCCTCGCAGCGAACAGGCGTTGGCCAGCGCCGAGGCGCTCTTTGAATCCGGCGGGCTGTTGCGCGACGCGCTCGACGCGCGGCGTATGTTGCTGGACGGTCGGTTGCGTTACGCCCAAGCCGTGGCCGAACAATATCAGGCGCTTGCTGAATTGGCTCGCTATTGCGGCTGTGCCGATTGGGAAGCGTTGCAAACTCTCGCGAGCGAAACGAAAGGAAACACGCCATGAAAACTCTCTCTTGCTGTGGACGACTGATTGTCGCCGTCGGCTTGGGTCTGATGTGGTTCGCGCTGTCCGGTTGTCGAGATTCCGGAGACCATCCTGCGCCCACCGGGCGCTCCGTACGGTATTACCAATGTTCCATGCACCCGCACATCCGGGCCGAGCAACCGGGGCGCTGCCCGATTTGCGGCATGGAACTCACCCCGATTTACGCAAGCGACCACGGCGCGGGCGCGGACGAAAACACGGTCATGCTTTCGGAAAATTCCGTGCGCGTGCTGAACGTCCAGACCACCGAAGTGAAAACGCAGGCGCTGACCAAGACCCTGACGGTGGCCGGGACGATGGAACAGGACGACACGCGGCGCCGCGCAATCACGGCTTACGTCGGCGGCCGCATTGATAAATTGCACTTCGGTTTTGTCGGGGCGGAGGTGGCGGCGGGGCAACCGTTGGCCGAAATTTACAGTCCGGCGCTGCTGCAAGCGGAGCGTGAATATCGGGTCGCGCCGGACGAATTGCGGGCGGCGGTCGCGTCGCGATTGCGGCAACTGGGGTTGACGGAGGCGCAAATTCAAGGCGTGCCGGAGAAGGATCCTCATCAGCTCACCTCGGAAATTCTGGCGCCCATCGGCGGCACCGTGACGGCGAAAGACGTCGTGGCCGGACAATATGTTTCCGAGGGGACGCGCCTGTTCGAGATCGCGGATTTTTCCCGACTTTGGTTTCAGTTTCAGGTTTACGAGCAAGACCTGCCGTGGGTGCGTCCCGGGCAAACCGTAACCGTCAGCACGCCCGCGCATCCCGGTCAATCCGTCACGGGCGTCATCAATTTCCTCTCGCCAGAGCTTGATCCGTTGACGCGCACGTTGCGGGCCCGAGTGGAATTGGAAAACCCCGTCGTCAACGGGCGGCGCCTTCTGACCTATCGCAGTTATGCCGAAGGCCGGGTGCAATTGGCGGCGCCCGAGGTGCTGGCGGTACCGCGCCGTGCGATTCTGCAAACCGGCCCGGAAGCGGTGGTGTTCGTGGACGAGGGCGGCGGCGGTTATTCCCGACGCACTGTGCAGTTGGGTCGGCACGGCGACACACTCGTGGAAATTCTCGGCGGCCTAAGCGCCGGGGAAAACGTGGTGGTGAGCGGCAATTTATTGATGGACGGACAAGTGGAAATTAATCGCCCCCCAACCTCGGCGCGAGCCGACGCAACCGTCCCGACAGAGGCGTGGCCAGCCTTGACCGCAACGCAACAACAAGCGGTAACGGATTATCTGGCGCTGGCCGATGCGTTGGCGGCGGCGCTCGCGGCGGACGACGTGAAGCAGTTTAATTTGCGCGCCGCGCCGGCGGCCGAAGTGAGCGCACGACTGCTGGCGGCATTTGAGGAAGCGGGGCCGTGGCAATCGCTGGCGCGAGCCACGTTGAACCCGGGGCAACTCGCTTCCGCCACGACCCTCGAAGCCGCGCGGAAAGCGTTTTATCCGTTCAGCGAAGCGACGGTCGCTTTGGCGCAGGCGGCGCGCAAATACGAAGCCGCATTTGCCAGCGTGAAGGTGTTCCGTTGCCCCATGACGAAAGACGCGTTTCCAGGCGCACCCAATCGGGCGGAATGGATGCAACTGCAACCCGGCGCGCGCAATCCGTGGTTCGGGGCCGAGATGCTGGATTGTGGCGCGGAAGTGAAACCTTGAGGAGCCGATCATGATTCATCGCCTCATCGAGTGGAGTCTCAAGAACCGGTTTCTGGTCATTAGCGCCACGCTGCTGATCATCGCGTTGGGCGGGCGCGCGATGTATCGCACGCCGGTGGACGCGATCCCCGATCTCACGGAAAATCAAGTACTCGTCTATGCGGATTGGGCGGGGCGCGGCCCGCAGGAGGTGGAGGATCAGGTGACTTTCCCCCTGACGACGGGGTTGCAGGGATTGTCCGGCGTCAAAGACGTGCGCGCCGCTTCCATGTTCGGCTTCGCGCTGGTCACAATCATTTTTGATGAGGACGTGGATGCCTACTTCGCGCGGACACGCGTGTTGGAGCGGTTGAATTATTTGCAGGCGAACATGCCGGCGGGGGTGCAACCGCAACTCGGTCCGGATGCGACCGGGCTGGGTTGGATTTATCAATACTATCTGTATGTGGACCCGACCCGGGCGCCGGGCGGCGGGTACGATCTGGGGCAGTTGCGCGCCGTGCAGGATTGGCAGGTGCGTTATCAACTCGCCAGTGTGCCGGGAGTGGCGGAAGTGGCGAGCATCGGCGGCTTCGTCAAGCAATACCAGATTGAATTGAGCAGCACAAAAATGCGCGCGGTGGGCGTTTCGCTCGGGGAAGTTCTGCGCGCCGTGCAGGACGCCAATCTGAACGTCGGCGGCAAGGCGCTTGAGAAAAACGGCGCGGAATTTGTGCTGCGCGGCATCGGCTTGATCACCAGCCCTGACGACCTTGAGCTAACCGCCATCAAAACCGTGAATGGTACGCCGATCTATTTGCGCGACGTGGGCACCATTCAAATCGGCGGGGCGTTTCGGCGCGGCGCGCTCGACATCAACGGCGCCGAGGCAGTGGGCGGCACGGTCATCATGCGCACCGGCGAGAACGCCAAGGCGGTGATTCAACGGGTGAAAGATCGGATCGCGGACCTGGCGGCGGGTTTGCCGCCGGGCGTTTCCATCCGCTCGTTTTACGATCGCAGCACGTTGATTGACCGCACCCTGGACACGCTGAAACACGCGCTCGTCGAGGAAATCCTGCTCGTCACCCTGGCACATATTATTTTCCTGTGGCATTTCCGCAGCATTTTCATCGTCACCCTGCCGCTGCCCATTTCCATTCTGATTTCGTTTCTGTTGATGCGGGAATTGGGCATCACCAGCAACATCATGTCGCTCACCGGAATTGCGATTGCCATCGGCGTGCTGGTGGACGCCGCCATCGTGGTGACGGAAAATGTGATCCGCCAATGCGAACGGGGCGAAGCGGAACGAGGTCGCGCGTTGACGGCGAATGAATGCTGGAGCGTAACGCTGGCGGCCTGTCAACAGGTTGGGCGGCCCATCTTCTTTGCGATGGCCATCATCATTTTGGCCTTCGTGCCGGTGTTCGCGCTGACGGGGCGCGAAGGCAAGCTGTTTCATCCGCTGGCCTGGACCAAAACCTTTGCGATGATCGGTTCGACGCTGCTGGCGGTGACGTTAGTCCCCGTCTTGTGCAGCCTGCTGGTGCGCGGTCCGTTTCATTCCGAGGACCGCAACCTCTTCATGCGATTGCTGCTAAAAATGTACGATCCGGTGTTGGATTGGGCGTTGCGCTTTCGCAAAACCGTCATTGCGGCGGCGGCCTTGGTGTTGGCCGCGGCCCTGGTGGTGGCGTTCGGTCTGCCAACGGAATGGACCGCGCGCTGGCGGCAGGCGGGTTGGACGCGCACCGCAAACTGGGCGCAGGGTTTCGGCAAGGAATTCATGCCGTCGTTGAACGAGGGCGGATTGCTGTCCATGCCGGTGCTGCTGCCCAAAACCGGATTCTCCGAAATTCAACGGGTCATGTCGTGGCAGGACGAGATGCTGGCGAAAATCCCGGAAATCGAAATGGTGGCGGGCAAGCTCGGGCGCTTCGAGACGCCCACCGATCCCGCACCCACCGAGATGTTGGAAACCACCATCACGTTGAAGCCGGAATGGATTTCCACCAACCGCACAGTGCTGGGCTTTATCAAACTGCCCCGTGTCATGCGCAACCCTGCCTGGCGCGAAGGCATGACCCTCGAGAAGCTCAAGGCGGAATTGACCGAGCAGTTGCGGGTCGTCCCGGGTTATGTGCCTGCGTTGCTGCAACCGATCGAGAGCCGCATCCTGATGCTGTACACCGGGATTCGTGCGCAGGTCGGCGTGAAAATTTATGGCGATAACCTGGAGACATTGCAGCGCAAAGCGTACGAGGTGGAAGCCGTCGTGCGAAAAATTCCCGGCGCCACCGGCGTTTCACCTTCGCGCGATCAGGGCAAACCGTACCTCAACGTGAAAGTGGATCGCCGGGCCATGGCGCGCTATGGGTTGAGCGCGCGCGACGTGCTTGACGCCGTCGAGGTAGGGCTTGGCGGCAAAAATGTGAGCGTCGTCATCGCCGGACGCGAACGCTATCCGATCCAAGTACGCCTGGAACGCGGCGAACGCGATGATCTGGAAAAGATCGGACGATTGCTCATCGCCACTCATTCTGAAAACAACAATCGCGCGGCGGCCCCGGACGACGGCGGAGCAACCGTTTCCAGTGAGCGGGATGAACCAGGATACATTCCACTGGCAATGGTGGCCGCCATCACCCGCGAAGTCGGCGCAAACGAGATTGCCAGCGAGAACGGACAACTGCGCGCTTATGTGCAGGCGAACGTCCAGGACCGCGATCTCGGCGGTTTCGTGCACGACGTGGAAGCAGCGCTGCGACAGTTGAACTGGAGCGGCATGGCGTATCAGTTGGCTGGCGAATACGAAAACCAACGCCGATTCGCACGAACGATGCGGCTCGTTTTTCCGACGGTGTTGCTAATCATTTTCCTGCTGCTGTATCAGATTTATCGCCGCGCAGCGGAAGCCGCGCACGTGTTGTTGGCGGTGCCGTTTGCGTTGAGCGGCGGGGTGTTTCTGCAAAAGTTGATGGGCTACAACTTCAACGGCGCGGTGTGGGTCGGTTACATTGCGCTGTTTGGCACGGCGGTGCAAACCGGCGTGGTGATGGTGGTTTATTTGGAGGAGATGTTGGAAAAACGGCGGAAAGAACGCGGTGCCGCCTTCAATGCCGCGGACCTGGTCCGCGCGGTCAAGGACGGCGCGCGACTGCGATTGCGTCCGAAAGTGATGACCGTGGCGACCATTGTGGCGAGTTTGCTACCGATCCTGTGGAGTCATCGTCAGGGCGCGGAAGTGATGAAACCGCTGGCCGTGCCAGTAATCGGCGGCATGATCAGCAGCTTGTTGCACATTTTGATTGTGACGCCCGTCATCTTTGCCTGGCTGCGCGAACGCAAGTTGTCCCGATCCAAACCGCCGCCGGCGACGTGACTGTCGGCTTGCCAATCCGCCGCGCATTGTTCGTATAATAACAGCGTTTAATGACCGCAACCAACCGTCAGTCCACTGAAAGCGATGCCGTTTCCGCGTATTGGCTTTGGGGGCTGGGTGGGGCAGCCGGTTTGTTGTTTCTTCTCACGCTCAACGGTTGGCTCACGAATACGAGTTTGGGATTGGTCGCGCGTTGGGCGGGCTGGACTGAACAGCCGGAGCTTGGTCGTCCGCTAAGCTGGCTGATCTGCGCGGCGTTCCGCTGGTTGCCAGCGCGGTGGCTACCGCTGGCGTTGAATCTATTCACGGCGGGAAGCGCAGCGTTGGTCCTGGTGCAACTGGCGCGTTCGGTCAGCATTCTGCGTTACGATTCCGTCGCGCCGAACCCGATGCGCTCAAGGCTCGCCGACGTAGTAACAGCCCCCGACGCCTGGAAATGGTTGCCGCCCGCGTTCGCGGTTGCGGCCCTGGCCTTGCAACGATCGTTCTGGCAACACGCCACCGCCGCCACCGGGGAAATGGCCAGCGTGCTGTGCTTCGCCTTCGCGTTCCGGGGCATCCTGGAATATCGCCGCCACGCGCAGGAAAAGTGGTTGTATTGGAGTACGCTGATTTACGCGCTCGGCATGACCGACAACTGGATGCTGCTGGCCTACGCGCCGGTTTACCTGGCGGCAGTAATTTGGGCCAAGGGTTTTGGACATTGCCTGGAATGGCGGTTTCTCTGGCGCTTAAGCGGCTGCGCGTTGCTGGGTTGGAGCCTGTATTTCCTGGTGCCGTGGATGATTTCCGAACGTGCCGCCGTGGGGGCGGATTACTGGCCCACCCTGCGGTTTTACGTGGCCGGACAGAAAAATTTTCTACGGATTCTGTCAACGCCCGCGTGGCGGCTGCTCACGGTGACGGCGGGGCTGCCCTTTTTGTTGCTGGCGGTGCGGTGGCGCTCACATTCCGTGCAACTGGCCGACGACACGCACGCGGGCATTTTTCTCACCAAACTCACCGGCCATTCCATCCATCTGCTGTTTATGCTGGCGGCGCTGTGGCTGGCTTTGAACCCGTTGTTTGCGCCCGGCCAGAACGAACTCAGCGGCGCGCTGCTGGTTTATCAATACGCGTGGGCGCTGGTCGCCGGTTATGGCGTCGGTTATCTGTTGCTGTTCCAATGGACTCCATGGCGGAAGCGCGCCCGGCGTTGGCCCGTCGTTTCAGCCATGGTGCTTGGCCTCGCGCTGCCGTTGCTGTTGGTGGTCCGCAATTTCAACACGATCTGGCTGGCGAACGGCTCGAGCCTGAAGGAATTCGCCACGCAACTTTACGAAGATCTTCCCGCCGGCCCCACCATCGCGCTCAGCGATGAACCGTGGCTGTTGCCCCTGCTGCGCGCCGAATTACGTACACACGACGAATCCAAAGCGCCGCTGTTGATTGAAACGCGGACGCTGGCTACACCGGCGTATCTCGCCCAGTTGGCCGCCCGCTATCCGACGCGCTGGCCGGAAGCCGCCCGGACGAATCTGACTTCCCTGACCCCGGTGCAAATGACGCAATTAATCCGGTCACTTGCCGCGCACGAGCCGACAGTTTATTTGCATTCCAGTTCCGGTTTGTTTTTGGAAGCCTTCACCGCCGAACCACACGGTTGGACGCAATGGCTGAAACTGCGTCAGCCGGATGAGTTTGGCGTGGTCAGCGCCCCGCCGGCCGAAACGATGCGGCGTCAGCAAGAACGCTGGGAAGAGCGCTGGAAGCAGAGTCTGGAGCGACGCAGCCGGCAATTTGAATCGCACCGGCGCCAAGTCGAACGATGGAACACCCCGTTTTGGAAAGCGCTTTATCTGACCATCCCGACAAACGAGACGGTGACGTTGTTGGGAAATTTTTATGGTAAGACGCTGAATCAACACGGGGTGGAGTTGCGCCGGGGCGAGTCACCAGCAGCGAGCTTGGTCTGGTTCGAGCGCGCATTGGCATTAGCTCCCAACAACTTGGCGGCAAGGATCAATCTGGCCGCCAGCGAATCCGGCGGCAACGAGGTATCAAACCGGCTGACGATGGCTTGGGCGCAGCAAACCTTTCCGCGATTAATGTCGCAATACCAATCCTGGCCCGACGTGATCGGTCGGAACGGGCCGGTGGACGCGCCCGTGTTTTTGTGTTTCTCGGGATTCACGTACCTGAACGGCGGTTGCGTGCAACAGGCCTGGGAATGTTTCAACCGCAGCATGATCCTCGCTCCAGACTGGCTGGCGCCGCGCCTGGAAGCCGCGCAAACCTTGAATGTGCTGGGCAAGTTTGCCTCCGCCAATACCTTGAGCGCCGAATTATTGACGCAGGAAAGCACCTTGTCGCCGCGCTTTCAGGCACGCTTGTTGAGCGCGCAAGCCGCCGCCTTGTGGGGTTTGGGTCAAACCAACGCCGCGCTGGATTTTATCGAGCATTTTACGATGCGCCACCAACAGACCGTTGAAGTGGTTGGTGAAGCCGTCAGTCTCTGTGAAACATTCGGCAATGTTGCCGCCGGGTTGAAATGGAGTGCGCGACTGACCGAACTGGATCCGCAAAACACAGAGAGCTTCGTCAAGAAAGGTCGGGCCGAATTGCGGGCCAAGGATTTTACGGCGGCGCGCAATACCCTGACCCGGGCGTTGGAATTGGCGCCCGACAACCACATGGCGCGCTGGCTCCGGGCTGGCGCCGCGGTGGAATCCGGTTTGTTTGAAAATGCTGAAAAAGATTATCAAGCCCTGCTGAAAAACGCGGACACGAGTCAGTCCGCGTTGTTCGGCCTGGGCTCAATCGCCTGGCGACAACGCGACACCAACGCCATCCTCCGCTATTACCACGCGGTGCTCTCCAATGCGCCGGCCGTCACGCCGCTGACCACGATTGCCCGCGAGCGCCTGAAAAATTTGCAAGATGAAGCCGTCAACGACTCCAGCAATTGAGCGCGCACCGGCGGGGCCACGACTGGATTCGCCCGGCGGCGTGGTGTGGCTGACCGGCTTGAGTGGCGCGGGAAAAACCACCACAGCCCGTGCGTTGGCCGCGGTGCTGCGTGCGGAAAATCGCGCGGTTTGCGTCCTGGATGGTGATGCGTTGCGACGCGGCCTGTGTTCGGACCTGGGATTCTCGACAGCGGACCGACAGGAAAACATCCGCCGGGTCGGCGAAGTAGCGCGGCTGTTTGCCGACGCGGGTTTGATTTGCGTGGTGGCACTGATTTCGCCCTACCGCCGCGATCGAGATCGCGCCCGTGCGGCCGCGCCGCCGGGAAGATTCATTGAGGTTTACATCAACGCGCCGCTGGCCATTTGCGAGCAACGCGATCCCAAGGGACTTTACGCCCGCGCCCGGGCCGGGGAGTTGCTTGAATTCACTGGCATTTCGGCCCCTTACGAACCGCCGCTGCAGCCGGAAGTGGAATTACTGACTGGTGAATGGACGGTAAATGAAGGTGTGGAAAAAATCCGCGCTGCCATCAACGCGTTGAAGCCGGCGGATTGAGCAACGCTCAATTTTGCGGCTCCGCCCAGTGGCCGCCTACTTCTGATTGAGAATCCAGTTCGCCAGCACCTGGACCTCGCCGTCGCTGATTTGCGGAAACGGCGGCATGATGATTGACCCCCACTTGCCCGAACCGCCCTGGCGAATCTGTTGCGCAATCTTATGCGCCGCCTCGGAATCGGCCTGATACTTTTGCGCAACTTCACGGTAGCTCGGTCCAATAATTTTTACCGTGGGCTGGTGGCAGGCCAGACAACCGTATTTCGTGCCAAGCTGCACGGGGTCGGAAGACACGGCGCGGGTGGGTGAAGGCGGCGCTGCCGGCGGTGGCGCGGCAGTTGCCGGCGAGTCACCATAGTTGTGGTACAAATAATCCACAATTGGCTCAACCTGATCCGGCGGCACGTTTGCGCCGTATTTGTCCACCATTTTTTTAACGGCGGCGTTCCAGAACGTGCGCGGCAGCGGCGGTTGTGAAGTCACGTATTCGACCGAGTGACAAACCAGGCACTGCCCATTGACCAGTGCCGCACCAGCGGCTTGTTTGAAAGCGCTGGTTTCCGGCGGCAGTTGAATTTTTAACGGAGCATTGGGCGGATTCTCACCGCCCGCCAAAAATACACCAATCAAAATGGCCGTCGCAAAGAGAAGGATTCGCACCATAAGATCAGGCGGCTTTGACGTGAACGGTTTCCACAACGTTGCGCATGTAACCGGCGGGATTCCACAATGGTTCAAGCGGTTGCGATTCGCCAATACGATTTGTGGCTTTCACGCGCAGCGCAAAGTCTCCGGTCCGGCGCGGCGTGAAGGGAATGGTCCATTCACGGAACGAGTATTTGCCCAAATCCTGGCCCAGCTCGGCGGCGCGCCACGATTGACCGTCGTCTTCCGAAAATAGAACTTCCTGGAGACCGTAGCCACCATCAAAGGCAATGCCGCGCACGGTGAGCGGATGCCCGTTACGGATCACCTCCGCCTCGGCCAGACTCGTGATGAAGGAACGGATATTAAAGCGTCCGATGGGCCGGGTCCGCGTGGGCGTCGTCCCCGGCGCCACGCACGCGCCGGCATTGTCCGGGATCAAATAAGCCGGATTCATCCAGAAGCTCTTGAAGGTTTCATCCACCACCGTGATTTCATTGAGGTGCTTGACCCAATAGGTGCCGTAGTACCCGGGCACAATCAACCGCAGGGGATAACCATTCAACATCGGTAAATCCGCGCCATTCATCGCGTAAGCGAGCAGCACGTCTTCATCCAGCGCTTGATCCACGTCCAGCGCCTTTTGGAAATCCGGCGTGGCTTCCAAGACCGCCCGATCCAGGCCGTTGAAGACCACCTGCTTGGCGCCAACTGCGACGCCCGCTTTGGCGAGCACTTCTTTGAGGCGTACACCTTTCCACCGGGCGTTCCCCATGGCCCCATGGCCCAGTTGTCCACCGCCAACGTGCGGTTGGAAAAAGCCACGACTGTTGCCGGAACATTGATTGACCGCAACAATCTCCACCGGCTCGAATTGCGTTCGTAAATCCATCAGTGAAAGCGTGAGCGGTCGCTTGACCTGCCCCTTGACTTCGAGGCGGAAGGTTTGGGGATCAATCTCGGTGGGAATTTCAGCGAGATGATAACGCACGAAAAAGGCATCGTTGGGCGTAAGCAACCCTTCGTTGAAAATGGCAAACGGCGTTTCCAACTGCGGAGGCCGCGCGGTCAGCCGGATCAGCGGTCGCTTTTGCGGGTAGCGGACCAGTTCGCGTTCGCCATTCACGAACGGAAGCGTCACCGTTTCGGCGGCGCGAGCGGCGCCTCCGCCGCGAGTCAGGATCGCCCCCGCTCCCGCCAACGCGGCGATGTGCAGAAACTGGCGGCGGGAAAAATCAGCGCCCGCACCGTGATGGACCTCAGACATGGCGCAGACTGTACGTCGTCCACGCGTCAAGGGAAACACTTTTTGCGCCACGAAAGCAGGACCGAGTTGACTTAAATTAAATGTTTCCGGAGTCGGAAGGGATGCGATGCGGAAGGAAGGGGTTCGAGTTTATCAGTTCTACGACGCTGCGTTGTTCATGGTGAAGCATGGCATGGCCTGAAGTTATGGCGAAGTTTTGTCGCATATGCAACAAAAGGTTGTCATGGTTCGTTTGAGCGGTATTGGCGGTTGTATTTCAAGATTACTGTCGGGCCACGGCAGCGTCTCTCGACTGGTGATGAAATGGCGGCGGCGGGTTTACTTGATGAAAGCGATGCCTTCGGCAAAGGGTTCCGGCAGGTCGGCAAATTTACTCGCTCCAACAACTTCACCGGTGGAAGCGGTAGCATTACCGTAACCGCCATCAGTCCACCGGAATCGAGCTTGCCGCGCCGCAAATCGAAAACGAGCAGTTTCTTTTTGAGGGCGGCGGGCTGACATCGGATATTTTGTGGGACTGAGGGCTTCGGCCAATCGGACGATCTGGAGCGGTGTCCGCACGAATTTGGTCGCGATGCCGCTGGCAATTTTCACGAACATTTCCGCCGACCTCAGGCCATTTTTCCGCGTTTACGAAACTCCATAGCCGTCGCGGTGCGTGGTCGCCAAATTGCGCGGCGGACATTTCTTCGGATTGACTTCTCGTGAGCGCTAATAATCCTCCGGGCATGTCGGAATTACTTTGGTATGCGGCCCACACGCGGCCACGACGGGAAAAAAAACTGGTCGAATTTTGCGCGCAACACGAACTCCAGGCCACGCTGCCATGTTACAACTCTCCACACCAGTATCGGGGCAAAACGGCTGTCTTTCAAAAACCACTCTTCCCCGGTTACGTCTTTTTACAACTGCAACCCACGCAAACCGCCCTGGTGCGACAAAATGATCATGTCGCCAATCTGTTGGACATTTTCGATCAAGCCACCTTCGAGAAACAACTACAGGAAATTCTCGTCGCCCTGGCTTCCGGGCTGGAGGTTCACCTGGCCCCCAACCTCACGGTGGGCACACGAGTGCGAATCCGCTCCGGCCCGTTGCAAGGCATCGAAGGGTTGATCGAGGCGCGCTCGGGTCCACGCCGAATCTTTCTTCGTCTGGACTTCATCAATCAGGCGGCAGCCGTGGAACTGGGAGCGGAAGTGATCGAACCGATTTGATGTCGTGCGCCCGATGCGAAGCGCCGATCAGCTCGATGGATGAGGAGTTTCATGGAGGAGTCAAGTCTGGCGAACCCGTGGATCGTTCCTGATCCGGGCGCGTCAATCTTCCAGGTACCAAAATGAGTGGAGCACTTTGCCGGAAGCATCCGTTGCCCACAATTTGGCAAAAGTCACGCGTTCCACGTGCCCATCCAGCAGGGTGACGTTCGCTCCATTATCATGAACCCGGGGCCGGCCATAATTGTATGGTACGTCAGGATACTGCGGCATGGTGTCGCGCCGGCCATCGCCATCCAAATCCAATGAAAAACGATAGCCGCTATGCACTGGTGAATAGACATAATGCGTGATGGTCTCCATGAACAGCATGGCGTCGGAAGCCTTCTTGACTCGCGTGGCCTTCAAGGACGGACGGGTATCGGTATAATAAAACGGTCCGCTCAACGGATCGCCAAACGCGCCAAAGTTGGCGCCGATCCAGCAATTCCAAGTTTTGCCATCCCATGCGCCTCGATAATACTCCGGCGCGGCGTAGCTGCCTCCGGGGCATTGGCGCAGTTCGTTGGTGAAAACATCGGTTTGACCAAACTGGACTCCCTGCTGAACCCGACGCGCCACGTAGGGGGCCAGTTTCATGTGCCAAAAATCCTTGGTGTAGTCCGAGGACAAATCGCCAAAGGGCGGCAGCCGATCCTCGTTATCGCCCAAATACATCACGGTCGCCAAGCCCCAATTTTTCATGTTGGACACGCACCGCACGCCTTTGGCCTTGGCCTTGGCTTTGGCCAGGGCGGGCATGAGCATGGCGGCGAGGATGGCGATGATGGCAATCACCACCAACAATTCAATAAGGGTGAAGGCCCGTTTAACACTGGTTTTCATGGACTGTTTTGAACAACTCAAGCCGTTTGGGTCTGCTCAACTTCGACTCTGTTTACTTATGACGCCGCGCACTCCTCGGTGGATTTCCGCGTCCTGGGCAGTGCCCCTTATCGCAGGAAAACCGCGCGCTGCAACCGCCGCAAATCCACCTCGGTATTGACGCCCGCTTGAATCAACGGCGCGTCCAGCACATTGTCTCGCGCCAGTGCCCGCCATTTCCAATTCTCACTGTGGCCATCGGCAAATCCCAACACCCCCGCCTTGCCATGCCGGACCGTCGGCGAATTTTGCCACTGGTTGAGGCGATCCGTGGCATTGACCGCAAAATAACCGTCATCCAATGTCTCAATGCTTTCATCAATGAACGTCATGGCCTCTGCCGGCGACGGTCGTTTGACCTCGGATAACTTCTTGTATTGCGGAAAGGTCGTACCGAGCACCCAACTGGTGTCGCTGACTCCATACTTCGCGGCCGTTCCCTGATCCGCACCGCCCATCCGGCCTTCGAGCGAGTAGTGCCGCACCAATTGCACGGCCCGCATGTTAGCTGGCGCCGGCGGCAACACTGGACCACCTTTGGCGCTGGGACAGCGGTAAACTCCCACGTTGGGATTGTAAGGAAAGAGCAGACCGCGACGGATCGCGAGAAGATTGGTGGCTCCCGGCAACTGATAAACGCTGCCGACGGTCCCATCAATCCATGCCCGCGAATCGTTCAACCAATTGGGCGGCATGACATCATTGTAATCGCCGATGTACAGGGCCCAGCCCACGTTAAGCTGCTTGACGTTGCTGAGGCAGATCGCCGCTTGCGCCTTTAATTTTGCGCGACCGAGTGCCGGTAGCAGCATCGCCGCCAGGATGGCGATAATCGCAATGACCACCAGCAGCTCGATCAAGGTGAAGCCCGCTTTGGTTCGCCAGCGACGCGGCAGCGGCTCCGCTTGTAAGGGTTGCGAAGATAGCGTTGCTCGAATTGCTTTGGCCATGGTGACGAATTATTGACGACAGCTTGATTAATTCCGCGAGTAAACGCAAGCCCATCTTATTCCCGATTTTATTCAATCTGCTCGCCGCGAACCCTGGGGTGGGTGCTTCAAGGGACAAACTCGTTTAAGCTTGCTTAAGTCGGAGTCGGATTACTCCAGCAACGCCACCAGTGCCCGCTGAATTTACGGCAGCAAAACAAGCCGGTAGAAGCGTTGGGGAGCGTCGCCCGGCAGATCGGTAATGGTGAGTACCGGACCGGTGGCCGTCCGATTGGTGCCCAACGGCGTCCATGACGGCGCTTGTAAATCGTCTTTGTATTCCACGCGATAAGTCCGACCGGCGATGACTCCAGATTGGAATTGGAGCGTTCCATTGCCTTGAATGGTGATATTACCAACCAGCGGCGCAGCGGGCGCGCCCAATCGGTTGCTGGCGCGCGGCGTCCAATCCGGCATGAAGAACACGGCGTTGGTATCGCCGTCAGGGTACAATCCCTGACTGACGTTTTGGGTTTGCGGACCAAAGACCACGGCGTGCTGCAGGATTAAATCAGGAGTGGAAAGTCCCAAAGCCTCCCCGCTCAAGCTCAATGAAAAGCTGGCGTGCAAATCGCCGTTTTCGCTCTGACCATTCTGGCCGACGTCACCATCGGCCCAGACCAGCAGAAAGCCGTGCGGCGCGATGACCACGTTGGGCGGAATTTGCCACTTAGCAGGATTACTCAGATTATCCGTGAGATAAAATCCGGACAGATCCACCGCAACGGTATTGGGATTGTAGAGCTCGAACCAGTCCTGGAACAGCCCATCCAACGGATCCGCAAAACCACCGGGGCCGGTATTGGCGGCCATCCACTCGTTGATCACCACCGGTCCGGGCGGCAGCGTGCCCAGGTTGGTAATCGTGATGGAAGCGGTGGCATTGGGCAAAGCATTGCCTTGATTATCCAAGCCTTGCAGAGAAAACGGGTTGACAAAATTCGGCAGCGAAACTGTCAGCGTCCAGTTCGTCAGGCTGGTCCAGGTTAATTCACCCACGCTGCCGTTTACGGCAATGTCCTTCACCGCTATCGGCGCCAGCCCCGCCAGGGTCACGACCTCGTTGGTCGTACCGAAATTCTGCCCGCCGTTGCTGGTAATGACAAATGGCGCCGACGTGGGCATGAAACTCAAAACGTAGTTGCCGCGCTGCTGGAGATACGTCACGGCGCTGCTCCAGTTTTGTCCCAGCAAGCCCGCGTAGTGCGTGGCCCACGGCCCGAGATGCGCCGCGTTCATCGTGGTCGTCACCAAATCAAACAGGTGGTTGTAGTAACGCCGGTAGTTATCCGGCAGCAGGATAAAGCGGCGGGTATTCGGGGAACCACTCCCCGGGAATCCCGCCGAAACGTCCTGAGAGTACGCAAAATCCATGTCCCAGAGCAGTCCCAACGCTTTGCCATCCTCGGGGCGAAAATACGTCTTCCAGTTGTGATTCAATCCGGCCGTGAACGTATCCCCATCGCCGTTCAGCGCCTTGAACGCCAGCGTGCGCATCCATTCATCCGCGTCGGTCAGTTGCCGCATTTGATTTTCAAATGTCGCGCCGCTCAAACTGAACGCCTGGTTGAGCGCGATGATTTGACTGTAATCGTCGAGATCGGAATGATTTTCCTGACTGAAAATCCAGCGGTAATTCTCCTGGTCGTTGCCCCAGTCCTGATAGTCAACATTCAACACGTCATCGGGCTGCGGCAGTTTGGGCGATTGCGGGTTGCCAGGGGTGGCCGTGGTGGTCGGATAATAAATCAACTCCAGCATGTAGCGTTGGCCATCGTCGCCATTGGCAAACTGGCTTTCAAAGTAATCGTTGTTAAAAGCCTGCATCCGCAACAACCCTGTGCCGTCCTCCGAGCTGCGCGGCGCAAAGACCTGCACCAAATCGCACTCGATACCCAGCAAACCGCCGCCAGCGTGGTTGACCGCGTGCCAGAGCAAAATCTCGTCGTGTTTCCCGCCGCGGCCCGAATATCCTCCAGAGCGATCAATGACCAGACTCTTCTGCGTGCCGCGAAACAGATGCTCCGCATCAAAACTAATTGTAAAACCCACTCGCGAAGAAGCGTCCCGGCCGCGCTCACTGCCTTGCAGGTGCATGCCGACATCGTAAAAAACTTCCTGTTCGTCATACACCACGGTTAACCCTGTCCGGTCGTTGCTCATGACATTGGTGGAGGCGTGCAGCCGCGCCACATCCGCCGGCGTCAGCAATAAGCGCAACCGATGAAGCTGCGTCATCAGCGGCTGACCGTTATCCACCCGATACAAAGCGCGCGAGTTGGTGCCGCCTGCCGGGAAGGTGGCGACCGCGCCCAACCCATCCGTGGCTTGCACGAAAAATTGCACCATCGTGTTCGCCGCCTGACCCGGGATCAGCCCCGAATAAGTGGCGTAATTGGGCGTCGAGGCGTGGCCCGTAAAGGTCATGTTTTCCGTCTGCCAACTGCCGCCACTGGCCGACCAATAGAGGGTGACATTGGTGACGCCGTGCGGATCGAAAACATCCGCCGTCACTGTGACGGATTGATTGGGGGCGGGTATCACAGGGTGATGCTGGAACGCGGCAAAAGTGGGTTCCAAATTCGGCGTGTGCGTGGAGTTAACCGCACCGGGTGTGCCGCGCCATCGAGGGGTCGGTAACGCGGTGGTTTTGGCAACGCGATTAAAATAAAGCCGGGTATTCAGGCGGTTATTGCCCGCGAGCCATTTGGCGCGGAAGGAAATTTCATACTGCCGTCCATTCACGACGGACTTTCCGTCGGCATAAGTAGTCTCCAAATGATTGTGCATGTGGCCGGTGGGGCCGGCGGCCTTGAGATGCAGGACGTGGTTCCCCGCGTTATCCGGGTCCACAATGACAGCGCTCGCGCCGTGATTGCCCAACGCGCGCCACGCACTCAGGCCCGTCTCGAACGAGCCGTTTTGCAACAACTCGACCGGTGCGGTATCGGGCGACTCAATGACGTGCAGATCATCAATAAGGCACTCGCCCTCGTCCAATAAGCCGAGTACAAATTCGTTCCACAACGTCGGACCGAGGATGTTTTGCGCCACCCCGCGATATGAGTAGGTGTGCCACTGGGAACGGCCCGTCTCGTCGCTCGCAGCCCAGGCTTCAGGTTGGGAATTATCCGCCCAAGGATCGCGCAATTCCAGACTGCTGCCACCGCCATCGGCGTTGCCGGGCCAGCGGCCACCGTCAAAATAATGAACTTCATCCGCTGGATTGTTCGCCGCATCTTTCAACACCAGATAATCACTGCTGCGCGACAGCTTGTTGGTGTACGGACCGACCACTGTGATCCCCGGATAGTTGGATTGCATGAAGCTTACGTCCTTGGCCACCACTAGATAGCCGTTGGCCGGAAGAACGGTTCCCGCAGCAAACCTAAAATCAATGCCTTCATCCAATCGCCAGCCGGTGAGGTCCACGGCGTTGGCGCTGCGGTTGAACAATTCCACCCAGGAATCAGGACCTTCTTGCGCTGGGAGCGCGGGGGATTGAAATCCGTAATTACTGACCTCCACCCCAAACGCCATGTCGGCGGCAATCGGGTTGGTGGTGAATTGATGCACCTCCACGGCCAGCACGTTGGTACCGACGTTCAGATTAAAAACTGGCACGGTAAACGGACCGCTGTAGGCGGGAGTCGCCACGCCGGCGCTGGCCAGGGTCGAATAACTGATTGATCCGGCGGGCATATTCTGCCGGTGAATCTCGACTCCGTTGAGATAATATACTGCGCCATCATCCACGATGGAGTTGAACGTCAACTGCCCGTCATTGGTGCCCCCAGAGAACACGAATGAAGTGCGGAAATACCACGTGATGATCCGGCGATTCAACGCGTCAACCAGCGGCAGTTCGGTATTTTTCTCCGCTGGCAAAACCGAGCTGGTGTTATAGAACAACGCCCGACCTTCGGGCCACGAGCCATCGTTGTAACTGGGCGAGCGCCAGGTGCTGCCGAGATCGGAGCCTTGAGCGTTATACTTCCAGGTATTGGTGATACTCAGGAGAATGTTGGTGGCGTAAGTGGTCGGCGTGGGTGGCAACATCGGGGGATGATACATGATCTCGTTGATGACCACCTCGTCGCGAAATTCAAAATGGTTTGAAACGCCCGGGGTCAGCGTAGTGGGAAACCACCAACGCCCGGTGGCGTCCGGCCAGCGGGCGCGCGCCGGCTCCTTCACCACCACCGCATCCAGCACTCCGATGCCATTGGGCCGATACAAAATAAGGCGCTGATCCGGTTGCGCCGCAAAACCCAACGTGGCTTGCGTTAATGACAACAGTTGTCCCGCCGCCAGAGTTTGCGCGGGAAAAACGTAATCCGCGGGAGCGCCTTTACCGCGCAGGGACAAAATGCAACCCACCAGATCCACCGGCGCGGCGCCGGAGTTGATCAACTCCAGCCAAAACGCCCCGTTGGTGGGGGAACTCAATTCATTAAACGCCACAGGCAAGGGTGGCGGCGCGAGCAGATTGGTGGTGGTCAGTTCCAATTCCGCACCGAACAGCGCATCCACAAGATTGCCGGAGGCGGAGTGCAATTCCACGGCCAACACATTCGCCCCCGCAACCAAGGCCGTGTTCAACAGTTGAAACGGTCCCAACACCGTGGGATTCGGCACATTGGACACGGCCAGCGTCCCGGCGGTGATGGGGCCGGCGGGCATATTCCAGCGCAACACTTCGGTGCCGTTCAGATAAAACACGGCGCCATCGGCAACCACTGGGCGAAGCCGCACACTGGATAGATGTGGCGCGCCCGGCAAAACGAATTGGGTGCGAAAGTAGTAGTTGGTTCGCTCGTCCGGCAGCGGGGTGTTGCTGACCATTTGACGCCGCGCGGTACCCGTCAACTGCACCCGCAACCCGGCCGGATTCGGACTGTCCCCATCGTTGACCGTAAGAAAATCCAGCGTGTTATCTCCGGCCACAAAACCATTCGGAAGACTGAAATTGCCGCTTAACGAAGCGAAGCCTTCAAAGGTGATGCCGGTGGATACTCCATTCAGTTGGAGTCCCGTCAGTCGGTTGTCCACGCCCAGCTTGAGCGTCAAGCTGGCCGAGGTGGGATCGAAGCCCGCGAGAGAAAATGTGGTGCGGTAGTTGTAATTGCCCGCCGCAACATTCTCGGTGCCTGGATTCACGGGGCCAATCCAGCTCGATAACAGATCGTTGGCCAACCACGCGGGATGGTTTTGGATGACCGTGGCAGCAATCGCGGGTGGCGGCGGAGTGCTCTGCGCCGATTGGGTCAGTTGATAGTGCGGATCGGCCGCGCCGGGCGATAACACCGCGCCATCAGCACCTATCCCACTGCTAAAAACCGTGGGGATCGGTTCGGGATCACCAATGGGCACGCTGATGTTTCCGGCTTTGAAAAGCCCCGCGCCCGATGACCAGCCGGCATCATCGAAATCCGCCTCCCGCCAAGCCGGGCCCAAATCAACTCCCGAAGCCTCATACTTCCAGACGGAATCCAGTTGGAGCGTCGTGATGCTGGTGACCTCGTAAGGCGTGGAGACAAAATTGCGCCGCCCGGGCGTGCCGCCGACCAGAGCACTCATCGCCCAGTTGGAAGCCTGCTCACTGGCGCCGTTTTCGTTGAGTTTGGCCAGCGATACTCCCGCATCATCTGGTCCAACCGGCCAGTCACCATCCACGCCATATGTGATCGCATCCATCAACCGACGATTATTGTTGCGCAGCTCCAACTTCTCACCGCTGTTGGAGAGGCGGCCGCTGAACGGGCCCAGCACGTTCGTCAAACCGGTTGCCGCCATCAAGTCCGCCGGTGACGACGCGATGACCAGATAACCTTTTCCAGGAATGACCGTGCCTTCCGGAAACGTGAAATCAATTCCGCCGCTCAATGACCACCGGGATAGGTCCACATTCACCGCCATTTGATTGTGCAGCTCCACCCATTCCATCATCGCCTCGTTGGCAGGCGGGTGGTACATGATTTCATTGAAGACCACGACGCTGTCCGCGCGCAGCGCGGTTGAAGCGGTAGCGCCGAGAAAAATCAAGAGCATCCGGAGCGCGGCCCATTGCGATGGTTTGCCGGCGCCGGCTTGTTTTTGCCGGGGGCGGGCGTCTAGTAAGCTTTGCGCCAGTGGCGAAAAGCGTTTCATCTTAAATTGCTGCCTCATGAATTCGACTTCCTAGACTTCCTCAAACGACCGCAAATTACAAGTCGTCCGACCTCAAACCACCGGCGCCCCTCGCAATTCTCAGGAACACCCTCCAGCGAGCAGGGACAAAAACAGCCGGGAGCATTCACACGCTCCCGGCGTTTGACTACGGTTCGCGTCGGCCCGACCGCTACTGCGCGATTCGGAAGAAACGCTGCGTTCCGGTGGACGTTGTCTGATATGGGCTGGTTGCCCCGGTAATTTCTGTCCACGGCCCGGTGACGCTCGGCGCCCATTGCAATTTCTGATTAGGACGAATGGGGGACCACGAGATGGTTAGATTATTCCCACTCGCTCCCACCGCGAGAGTGACCTCGGGCAGACTGGTCCGGATGTCCAGCAATCCCCGCAGGTCCACCCGCAAACCAGCCGGGTTGGGTGTATTGGGATCGGTGCCACCCGTCAGCGCATTCTCCAGAATGAAATCAACCGTGTTTACACCCGCCACCAAGCCGCTACTGAACGTGAAGCTGTTCAGTCCACCAAAGCCAGCCACCGTGACTCCCGTGCTGACTCCGTTGAGCAACACGTCGTTGACCGCGTTATCTGCCGCGACCCCGCCAATCACCCGGACCTTGCTCAGATCGTAACCAGTCAGATCAAAAGTCGTCTGGTATGTATAAAGGCCTGGCAGATTGCCAGACGACGGATCAATGTCCTGGCGTTGATTGGAGGAGGCGCCAATCCAACGGGAACTCGGGCCATTGGCCAGCCACGGACCAGCGGGCGCAATCGGCCAGACGTTCGTGATGCAGACTGCGTCCGGTCCGGGGAAGTTCCCATCAGCACTGGCCGAAAGCACGTAATGCGGATCTACCGCCCCATCGCCCAACAACGCTCCATTGGCATCCACGCCCGTGCCAAAAATACCCGGGATGACCTGAAAAGCCACGTCAACGTAAGCCTCGCTGCTAGTCTCGTCGCCCCACGGATTGGAAACGTGAACCGTGTAGGCTCCCGTAGCCGCTCCAGTCACTCCGACCAGTGTCAAGGTGTCCTGGGTTTCTCCGACCAAGTCCTGACCGTCTTTGCGCCACTGATAACTGAAGGGCAACGAACCGCCGGCAATCACCTTCAACACCACATTGTCACCTTCAACCGCTTGGACGCCTTGCGGTTGGCTTACAATGCTGGCCGGCAACCCCGGCAGCACTTTCGTGCTCGTTTGGGTGAATTCAACCCGTAATCCGGATGGACCAGCCTCTCCAATGTTAGCCACCACAAAATCCATCGTGTTGTTTCCTGCAATGAACGGAACGTCGCCGCTGGTAATCGTGAAGGCGGTCCAGGCAGCGAATCCAGTGCTTAAGGGCACATTTACTTGTTGGTCGTTGACATACACGGCCACGCCGGTGTTATCCGTGCTCCAGCGTCCGTTGATCACCACGGTGCTCGTATCGCGACCACTCAGATCGAAGGTAGTACGATACCGATAATTTCCCACGGGGATATCAGCATCGCCAGCTGTGGCCCGAGGGGCGACCCATTTTGACGCAGCGCTACTGGCCAGCCAGTTTCCGGTCGAAATGGGAAATTGATCATCATTGGCCACAAAGACATCGGCGGAGCCGCTGTCCGGATTTTCCGTCAAGACCCAAAAGGGAGTAACAATCCCGTTCGCCTGCGGTAACCCGTCAGCGCCAATGCCGGTACTGCGCAGCGAATAAATTGGTTGCACCAAGGCCAGCTCTGCCGCGACGCTGGTCACCGAGCCGGAGCTGTTTGCCACTACGACTGTGTAATCGCCTATATCACCGACTCCGACAGCGGAGATAGACAATTCTGGATTCGTTTCGCCGGAAAGTGCGGTGCCGTCACGATACCATTGATAGCTTAAGGGCAAACTACCCTGCGCGACGGTGCTGAAACTCACCGCACTGCCCGGCACCACCGATACGGATTGCGGCTGTGAACTAAGGCTGGGCGGCGTTCCCGGCGCCACTTGAATGATCGCCACATTGTCAATCAACGCGGTACAATCTCCGGCTTCTGGAGCGCTTTTAATGAACGCCAAATTTAAATCCGTGGCCGTGGCCGCAAACATGGCACTGGAAACTTCTCGATAAGGATTGCCGCCCCCGACCGGAGCCAGCAAATGTAATGGAACGACGGCATCACCATTCACCTTGACCTCCATTCCGGGGCGGGTGACCTGAGAACGAGCGTTTTCATAATAATGCACATAATAGTGACCGCCCACCGTGAAACCGCTCAAGGTTTGACTCAGCTCACCATTCCCCTGCATGAAAGCGATCTGGCTTCCCTGTGGAATGGCTCCGTTATCTCCGAAGGGGCTACGCCCATCTGGTGGCCGCACAGGGTTAATGCCGTGATCGTCGAGAGAATTCCAGCCGATGATTGATACGGCGTTATCGCCGAAGGTGGGATTATGAAGGTAACCCGGCCAAATATAAAACTCATCCTCTTCGAAACTTGGATTGATAATGTTAATCGCGCCCACCGTCAGCTGGGCCACCTGACTGGTGACTGAGCCAACCGAGTTCGCCACCACCACATCATAGAGTCCGGCGTTGGCGGCAGAAACCGAATTCACCACCAAGGTATTGTTGATTTCTCCGGGAAGATTGTTCCCATTCCAGCGCCATTGATAAGTCGGCAAAGGCACCGCCGAAGCTGTGACTTTGAAGCTCACAGAAAGACCTGGAGAAACGATCGTGCTCTTCGGATGCGCAGTAATCACCGGGGCTGCTGGACGTGGCGTCGTTTCGCGATTCGCAAAACCATAAACGTGAATACTCACGTTATTCGCCTGGAAGGGGGCAATTCGGAACGTCGCGTTACCGCTGGCATCAGCCGTGTAACGATAGGAAAGCCGAATGCCCACATCGTTGCCAAATTGGTCCTGGTTGAATGTCAGATAATCATCGCCCATGCTGCACGTCGCCCAACGGGCCGTCTCGGAAGCGTTCTCCCAGCCCACCGAAAAAACGCTCAGGAGATACTCTGTCCCCGGTGAGAGCCCCTGGAGGGTAATACTCTCATAAGAACCAGCGGCGACCGCGCTGCTATACAAAAAATCACGGCCCAGTATCTCTCCACCACCACCGCCCACCGTCGGTCCGTTTACATCACCGTTATAGACACTCCCCAGCAAAGTGGTGGAAAATTGTCCCGCCACCGCAGGATTCGCTCCACCCACCCCGGTAAAATTGACATCATTAACGGTTGTGTCTTCACTGCTGCCAAAGCTGTAAGCGTGCGTGTAAACATAATCCGGATCTATTCCCGAATCGCCGTCCCAGTTCCACGCCCCAACCGACCAACGCTGGGTGCTGGGGGTAATCTTAAAATCGTCAACCACCACCGTGTGGTCGCCCACCGCGTCATTTACGAGCGAGAGTTCCGCAGTCGCGGCATTGGCCGTAAACTCGAACGCAACATACCAATAACCAGCGACCCCGCCCACTACTCCTGGGATAAACCCATCCGGCCAGTATCCTGGTAATCCCGGCAGCAAAACTGAAATATCGTCAATATAAACCTTTAAGTACGGCACGTCGGCAGTCCGGTTCCGACCATTGGCACGAAAGGTCACCTTGTAGGTCGTGCCGACGCTCAGACCGCTAATGGTCGTGCTGAGCTTCGTTGGGATGCTCGGCTCGGTGGCGTTGGACTGGATAAACGCCACGTTATTGCCATCGGGAATCGTTCCGTTATTGGCAAACGGACTACCACCCGCGGGGTTTAATCCCACCCGCTCCTCAGGATTGCCCACCCAACCCGTGATTGGCCCATTCCCGCTGATATAACCGGGAAAAACGGTAAAGGTGTCGGCTTCAAAGCTGGGATTGGGAATGGTTTGGCCAATAACGGCCTGGCCCAAGAGACAAATAGACGCGACCAAGCCGGCACCGAGCCGACCGGGCCACCTAAGAATACGAATCATTTGGCGAAGTTTCATGGTTTTAGTGGATTAAGTTTGATTTTTTACCCCAAGCATTCGGCCCGCCCAGAACCAGCGCGCGTTATGACTTGAAACTGGAGTGATTCCAACAGCAACTTCACAGACCGTCAAGAGTAATTATAATTCCCAGAAAAAAGCACGTTGCCTCAAGTTCGTCGAACGCAAATGGTTTCGGATGAAACACACGATGGCGACGCCATCCTGATTGCGACTCCATAGAAGCCGAACCTCCATGGTCCTTTTTCCGCAGACTGCTGCCCACAATCATTCACATGACATTCCTTGAGAATGTCGGGGTGGCCCCAATTGCCCCCTTCAAGTCTGTCATCTGGAAAATCTTCTCGAAATCCTGGCCAAGAGGCGCATGATGAGGTTGCCATGACCGTTACCTTGTTCGTTCCATGCTTTGTGGATTTGCTGTTTCCACAGGTGGCGATCAGTGCGGTGCGCCTGTTCGAACGGTTGGGGCACCGGGTGGTTGTGCCCGAGGGACCGGCGTGTTGCGGGCAGCCGGCGTTCAATACCGGTTACTGGGGCAATGAATGTCGCGACCTCCCGTTGCAAGTCATGCAAACGCTGCGGGAGGCGGAGGCAATCGTCGTCCTGAGCGGTTCGTGCAGCGCGATGATGAAGGTGTTTTACCAGGAGTTGTTCACAAAAACGGAACATGCCGCCCTGACCCGGGAATTCGCGCCCAAGGTGTGGGAGTTTTCCAGTTTTCTGGTCAACAAACTGGGGGTGACCGATGTGGGCGCGCGGTTTCCGCACAAGGTCACCTTTCACGATGGTTGCCACGGATTGCGCGAACTGCATAACAAACGACCTCCACGCGAATTGCTCGCCAAGGTGCAGGGGCTGGAGTTGGTCGAAATGGGCGCAGCGGAAATCTGCTGCGGTTTTGGCGGGACCTTTTCAGTGAAGTTTCCGGCAATCTCCACCGCCATGGCGGAGGTGAAATGCGCCAGCGCCCTGGACACCCAGGCGGAATACGTGGTTTCATGTGATTCCAGTTGCCTGATGCAGATTCAAGGTCTGGCAGACCGACAACGCAAACCCATCAAGACCCTGCATTTGGCGGAGGTGCTGGCACAAACATGAGCGCCCCGGCCGCTCAATTCAAAGCGGACGCGAAACGCATGGCCGCAGATTTGCGCCATCGCGCCACCATCCAGACCGCGATGGGCAAATACGAAGTGGTGCGCGACCAACGGAAGCGCTGGTTTCAAGATTGGGAAGGCGCGCGAACCCTCGCGGCGCGGACCAAATACGAGGCGGTCAATGGACTGGACGCGCATCTCACCCGCTTCACCCAGCAGCTCGAAGCGCGCGGCACGAAAGTGCATTGGGCCAGCACCAGCGCGCAGGCGTGTGTAATCATCCTCGATATTCTGAAGGCAAAGAACGCCAAGGTCGTCGTGAAGTCGAAATCCATGACCTCTGAGGAAATCCACCTTAATGGCGCGCTGGAACGGGCGGGTGTCGAGGTGGTGGAATCGGACCTGGGCGAGTTCATTGTGCAATTACGTGGCGAGCCGCCGTATCATCTGGTCTTCCCCGCGATGCACCTGACGCGCGACGAGATCAAGGACGTCTTCGAGAAAAAACTGCATGATGCGCCTTCAAATGATCCAGAGGAGTTGACGATGGTGGCCCGCCGACAACTGCGGAAGAAATACATTCAAGCCGACGTCGGCATCACCGGGGCCAATTACGCCATTGCTGAGACGGGAATGATTTCCATCACTGAGAACGAAGGCAACGCGCGACTCACGGCGGCGTTACCTAAAACGATGATCACGTTGCTGGGCATCGAGAAAGTTCTGCCACGTTACGAGGATCTGGCGTTGTTTCTTCCGATGCTGGCGGTCATGGGCACCGGGCAGGCGTTGACCTGTTACAACACGATGTATGGCGGCCCGCGCCAGGCCGATGAGGCGGACGGGCCGGAGGAGTTCCATGTGGTGCTGCTGGACAACCGCCGGACATTGGTGCTGGCCGATGTCGAGCAACGTGATGCGCTGGGCTGTATCCGCTGCGGCGCGTGTCTGAATGTTTGCCCGGTTTATCGCAATGTCGGCGGCCACACTTACGGCACGGTCTATGGCGGGCCGATCGGTTCGGTGATCACCCCGCACTTGCGCGACCTGCAGGATTGGAAACATCTCAGCTACGCGTCCTCGCTGTGCGGCGCCTGTACCGAAACGTGTCCGGTGGGCATTGACATCCATCATCATTTGCTGCGCAACCGGCGCAACGCATCCGCGCCCAAGACTGGCAAACCGAGCTGGACGCAGCGACAGCTTTTCAAAATTTACGGCGCCATCGCCGCGCGTCCCAGGCTCTGGAAACTGACCACCAAACTCGGACGTTTCGCGCAGGTCTTTCATGGTCCGGTGAAAGGCGGGGTGCTGGACCCGATGCGCGCCTGGACCAAGACCCGTGATTTGCCGCCCCTCGCCCGGCAGAGCTTTCGCGAGTGGTGGAAAGAACAAGGCGCGCATGAGTGAACGCGATAACATTTTCGCCCGCCTCAAAGAGGCGTTGAAGTTGCAAGCGCCCGCGCGGCACGGTCGTGGGTTACCCACCATCGAAGAACAACGGCACGTCATGCCGCCGGTTGGAAAATCCGAATCGGAGTTATTCGAGCTGTTCGCGAAGAACGCGACCGACCTGCGCGCCACCTTCAAACGCGCCAAGGATTTGGGCGAAGTGACGGCGGAACTGCGCGCGCTGCGAGACTCGGAAAAGTGGCAGCGCGTGGCGACGCACCGCGGCTCACTGGCCGAGCCGCAGGCGCGGAGTCTGGGATTGCCCTTGATGATTACCGAGGAAAACAGCGAAAAACATGAGCTGGAGCAGTGCGATGTCGGGATCACGGAATGTGACGCCTTGGTGGCGCAGACCGGCACGGTACTGGTAACCAGTCGCACCGCCGGCGGCCGGGCATTGACCTGTCTGCCGCCGCATCATGTGGTACTCGCGCGCCGCGAGCAAATGGTGCCGGATTTACCAGCGGCCATGCAGTTGGTACAGAAAAGATTTGGGGATCAATACCCCAGCATGATTTCCTTCATCACCGGCGCGAGCCGAACGGGCGACATCGAACGCATCCTGGTGCTCGGCGCGCACGGCCCGAAAAAGCTGACGATTTTTTGTTATTGAACACATTGGCGGGATCGAAAGTCCAAGTTTCACCACAACATGAAAGCCATCATTGCCCTTTTGATCGGGCTGGCATTATGCGCCGGATGTCAGTCCGCCTTGCAGACGAAGTCAACCAAGACACTTAAAATGTTGGCCTCGAGGTTTGGTCCCGAGCAGACGTATCGTGCGCTGCGCACCAATGATCTTGATCCGAGTAAAACGATAACCGTCCGGGTTAGCGGCCAAGTTATTCAGCCCGGCGTTTTTGAGCTGCCACAAGGGACCACTTTGCTGGAAGCGATTCTTGAGGCTGGTGGGTTCACTGAGTTTTCAGCCCGATCGCATATTCTTGTCACCACCTCGCGTGGGAACAAGTTTCGCTATGGTCTGATGCTAAACGAACGCCGCCGCTTGGTGTGATGCGGAACAACGGACACAAATGTCGTTCTGGAAGAGGGAATGATTGTTGAGGTTCCTCTCGGCCATCCTTCGTCACTTGGGCTTCATCGATGAATTTAGTGAGGCTGAGATTAGGAATGTCATGGACGGCGCGTGTCACCGCACTTCAAGATGCGGGTGCATTGGGCCGGCGACGCTTCTATTCCAGTTGCAGAATCTTCCGGCGCAAAATTTCCAAGGCTTGCGTGCCGGTCACTTGTTTGAAGGTTTCGCGGTCGAACGGATTGAATTGCTGCCGGACGAAATTTTCCGATGCGGAAGCAAAGCCGACAAACACCGTCCCGACTGGTTTGGCCGCACTGCCGCCGCCCGGTCCCGCAATCCCGGTAACCGACAGGGCATAATCCGCGCCCGTCTCGCGGCGCGCGCCTTCGGCCATCTCCCGCGCCACGACTTCACTAACCGCGCCGTAGGTCTGCAACGACGCGTCGCGCACGCCGAGAAATTTCCGCTTCGCAATGTTGGCATAGGTGACGAGGCTGGCGAGCAATACCGCCGAAGCACCAGGTACGTTGGTGATGCGGTTTGCCAAACCGCCGCCGGTACAAGATTCGGCGAGCGCCAGGGTTTGGCGTCGCTCGGTCAACAAACGCACAATGACCGCTTCCAGGCTTTCGTCCGCCGCGGTGAAAATGTGACCGCGTAATTCCTCGTGAACAATGGCCTCGGCGGCGCGAACCAGCTCATTCGCGGTTGCGCCTCTGGCGATAAACCGCACATCCACGGCGCCGATGTGCGCGCAGTAACCCAGTTCCAAACCTTGAGCGATGGCCGTTTGCAATCGCGCATCAATGCGTTCGGCAACCTGCGACTCACCCAGCCCCACCGTGCGCAACGTGTGACAAACAAAGCCGGCTGCCGAGGGCAACTCCCGTTGCAACAGCGGCACCACGGAAAGATCAAACATGGGATGCAACTCGCGGGGCGGTCCGGGCAGCATGATGAGCCAGCGCGCGGGATGTTGCGGCAGCGGCGCGAGTTTGAGCGCCAGGCCAGGGGCCGTGCCATGAAGATTGGGCAGGACCGTGGCGCCTTCCGGAACCAGCGCTTGCACGCGCGTGCTGGCGGGCAAGGGGCGCTGGCGCTGCGCGAAGAAACTCTGAAGGTGCTGAAGGATGGCAACATCTTCGTAAAGTTTCCGGCCCAGCAGCCGCGCGATCAATTCTCGGGTGAGATCATCCGAGGTGGGACCCAATCCGCCGGTGGTGATGATCAGATCGGCGCGGGTCAAAGCTGCTTTCACGGCCATTTCAATTTCCGCGGCAGTATCCGGCACGGCGACTTGATGGGAGATGATATAACCGAGCCCGACCAATCGTCGTCCCAACCATTGTTGGTGCGTGTTGAGCACCTGCCCCAGCAGTAATTCGCTGCCGGTATTGATCAATTCGACCTTCACCAATCCAGTTTGGCGGAGATGTCCCGCCACGCAAGCGCGAGGTAATTCCAGGCGGATTCTGAAAACGCGACCGCCACCCGTGCCAAGAATTACGGGTGCAATACCGGCGCGGCTTAGTAAGGTGGCGGGGTGGACGACGAACCGCTGCAACTGCCGATTGACGGGGTGTTGGACCTGCACACGTTTCAACCTCGCGAAGTGAAATCCCTGGTGCCGGATTATCTGGCGGAATGTCTGGGGCGCGGCATTTTTCGTGTGCGCATCATCCACGGCAAGGGCACGGGGCAACTGCGCCAGACGGTCCATCATCTGTTGCGGCGCCATCCACACGTCGCGGAATTTCATCTGGCAAATGAATCCTGCGGTGGGTGGGGCGCGACAATTGTACATTTGAAACGCAGTGCTGCAACGTGATCCGAGGCGGCACGCTTCCAGGATTTGAGCCAGCCGGCGCCGAACTGCGGGAAAATGCGGTTGCGCTTCCCGACGCGGTTCGGGAAGATGCGGCGTATGTTAGCCCGGGTTTGGTCCGCCGCCGTCAACGGCATTGAAGCCTTCCCCGTCGAAGTGGAAGTCAGTGCCGGATTTGGGGATACACGCATTGTGATTGTGGGTCTGCCGGATGCGGCCGTGCGAGAATCGCAAGACCGCGTCACCACGGCGCTGACCAGTTCCGGCTTCAAAGTTTCCTATGGTCGAACCACGATCAATCTGGCACCCGCCAGCGTGCGCAAGGAAGGTCCGAGTTTCGATCTGCCGATTGCGCTTGGAATGTTGGCCGCCAGCGAGCAGATCGAGACGGATCAGTTGGATAATTTCATGTGCGTGGGCGAGCTGGCGTTGACTGGCGCGGTGCGGCCCTGCAAGGGGGTTTTGCCGATCGCCCTTCGCGCGCAACAGGAAGGCAAGGCGGGCGTGTTGGTGCCGATGGAGAACGCCGCGGAAGCCGCCGTGGTGACGGGGTTACAGGTCATCCCGATTCAGAATTTGCGTGAAGCCACCAATTTTCTCGAAGGCTTGATCACCCTCAAGCCGGTGCGAGTAAATCTACGGGATGTTTTCGATCAACCTCGTGATGACGACGTGGACTTTGCCGAGGTGAAGGGACAGGAATCGGTCAAGCGCGCGCTGGAAATCGCGGCGGCGGGCGGTCATAACGTGCTGCTGATTGGTCCGCCGGGCACGGGCAAGTCCATGCTGGCCAAACGACTGGCGACCATTTTGCCGCCGTTGACGCTGGCGGAAGCGTTGGAGGCGACCAAGATTCACAGCATCGTAGGTTTGTTGCCGACCGGAGAAGGATTGCTGACGCGACGACCGTTCCGTGCGCCGCATCACACCGCGAGCGACGCCGGTCTGTTGGGGGGTAACATTAATCCGACCCCCGGCGAAATCTCCCTGGCACATCACGGCGTGTTGTTTTTGGATGAACTGCCCGAATTCAAACGGAGCGTGTTGGAAACATTGCGGCAACCGTTGGAAGAAGGACGCGTGACGATTTCCCGGGCGGCAGGCGTGATGACTTTTCCCAGCCAATTCATGCTGGTGGCGGCGATGAATCCTACGCCAGATGGCAAGATGCCGCATGAGAGCCGGAGTTCACCGCGCGAAATTCAAAATTATCTGGGTCGCATTTCCGGTCCGCTGTTGGATCGGATTGATATCCACGTCGAAGTGCCGCCGGTTAAGTTTCGCGAAATGACCGGCGAGCGCAGCGGTGAAACCTCGGCGCAAATTCGGACCCGGGTGGTAGCCGCCCGCGAAATTCAACAGCAACGCTTCATCCGTAAAAACGGAATCACCTGCAACGCGCGCATGGCGACGCGGGAGATCAAGGAGTTTTGCCGATTGGATGAAACGACGAAGGAACTGCTGCAAATGGCCATGGCGGAATACAATCTCAGCGCGCGGGCGTACGATCGGATTTTGAAGGTGGCGCGCACCATTGCCGATTTGGCGGGCGCGGCCCCAATCTCCACTGATCACGTCAGCGAAGCCATTCAACTGCGTTCGTTGGATCGGCAGTTGTGGGGGTGAGCCGCGGGTCAGGCGTTCGCCAGCACCGTTGCCGCCGCCAGCTCGGATTGGCGGAGCGCCGGGGTATCCCAGTCCACTTCGTGTGGAATAATTGCCTGGATTTTATAGGAGCTGCGAAGAATTTCATGCGCGGCTTCCAGGGAGGGAATGTGCCGCAGCGTCAACGCCTGCACGATGACGTTGCCAACCGCCGCCGCATCGGGCGAAGCGATGATCGCCGGGACTTGAAACGCATTGACGATGAAATGATTTAACAGGGTGTTTTCTCCCGCGCCGAAAAGATAAATACGGGCGAACTTCCGCCCGGTCAGCACCTCGAGTTCGTGAAAGGCCTTGCGATAAGCCAGTGCGAGGCTTTCCAGCAAGCAACGGATGATTTGTCCGGGTTTGCGGGGAATTTCCTGACCCGTTTCCCGGCAATAAGCCTGAATCTTCAATGGCATGTCTTCCGACGTGGCGAAGCGCGGATCCATTGGATCAATCAACACCTCAAAAGCGGGCGAGGTCGTGGCCAGATGCATCAACACATCGTCGCACAGTTCGCGATCGCGTTCGAGCCAGAATTTGCGACAGGCGTCGAAGATGGAAAGGCCGATAAGTTGGCGGTAAAGATTCGTCGTGCCACCGAGGCAGGTTGCATGTGAGTAGAGCCGGGCCTGATCGCCGGGGGTGGTGATGGGGTCATTGATTTGGGTGCCGATCAAGGTTTCCGAACCAATCTTCACGTAAGCCCAATCGCTGCCGTGATTCAGCGGCAGACTCGACAATGACGCCGCCAGTTCATGCGAATTGGTGGCGATGACTTGTGTGCCTTCCAGCCGGGTTTGGCGCGCGATTTCCGGTTTTAATTCGCCCAGGCGGGTGCCCGCCGGAACAATCGCGGGAAACAACTGGCCGGGCAAACGCAAGTCGTTGATCAAGCGGCGCGACCACGTTTTGCTGACCGGCGTGTATAATTGTGTCGTGCTGGCCAGGGACATTTCTGCGCAGGCAATCCCGCCAAGTAAATGATTGAACGCATCGGCCACCAGCAATAGAACCTCGCTTTGTTTCAGCCGTTTGGGCAATTCGGTTTGCAGTTGAAACAGCGTGGCCCGCGGGTCGGGAGGAGAGTTGGTTTCGGTATAAATGGTTTCCGGAGTAATGTGCCGCAGGGCCGCCGCCCGGTTTTTCTCCGTGCGCGAATCCAAGTGGTGATAGACGGGCGATAGGAGAGTTTCGCGCCGGTCAAAGAGGAGATAATCCGCGCCCCACGAATGGCAACTGATGCTGTGGATATCCGCGTCCTGCGTGCCCACTTCAAGCAGACTGCGCAGAATGTAGTTAAAGAATTCCGGGATATTCCACTGCAACGCCTTTTTGTCTTCCAGAATTGGACTGTCAAAACGCGCCAGTTCGCCGAGCTTGAGAGTGTTATGTTCCAAGGAGCCCAACATGACCCGACTCGTGCGTGCCCCCAGCTCGCAAGCAATGTACAACTTCTCCATAACCGGCGCTTCGACGCAGGTGTCGTGCCCATTTTCCCGGCGGCAGCGAAGAAAACGAAGTGGCGGTTTCGTCGCAAATTTTCACACGCACGGTTCGTCATCCCGCGCTCAGAGTGTCCTGAAACCGGGCAAGCCGCGTGTCTTTTCCCGGTCGCGACGTGGAGTTGGTGTTTCCGGCGCTTGAGTCAGTGCGGCTCGCCCTCTAAAGTGCTGCGGATGAATTCTTCATTGCACGAACCGGCGCAGGCGGTCGCCACATGGGTGAAACAACTCCGGACGGAAATCGCCGGGGTAATCGTCGGTCAGGAACAGTTGGTGGATCGCCTGCTGGTGGGCTTGCTGGCGAATGGACACGTCTTGCTCGAAGGCGTCCCCGGACTGGCAAAAACCCTTTCCGTCCGCACGCTCGCGGCGGCGGTGCAGGCCAGTTTCCGCCGCATCCAATTCACGCCCGACCTTCTGCCCGCCGATATCGTGGGCACGCTGATTTACAGTCCGCAGGACGGGAAATACCACGCCACGCGTGGCCCGGTGTTCGCCAACTTCCTGCTCGCCGACGAAATCAATCGCGCGCCAGCCAAAGTCCAGTCCGCCCTGCTCGAAGCCATGCAGGAACGTCAGGTGACACTCGGGGGCGAAACTATGCCGTTGCCGGCGCCGTTCCTGGTGCTCGCGACGGAAAATCCGATTGATCAGGAAGGCACGTATCCGCTACCCGAAGCGCAGGTGGACCGCTTCATGTTCAAGGTGATCCTTGATTACCCTTCGGAAGCTGAAGAGCGAAAAATCCTGGATCGCATGGCCTTCACTTCGCCCGAGACGCCGGTCAAACCTGTGGTCGGCCTCGACGAAATACTCAAGGCGCGCAAACTCGTGGATCAAATTCATGTGGACGATAAAGTGCGCGATTACATCGTGCAGGTTGTGTTCGCCACGCGGCGGCCGGAAAAATACAAACTGGACGTGAAGCATTACATCCAGTTTGGCGCGTCACCGCGGGCGACCATCTTCCTGACGCTCGCCGCCAAAGCGTGGGCGTTGTTGCAAGGCCGCACCTACGTCACGCCCGAGGACGTAAAGAGCATCGGCCCGGACGTGTTGCGCCATCGCATCATCCTGACCTACGAAGCCGAGGCGCAAGCGGTGACGACCGATGCGATCATCAAGAAGGTATTCAACGCGGTACCGGTGCCTTGAAGTTCTGTTCCATTTGTCAAAGGTGTTGTTTGACCGACCATCAACCCATGAGCGCGCAAGAGATTTTGATCAGGCAATCAAGCGCCAACCCGGATCAGTGGCGCGGTGAGGTCTGCTGGTGGACATGGGTGTCTTGACACCCAAGCCTTCGCTCAAGCCGTGCATTAACCGCGCACAAATTCCGGCTCGCCATTTGGGTTCACGCTCGCCGCGACAAAGGCCCGGCCCACGACCCTTTCTGACGACAGCCTGACAGCCTGACGATGGGCTTGCACTTGGTCGCAATCCTGTTCCAGGGTTTTCAAACAGGGATCCAATGGAGGCGGGCAACTTTATGCGAACACAATTTCTGTCGTGGCGGCAGCTTCGTCCCAGCCGCGCGTGGGTTTGGCGGTCACGCTGCTGATGTCCTTGATCGAAATCTGCCGGCCCCGCGTCTTGGCCGATTTCGCCTCGATCCGGGATGGATCACAGGTCTGTTGATTGATCTTCTGATGCGGGGCGGGCTTGTAGCGCACGTACAAAACTTTCGGCGTTCCGGGTTCAAAGAACAAGATGCGCGACTTCTCGGGAATGCAGAGATACGCTTTGTTTAGAATCGTGCCGCCGAACTTGAAGCGCTTCAGATAACTCGCCTTGCGATCGGTGTAAGCGCAGGTGAATACGGCTTCGCGATCCGGCAGACCGCAGTAAAACAGTTCCGGCCCGACAAACAATTTCTCCGGCAGTTCGGTGACTTTGTACGTGCCGTCCTTGAACACGAGGAGGATTTTGTCGAACTTCGTACACTCCGTTTTGAACTCTTCGCCATTGACCTTGTAACCCACATAACCGCTCTCACGGTCGTATGCGACCTTGAACGCCTTGAAGGCGACCGCCTTGGTATCAATCTCCTCGTGGCGGGCGGACTTGGTGGTCAGCCGCGGATACTGCGGTCCATATTTCGCCAGCAACGCCTCGAGATGTCCGATGACATACTTGGTGAGATTTTTCAGGTGCTTCCGCGTCTCCGCCAGGTCCGCCTTGGTCCGCTCCATTTCCTGGCGGTGCTGGTTGATATCGAAGAGCGAAATCCGGCGAATGCGCACCTGTAACAACCGTTCGACATCAGCCTCCACGAGGTCGCGCAACAATTCCTTCTTGAACGGCTTGAAGCCCTCGTACACCGCGGCCTTCACCGCCTCGGCGGTTTTGCATTTTTCGATCAATTTGTAGATGCGTTCCTCGATGAAAATGCGTTCCAGCGTGCGGTAATGCAGTTCGTCCTGCAGTTTTTGCTCGCGCAGTTCCAGTTCGCGCTTGATGAGCGCCACCAGTTGCTCGGTGTTCGCGCGCAACACCTCGCTCACCGTCAGTTCGACCGGGCGATTGTCCTGGATGACCACGATGCGGCTGGAAATGGTCACCTCGCAATCGGTGAATGCATACAGCGCATCCATCAATTGATCCTGATCCACGCCCGCCGGGCATTTGATTTCAATTTCCACGTTTTCCGAGGTGAAATCGTTGATGGCTTTTACCTTCAACTTGCCCTTCTGCGACGCGGCTTCAATGGAAGCGATGAGTGATTCCGTTGTGGTCCCCGGCGGAATTTCGGTGATCACGACGGCGTGATCGTCCCGATACTTGATGCGCGCCCGCACTTTCACGCTGCCCCTGCCATCCTGATAATCGCGCGGATCCATCAACCCGCCGGTCAGAAAATCCGGCACGCACTTGAAGGGCTGGTTTTTGAGAATGGCAATCTGCGCTTCGAGCAGTTCGGGGAAATTGTGCGGCAGAATCCGCGCGCTCAAACCAACGGCAATGCCTTCCGCGCCCAGCATCAGCGTAAGCGGCAGTTTGCTCGGAAGCGCGACCGGCTCCTGGTTGCGTCCGTCGTAACTGGGAATCAACTCGGTGATCTCGTCGTTGAACAACTCCGTGCGCGCCAGCCCGGTCAGCCGCGCTTCAATGTAGCGCGAGGCGGCGGCGGGATCCCCCGTGTGGAAATTGCCGAAGTTACCCTGGCCTTCGATGAGATACCGCTTGTTGGCCAGCACCACGAGCGCATCCCCGATGGACGCATCGCCATGCGGATGAAATTTCATCGTGTCCCCGACGAGATTGGCGACCTTGGTGAAGCGGCCATCGTCGGTTCGATGCATGGCCCAGAGAATGCGACGCTGCACCGGCTTCAAACCATCCGCCAGATTCGGAATGGCGCGATCGCGGATGACGTAGCTGGCGTAATCCAAAAAGCCACGATCCACCCGCCGATGCAAACCCGCCGCGACCTGCTTCGGATTAAACGGACGATGCGTTATCGTTTCGACCGCTTTGGTGTCGAGCGGTTGGTGCCCGTTTCCATCGGTTGGCCCGAGATTCCTGTCTGGTTTTCGATCATCAATCGGTAACTCCGGTTGATTGGATGTCTTCTTCCGTTTTCCTGAACGCATGTCCGGAAACCATTAAGCCGCAGAATGACGGCAATGGCAAGATTGCGCCCGCCCTGTAATCCGACTAACGCGGAACCGGATGAAATTGAAACCGCGCCGGGACCGTCGCCGCCGCATCAAGCTCCACCGTGAAATAGCCGCCATCTTTGAGCAGTTCAATTCCAGCGAGCGAAGGACACAATAATACGCGGAAGGGTCGCCACCCGCGCGCCTCACGTAGCGCCCGGCTGTAACGTCGAACCGCATGGCCGCAAAAGTTGAGTGGCGGCATCCCGGCCAGCGCGCGACTCAGGCGCAAATAGAAGTTCGAGTGGAGATGCCCAATGATCGTGCGTTCAACAAACGGAAGTTTTGCGCGAACAACTTCATCCCGCCAGAGATACGGCAATGCGGTCGGGTCGTGACAGAAAAACAGCGCGCGTTGCCCCGATTGCAGCCCGGCAAAAGCGTCTCGCACCTGGGCAAAATGTTCGGCACGCAACTGTTCCCATCCAGCCCGCTCTTTCGGCAGCGTGTCGGCACCAAAAGCCGGGAGCGCGATCAACGAGGAAACGCAATTAAACAAGACGTAACGGCCCAACTCCAGCCGCCAAAGCGGCGGCATTTGCAAATCCTCCCGCGCCCGCCGCCAACTATCCAATCGCATACCACCCACCGCGCCAACGAGTCGCAGTTTGCCGAGTTCATGATCGCCGTAGTTGAGACGCAAACGGTCATCAAACTTTTGCCGCAATTTGCCGACGCTTTCCCGCGCGCTTTCCAGGGCGGCGGCGGCGCTCAAACCGACCGCGCCGGTGTCACAGGAATAATCACCATTGGCGATGGCATAATCCACCGGAGGAACTTCCGCCAGAAACCGATCGAATTGGCCGTTCTGCCGCAGGGGATGACGCAGCCAGACGTGCCAGCGGTATTGTCGGATCAGAAAGCGCAGCAGCGGATTTTTGAGATCACGATATTCAAAATCATCGCCCTCCGCCTGCTCCCGCACCCCGGCATAATGAATATCGCTGACCAGCGCGAGGCGATAACGGCCCATGAGCGATCACGCCTGCGGTTGCCCGGACGGCAGGATCACCCGAAAGGTCGTGCCTTTGCTCGGTTGGCTCTCGACGTGAATGGCGCCGTGATGCTGCTCGACAATGCGCTGCGAAATGAGCAAGCCCAGCCCCGTCCCGTGGCTCTTGGTTGTGAAGAACGGCTCGAACATTCGCGCCAGTGTGTCGGGAGCGATCCCCGTCCCGGTATCCGCCACGCTGACGCGCACGAGTGGCCGGCCGGCAAATTTAGGCTCTGAAATTTCCGAGGTCGTCGCGGCAAGAAATTCCGTTTGCACGGTCAGCGAACCATTCGCTCCCGTGGCGTCCACTGCGTTCAACAACAAATTGACGAACACCTGCTCCAACTGGTGCGGATCACCTCGTACTACATCGGATGTGGCCGCAAAGCTGCGATGCAGCGAAATCAGTTTGTCGCTCAATTGCTGCCGCACCATAAGCAGCGAGTGCTCCAGGACATCGTGCAACCGCACGGGTGCGTGTTCCGGCGTCGCCGGGCCGGTCTTGAGTAATTGCCGGACGATGGCGTTGATGCGCGCCAGTTCGTGTTGGACCAAATCCGTCAGTTCCGCGTTTTTATTCTGCTCGACGAGCAAGTCCACGAAGGTTTTGATCGCTACGAAGGCGTTCTTGATTTCGTGCGCCATGCCGGCGGCCAGGGTTCCCGTCGTGGCGAGCCGATCCAATTGTTCGAGGTTTTTTTGCCAGTGAGCCAATCGGGTGATATCCGTCAAGTTGAGGATGACGATGGATTCTCCAGAACTGAGAGCGAGAAAAACGGCAGTCGCATGAAACTGACGCGCTGCGTCCTCCGAATTGTGCAATTTCAAAACTGGCACGGTGATGGTCGCGCGCGCGGTTTTTGCCTGGGCGACCAAATCGGCTAATGCCGCAGGCAGTACGGCAAGCGTCATGCCCGGGGTGACGAGCCGGTTAAGAAATTCACTGCCCTCCAAAGAGCAGGTTAGAACTTCTCCCGCCGATCCAATAACGATGTTACCCGGCGACAGACAGGCTTGAAGCGCCGTGACGAGATTAAATTCCCCGTCCGGCCTGGCGGTCGGAATTTGGCACCTGGCAGCCATGGTCGCGTTTTACTTCTGCACTCATTCGACTCCCCTTTGAGCTATTTTAGCCGAATGACAGCAGACACAGCCTGCGATAAATCCGGTCCGTTTCTCAAGTTGAATCAACACCCCGCAAATTTTAGAACGCCAATTGATAGCTCAAGGAAAACAGATGCACAGTGATTTTATATTTGCCGTCAAAAGCAGGATTTTGGTTGCCAACCAAATTACGGCGATCGTAAAAATCCGCCCCGTAGCCAAGCTCAACAGCTTGCGCACCAGAATGATATGACAGACCGACTGTCAGCACATTTTGATTAGCATCAGGAATAGTAGTCGAGAAAGTCGAGTCCGGAACCGGGCTTTGATAGTATTGATATCCACCGCGAACGGACCAATTATCCGAAAGCCGATAATCGCCGGCGATGCCGATGGTAAAAGTATCGCGCCAATTCTCTTGAACGCTTTGGCTGGTCGCAGGAAGAAGAATATTGTTGTTGCCGATGTTGATTGGCAACCGCTTAAACCGCGAGAATTGCAACCATTCAACATCTGTTTCAAGACGTAGCCGATCGGTGACTTGCAATCCATAACCTGCGGCTACGATGTTCGGAAACGCCAGGCGCGAGGCAAACAAGCTGCGTCCGGTCACCCCAAAGGCAGTCGCCGTCGGGGTGATGTTGCTCAGTTGTGTGTCTCCATCAAAATCCACATCCATTTGCGAGCGGTAGGTAAGCGCGACGGTTTGACGCGGCGTAATCTTCCAGGTGAAGCCCAAATTTCCGCCGTGCCCATAGCCATCACCTTCACCGCGCAGCAGACCATCAGGTTCCGTTCCGCTGCTACCAGGAAAAATTGCCCACGGATAAAACTGTTTCAATGTCAGCCGCGACCACATGATGTCCAAACCGACGCCCACGGAGATGCTTTCGGTCAGTTTGATGCCGACGGTTGGATTAAGATTCAAAGTCATCAACTCGGTGTAGTGCGGAGAGGTGTAGCGCAAAGTTCCAGCCGGCGCGGCAAAGGCGCTTGAACCAGTTTCATTCCAATCCACGCTCAATCCGTACGGACTGGTGAGACCCAAACCAAATACGCATTTATCATCCAACACCGGCGTGGCGAAATAGGCTGCAGGTAGTACCTTCCACGGATTTTCTGTTTGCGCTGATTGTCCGGGGGCCGCTGAGGAATGCGCTACTTTCATATAAACCAAACCCAGAACCGCCTGGGCTTGATAATTGGTTGCGGCAACAAGATTAGCCGGGTTGTGAGTTACGGCGGTAGCGTCTTGAACATGGGCAATTCGTCCGCCCGCCCGGCCCAAATTAAAGGCGCCGGCCGGCGGATTTCGAAATCCCTCAGAAACGGACGAACTTGCCAACAGCCATGAAAGCAGAAGCCCGAACCCGATCAGGTATTCGCGGGAGCAGGACGGGCAGGCCGCACGATTCCGCCGGCGATCTTGGTTAAAGAGTATGTTCATATTTACAGGGGTTACTACCGCAGATTGAATCTGCAATCCTCTCCCGTCGACGGAATTCGCATTGGCATCCGCCACGGCCATCAACACTATTGGATGGCTGGCACAACTGGAACGACTGAAGCAAAAGAGCAGGCCAGATGCCAGTGAAACCAAATCGCCGAAGTGGCTCGCGGCATCGTTGAAGTGAAGTTCTCGGTATTTGCGCTAAAATTGGCGCGAGATTTGATATCTCTTTGTATGCCGGTCATTTTCGGTTAGATAGTCATCAGGAAGGGCTGCCGGGCACGCAGCCAAATCAACCGGCAGGTTTCAACGTAATGCCAACAGAATCAAACCAGATTTCAGCGCATGCGGTCGTCGGCAAAACTTCAGATGGAATTGAGTTTGCGGCTTCCGCCACCCGGCTGACGCGCTTTCGTGTTGTCGCTGAATTTTACGATCCGTCCATTGTCCTGCGTGTTTCCCAGGTTCTACCAGAACTGAAAATCACCGTCGAAGATTCCGTAATCTACATCGGGCGGGGCACGGTTGCGGGGTTGGTAGGCTCGGGAATGACGCTGACAAGCGACATCGAATTGGAGGAAAACGGATTCGTTAAAGAAGCGTTGGCGGTGGACGCACGGCAAGAAAGCAAGCATCTGGATTTTGACGCATTCTTAAGCGCCTGGCAGAAATCCTATCGCATTTTTCCCGAATTCAAAATCGCCGTGACCGACATCCAAATGTTCTTGCGCGATTTTGCGCGCTGGATGGATCGGTTGGAACTGGGGTTCAAACTAAAAGCTTCGACGCACCAACCAATCGAGGTGCAGGCATATTTACGCGGCCTCAGTGAGAAAATGATCCGCGCCTTCAACTCACTGCACGAGCGGTTTGAGGCAATCGGGGCGACCATCAGCGAACCGCTGCGACCGATGCACGCGAGTTTTGTCCGGCAACAATTACACTCGTTGGTAATGTGTTCGCCGTTTGCCTATCGGACGTTTCACAAACCGCTGGGCTACGCGGGTGATTATGAAATGGTGAACATGATTCTACGTGAACCGTTGGAGGGGAATTCATTTTACGCGCAGGTGCTCAACAGTTGGTTCCTCCAACAATGGCCGGCCGAGGCCCATCGGAATCGCATCAAATATCTGACCACACGGCTTGGTGAGGAAGCCCTGCGAGGAGAACGCCGTCGCCGTCCTGTTCGGGTGCTTAATTTGGGTTGCGGTCCGGCTCATGAAATTGAGCTTTTTCTGGCTGCAAGCGCGTTGTCCGATCATACGGAATTCACGTTGTGGGACTTCAACGACGAAACCGTCGCTCACACCGGTCAGCGGCTTGAAGAGGCCCGCCAGAAACACACCCGGCAAACCAGGATTCAAATCGTCAAGAAATCCATCCAACAGGTTTTCAAGGAAAGCGGACGCGCACAAACCCAAACGGACACGGCGCAATACGATTATATTTACTGTGCCGGACTTTTCGATTATCTGACGGATAAAACCTGCCGCCAACTGATGAGTATCTTTTACCGATGGCTCGCGCCGGACGGGCTTTTGCTGATCACCAATGTTGTAGCCTGCAAACCTTTCCAGCATATGCTGGAATTTCTGCTGGACTGGCATTTGATATATCGCGACACCACACAAGGACGCGCCTTGATCCCACCCGAGGCACTCTCGAGTGATTGCCGCGTTTATCGAGATGATACTGAGGTTAACTTGATCGTCGAAGTGCGCAAATCCGCTCATGGCTGAATCACACTCAAACGACACATCGCTGCTAAAAGCCTTCGCCGCTTATGATCAGCAGGAGACCATCAACAACTTCAAGATTGCCTGCGTCCTCGGCATGATCTTGATGCCCGCCGGTTTCATTCTGGATCGCTACGTCTATCCCCGCGTCGCTGAGCAGTTTCATTTTCTACAAGCGCGCTTGCTTAGTTCGGTATTGATCGGCGCCTTTCTGGCCGTCTTGTTGACCAAGCTGGGGCGGCGTCACTATCGTTTTCTCGGCATTGTTCTATTCATGATTCCGACTTCGTTCATCGCTTGGATGATCGCCAAAACGGAAGGCGCTGGGTCGCCCTACTATGCTGGATTAAATCTGGTGCTGCTCGTATTGGCCTTCGTGTTGCACTGGACGTTTTGGGAAAGCTTCGCCGCGTCAACGCTGGTTATTGTGTTATACTTGGTGGCTAGTTTTGCGCATGATGGATTTCAAACAGCAACCAATGAAAATTTGGGTGCGCTCGTAAACAACCTTTATTTTCTGAGTTTGACTGGCATCATTGTGGTCACGGGCAGTTATTTTCACAGCAAATCGCGCTTCCACGAATTTTCGCTGCGACACCAACTGTCCGAGAGTCAAGGCTCCTTGCAACAAAATAATTTGCAGCTCGATGCGCGAAACAAGGAACTGGCCGATACCATCCAAAAACTGACCGAAGCCGAATCGCAACTCATCCAATCGGAAAAAATGGCGTCGTTGGGCCGCATGAGCGCCGGCATTATCCACGAGATCAACAACCCGTTGAATTTTGTCGCCACCAGTCTGTTCACATTGAAAAAGAAAACGCGCCACGTCGCATCGGAACAACAGGAGGAATACACCGAAATTTTGCAGGACGTTGAAGCGGGCGTCGAGCGCGTTAAAAACATCGTCTCCGACTTGCGCGTTTTCACCCATCCGTCCACCGACCATTTGGACACCGTTGACGTCGGAGAGGTCGCCACGTCGGCGCTACGATTTTTGAGCAGTGAAAAGAAGGATCAGGCGGCCATTGAACTCAAACTGCCGGATCACCTGTCCGTTCGCGCCAACAAAAATAAACTGATCCACGTCTTCGTGAACCTGATTCAAAACTCACTGGATGCGATGCGCCACAAGGCTTTTGCCAATGGCGAAGCGCCCACGATCTGGATTGAAGCGCGGGAAACCCCGCAGACCAGCTACCTTGTTGTCCGCGACAACGGCCCGGGCATTCCCACCGCGCACATTGACAAAATCTTTGACCCGTTCTACACCACCAAGGACGTCGGCGAGGGCATGGGCATGGGGTTGAGCATTTGTTATCGCATCATGCAGGAATGTGAAGGCAAAATCTCGGTGCGTTCCGAGGCCGGAAAGTATTGCGAGTTTACCTTGGAATTTCCGCATCCCGTTTGACGCGCGCCCAATTTTATGGCTGAAAAATACGATTATCGCAAATTTCAGGTAATCTATGTGGACGACGAGGAAAAATCGTTGAAAGCCTTCGCGCGCGCGTTCGGTGATGACTTTCGCATTTTGACGGCCACCAACGCGCAGGATGGGTTCCGCCTGTTGCAGGAACACAAGGACGAGGTCGCCATTTTGATGACCGATCAACGTATGCCGGGAGAAAAGGGCACCTGGCTGTTGCAGCGCGCCAAGGAGGTCAGTCCGGCCACGCTGCGGTTTTTGGTCACCGCCTTCACCGAGTTCAATGACGCAGTCACCGCCATCAATGCCGGGGGCATTTTCCACTACGTCACCAAACCTTGGGACCCCAATTATCTGGAGGCGCAACTCAAGCGCGCCATGGAGTTCTTCTGGTTGCAGCGGGAAAATGAACGGTTGCTGCGGGAGAAAATGGAGACTCTGCGCAACTTGTTGATTGCGGATCGTTTGGTAAGTCTCGGCATGCTCACCGCCGGCCTCAGCCACCACATCCGCAATGCCCTCGTGACGGTCAAAACCTTCCTCGAACTCGCCCCCGCAATGATGCGGGATGAAAAAACCGCTCCGGACAAGATTCATCACGAGGAATTTTGGACGGACTATCACAAAAGCGTGCTGGGTCAGATTGACAAGATCAACGATCTGCTCAAAGCCCTGTGGGCGGCGGCGGAAAAACCGGCGACGCAAACCACCGAGAAGATTCACCTGCGCCAGTTGCTCGCGGCAACCACTGAGGGACTGCAGCCGCTGATCGCGGAAAAGAAAATCAGCATCGAAAATCAAATCCCCGAAGACCTGCCGGTGGTCACTGCCGAGCGCGCGAAGTTCCAGCGCCTGTTCGATTTGCTGCTCCGGGAGGAACTGGCCAGTTTACCCGATGGCAGTCAGATCACTTTTACCGGGACCACGCACTACGAAAATCCGGAACGGCCCGAAGTGCAATTGCAAATCGCCGACAATGGCCCGGGACTTTCCAGAGAAAAATTGCGTTATCTGTTTGATCCGTTCATGGTGCGAATGGATGATCCCGCTGAATACGGCATTCATCTGATGGGCTGCTTTTTCATCGTCCACCACCACGGCGGACGTATCGCTGCCGACAGCGTGGACGGCAAAGGCACCACGTTCACCTTGCACCTGCCGACCGCTCCCGCACGCTCGTTGCCGGAACTCAATACGGAATTTGCCGAGAAGTCACGCCTGGCCGAGCAAATCTGGGGCGCCGCCCGACCGGAGCATTAAGCGGGATTACCGACGATTTGCGGAAGCCGCTCCAATTCAGGGGTGACTGGTAATTTTCTTCCAATCCAGGCCTTGCGAACCCGCGTAGAAGGCGAGCGGCTTTTCGTTTTGAATGAGTACCGCGCGCACCACGCTGGAATCATCGGCGTAGCCCAGGCTCAACACACTGTCCGGAATGATGCCGACCTTTTTATGCGCGTAAACTAAGGCGAACACGGCTTGTGCCAGGGTGGAATAAGGCAATTCCTTATAGACGCCTTCGAGGACGTCCTCGACGAGATCCGCAAGAAACGCGAGTTGATCCACCAAATGCGGAAACAACGGCGCGTTGATCTGGGTGAACTCCAGCTTCCACTGCGGCAAAAATCGCAAGACCTTTTCGGCGATGCCGGGCGTGATGCTCGCCGCGCCGATGTTGACAAATTTAGCGATCTCGGACATGCCGCCATCCTAATGTTCCGGGCCGGAAAACCAAAGCTTAAATTATGGTTCTTTGGGGCTGGAATCAGGGGCGCCAATTCAGTTTTGAGTGGCGATTCCCTTAATACCCCAGCAACCGGGTTTCGCGAATGGCATCTTCGCCGACGCTCGTTTTCGGCGCGGCTTTGAGCGAGAAGGTGAACGCCACGGCAAAGTCCCGGCCTTCACCGTTGTGCGGATCGCGCACCCGAAACGCCAGCGCCGCCGTCCAACTGCGCAGGTCGCGGTAAATCGAGTAGGTCTGTTGTTGCAGCCAGTTTTCCCGCACTTCGTATTGGTGCTGCGCCCGGAAACCCCAGTTTTCATTGACGCGCAAAAAAAGAGTGCTGATCAATGAGCTGTTGCCTGCCTGCAACGCGGTCGGACTCGCGCTGAAATCGTCATGCACGTAGATGTGCCCGATGCCCCAGCTCCACCATTCGTTCGGTTGTAACGTCAGATTGTGATAGGCCAGGCGTAACAGTCCGCTTCGCACGTTGTAACGGTTCATGGATTCCAACGTAATCCAGGAACGCGGTCGGAAGACGAGATCGGAATACAGGTCGGAAAAATCTTCGCGCCCGGAACGCGGGTTGATGAACCAGTCCGCATAAACATCCCAGTAGAGGAAATCCTGGATGCGTCCGTCACGCTTGGTTTGCACACGATTGCGCAGACTCAACCGCATCACGTTTTCGCCGTCAATGGCATCAATGGCGTTGTCCTCCGGAAACTCCAGCGGCAACAGGCGCAGACTGGGCAGTTCCATGTCAAACTGCGGCAGTTCGCCGGGGCGATGGTTGGGCGTTTTCACATAGGCATAATTGAGGGAGGGCTGAATGATGTGGCGCAAACCATCCAAGGCCAGCCAGCGATTGGTTTCGCCCGCCCACGTCTGCGACGCTTTGAAAGTGAGTTCGCCGCCGGCGTTGAAAACGGTGCGGTCCAACTCATCCGTCGTCGCGCCCGGACCGGTGGCATCTCCGTAATACGTGAAGCGGCCACCGGCGCGCGGGACAAGATTCAGCCAGCCCCAGAATGTGCGCGGCAGAGTGAGTTGGTGAAACGTATCCGCCCGCATCCCGGCATAATTCGCGCCTGCCACCACGTCGTTGGTCACGGCAAACCGCCGGCGATAATAGCCCGCCGAGGTTTCGCTCTCGTAATAGAGCGGCGTGTTGAGAACTTGCTGGCGAAACCCGGTCAGCCGCACGTCCGGCAAACGCTCCACATTTTCAAAGAACTCGTTGAGGCGCGGTTGCGCGTAAACGCTGACGGAAAAATTATCCGTATGCGGATTGATCTCCACGTAGGTGCTGGGCTGCGAATTTTCGCGGTACTCGCTTTCAAAGAAGTTTTGGACGATGCGCTCGTCGGTTTGATAGCGCACCTGGGATTTGATGGTGAAATTCGTCGTCGGGGCCGCGTTGTAGCTGAACCAGACGCGCTGCCGATCCGCCGGAAGGTTGTAACCGGGGTTGCCAATGTCCGGGCGCAAATCGTGCAAATAATCATACTTCACCGTGGTTTCGCCCCACGGACCGAGATGCGCGTTCACATCGGTACCGGCCCCCACGCCGCGTTTGGTGCGGTAATCCAGACGCAATTTGCCATCCAGCTCCTCGCGCCACGCCCAATTGTAACTGCTCAACAAATACGCGCCGTAGCGATTGCGATAGCCGGGGACAAAATCGAAATGGTGTCCCTTGCCGTCCAGGCGCTGCGTGTAAAATGGAAAATAAAACACCGGCACGGAGCCGGCATACAGCACGGCATTGCGCGCCTGAAAATACTGACCGGGAACGATCTTCAACGAACTGGCCTGAATCCGCAGTCCCGGATCAGCAACGTCATCGGTCGTAAGAAAAGCGTGTTGAGCGGAATACACGCTGTTGGTGGTGGAAGCGCGATCGCTGGATAAGCCCTCACCGCCCGCAAAAAACGGCGCGCGCCCGGTGCGAAATTGCGCGGCCCGCATCTGCCGGGTACGGAAATTGTAGCGGATGCTTTCCCCGGCCCAAGTCATGTTATCGCGTTGGATGCGCACATGGCCTTCCGCTTCGATGTCGCCGGTCTGCATATTCACCACCGCGCGATCAGCGGTGAGGATTCCGCCCAAACCCGTGACCGTGCCGTTGGTGATAATGGCGGTGTTGTTCGTGCGAATGAAAAGCACCTGGTCGCCCTGTAATTCCAGTCCGGGATCTTCCTGAGCAAACGCGCCGCCGACCATACCTGTGATCAACAGCAGGGCGAGCGTGGCGACGCGGTAACATTTCATTCGGGCGCGGGCAGGAAACCAAAACGCGACGACAGTGCCAAGTTTCATTTACCCCGCCACGCGACGCTTCTCATCAGGGTTGTTGCGGAATGACAGTTGATTCGGATGCGTGAACCCTGACGAAATTTCTGGTGGCACACGACCTGCACATTCGCCGCCAAGGACGCCCTATGGCTACAAAAATTAAATTACTCAAGGTGCTCCAAGAGGCCAAAGCCCTGGCGCAAATCACCAATCGCAAACCCGCACCTCGGTCGTCCTTGCTTTTTCTCATGCAACTGCGCTCGCGCCATCAATCCAGCGGCACACAACGGCGGCGCCTGCAAGTGGAAGCCGAATCTTCGCGTGCGCCCGCATCCATCAAAATCAATCTCGTCAACGGCGACAAGGTGGCGCTGGTGGATTAGTCCGGCGTTGCGCTGCGATTGATTTGGTCGCGTTGGCTCTGGCTTGTTTCGGGGCAGTGTCCTGCGGTCATTGTGCGAGAAACGGACCGGCACTTCCGGATCACGGCTCCACAAACTCCACCGCATAGCCCGTCAGCAGAAAAAATTCTTTGAGCTGGGCGCGCGCCCGTTCGTCAGCGTCCTTCAAAATTCCCGCATAACGGGCGGCACGCTGAATGTCGTCCACGGCGATTTTCCGCGCCGTCTGTTCCAAATCCTTGTCAAACGCCCGCAACAGGCCTGTGGTGCGCTCGACCACCTGGGTTTGGTTCTCATCCAGGTAACAGTCCGTGATCTGCGCGCGGGGCAACCGCACGCGGGCGGTCGCGCCGGAAAGACGCACGTCCTCGGGTTGCAGCCGTTGCAAATCCACCCCGGCCTTGACGATGCCGTGCGCCACCATCAACACGCGATTATCCCCGCCCGGATACCACTTTACATCCTCGTAAACCACCACCTTTTCCATGACGTATTTCACCGTGACCAATTGCGAGAGCGTTTGCACCTGCTGGAGCACGGTGGCGGAATTGTATCCCTTACGCGTTCCGCTTGTAAACCGGTGGAGGGTCAACCCGAGCCACAAGCCGCCGAGGAGCACGGCGCCGAATCCCAGCGCGAGCAGGAGCAGACGGAGCTTCTTCATGAGCAAAGTCTAACGCGTACGACCGCAATGCAAAGCCGGAATCGGTCGGTCCAATCGCGTCGCTGCCGCGCGAAATAACCTTGCCCGCCCGCCGGGGAATTGCTCTATTTTGCCCGCTGCGCGCACGTGGCGGAATTGGCAGACGCGCTACCTTGAGGTGGTAGTGCCGTAAGGCGTACAGGTTCAAGTCCTGTCGTGCGCACCATCACTTCATGCGTTGTGCAAAATGACGTGGGACACCACGTTACCCAATAAAAATGTAGGTTTTGTGAGCTTTGCTCCGCGTCCGAGGCCGGGGTAAAAGTCTTTCGGTAAATTGTCGTTCTTCCATCCGCCTTGCCCCCTCAAGGGACGCGGCGGAACGCGCGGCCCTCCAAGAAACATCTCCTCTCCCGACCAGAACGGCCAGGTTGACCGTTCCACCCGGCCCCAAGGGAGTGCAATCGTCACTGGTCGCGGCAATCTGCCAGGCAGGAATAATGCAGACGAACCGGGTTGGGATCACGAGCTTCAGCCCGCTTCCGCGGGGCGGGCGCCAGGGCGCTGGTCCTGATGCGAACGCCCCTTTGGATTGGCACACTGAAGCGACATCAATGGCGCGCTCCGTTCCGGTGCTGGCCGGCATCGGGTTGAGCGGGCGTTGGCGCGACTGAATCGTTCCAGCGAAGCGTTCGGAATCTCGTGACTCCAAGTATAAAGCCGGACGAGGGTTGGCTCGTCCGGCTTGAAATCAACCGCTTCCGAACTTCAGAGTTTCCAGATCATGTCCGCCACGGTTTTGCCCCCCGGAATGAACGGCAGCACGTGCTCGGTGTGCGGCACGATAACGTCCAGCACGTAGGGTTCATCGGCAGCCAACATGCGCTGGATGGCGGCGCGCAGGTCTTTTTTGTACAGCACCCGCTCGCATTTCACGCCGAACGATTCGCACATCTGCACGTAGTCGGGATAAATTTCCGTGCGCGCTTCGGGGTTGCCGAGATACGTATGCCCGCGGTTGCCACCGTAGAATTTATCCTCCCACTGCATCACCATGCCGAGGTATTGGTTGTTCAACACGATGGCCTTCACGGCCAGCTTTTCCACCTTGGCCGTGGCCAGTTCCTGGTTGTTCATCAGGAACGAACCGTCCCCGTCAATATCAATCACCTGTTTGTTCGGGAATGCGGCCTTCACGCCCAGCGCCGCCGGATAACCAAAACCCATCGAACCCAACCCCAGACTGCTGATGTAGCGCCGCGGTTGTTTGTACTTATACCATTGCGCCGCCCACATCTGGTGCTGCCCGACGCCAGTGGTGATGAAGGCGTCGCCTTTGGTCAGGGCGTACAATTCTTCCACGACCATCTCCGGCAGAATACATTCCTCGGGCTGACCTTTGAGGTGTTTGCGCATGTGTTCGCTGTTCATGATTTCCGGCGTCACCGCATAGGCGAACGGCGCTTTCTCGCGCCAGGCCTCAATCCGCTTCCACCAGGCTGGATATTTTTTGTTCAGGGGTCGCTTGGCCAGCAAGCGGTTCAAGCGGGTCAGCGCATCCTTGATCTCCCCGACGATGGGCAGATGGGCTTTGCAATTCTTGTTAATCTCCGAGGCGTCAATGTCAATGTGAACGATCGTGCCAGTCTTGCAGAATTCCTCCACCTTGCCGGTCACGCGATCATCGAATCGCACCCCAAACGCCAGCAACAAATCCGCCCCCTCATGCAACTTGACCATGGGCTCGCTGAAGGATTTGCGTTTCTCGAATTCCCCGCTCACCGCCCAGTTGGCCACGGCCGAACCGTGCATGCCCAGCCAGCGCAAGGATTGCGGATGCGTTTCCGGGAATCCGCCCAACCCGCCCAGGGTCGTGGTCACGGGGATGTTGGTGGCCTCGGCGAATTTTTTCAATTCAGCCATGGCGTTGCCCATGATGATGCCGCCGCCGCAATACAACACCGGGCGCTCGGCCTTTTCGATCAAACCGATGATTTCATTCAACGCCAGGTCGTCCGCCTTCAACTGCGGTTGCTGGTAGCCGCGCAGCCGTTTCTTGACCTGCTCCAACGTGGGCCAGACCGGATGCGTTTTGATCTGTTGCACGTCTTTGGGCACATCAATCACCACCGGACCGGGGCGACCGGATTGCGCCAGATAAAACGCCTCCTTGATGATCCACGGAATTTCATTCACGTCCTTCACCAGATAGCTTTGTTTCACCACCGGCAGCGTCATGCCGATGATGTCGGTTTCCTGAAAGGCGCCGCGACCAATCATTGCACTGGGCACCTGGCCGGTGATGGCGATCAGCGGGACGGAATCCATGTAAGCGTCGGCAATAGAGGTGACCATGTTTGTGGCGCCCGGACCGCTGGTGGTCATGCACACTCCGGCCTTGCCGGTGGCGCGAGCGTAACCGCCTGCGGCAAACGAGCCGCCCTGTTCGTGGCGTGGCAGAATGGTGCGAATCTTGGATTTCGTCAGGGATTGATGGATTTCCATGCTCGCGCCGCCGGGATAAGCGAAGATGACTTCCACGCCTTCACGCTCGAGCGCCTCGACAAAGATGTCGCGGCCCAACATGGCCTGACCCACTTCGCGCCGCTTGGGGGCGCGGGTCTTGGACGGTTTCGTTTTTATGCTTTCGGTGTTTTTTCTCATACTATTTGTTCTTGTTTCTGGCCGAACGCGGCAGGCGGGCAATAAAAAAACCCACAGCCGTTGCCAGCCGTGGGTTCTTGTTAAAATTGTTTCAATTTCGACAAGGACCGACGGCCTCGTTGCCTACGACTACGAGGATTGCCAGTACTACTTGTCGAACCGACCCGTTCATTACGAGCGAACCGTAGCTAATCCGCTGCCAACGGGTCAAGTCTTAATTAACAATTCACAATTTTGCAACCGCACCCGTGCCGCAGAAATGGAAACACAGCCAGCTCAGTGAGCCAGACGGAAGAACCGCGTGCCAGGGAAATTGGTAGTCACAACGAGGTGATGCCCATTCGTGATCACCGGCGGAGTCGGGACCGCTGCCCACGTGCCGAGGATCAGATTGGTGCGGCTTTGGAGCGTGAACGCCCACTGGTTGGTGGGCCAGGATAGCCAGAGCCGATTCTCCATCCGCTCCAGCGTGAGTTGCGGTGGAATGATCTCCGCCGAGAGCGTCACCATGTCCAGCCAAAGGGTGCCGCTGGAACTGTAACTGCCGCTGGTTTGAGTGCCTCGATACTGATTCGCGCCCTGGCCTGTGGCCGTGCTTTCCCATTCGCTGACGATGCGGAAGCCAAAGTTGGGGTTATCGTCCACGCCGGGAAGACCGGCCAGACTAAGCCCGGTGGGAAACCACAATGTTTCATGAGGATTGGTATAAACGAAGGAGGTGTTGTTGAAGTTGACGCCGTCCACGGTGTATTGCACCCGCCAATAGCGGCTGGCGGTGGCGCTGTTGTAGTGATCCCAGGAAATCCCGAGGTTGCGGCTGCCGACGGTGCTGACGCGGAATTCCGCGCCGCTGGTCCGATTGCCCGCGCCTTGGGATGGGAACGCAGTCAATCGCCACTTGGAATTATCGGTCTGATTGGGATCAAAACTGCGCGACGCCACGTCGCTGTTCAGCGAGTCGGTGGCCGTGCCCACGCTGGCCGCGACGCCAGCACCGATCGCGGGAATCAGGGTGCCGGTGGAAGTGTTGTTATCCGGTGGATTACTGTTGAAATTCCAGAGCGCCAGAATCTCCGGCTGTTGCACCTTAAGCATGAACGATTTGCTGGGGGTGTAATCGCCGTCGCTCACGGCAACCGTAATCCAGGCGGCGCCGGCTTGATCGGGTGCGGGGGTCAATTGCAACACGCGGTTGGCTCCCGCGCCCGTCACGTTGATGCCCGCCGGGGGCAGCAGCGGGGCGTTGCTCGAAGCGACGGTCACCACCAAATTGGTAGGATCCGTTTCCGCATCAGCAATTGTGAAGGGAATCTCGGCGGTGGTATTGGCCGGCATCGTATGGTGCGAAAATTCATTGAGGATCGGGGCGAGGTTGGTCCACGGCGGATTCTCTGGTGCCGTGGCAAAACGCCAAACGGGGCTGACCGCGGTTTCCCGACCGTTGCTGGCCGTGACGTACCAATCGTAGGCGGCGCCGGGCGTCAAACCCGTCCAGTTGCAATCCACCAAACTGCCCGCAGGCACGTAATTCGTGGCGATGGGGGTGAAAGTGGTCGCCGCCGCCTGCATGTTGTAGGCAAACTCCAACTGGCTGTCGGCATCAGTTTCGTACTCGCGCAGCCAGGGAGAATAGCTGAAAACGCGAACCTGGTTGAAAGCGGGCGAGAAACGCAGCAGCCGCAGAAACCCGCCGCCGCCGTCGGGTCGAAACTGGAAATCGGAAACCAGGGTGCGCACCGTGTTCCCGGCAAAGACATCCTCGCGCATTCCCTCGCCATTAACGTGTCCCGAGAGCATGAGGAAGAGATTGGGCTGGGACTTGAGTTCGTTGTAAATGGCGGCGCCTTGCGCGCCAAAACTGGAAGGCGTGGCCGCGCGACCGATGTAATGACTGACAACGATGGCGCGCCGTTGCGAGTAGGTTTGCAGCAGCGCTTTGGCCCAGGCCAACACCGCCGCATTGGCTTGGGTATCGTATTCAAAGTAAATCACGATGAAGTCCATGCCGCCGGCGGAAAATAAATCGAAGTGATTATCGTTGTTGGTCCCGTAATGGCCGCCGTAGTACGACTTGCCGGCAAAGTGATCCACACCCAAAAATTGGTTGAAGTACGCGGTGCTGTTGTCGTTTGGATCCCCATTGGGCGCCTGATCATGGTTGCCCACGGTTACTCCGTACGGGATGCCATCCGACAGCCCCGTAAGCAACGGATCTTCCAGCCGGTAAAGCGCGTTGGTGGCGTTGCGCCATTGCGCCAGCGTGTCGCCCGTATCCACGATGTCACCTAAATGCGCCACGTAGGCGATGTTCCACGCGAGGCGGTTGGCGATGATCCAATCCGTTTGCGCGTTGAACATGGCGGGAAGCCCGCGCCGGGCCGAGGCGCTGTAGTATTGCGTATCCGGCAGCGCCACCAGCGTGAAGTCCGGACCGGTCGAAACCGGACCCCCATAAAACACGACGGTTAGATTGCTGCCGCCCGGATCGCCCACGCTGGCCTGTAATGCCGCAGCGGTGGCGACGTTCACCGCGTTGCTCGACGGCCCGATCAAGACCGGGATTTCGGGCGAGCCCGGCGCGTCCGTCGGTCCCCAATTGGTCCCGCCATAAACCATGTCGGCGATCTTCAGGCCGTTGTAAGCCGGATCACTGGCGCTATGGAAAATGAAGTCCAGCGGACTGCCCGCTGAACCATCCGCGATTGCGCCCACCCAATCGTTGGTGGACGAGCCGGTGGATTCGCCTTTGCGTCCAACGTAAAACGTGCCCGCGCTGGTGGTAAGCTGCCCCGGCACATTAATGATGTTCCCGTAAGCGCAGGTGCCCACGTAGTTCCCATTGGTGTCTGGCGCCCGAAAATTAATGACCCCATAAACGGCATCCGTCGCCGCCGCGCCGGCCCCATCCATGATTCCCACCGAATCCACCACCGTCCAACCTGCGGGCAAATCCAGGAAGCCGTCGTTGTTCGGGTCCAGATCAATAGTGTTGGTGGGCGCCACCCCGCCCGGCGCCACTTTGACCAACAGAATGGTGGTCGCGCTGTTTTCCAAATCCACCTGAGTTCCATCCGAATAATGTCCCACCGTGCTGCCCACGCCGCCGGTGTTCGCTTGTCCCCAGCCGGTGCCGCTGGTGTTTTCAATCACGGCGGCCCCCGCCGCAGTCGGCGTGTATTGACTGCCGGCTTGACGCGCAAACAAATAGCCGTTAGCCCCGAGCGAGAAGGCGCTCAAATTAAAAAACTGATTGATGTCGCCTTTGCCGGGCGTGCCTGTGCCCTGACCCTCTACGCTGATCAAATAATAACCGGTCAAAGACAGATTGGGCGCGCCGCGCAACTCGAAGTATTCATTGCCGGTATCCGCCCCGGGCGCATTGGGCAACACCTCGTTGATATAGACCTCATTGGCCCCGGCTGCTCCGATCAGCCACAAGACGGTAATCGCGAAAAGTATGGATTTCATTACGTTGATTCTTGCGGGTTCGTTCTGATGACTCTGATTGCTCAAACTGATTACGCCAGCCCCTTCAACACCTGAGCCGCCGCCTTTACGGTTTGCTCGATGTCCGCCTCGGTGTGCGCCGCGGAGATGAAACCGGCTTCGAACTGGGACGGCGCCAGATACACACCCGCCGCCAGCATGCCGTGAAAGAATTTTTTGAAACGCTCACGATCGGATTTCATCGCGTCGTCGAGATTCCAGACCGGCTGATCGGTGAAGTAACAACAAAACATCGAGCCGCAGCGATTGAAGGTCGCCGCGACGCCCGCCGCCTTGGCCGCCGCGCGCAGCCCCGCTTCCAACTGCGCCCCGCGCGTCTCCAGTTGCGCGTAATAATCTCCCGCCGCCAATTCGCCCAGGTTCGCCAACCCGGCCGCCATGGCCAGCGGATTGCCGCTGAGCGTGCCCGCTTGATACACCGGCCCCACCGGCGCGAGGTAATCCATGATGTCCGCCCGGCCACCCAGTGCGCCGACGGGCAGACCGCCGCCGATGATTTTGCCGAACGTTGAAAGGTCCGGCGTGATGCCGAATTTTTCCTGCGCGCCGCCGGGCGCGAGCCGGAAACCAGTCATCACCTCGTCAAAGATGAGCAACGCGTCGTTCGCCTTCGTAATGGCGCGCAGAAATTCCAGCCAGCCCGGTTTCGGGATGAACAAACCCGCATTACCCGCCACCGGTTCGACGATGATGCACGCGATGGTGTCGGGGTGCGCGGCGAACGCGGCCTGGAGCGGTTCCGTTTCGTTATACGGCAGTACGAGGGTGTGTTTGGCAAAATCCGCCGGAACGCCCGCGCTGTCGGGGTTGCCGAACGTGAGCGCGCCCGAACCCGCTTTGACCAGCAAGGAATCCGCGTGGCCATGATAGCAGCCGGCGAACTTGATGATCTGGTCGCGCTTCGTAAAACCGCGCGCCAGCCGGATGGCGCTCATGCACGCTTCCGTGCCGGAATTGGTCATGCGGACTTTTTGCACGCTGGGCACAAGCCGGACAATCCGCTCGGCCATGGTGACCTCGTGCGGATTCGGAATCCCAAAGCTCGTGCCGAAATCAGCGGCGGCTTTGACGGCGGCGATGATTTTCGGATGCGCGTGCCCGAGAATGGCCGGCCCCCACGTGCCGACGTAATCAATGTAGTTGTTGCCGTCCACGTCGGTGATCCGAGCGCCGCTGGCTTGGGAGACGAAGAACGGTTGACCGCCCACCGCGCGAAAGGCGCGCACGGGTGAATTAACCCCGCCCGGAATATAGTTGAGCGCCGCCGCAAACAGCGCCTCGGATTTGGTCCGCGAAATCATGCGCCCAGCATAGCGGCGACCGGGAAAGCGTTAAAATGTTAAATCGTTACACCGTAGCGAGAACGCTCGTAGATCATAGCGGTTTGATTAACCGGAGCGATTCGATTGGAGTTTGGGTGGAATGGGCCAACTGCATCCTTCCGGATTAAAGTTGCAGCCGTGGCGCCGAACGAGCGTAACCCAATGAAGGTGGAGTCCGGATGGGGAATGGCGCCGCCGTCCGCGAGGTTTTGGAACGTGGCAGTCTTCTGCCGCTTCCCGGTCGCAGGTCGATGATTCCACGGCGGCAGCGGGCTGCCGCAGTCCAAGACGCGGGCGCGCCGGGGCTCGCCCCGAACCAAGAGTGGTCGTCAGTTTGATCCCAACGCTTGGCTTGAGGTTGGGAGGCCCGCTGCGTCATGTCGGCGGTTAAAGAATTACTTAAAATGCCCCAGAACGCTGCTGGCGAGACAAGCGGAGACCACGGACTTGAATTGAGTGTTGGGAATGACCCTTGCGCATCCCCAAACGCGGTCAGGTAGCGGTTGCCGAGACAGAAATCGCTTTGGGCGAAAAACAACGGCTTGTAGCATTTTCCCTGCTTTTTACACGCGCACCGACCGCATGGCGATGCGAAAACTTATGGCTGCCTCAAAAATGAACGTGCCGTTTTAGTTTTTATGACAGATTTCACGATTTGGCTGAAGCTTGGAGCACTTCAAAACTCTCCCAGAACCTCGCGGAAACACTCGGCAATCGTTGTGATTGGGAAATTGTGCTCAAAGCCCAACCGGGCTCGTGCGATGTGAAAAGTGATGACGAGGATTTACCGATCAAAACATTTTCTGAAAATAAATTCCTACCGAGGGTTTTGCCGAGAACGAATCCCGTGCAACCATGAAAATCATTAAACCGAAAATCATTATCATTGGCGCATTTTTGGGAGTGGTGGTGGTCAGCGCCACCGTCGCCGTTACGTACCAACTGGTTAAACCAAGAGAGGCGGAATTGCTTTCGGACCATACTCCGGTGGCGGCTAAAGAAAGCCAGAATACTCCGTCTCCGTATGAGCGTGGCATGATGCTTTATAAAGCGACTAATTATACTGAGGCGGTAACCTAGTTTAAGAAAGCTGCTGAAGAGGGTGATGCCGAGGCGCAATTCTGTTTGGGCGCATGTATGGGCGTCGCAAAGGATCCAGCGGAAGCGGTGAAGTGGTATCGCCAGGCCGCCGAACAAGGTGATGCCGAGGCGCAAAACAATTTGGGCTGGTGTTATAACAATGGTATGGGAGTGGTGAAAGATGAAATGGAAGGTTACAAGTGGGTTCTGTTGGCTGGAGCGCAAGGCCAAGAAAATGCGTAGGAAGTTATGGCGATTATGGAACGTCGCTTAACCCGGGAACAGATCGCCCAAGCACAAAGAGCGGCACGTAATTTCAAGCCGCGTGAGGCAATTAAGGCCGAACCACCGAACTCGGCTAATGGGGTCGTAGCCACTCAGCCGGAGAGCAGCGGGACCGGATTTTTCATTTCTGAGGATGGTTACTTGGTTTCCAACCATCACGTCGTGGGCAACGCCAATCGGGTGCGCTTGGTTACGCGGGCTGGCTCGGTGCCCGCCCGGGTGGTGAAGGTGGATGCAGCCAACGATCTGGCGTTGCTCAAGGCGGAAGGCCACTTCACGCCGTTGACGGTCGCCGCCAGTCGCGGGGTAAAACTGGGCGGCACCGTGGCCACGGTGGGGTTTCCCAACATTGGTCTTCAGGGGTTTGCCCCCAAGTTGGCCAAGGGAGAAATCGCTTCGCTCTCCGGTGCGGGCGACGATGTGCGTTACTTCCAAATCAGCGTGCCGGTCCAACCGGGTAATTCGGGGGGCGCACTGGTGGATATGTGCGGCAATGCGGTGGGCGTGGTGTCCGCCAAATTAAGCGCCAGTGCCGCGCTTGAAACCAGCGGGGCGTTGCCGGAGAACGTGAATTACGCCGTGAAAAGCAGTTATTTCCTGAGCTTTCTGGAGTCCGTACCCGCAGTGGCAGCCAAACTCAAAGAACCGGCCACCCAAGAGAAAAATTTGAGGTCGTGGTGCAGGAGGCGGAACGCGCCGCAGCCCTGGTTTTGGTTTATTGATTGTAAACCGTTGGGAGCTGCCAACCCTGGCAGTCACGCTCACGGCGTGAATACCGGCGCGGCGTTGATTTCGGTTACACGACCGTCATCAAACTGCACGCGGCCCTTGAGGTAGGAGCGGTGCAGCAACTCGGGGAAGTCCGAGATTTGTTTGCTGAAATCCGCGTCCTTGATCACCGGCCGGTAATCGGGCATGGCCGCCAGCGTCACTTCATTGGTGGAAACGAAATTCCAACTAAAGGTTAGCGTGGCTTTGCGCGTCAGGTTGGTGCCGCTGACTTGATAGAAATAAATCACCGGCTCGCGCCGCGTCAGTTCCGCGCTGGCTTTGGGCGAGGGCGAACGAAACCGGTTGCGATTGGCGACCGCCAGATCGCGGGTCCGGCGCGTGGAAACTTGACCGTAAATCGTGTTCGCTTCATCAAACATCCCGCGGTAAATCGAACCGTCCGCGTCAATGACGCGCAGGTTCAACCCGTTTTGTTCCACCTTGAAACTTTGCAGCAGCGGCGGCACGGGAAACTGCGGCAGGCGTTCATCGCGCGCTTTTTCCTGTTGCGCCGTGGCAAAGCGGACGAAGGATTGCGAGTGTACTGAGTGTACTTCCACCGGCGCCGCTTCCGTCACGGTCGGCACGCTGGTTGGCGCCGGTGCGGCGCCGGCCGTCAAACCCGCAGTCGCACTGGACGTTTCGGTCGGCGTCGCAGCCGCCAGCAGGATTCGGGGTGACGCTTCCGCATCAGTCTTTCGGGGCTGGGCCTGAGCTGATCTGCCCAAGGCAATCGGCGCCGGCCGCGGAGCGGCCGGTGATGGCGAAGCGGGCGGCGCAGGGCGCAACGTGGAATCTGCCGGCGGAACGGCGGTCGCTCCTGCGAAGCTCAATTCCGCCTGACTTTTGGCGGCGATAATGAATTCCCCGCCAGCCACTGGGGCCGTTTGTGCCGTTGCGGCGCTTTCGCGGGAAGCAGAACTTGTATCGGTCGCCAGAGCAGGTTTCGCTTCGGTCTTTTCAGTGTCATTCAACGCGACCGCCACCGGCGCCACTGCGGGAGGATTGGGCGGGGGCGGCTCGTTCAGCACGCGCAGCGGAGCTTCGTCGAGTGAGTTTTGTGCCAGCTCGTGGATCGGTTGAAATTCGGTTCTATCTGATTGGAAAAACAGTCGGAAGACGATGAAGGCGATCACCAGCAACGCGGCCAGCGCGTAACCAAAGCGCCAGAGGGGAAGTTTCCAGAACGGAATGCTGGCCGCAGCCGTGGGCGCATCGGACGTCGCAGGAAACTGTCGCGCCACCTCCGCTTGCAACTGGCGCCGGTGGAGCGGATGTAATTCGAGCGCTTCCCCCGCTGCGTCGTTGCGTTCGCGAACCGCGCGGCGAAGCAATTCTTCAATGAGACGTTCGTCGTTCATTAACTCACTCCAGTTTAGACGGGATTTGGTGAATTTTCCTGTGAAAAGATGCGGCAAACAATCAACTCCAGCTTGTCGAGACATTTGCTGAGGCGCGAGCTGACCGTTTTGGGATGCAGCGCCAATAAACGGCTTAACTCGTCGTAGCTCAAATCGCCGAAGTACCGCAGCTCGATGATTTCGCGGCAGGGCGCGTCGAGCAAGGCCACCGCCTCGCGCACCTGTCCGGCTTGTTCCAGTTTGATCAGGCGGAGGTCTGGTGGGGGAGTTGGATCCGATGGTTCCAGCACCCGCCCGGTCGGTTCAAGTTCCGTCTGCAAGGAAAGCGGCTGCTGGCCGCCGCCGCGCTTGGCGGCATTTTTCTTTTCGCGAAAATCGCGGGCTTTGTTGGCGGCAATGTGGAACAACCAGGTGCGGAACTGGCTTTGACCCTGAAACGCATGCAGATTGCGAATCACACTCAGAAAAGTTTCCTGGCAAACTTCCTCGACGTCTTCACGGGTAAAATCTGATGCCAGTTGAAAGACAAAACGCCCCGCCGCCGCATAGTGCTGATCAAACAGCGTATCCCAGGCGGTGGTTTCGCCCTGACGGCAACGCGCCAGAAGTTGGGCTTCACTTTCCATTATCGCCACCGGATTGTAACAAATATGGATGGTTATTGAACATATTTTCGCGACAACGCGAATCGCGAACAAATGCGGGCTGAAGGCGGAAACCGGGAGCATTGGGTGGGGAGTGAAGAGACGAAATGAAAGGATAATCCCGGCGCGCGCGAAGCTCCGCCGAAAGAACGTGAGGGACAGAAAAACGATAGAGCAAACCCCTGGCAGGCTCTGACCACACTCAATGTGCCGGCAGCACAGTGCGGAAACCAACGGTGTTAAAGCCTGCATCGGGAGTGCCGCTACCGCGATGGGCCACGCGACAGCCATTAGCCTGCGTCGCCCAGCTTCCGCCGCGCAGCACTCGAAACGAGCCTGAAATCGGGCCGAGCGGATTCGCTTCCGCTGACGCGGCGTAATACGCGTCCGACCACCAGTCGCCACACCATTCCCAGACATTACCCGCCATATCGTACAAGCCATAATCGTTCGGCGCAAAGTGCTCGACGGGGCTTGTATATGGCGTTGTGCCGCTGGAAAAGGCCGGATGATAACCGTTGGTCACACTCGTATCGTAAGCGTCGAGCGGTTGGCTGTTGCGCCAGAAACTGTAAAAGTTGGCGCGCTCATGCGATATCGTATCAGGGACCGCCCAAGGAAAGCGGTGTCCCGCCGCTCCACCGCGCGCGGCTTTTTCCCATTCGGCTTCCGTGGGCAGGCGATAACCGGCATCCCACAGCACCCAGGAATTTTGGATGCCCGTCTCGCCGCTGCGATAGACGAGCGTCATGCCGGGGTTGAGGTAATAAGCCGGCACCCGGCCTTCGCGCTCGCTGCGAGCGTTACACCACTTCACCGCGTCATACCAAGTCACGGAATGAACCGGATGATTGGAAGCCACACTGCGAATTCCGGCGGAAAAATCGTAGCCATTGGTGATGGCCCATTGATGAACCTCATCCCAAAGCGTTTGCGTGACTTCAGTTGGATCAATGTAATACGCGCTGAGTTGAACGGTGTGGATGGGTTGGGCCTCCGTCATTCCGTCCAGGGCGTCACCCATTTGAAATCCGCCTGCGGGAATGAAGACCAGGTTCGTGGGCGGCGGCGCGTTGGTCTGTGGTCCGACGACTCGATAAACTCGCGGCGTCAAGGACGACACCGCATCGTCCACAATGGCATACGGACTTTCGGTCACGACGAGATTGGTCAGCGCGGTCCAGGCAGATTGCAGCGGATCGGGAGTGTACTGGATTTGGTTGGTGATCCCGGTTTCGCTGGTGATGGTGAGCTGCCGCACAAATTGCGGCAGGGCGATTGTGGCGATATGCCCGGCGGGTGTGGCGACCCGATAAAAACGGTTTGGGCTGGGCGGTGGCGTGACATCAATGATTTGGTAAGGCGAGTGCGACACGGTCAGATTGCTGAGGATTGCCCAGGCGGGTTGGTCCAATGCGGTCTTGAACTCAATCTGATTGTTGATGCCAATGTCGCTTTGAATGCTTAATTGCGCGACTGGAATGATGCTGACGATTTCCGGGGCGGCCACCGTGCGGAAGATTCCCGAGCCGGTCAATAACATCGTTGCGAACAACGGAATGGAAGCGAAGCGGATGTTGAACATAAAAGCTCTCCGGGGTTGGCGACACTCACGAACGGGCATCCCGGCTCGACGCCTGACGCTCAAGTTCTGGAGGTAACAATGGTTGGTTGGTCATGGAATCCTGATATCCAATTTGCCGTTGAAACATTCAAGCCGCTTCAACCGGCAGTCGGGCCACCGGGCACAACTCATTTTCCAGTCGCCGCAACCATCCTATCCGGTTAACGCGAACTGGAAATAGTTATTTGTTTCAGGGAAGCCAGACTTGACGTTGAGCGAAAAAACCGTCAAACGAAGGTTCATGTCTGAGCCGCCAACGCCGTCCGCTTCCGATCCATCCGACCGATCATCCGCCGCCTTCCCGTTGGCCGGGTTCAAAGGCACGCCGGAGGAGATTGACCGGCAATGGTTGGAACAGGTGTATCGCGGGCGCGGCGATTCCATGGCGCAATTGACCGTGCGTTCCGTTTTGATGGGGGGTATTCTCGGCATGTTCATGGCGGTTTCCAACCTCTACACCACGTTAAAACTGGGTTGGAGTTTTGGCGTGGCGATCACGGCTTGCGTGATTTCGTTCGTCGTGTGGAACGCGCTCCGCGCCCTGTCCGGGGGCAAGCTCTCCCAGATGACCATCCTGGAAAACAACTGTATGCAATCCACCGCGTCCGCCGCGGGCTACTCCACGGGCGGAACGGTGGGGACGGCGATTGGCGCGTTGCTGCTGATCTCCGGTCACCATCTGCCCTGGTCGGTGGTGACTATTTTCGTTTTCTTTACGGCGGCGCTGGGCGTGTTTCTCGCCATCCCGATGAAGCGGCAGATGATCAACTACGAACAGTTGAAATTCCCCAGCGGCATCGCGGCGGCGGAAACATTGCGCAGTCTGTATTCGCACGGCCGGGAGGCTTTGCAAAAGGCGTACTCGTTGATCATCGCCCTGGGGTTCGGTGGGCTGGTGGGATTGCTGCGGACCTGGGGCACGTTGATCGAACAACTCCGGCACACGGGGCGACCACAAGTTTGGCTGGAGAAAATTCAAGCCGTCATTCGTATCCCGGAAGAAATTGTGTTTGGCGGCCTGCTCAATCCGCTGAGTCGCGGGCATCTGCAGGGACTGACTTTCGAGCCGAGCGTGGTGTTGATCGGCGCCGGAATGATCGTGGGGCTGCGCGTCTCGCTCTCCATGCTGCTGGGTGGCGTGTTGTTGTATTACATCGCCGCGCCCCAATTGCTGGCCCTGGACGCGGCTCACGCTGGTCTGGCGGATTGGGTGCCGTCCTTTCAGGTGAACGCGGACGGGGATTTTTATCCGGTGCGTTGGGCGCTTTGGGGCGGCACGTCGGTGATGGTGTTTTCCAGTCTGGCTTCGGTGGCGTTGCAATGGCGCACGTTGGCGCGCGCCTTCAGTCTGTTTCGCAAACGCCAAGGGCCGGCGGCGGGCGGCGTGCTGGATCAAATCGAAGTGCCCAATTCCTGGCTCATCATGGGGTTGATTCCCATCAGCGTCGGCATGTTGCTGGTGCAGTATTACGCCTTTCAAATTTCGCTGTGGCTGGGCGCGATTGCCATTGCGCTCTCATTCGTCATTTCACTGGTGTGCTGCCGGGCCACGGGCGAAACCGACACCACGCCCGTCGGGGCGATGGGAAAAGTGACCCAGTTGCTTTACGCCATGCTCGCCAAGGGACACGTGACGGCGAACTTGATGTCCGCGGGCGTCACGGCCGGCGCCGGCGGCAGCTCGGCGGATTTGTTGACGGATCTGAAAAGCGGCTATCTGCTCGGGGCCAATCCGCGCAAACAATTTCTGGCGCAATTCATCGGCATCTTTTTCGGCACGCTGGCGATCGTACCCGCCTGGTATGCAATGGTACCAGACAAAGCGGCGCTGGAAGCTTTCAATCCGCCCGCCACGAACATGTGGAAGGCCGTGGCCGATTTGTTGACGCAGGGCGTTCACATGCTGCCCACCACGGCGCGTTACGCCATCGTCATCGGCGCGCTGGTGGGGGTGGCGCTGCCGCTCATGGAAAAATTATTTCCACGGTTGCGCCGCTTTCTGCCCTCGGCGATGGGTTTGGGTCTCGCCTGGGTCATGCCGTTTGCCAACGTGTTTTCCTTCGCCATCGGCGCCGTGATCTCGGAAATCTGGCGGCGGGTGCATCGTCAATCCGGGGAGGCGTTCAACATCCCGATTGCCTCGGGATTGGTCGCGGGCGAATCACTCGTGGCCGCGTTGATTGCCATTCTCTGCACCATCGCCGGTTTCCTGGCGGTCAAATGACCAGAAATAACCGAAATTGGTTTTGCTTTTGCGTCCGCAAGCAGCGTAAGAATGACGCCGGATGAAAAGATTACTTTTTGCCTCGCTCGTCGGCGCCAGCGCGGTCACGGCGCACGCAACCATTCAAACTAAGACCATTGAATACCAACAGGGTGAAACCACGCTGGCAGGAGTGCTGGTTTATGACGATGCCATCAAAGGGCCGCGCCCCGGCGTGTTGGTGGTTCATCAATGGCTCGGGTTGACCGAGTACGAACAATCCCGCGCCGTCCTGCTGGCCAAGCTGGGTTACGTGGCGTTTTGCGTGGATCTCTACGGCAAAGGAATCCGCCCCAAAGACACCAGTGAAGCCGGTGCCCTGGCCACCAAATACAAAACCAATCGTCCGTTGCTGCGCGCGCGGGTCAATGCGGGATTGGACGAATTGAAGCGAAGCCCACTGGTGGATAAAAAGCGCGTCGCCGCCATTGGCTATTGCTTCGGCGGCACGACGGTGATCGAACTGGCGCGCAGCGGCGCGGAGCTTAACGGCGTCGTGAGCTTCCATGGCGGATTGGATTCGCCCACGCCGGCAGACGGTCGCAATATCAAATGCAAAATTCTGGCCTGTCACGGCGCGGACGATCCTTACATCACCGCAACCGATCTCGCCGCTTTTGAAAACGAGTTGCGCACGCACCAGGTGGACTGGCAGTTGATTGCCTACGGCGGCGCCGTCCACGGTTTCACCCAGAAGACTGCGGGCAACGACAACTCAACCGGATTCGCCTACAACCAGGCGGCGGACGCGCGTTCGTGGGCGGCCATGAAACAGTTTTTCGATGAGCTGTTCCGCTGAGGTCGCCCTTTGATCCGGCGGACCTCGGTGGGCTGCGGGCGCGGCATCGCGTTGGCTGAAATGGGTCGAACCTGAATTTATTTTGCTGAACCCCTAATCATTTCCATGCGCATCACGGGCGGACAAGCGGGCGGACGAATTCTTAAAGTGCCCAAAGGCCTGGCGGTGCGGCCTACGATCGATCGCCTGAAGCAGGCGTTGTTCAACTCGCTGGGCGGGCGGATCGTGTCCGCGCGAGTGCTGGAACTGTTTGCCGGAAGTGGCGCGTTGAGTTTGGAAAGTCTGAGCCGCGGCGCGCAATCCGCCGTTTGTGTGGAATTATCGCCGCGCCATGCGGCGTTCATTCGAACCAACGTGGGAGCAGCGGGGTTGCCCGTCGCTCGATTGACCGTGCGCACACAAGATGTATTCGCCGCGCTGCCCCAACTGCTGGCGGCTGGTCAAACTTTTGACCTGATCCTCGCCGATCCGCCCTACGGCGAAAAAAATCGCGAGCAACGCTCAACCTCTTTTGCGCAAAAACTCCTGGATGACCCGAACCTCCCCAAACTGCTTGCTCCCGGCGGACGTTTCGCCTTGGGCCACGCCAACCGGGACAAGCTGGAAATCCCAACCGCCTGGCGCGAAGTGAAACAACTCAAGCACGGCGACAGTGTGATGCGCTTTTTTGAAAGCAACCCCGGCAAAGCTGTTATAAAATCAGAGCGCTTCAAAACTCTTTCTTAGCCGGAGGCGCGATAACAGGTAGCCCACAGCGTGAGCTGTGGGTTCTGATTGGATGAATCACCAGCCTCGGCAGGGGCGATAGAAAATCGTCGCCTCGCACCTGAATCTGTCGCCCCTCCGGGGCTTGCTCCGCTACACCACTTTCCCGCAGTTGGCCGCCGCGGGCGACCTTCTGGCGCTGCTCCGCAGCTTCGGCTGTGAAACCGCCTCTAGTCTTTCAAGCTGATTATTTGAACGCCGCTGCGGTTTGTTCGAGCGCTGCTTTTTCCGCCGGGGAAAGTTTGTCCAGCAAACCGAGTTGGGCATAGACGCTCAACACCGATTCCGCCTGCAAACCGGCGTAGGTGGCGTTGGCGTCCACGATTTTACGATCCAATATTTTTTCCAGATCGGCCTGCGTATAAACCGGACGTTCTGCGGCGGTAGCTTTGGTGCCGTACTGGCTGAGATTGGAGGCAAAAATTCCCGCCGCGCTGACAGGCAGAAAATCTTCGTACCGCAGCCCCTCGTAATCCACATGGCCCTGCTCGATCAGCGTCTCGAGATCAGTGGTCGAAAGCTGGTCTTTTTGCGCGAGGCCCCGCGGCGTGGCGTGGTAACGCGCATAGACCAGGCGCGCGCGCAACAACTCCCGCAGCGTTTTCGGAAACGGCGCAAACGCCTGCGCGCACCTTTCCTCATACGCGGCGAAATCTTTTTTGACGAGCCCCGGGTGCTGCTCACGCGCGGCATCCGCTTCGGCGAGACACTGGTCGTAAAGCGCGCGTCCTTTGGCCGTGGTCGCATAGAAGCGCTGCTCAATTTCGCCGAAGCGCGCGGTATGTGCGCTGGCCACTACGGTGCCATCCGGGTTATGGAACTGCACCGGTTCCGTCAGCGCCTTATAGGAATCCTGCCGCAACAACACCGGCGTATCCTGCGGCGGACCTTCCGTGAAATCTTTGAACCCCGAGTGATTCAACGATTGCAAATCCAGATCTTCCTGCTGCAAACGCTGTAACAATCGCGCGGTGATTTCGCTCGCGGCTCGAAGCGGCACTTCACCCGCCTGAAAGCCGTCAATCACCGCGCGATCCATGTGTTTGAAATGCAGGCGCATCCAATCACGATCGGCGCGTGCGACGGTGCGTCGGAGGGCGATTTCCGCGCGCGACTGGAATTCCGCCGCGCTCAATTCGCCCAGGCAAAACTTCATCGCCGCCGTGTAGAGATCCATGCAGAACGTATTCGGCGTCAGATGATTCAGGTGGTGCGATTGGAAACACGCGATGTCGGCGGCGATTTTGAAACCGGTATTGCACAGCTCCTGATACAGCGGATAATCCCGCGCGCGTCCGGTCCATTTGAAGATGCCGTTTACGCCTTCCGCAATCAGCGCTTTCGCATCCTCCCAATCCAGCCCGTCCTGCTCCTCATTTTTAATCACCAACTGCTTCGCGCGTTCGGAAAATACTTCCCGGGTGGCGAGCAACGCTTCAATGCGCGCCCGGGTGGCCGGATCAAAAAAGTCCGTCAGCAATAACGAAGTGAACACCCGGTGATCGGGATTCACCCGCGACCGGAACGCGGTGGCGATGATCGGCTGGCTCTTGGGGCCGACGTTGGCCATGTCATAGAAGTTATGCGGCTCCATGGCGAACGCCGCGAAGAACTGGCAGATCAGGCGGTACTCGGCGGGTTTGCCAATGCGGATCGCGCCGTGCCGTTCGCTGCTGGTCTCATCCAGTTGCTCGTCGGTCAGGGCGAAACCGCGCTGGCGCTGGCCGAGCAGGTGGCACACGGCCCGGTTGCACTCGCGATTGACGAGCAATGATTTGTCATAGAGCGGCACTTCCGCTCCGAACATTTCGGACAACTCGGCAAACAGCCGGTGTTGCATTTCAATCTTGTCAGCAAAGGCGTCACTCATAAGCAGTCACTCGTTGGCGCACGCCCTGCAGACTATTCTCTTCTCCACGTTCGCGAAAGGATTTCCGTCCGGAGCCCGGCACTTTTCGGCGCAAACGCAACTTTCCTCCTTTCCCAGATGCTGCTACGCTCGGCCGGTGAGTTTCTTCCTGCACCGAAGCGAGCTGCGCGACCTTTACGACAAGGTCGCCGCCGGGGAGCGCATTTCCGAAACCGACGCGCTGCGCTTGTTTGCCTCCAAAGATCTGAACGCGCTCGGCGCCATCGCCGATCTCGTGCGCCAGAAGAAAGTCGGCAACCGCGCCAGCTACATCGTCAACCGCTACCTCAACTACTCGAACTATTGCATCCTGAGTTGTCAGTTCTGCTCGTTCTCGCGCAAGAAACGCGACAAGGACGGCTTTGAATTGAGCATCCCGCAGATGGTCGAAAAGGCGCGCGAGGCATTGAAGCTCGGCGTCACGGAGCTGCACATCGTCGGCGGACTGCATCCCTCGCTGCCATTCAGCTATTACACGGACATGCTCAAGGCGTTGAGCGCGTTGAATGATGGTCGTAGCAGCGGACGTGAGTCCGCTCAAATTGATTCCACTCAACCGGGAAGTCAGAGCCGACTCACGTCGGCTGCTACACCAAGACTTCAATTGAAATGCTTCACCGCCATTGAAATCCTGCACCTCGCCTGGCTCGCGAAGAAAACCGTCGAGCAAACGCTGATTGAATTGAAGACTGCCGGCCTCGACTCCCTCACGGGCGGGGGCGCGGAAATTTTCCGCAAGGAAGTTCGCAGCGCCATTGCCAAGGGCAAGGAGTCTGCGGAGGAATGGCTTGATGTGCATCGCATCTGGCATCAGCTTGGTGGCCGCAGCACCTGCACCATGCTTTATGGCCACGTCGAGTCGCCGGCCGACCGCGTGGATCACTTGCGCCAATTGCGCGCGTTGCAGGATGAGACACACGGCTTCTGCGGCTTCGTGCCGCTCGCTTACATGCCGCAGGATAACGACATCCCCGTTGAACACGCGCCGACGGCTTTCGATTCACTCCGCACCATGGCGATCAGCCGCATCTACCTCGATAACTTTGATCACATCACGGCGTACTGGGTCGGACTGGGCCTGAAGCTGGCGCAGGTGGCGTTGAGCTACGGCGCGGATGATTTGCACGGAACGATCATCGAGGAACACATCTTTCACATGGCGGGCGCGACCTCACCGCAGTTGCAGACGGAAGCGGAAATGGTGAAAGCCATCCGCGAAGCCGGCCGCACACCGGTGCAGCGGAACACGTTTTACGAACCCATCCGCGTGCTGGAAAGCGCGTCTGTTGCAAATGCGGCAGAACCGCCGGCCGGCAAATCGAAAGCCCTCGAAAGCAATTTAGCCGCCTCCTAAGAAATCCTTTGTCACAACCGCGAAATATGCGAACCACGCGCAACCGAATTGCCGCAAAGGAACGCACCGCGCAACCGCAAAACCAACTTTTAATTCCATTGCCCTGTCAGGGTGAACGCCGCCCAAAAGAATGGGTTGGAAAAATCTTTCGACGGCAATAACGACAACTGAGCTTCGCGCCAAGCCTTCGATCGCGGCTCGCCAGCCCGCCAGCGGCGCATGAATTCGGTCATCAGTTGACTCGTGGCCTGATCGCTCACCTTCCAATGACTGGCCAGCACGGTTTGCGCGCCAGCAATGCGGAAGGCACGGCGCAAAGACATCACGCCTTCGCCAATCCGCACATCGCCTCCCGTAAACAGGTCAAGGCCTGGGTGTACGGCCGCACGCACCACTGGCAGCTTGCGCGGGACGACAGTGACATTCATCTGGTGAACCTGCCGCCGGGGTCCTACATCTTCCGTGACGGGGCCCCGGCGGGCCGGATTCACGCCACGCCGCACGCTGACGGAATGAAGCCCGAACTGCGTTGCGTGGATCCACAGCACAAAATGCACGGACAGTCGGTGGACCTGAAGTGGCGAATCGCCTGAGTCGTCGGGGCCGACGCGGCGTTGGCCGGCTTCGTTGCGCCAGGCATCAGCAGCTTTTACTGCTTCCGATAACTCAATATTTCCTACTGGTCAGCAGAACAAAATCGCAGTGCGCTGTCACCATTTTGTGGGGCTTGGCGCCGGGAAATACGGCCCTTAAAGTCGCGCCATTGCAAGTACAGCACAACTTAGAGTAACCATTATTAATCATTTGTCGCACGATCAACCTGTTCTTCTCATGAAACGTCATCTGAAAATACAAACCCGTCTGTTTTGCCTGTTCGCGGCCTTGCAAGTCGCCGGCTATCTCCCGAATGCCGTATGCGCCGCCAGTATTGGGGTGCATTTCGTGCGTGGTGCCGGTTCCGACGTCGTCGGCGTTCAGGATGGTACCGCGATTTCGTTGCTCCCGGCTGATTCGGCCGGCGCCGGCGCTTTTGCGCAGGTCAACTGGAATAATCTTGGTGTCCGCGGGACGAATATCAATGTCACTGACAGCACGGGCACAGCCAGTGGTGTGCTTTTCAACTGGGACGCCAACAACGTCTGGAGTCAGGCGGGCGGAGGGGACCCCGCCGCGCAAGGTTTTCCGGATGGTAACCTGATGAACGGATATCTGGATTCCAACAATGGCGCCAACACCACTTTGGCCCCCAACCTCTGGGCCAACGGCAGCGGCAACAAGCCACTGGTCCACGTCTCTGGCCTGAGCGCGTGGCTGGCGACCCAGGGGGCGTCGTACTACGATGTGGTGATTTATTCCGATGGAGATACCACCAGCGGACGCTCCGGGGAGTTCTGGCTTTCCGATGTCAACAGCGACCCGGCGGCGATGACCGTGGGGGATGATCAGATCAGCCATGTCTTCATCTGCGATCGCGATAATTTTGTGAACACCGCGACCTATGCGGAAGTGCCGCTCTTGGTGCAAACCGGTGTCGGCTCGAAACTGGGCAATTTCCCTGGGAATTATGCGGTTTTCGACAGCTTGTCCGCCGACTCGTTCCTTTTACGTGCCGCCGAGTTCGACACGCGCTGCGTCATCAACGCCATTCAAATCATTCCGCGCACGACCCCGTTGCCGCCCACCGTATCGGCACAGGCGCCGTCCCAGGTATTTCCCGGTGCCACCGCCATTTTGCGCGCCACCGTCGCGGGACGCGCACCGCAAACCTACCGTTGGCAGAAGAATAATGCGGATCTGACCGACGGAGGCAACGTGACCGGCAGCACGACCACGACCTTGACGATTGCGAATGCCGGAGCGGGCGATGCCGCGACTTATTCGCTCGTGGTGACCAATCCAATCGGCGTATTCACCAATACCATCACCACCTTGACGGTCGCGAGTCCTGTCGCCGGAAGTTATGTCGAGAAAGTCGTCACCAACGAGCCCTATGCCTATTGGCGCTTTAATGAGACGGACGATCCGACTACTGGCTTTGTCTCGGCCGGAGATCTAGCGGGCCGTTTCAGCGGCACCTATGGCACTGCGTTGCAAAACGGCTACACTGCCATAGCTGGACCGCAACCGCCGGATTTTCCGGGTCTGGACAGCGGCAACTATGCACTTTATTCCACGTACAATATCCGGGCCTCCTGGGTCCTGGCTCCGCCCCTGAACCTCAACACCAACACGGTCACCTTTTGCGCCTGGATCTATCCTCTGGGCAGCCAGGGTAATTCCACCCCGCTGTTGCAGGCGCGCAACGGCAACGACACCGGGGCGTTTGGCTACGGCAACAACAACAACCTCGGTTACACCTGGAACAACAACAGTGCGGCGACCTACAATTTTGTTTCCGGCCTCGTTCCTCCCTCGGACCAGTGGTCGTTCGTGGCCTTGGCCATCTCGCCCACCAACGCCATCTTTTACCTCTACAACACTAACGGCCAGAACTCGGCTACCAACACGCTCGTGCATACGGCTCAGGCGATGACCGGGCCGACCGTGATCGGAAGCGACAATGGCACGCTCAACCGCACCTTCAACGGGTTTATTGATGAACTCGCAGTTTATACCCACACCCTGCCGGCTTCCGAAATCTACAACCTCTACAAGAAAGCCCTGGGGTTGAACGCGCTGCCGCCGGCTATTCTGACCCAGCCGAAACCGGTGGCGCTATATGAGGGCCGTACCGCCCGGTTTGCCATCACCGCCTCGGGCGATAAACCGCTGACTTATCAATGGCGACGGAACGGGATCAACCTTTCGGACGGCGGCAACATTACCGGGGCCACCACGGCCTCGCTGACCATCAGCAATGTCACCATTGCCGACAACGCGGGAGATTACGACATCGTCGTCGGCAACCTGGCCGGCTCGATCACCAGTAGCAGCGCGCCGCTCCTCGTGGTGGCCTCCAACAGCACGCCGTCCGCCTACGAGGCGGCCGTACGTCAGGCCAATCCGATTGCCTACTGGCGACTGGACGAAACCGGCGGCCTCGAAAATGCTTACGATTATTGGGGTGGAATCGTTGCCACACACTTGTCAGCGTCCATTGCAGCCGGGCAGGATGGCCCGCGTCCGCCCGCGTTTGCCGGCATGGACGCCGCCAACTATGCGGCCAGCTACGACGGGTTCAGCTCCGCCACGGAAACGACCTCGAGTCTCCTAAACAATCGGGACCAGTTCTCGGTCATCGGCTGGTTCAACACCCCGGCCCAGCTTCAGCAGAATCGCGCCGGTCTCTTTGGCCAGAATGACGTGTGCGAATTCGGCTTCCATGGAACCGCGACCTTGGAGGCGCAGCAGGTGGGGGTTTGGACGCCCCGGGCTGGCGCCTATATCTCCGTGACGAACATCGTGCCGGATCAATGGTACCTGATCGCGGCGGTTGGCAACGGCACCAGCATCCACTTGTATCTGGTTTCCACCAACGATGGCGTCACGGTGTTGCAGGCCAGCGCCACTCACAGCGCGGCGGATGACTACGGGAATTCAAGCTATCCCTTCCGCATCGGGGGCGGGGGCATCCTGGATGCCACTGACAATTATTTCACTGGCCTGATTGACGAGGTAGCCGTATTTGATCGCGCGTTGACGGCGGACGAACTGGCCGGACTGCTGGCGACCGCCGTCACGGGATCCGCAGTGGCGACACCGGTCATTACCGTTCAACCGAACACTCCGAATACGCTGTATGTCGGGCGTAATCTCCAGCTCTCCGTCAGCGCGGTGGGCTTGGGTCTCAATTACCAATGGCGCAAGGACGGAACGCCCATCAGCGACGGCGGCAATGTTTACGGCACGCAGACGAACACACTGACCATCACCAATCTGGTGGCGGGTAATACCGGTAACTACGATGTGGTCATCTCCAACGGTGCCGGCTCTGTCACCAGCAGCAACGCCAGTCTGACCGTGCTCGTTCCGCCGGCTGGCGGCTTCGAGGCGGCTGTGATTGCCGGGAATCCGCTCGCCTATTACCGGCTGAACGAGTTGGGGGATCCCTCCACCAACACGGTGGCGTATGATTACTGGGGCGGGCACAACGGCACCTATGGGATCGCCGCGCAAAATGGCTTCAATCTCATCGCGGGACCCCGTCCGTCCGACTGGACGTTTGAGGCCGACAACACCGCGTTGCAGAGCACGATGAGCACCGCTTCCGCCTGGGTCAGCGCGGCGTTCGGCTCGCTCTCTACCAACACCGTGACCTTCGCCATGTGGATCTATCCCATCGGACAACAGGAGAGCTGGTCCGGTCTCCTGATGAGCCGGGACGGAGCCACGGGTGGCGGCCTGGGTTACAACGACCAACAAATGCTCGGTTACACCTGGAACGGCAACACCACCTGGAGCTATGTCTCCGGGCTGATTCCTCCAACTAACCAATGGTCATTCGTGGCCCTGGTCATCGAACCCACCAAGGCCACCCTCTACCTGGGCAACACGAATGGATGGAACTCAGCCACCAACGAGGTCGCCCACACGTCGGACGTGTTTGGCACCTGGCAGATCGGGCATGACAGCCAGGACGGGGACGCCACGCGTACTTTCAATGGCGTCATTGACGAGGTGGCGGTGTACCCCCGCTCCTTGTCGCTGGCGGAAGTCGAGGGCTTGTTCGCGGCGGGAGGTGGCAGCGTGCCCATCGCGCTGACCATCCAGAACGTCGGCGGCAATGTTGTCCTCAGTTGGCCGCAGGGCACGCTGTTGGAGGCCAACTTGCCGTCCGGGCCGTGGACCACCAACAATGCCACCTCACCGTTCACCAATGCGCCCACCGGCAACCAGATGTTCTATCGGGTCATCGTGAAATAGCCGGGGCACGAACGCAATTCAATCGTTGGCGGGGTCGAAGTCACTTTCGACCCCGCTCACTGTTTTTTTGGGGCCCCTTCCGGAGATTGCGACCAGCCTCCCGAGCTGGCCTACAGTCGCGCCACCAGCAGTTCCCGCTGAAAAATGAGTTCCTTGGGCAGATGCGTGTAGAGCCGCAGGAACCACTCGTCGCGCCGGAAAACTTCTCTCCGCCAATCGTCATAGCTGATGGAGCGCCATTGATCGAACCGCTCCTCGGAGAAGCTCGGGAGACCGGTGAGGTCGAATTTCTTCAGGCCCGGCACCCAGCCCGGCGGGGTTTCATCCGCGTCAGCCTCGCCCAGGCGGCGATCCACGATCCATTTGAGCACGCGCATGTTCTCGCCGTAGCCGGGCCAGAGGTATTTGCCTTCCGAATCCTTGCGAAACCAGTTCACGTAGAAGATGCGCGGCGGGAATTTGATCTTCTTCCGCATGGCGATCCAGTGCCGGAAATAGTCGCCCATGTTGTAGCCGCAGAAGGCCTGCTCAGCCCGCGCACGTTGTCTACGTGATGCCCGCCTTCAAGCTGGACTCATGCACCGGTTTTTAATCGAACGTCGTGGCGCGTTCGATTGGAAGTGTTGCCAGAGCGGAAAACATTTTTCCAAAAAGCACGCTGGCCACTTCGTGGCGCTGCCGTATCAGCCGGAGAACAACGACATCCCCGCTGAACACGTGCCGGCGGCTTTCGATTCACTCCGCACCATGGCGATCAGCCGCATTTACCTCGATAACTTCGATCACATCACGGCGTATTGGGTGGACCTGGGCCTGAAGCTGGCGCAGGTGGCGTTGAGCTACGGCGCGGATGATTTGCACGGAACGATCATCGAGGAACATATCTTCCACATGGCCGGTGCGACCTCGCCGCAATTGCAGACCGAAACGGACATCCATCCCTTCAAAATAACTCGTCAATTGTTTCTGTGCGGTGTCAAACTGCGCCAAAAAAATGGGGCGAAAGTGAAGAACACTTTCGCCCCGAGGGTTGGCAATATGACTTGAATTATTTCTGGTGGCGGCGTTTGAAAAACAGGCCGAGCAAACCGAGTCCACCCACCAAGGTCAGCGAAGACGGCTCGGGAATCGTGGCGATGGTGAAGTTATCCACGCGCCCCGTTCCACCAGCGGCGACATTGTTTCCATTGATGGCGGTAGTCCCGAGGTTCGCCAGACGGAAGTAAATAGTTGTCGCGTTATCCAAGGCCGTGATGGCGCTGAGATCGAAGCTGTACGAGCTGGGATTGGAGGTTGGATTCCCGGAACTCCAGCCCGCATTGATGACCGTGTAGGCGCCGATTTGCAGAAACGTGGTGCCGTCCACGCTGTATTGCAGTCCGAAATCTCGCGGGCCGGTGTTGCTGCCCATTTGATCAAAGGAGACGACCAATCCGGCATAGCCGATTGAACTGGTTTCGAATTGGAAATAATCATCCACGGACCAGTTATTGGCGCTCAGCGATTTGGGTGAACCGTTGCCCACCGGGGTGGACCAGACGGTGGCCGCATTGGCATGATAGGCCGAGGCGGAACCGATCCCGAGGTCCGCCGCGATACTGTTGACCGACGGCGTGTTGGCGGGTGTGTTGTCAACGCTCAAGGTATCAAAGTTCCATTGCGCGAGGATGTCGGCGGAGGCCCATTGCGTCAGACCCAGTGACGCGCAAACGAGCGAGGTGATAAGGATTTTTCTCATAACGATTATTTCGGTGGTGGCGACTTCGATTACGACTGTTTTCTACGAGTTAGTTTACTATCTCCAGTTCAAACTGGACGCGGTTTTTAAGAATCCATCGTGAGGTCAACTTGCGCAGACTGGTTCGATAAATCCCATCCGCCGGAGAGCATACCTTCATGGCCGCGTGGCTGAAAGACGGGAAAACTACTTACATTTGTTCGAGGACGCCGATACCCAAAACTTCCAGTCCCTGCTTCAACACCCGGGCGGTCAGATCACAAAGCTGCAACCGGCTGGCCTGCACCGCGGCGCTTTCCGCTTTCAGTACCGGGCAGTTTTCGTAGAAAGACGTGAAGGCGCCGGCCAGCTCGTAGAGATAGGAGCAAATGAAATTGGGCCGACATTCGCCAGCGGCAGCCTCCAGCGTCAAGCCGAAGCGCAACAGATGTTTGGCGAGCGCCAGCTCGGTGGATTGGGTCAAATGGATCGGCGCACCAGAAAGACTTTCACGAGTCAATCCGGACTTGCGGAAAAGGCTTTGAATGCGCGCGTAGGCATATTGCAAATACGGCGCGGTGTTGCCACTTAACGCCAGCATTTTATCCCAATTGAACACGTAATCGCTCTGACGATTGGGCAACAGGTCCGCGTATTTGATGGCGCCCAAGCCAACCACCCGGGCAATCTCCCGGCGCTGCGTTTCGTTCAGTTCGGCATTCTTTTCTGAAACCACCCGGAACGCGCGTTCCTGGGCTTCGTCCATCAATTCCCCCAGCTTGACAGTGTCGCCGCTGCGCGTTTTGAACGGCTTGCCGTCTTCGCCAAGGATTTTGCCAAAGCCAACGTGAACCAACTGAACGCGCTTTGCGGCCTCAGGTTGCCAGCGCGCAAAAGTGGCGAATAATTTTTTGAAGTGGCCGCTTTGCCGGTCGTCCACCACGTAAATGATTTCCTGGGGCGACCAGGTTTTGAGGCGATAATCAATCGTCGCCAAATCAGTGGTGGTGTAATTGAAACCGCCGTCGCTTTTTTGCACCAGCGCCGGATCCGCCACCCATTCGCCGTCGCGATTGACCAGGAACACGTCCTCCTTGGGCGGCACGGAACCGTCACTAAAAACGCCAATGGCCCCCTCGCTTTCCCGCGCGATGCCGCGCGCCACCAAATCCCGAACCACGTCGGGCAGTTGCGCGTTGTAAAAACTTTCCCCCAGCGTCACGTCGAATTTCACTCCGAGCCGGTTGTAGATCGCATCAAACTGAACTTGCGAGAGCCGGGTCATTTCCTTCCAGATCGCGAGATTTTCCGCGTCTCCCGCCTGTAGTTTTACCAGCTCGTGCTTCGCGGCTTCCAGACGTTGCGGGTCCGCATCACACGCGGTATTGACGACTTTATACAGCCGTTCCAGTTCGGTGATCGCATCGCGTTCAAGCGCCGCCCGATCCAAAATCTCCTTCCAACCCAATAGCAGCTTCCCAAATTGGGTGCCCCAATCGCCCATGTGGTTGTCGGTAATGACGCGATGCCCGAGCAGGCGTAAAATCCGTTGCAGCGCGTCGCCAATGCCGGTGGAACGGATGTGCCCGACGTGCATCGGCTTGGCGACGTTGGGTGAACTGAAATCCACGACGATGCAGCGTGGCGCCGCGGCGGGCGAAAAAAATAAGTGTTCGCCGCGAGCGGCCGCTTGCAAAGTCTCGACCAGCGCCGCAGTTTTGAGTTGAAAATTGAGGAAGCCGGCGCCGGCGATCGTTACGGATTCGCACCAGGCGGCCACGTCCAATTCCGCCAGCACGGCGGTGGCGAGTTGGCGCGGATTGGTTTTTCGCGCCTTGGCCAGCGCCATCAGGGCGTTGCACTGGTAATCGCCAAACTTCGGGTCCGGACAGGGACGAATCAACACCTGCGCCGGATCCGCGTCCGGCAAAACGCGGCGCACGGCTGCTTGCAACTGGCTTTCAATTTGTTGATGGAGCGACACAGAAACGACTGACTCGATTCCAAGCGTTGCCAACGCGCGGAAAATCCGTGGAACAAACGATTATTTTTTTTCCTGATGTTTGATCGCCTGCAGCATGGCCGCCGCGTCCGGAGCATGTTCCAGAGTCTGACGAAATTCGGCTTTATGGAGAATCTTGGCGATGTTGGCGAGCGTGTGCAGGTGTTTTTGAAACTGACCCTGCGGCACCAGAAACAGCATGACGAGGGTGACCGGTTGATTGTCCAGCGCGTCGAAATTGACACCCTGCCTGGAGCGGCCCAATGCGCCGACGACTTCGGGGATCAAATTGGTGGAGGCGTGCGGAATGCCGATGCCGAAACCGATGCCCGTACTCATCGCGCGCTCGCGTTTCTTGACGGCTTCCGCAACAGCGGCGCGATGTTCGGGTTGAATTTTCCCCGCCGCCACCAGGGTGCTGATCAGTTCATCAATGGCCTGCCAGCGGTCGGTCGCTTCCAAATCCGTAAGGATTTGGTCTTTGGTCAAAATATCAGCTAATTCCATAGCGCCGTAACTTCATTTCGCCCGAAGATGCGCCACAATTCAAGGTTGAATTATTTTGAAAGCAACGCTGGCAACACCACGACGTTCATGCGCCGTGAAAAAATCGTCGCGCAAGAACCACCCCGCAGCCCCAGTTTTCCGGAACGGCGCTTCAATTCTTTCGGGCGGGCCGCTGCTCCGCGCCTCAAATCCAAAGATTGCGTCACCGCGAGTCCCCGGTCTTTTATGTGTCTGATGAAACGCACACTCTGTCTGCTCGCGCTGGCCACGACGCTGAGCGCGCCGGCGGCGGCCGCCGCAAAGCCAATGGAATTTCATGTGGCGGTCAACGGTAGCGACACGAATCCCGGCACGCGCCGTGCGCCGTTCGCCACTTGGGGATGTGCCCGGGACGCAATCCGCGCGCGGCGAGCCACGGGGGGATTGCCCGCCGGCGGCGTCACGGTTTTGATTCATCGCGGAGATTATCCATTGGCCACCAGTTTCACTTTGACCGCCGAGGACAGCGGCACGACGGACTCCCCGATCCTCTATCGCGCGTTTCGTCAGGACGAGGTGCGGCTTATCGGTGGTCGCGGTTTGGCAGCAAAGGATTTTGCGGTTGTCGCCAACGCCGCGGATTTGGCGCGGTTGGATGCCCGGGCGCGCCGGCACGTCCGGGTTGCCGGGTTGCATGAGCTGGGCATCGCCAACCTCGGCGCGTTTCCCGATCAATTCAGTGGTGCGGCGTTGGTGCCGGAATTGTTTTTCAACGATCAGCGCATGACGCTGGCGCGCTGGCCCAACGCCGGCTGGGCCGAGTTTCATGAAGTGATCGAAAGCGGCCCGGCACCGTGGCGCAACCATGCGTCGGATCAATTGGGTGCGTTCATTTACGAGGGCAATCGACCAACGCGCTGGCTGCAGACGCCGGCCGTCTGGTTGCAGGGCTACTGGTGTTTTGATTGGGCCAGCGAAACGATCCGCATTGGCCAAATCAATCCGGCGGAACAACGCATCACTCTGGCGCGCAATCACGGTTATGGTCTCGGCGGCGGCAATCCCGGCCCGCGCCGGTTTTTCGCGTTGAACCTGTTGGAGGAACTGGATCAACCGGGCGAATACTTCATTGATCGCGCCTCCAGCCGTTTGTTCTTCTGGCCGCCGGCCACGTTAAAAGGTGCGCGGGTGGTCCTCTCGACGTTGAGTCAGCCGGTCATTTCCCTCAGCAACGCAACCCATGTCCGCTTGCAGGGACTGACGGTCGAAACTTGTATTGGCGATGCGGTGCAAATCAATGGCGGAGCGGACAATCGCATCATTGATTGTCGGGTGCGCAATACCGGCATGGCGGGAATTGTCGTCGCCGGCGGAGCGCGCCACCGGGTGGAGGGCTGCGATATTTTTGAAACCGGCACGTCGGGATTGAAGATTGGGGGCGGCGACCGCAAATCGCTCACGTCATGCGGCCATGAGGCCGTGAACAATCACATCTATAATGTTTCACGCCGGCAACACACGCATGCTTACCACGTGCATTTGAACGGCGTCGGCGTCCGACTGGCTCATAATTTATTGCACGATGGACCGCATCAAGCCATTGGCTTGGCGGGCAATGATCACTTGATTGAGTTTAATGAAATCCACCACACCGGCATGGAGACGGACGACTGCGGCGCGTTTTACATGGGGCGCGATCCCTCCGAGCGCGGGTCGGTGTTGCGTTACAATTTCTGGCATCACATCGGCAGCGAGCGGACACACGGTAGTTGCGCGGTTTACTTCGACGACGGAGCGGGCGGACAAACGGTGTTGGGCAATGTGTTCTATCGCGCGGCGGGCGGTAGTTTTGGCGCGGTGTTTTCACATGGCGGCCACGACAACATCGTGCGCAACTGCGTGTTTATTGATTGTCCGCTGGCGTTGGGCAGCAGTCCCTGGCCGGACGCGCATTGGCGGGAATGGCTGGAGGGCGAATTATGGCAGACCAAATTGCGCCGCGACGTGGACATCACTCAACCACCCTTTACCGATCGGTACCCCGAAGTCCGGCGGCTGCTGGAGTTCGCCGGGGCGCCGCGGCGCAATTATGCAACCAACAACGTCATCGTCCACTGCGGCGCAGTGCAGACCGGAAATTGGGAGCTTCGCGACAACCTCGTCACCAATCAGGACCCGGGCTTTGTGGACGCCCAACAATTGAATTTCCAACTGCGCCGGGATGCGAGCGTGTTCAAAAAACTTCCCGGGTTTGAGCCCATTCCGTTTGCCGGGATCGGATTGCAACGCGGCGGACGAATGCGCCGTTGAGTCGGCTTCGACAACGCAGCGAAAGCCGGATGCCCGTTGGCGGCACGACGGAAGCCGAAAGCGGGACCGCAACCGACGACTTTATTTTCCGTCGCGCTCGCGCAAATAAATCGCTTTCAAATACGCCGCCTCTTTGAAAGTGGCCGGGTGATCCGGTGGCTGCCCCGTCGTTTGCCATTCGATCAGCCGGCGGTCAGAACGGCGGGCGGCCGTCCGGACTGCGCCGAAAAACTCTTCCTGGGGCACATGCCCGGAGCAAGAGCACGCAACCAAAATTCCGTTCCTTCGCAAGTGGGCGATGCCCGCACCAGCCAACTTTTCGTAGGCTCGAATGGCCCCGGCACGTTCCGCTTCACGTCGGGCCAGCGAGGGCGGATCCAGGATCACAAGATCGAATTTTCGATCCAGGTTGTGCGCCAGCCACTGGAACGCATCGGCCTGAATTTGTTCGTGCCGGCACGCGGCAATCGTCGGGTGATTGTGGTTCAGCGCAAAATTGCGGCGGGCCGCGGCCAAAGCGTGTGCGCTGAGATCGAGGTCCGTAACGGATGTGGCTCCGCCCCGGGCCGCGTAGAGGGAAAAGCCGCCCGAGAAACTGAAAGCATTCAACACCGTGCGATGGGCCGCGAGCGCTTCGACTTGTTGCCGGTTTTCGCGTTGGTCAAGAAAGAAGCCGGTCTTTTGTCCCCGCCGGACGTCCGCTTCCAAGCGCAATCCATGTTCCTGAAAAATAACGGTCGCGTCGCGTGGCGGAGCCGGCGCGCCTTGAAACAAAACTTCGCCGTCCGTCCGGAGCGGAACGGACGCACCCAGCTTTCGACTCAAGCGCAGGACGATCAATTCGGGATGCAGATGCTCGCGAATCAAGTGAACGATTCCGGTCAGATGTTCAAACCACGCCGCCGTATAAATTTTCAGTACGCAGGTTTGCTCGTAACGATCCAGCACGAGTCCCGGCCAGCCATCGCTCTCGCCGTTGATCAACCGGTACCCGGTGGTTTGCGCGTCAAACCATTCGCGGCGGCGCGTCAACGCGGCAACCAAACGACCCCGCCAGAATTTTTCATCAATCGCCAGCGATTGGCCCACGTGCAGAATCCGGACGCGAATCGGTGATTGCGGATCATAAAAACCGATTGCGAAAAACTTGTCATTCCGATCGAAGATCGCCGCCAGTTCCCCCGCCGCGCCCTCACGATTTTGCTCGCGAAGGCTCTCGGAAAAAACCCACGGATGCCCGGCGCGGATGCGCTTTTCCGCAGCCGCCGTGACGCGCAAGCGCAGGCGCGGCGCGGCCGGTAGCGGCGGGTTTGCGGTCATGACGCCACGGATGAATCGTCTGGCGGCAGCGCAGAATTTTTATTACCCCATTTGCGGTGCGCCCAATGGTCAAGCCCGAGGCAGATGGCGTTACGGTGCGGCACGGTGTAGAACAGCCCGCCGACGAGGAACACGATGAAGAGCACAAACCAGACGGTGTAGGGATTGTAGAGCCTGAAATACAGCATGGCAATCAGCGGCAGGATGAACAGCGCGCGATCCACGATGATGATGTAAACCCACATGTCGCCCTGATCCTGCATGAATTTCAATCCGCAAACGGGGCAATGGTCGTGCATGTGCAAAAACGTGCGATAAATGGCGCCTTCGCCGCATTGCGGGCAACGCCGCCGCAGCCCGCGCCCAAGCACGGTCTTGAGGTTGGGGATCGGTTCGCTCATCACGCCATCTTTTGCCGGAATCTTAACACGCACATCCCGAACAACGCCATCCCTATCCCGGCCAGGACGACGACATTGAACCAGAATTCCCCGAGGCTCGCGCCCCGTAAAATCAGGGCGCGCTCCAGTTCAATATAGTACGTGGCGGGAATCACGGTGCTGATGGCATAAAAGATCTGGGGCATCGTCTCGCGCGGGAAAATGAAACCCGAGAAAAACACGCTTGGCAGGATGAACACCATGCTCAACTGCAACGCCTGCATTTGATTCTGGGCGCGCGTCGAGATGAGCAGTCCCAGGCTCAACAGCGCGAAGACGTAGCAAAACGTGCCCAGCATCAGCGAGCTCGCGTCGCCAGCGATCGGCACGTGAAAAATCCAGCGCATCAACGTGAACAGAAACCCGCTCATCACCATGCCGATGACCAGATAGGGCACCAGTTTGCCCAGCATCAAACCCCAGCGCGAGAGCGGACTGACCATGAGTTGTTCCAGCGTGCCGCGTTCACGTTCGCGCACCAGCGACATGGCCGTGGTGAAGGTCGTGGCAATTTGTAGCACGATGCCGATGACGCCCGGCAGGAAAAAGTTCGGGCTGTGCATCTCGGGGTTGTAGAGGATTTGCGGCCGGACCTCGACGGGCAGATCGCGCACGCCAAAGCGCGCGGCCAGCGCCTTGAGGCTGTTGAGGAAGCCGACATTCAAGGACGTGTTCAACGCGGACGAGGCGATGGTGGAGTTTGAGCCATCAATCAACACCTGCAGCCGGGCGCTCCGGCCCGCGTGCAGGTCGCGCGTAAAGCCCGGCGGGATCTGGATGCCCACGTACGCCCGGCCGCGCCGGATGAGTTCCGCCAGCTCGGTGACGCTCTGCGCATCGCCCACCACCTTGAACGTGCCAGTGTTCTCGAATTGCTTCACCAACGCCCGGCTCTCCGCGGTGCGGTCCTCGTCATACACAATGGTCCGCATGTTCTTCACGTCCGTGTCGAGCGCGAAGCCGAAGGCAATCATCTCGATCAACGGCGGGAACATCATGAAGAACAACGTGAGGGGATCCCGCATCACCACCAGAAATTCCTTGTAAAGTATGGCCGTGAAACCGCAGAACGGAGTTTTCATGGTGCTTTCCTCCTGATCGTCATCTTCATCTTGATCATAATCCTCCACGCCGACCCGTAAAGAGCCAGATCTGGATAGAGAAGTTTAGCGAACCAACCGCGCGTTGACTTGGTCGAGTTCATGGCTTGTCTCCATTTCGGGTGTTGGTCAACGCCACAAACACATCCTCCAGCGACGGCGCAATCGGGCGAATATCGGCGTTCAGAATCCGATGTTTCGCCAGTTCGCCACGGAGGAATTCCGCAGACAGGTCTTCGTCCACGAGAAGGTGCATGGATTGACCGAACACCGTCGCGGTGCGCACGCCGGGCAGATGCCGCACCGCCTGCAACCCGGTCGTCACATGGTCGCACGCCACGTCAATGCGCCGGGTCCCCGGCGGGTTCACCACGGGCAGTTGCTTCAGGACATCCGGCTCCCCGCACACGACTAGTTTGGACAGGTGGATGTAGCCGACGTGCGAGCAGCGCTCCGCCTCGTCCATGTAATGGGTGGTGACAAACAGCGTCATTCCCTGACTCGAAAACTCGAACAGCAAATCCCACAACTCGCGGCGCGCCACGGGATCAATGCCCGCCGTCGGTTCATCGAGAAACAACACCGTGGGTTGGTGGACCAACGCGCACGCCATTGCCAACCGTTGCCGCCAGCCGCCGGAGAGCAATCCGGCGCGGCGATTCAAGTACGGTTCGAGATGCGTCAGCGCGATGAGTTCATCGTAACGCCGCTTGAGCGCCGAACCGTTCAGACCATAGAGTCGCCCGTAGAAATTCAGGTTCTCATGCACCGTCAACTCGTCGTAGAGCGAAAATTTCTGCGACATATAGCCGATGAGATGTTTGATCTCCTCCGTCTGCCGCGCCACGTCGAACCCCGCGATGCTCGCCTGCCCTTCGCTCGGTTCGAGCAGGCCGCACAACATGCGAATGACCGTGGATTTGCCCGAGCCGTTCGGCCCGAGGAAACCGAAGATCGATCCCTTCGCCACCGAGAACGACACATGATCCACGGCGGTGAAATGGCCGAAGCGTTTGGTCAACGCGTCGCAGGAGATCATGGGTTCGGCGGGCATGTCAGGAAGTGGCTGTAAACGCGGCGCGCACCCAGCCCGGGGCTTCGCGCGCCAGCACGATGCCTTGGGAGGCAGCCAACAAATCTCCGCTCGCCCCGAACGGACGCGTCTGGCTTTGTAGGACGCCATCTCCTCGGAGCCACGTCCAACTGTGTTCATCCGCGGTTGAAATCATTTGGGCACGTTCGGGAAAACCACATCCGCGGCCATGCCGGCGCGGAGCTGGCCTTCCGCGGGATCCAATTTCACCTTCACGCCGAATACTTGTTTCACGCGTTCGCCCACGGTCTGCACATTGCGCGGCGTGAACTCGGCTTCACGGGCCACCTGCTCCACCACGCCGGGAAAATCCTTCCCGGGGAACGCGTCCACGCGGACGCTCACGCTCTCGCCCAGCTTGATGTGACCCAGCCAGGGCTCCGGCACGAACACGCGCACCCAGAGATGATTGGTCAGCAACAGCGTGGCCACCGATTGGTTCGGCGCCAGCACGTCGCCGACCTTCACGCTCAACACTTCGAGCACGCAATTCGCCGGGGCGGCAATCTTCAGTTCGGCCCGGCGCGTGTCGAGTTCGCCGAGCTGGGCGCGGAGCAGCGCAATGCGCTCGGGGCGGGTGCCGGCGAGCAACAGGTCGTAGCGCGCCTTGGCGGCGGCGACGTTCTGTTGTGCGGACTGAGCAGCCGTCACGGCCCGGTCGCGTTCGGTGACCGAAATGGTTTTGGCGGCGAACAGGTCGAGGGCGCGTTGACGTTCGGCGCTGGCGAGAGTTTCCTGGGCGGTCTGGGCCTCCCATTCGGCTTTGGCGGCGGCGATTTCCTGCGGGCGCGGCCCGGCAACGGCTTCGGCGAGTTGCGCCGCCAGTTGCTCGCGTTGCGGTTCGAGTTCGGCTGCGGACATCGCGACTACCAGCTGGCCATTGGTCAGCACATCGCCCTCCGCGGCGAAGATCTGCTCCACACGCCCGCCATAGCGCGAGGCCACGCGGGTTTCGTCCACCTCAATCGTGCCCGAGACGGAGTTGGAATTGTGACTGGGTTTGCACCCGGCACCGGCCAGCGTCAGCACAAGGGCGGAGGTGAGTGAAAGCAGTTGGGTTCTCACGTTCGCGCGAGGCTACCAATCCCGGGTTGTGGATTCAATCCGCGTTGCGGAACGGCGAACTCCCAATCCGGGGCGCCACTCGCCATCATCGCTTCGGCAGCGCAAACGCCACGTAGGCGTCGCCGCGTTGCGATTCCAGTTTGCTGCCGGTGGCGGGAATCACGATGAATTGGCGGCCGTCCACTTCGTAGGTCGCCGGGGGCGCGTTACCCACCCACGGCAGCGCGGCGGACCACAGTTCTGCCCCGGTATCCTTGTCAAACGCGCGAATCCGCTTGTCCCGCGTGCCGGCGCAGAATACCAGTCCGCCCGCGGTGACAATCGCGCCGCCGTAATTTTCCGTGCCGGTCCGGGGCACGCCTTGTTGGGTCAACTCCGGGTGTTCGCCCAGCGGAACTTTCCACACGAGCTTGCCGGTGTTGAGATCAAGGCAGTTCAGCGTACCCCACGGCGGTTTGTTGGCAGGATAACCTTCCGGGTCGAGGAATCGCGGATAGCCGCTGAAACTGTAAACCGGGCGCTCGGTAGGTGTCGCCGGCGGCAGCGGGCGGTCGCGTAACAGCAGGTAATCGAGCAGCGCCTGGAGATCGGTCGCGCTGAGTTGCGACTCGGGAATGGCGGGCATCGCGAATTTGCCGTTGCGAATCTGCCTGGTCACCGCTGCGTCATCCATCCGATGGCGCAAGCCCCGGAGGGCGGGCGCGGTGCCGATGCCCAGCCGGTTCAGACCGTGGCACTGGGCGCAGGTGGCCTCGTAGATGGACTGCCCGCGGGTTTTGGGAGCGCGCGGGTTATCGGGGGGATCATCATCGCGGAAGATCGTGATGAGCCAGCCGATGTGGTTTGCCGAGACGTAGAGCCGGCCCGTGTCCGGATCCAGGCAGGCGCCGCTCCATTCGGCGCCGCCATCAATGTTGAAATACAAATTCGCCCGCCCGTCGCTGCCGGGTCGAAACCAGCCGGTGGTGGCGCTCTGGAACTGGGTGCGCGCAAATTCCGCCGCTTCCTCGGTGCGCGTCGTCAGATCGGCGGCGGTGAACTCCTGCGGAGAGAACGGCTCGGGCAATTCAAGATCCGGTTGATAGGGCGCGGTGACTTCGCCCGGCAGATCACTCGTGGGCGCGCGCCGCAGCCGGAACGGGAAAATCGGTTTGCCGGTCACGCGGTCGAGCAGCAGGGTGTTGCCAATTTTGGTGACCACCGCCACCACGTCCACGCGCCGACCGTCGCGGGCGATCGTGCCAAGCGTGGGCGGCGCGGGAACATCGAGGTCCCAGAGGTCGTGCCGGATTTCCTGAAAGTGCCAGAGCCGCCGGCCCGTGCGGGCATCCAGCGCAATCACACAGTTGGCAAACAAATTGTCGCCGCGATGGCCGACGCCGATGAAGTTCGGTTTCGGTCCGCCGGTGGTGACGTAGGCGATGCCGCGCGCTTCATCCATCGCCATGCCGCTCCAGCAATTGGCGCCGTACGGCTCGGGGCGATCCCAGGTGTCGTAGCCGAACTCCCCCGGTTGCGGCACGGTGTGGAAGGTCCACAACAATTTGCCCGTCACGACATCAAAGCCCCACACGTCCTTCTCGAAGCCGGGGATGACCAGGATGTTCTCAAAAATGGTCGGGCCCGCGGTGGCCGCGCCAAAGTCACCTTGCGCGTTGCCCGGAAGTTCCGTGCGCCCGTTGATGCCGAAGCTGCCGAGCGGCCGGCCGGTTTGGGGATTTAGCGCATAAAGATATTTGCCCGCCGGAAAAATCACCCGTGCCGCCGCGTCCTTGCGACCGGGCCAGTAAATCAAACCGCGAAACGCCGGCTTGCCCGCGCCGTCCGGTTTGAAGCGCCACAGTTCCTGGCCGGTCGCGGCGTTCAAGGCGACGATGTGTTTTCCGGCGGTCGGACCGAACATCACGCCCTCGGCGATGATGGGATTGCACTGGATGTAATTGCTGCCATCGCCGGAATGATAGGTCCAGGCGACTTGCAGGTTGGTCACGTTGCTCCGGTTGATCTGGTCGAGCGCGGAAAAGCGGGTGCCGCCGTTGTCGCCGTGCGACCGTTGCCACGTGCGATAGACCGCGCGCTGCGGCAAGCCGTTCGCGGGGGTGAGTTCACCGGGGGGCGCGGCGGGAATGGTTTGATACACCGGCAGCTTCTCGCGTTCGCGCGGGTCTTCGATCTGCCAGTAACGCGATGAATGGGTCGAGGGCTGCAACGCGGCCGGATCGCGCCAGGTGCGGGGCTGTAGTTTGTTGCCGACCGGATGACCGGGAGTCTGGCGCAGCAACCAATCCAGCCCGTCCAGATTATCCTGCAAGCGACTCTCCGCGTCTTCGTCGGTGTGATTCAAAATGCCGATCGGCCCCTGCCAGCCGCTGTCGCGAATGATGCCGAGCAATTCCGCATCCAGGTCGCCCTGACCCAGCGGCACGATCTGGCGTCCGGTCGTGAGACCATCCCGAAACATGCCGTTCAGATTCAATGCGAGCAGATACGGCTTCATCCTGGCCAGCAATCCCGCGAAGCGTGGCAGTTGTGCGTGGCCGTGGTGCAGATTGTAAACCAGGCCCACGTTGGTGATGCCGCGCGCGCGCAGATTCTCGATGATGGCGATCTGATTCTCCGGCTCGCCGAACCACGCGCCATGATTGTAAAGCCCGACGACGCAGCCGATGTCGCCCGCCGCGGCGGCAATGGGCTGGAGGCGGTCCGCCTCCGCCGTCACGCGCTGCTGCCATTCCGCCGGAGTTTTCGTGGGTTCACCGCCGCCGGTAACCCAGAGCTGAACGTCGCGTTGTTGATGGTGTTGCAACAAGGCGAGGATTTGTCTGGCCTCGGCGTTCAGTTCGGTGGGAAACCACCAGGCCAGCAGCCGCACGTGATGTCGTTGCAACGCCTCGATCTCGGCTTCAAATGTCGGGATATGTTTCGCCCGGTAATCATAGGCGAACAGCTTGAAGCCAAGTCGCTCCAGCATGGCGGCGCGTTCCTCCGGGCCACGCTTGCGGGCGTCGAACGGCACGATGCACCACGCGACCAGATTGGTGCGGTCAAACAGGCGGTCGGGTTCCGCCGCAGCTACCAGGAGCGGCAACAAGAGGCTGACGGCGATAATCCGGAAACATTTCATGTCAATACGCGACGGTCAGCCGTGAATCGCGCCAGAATTCCGCGCTCATGTCGAGCATCAAACGATTGCGCCCGCGCGCATGGGCGGCGCGGCCGGCCAGTGGCGGACTCACGGTCGGAATCGTCGCGGGAAAGTACACGTCCGTCACCAGTTCCACCTCCGCGAAACCGAGCGGAGCACCGGCCGTGGGGTTGTTGGCGGCGCGCAGTTCCTGGAGCGCCCGTTCGCTGGTCTTGTTCCAAAAATTATCCAGGACCACCGGCTCGTTCGTGCGATCAAACCGCCACAGCCAGTAGGTTGCCAGCAGTTCAAGATTTGCGATCTGCACCCGTTGCCCGGCCTGGGTTGCCTGTCCGAGGGTCGTGGCGTTCGCTCCGGGGCAACCCCAGACCGCACTGTGGCCAAGCAAAGAACTCAAGGTGATAGCCGCCCAACCCGCCCGGGGATCGGACGGCGGCCAGTCGCTCCACGGACGATAACCCAGTTGCGCCTTCAACGCGCGTTGCTCGGGAAAGCGCTCGCGATTCTCGTTCTGGTAGAGCGTGAAGCCGATTCCGATCTGGCGCAGATTGGACCGGCACGCCGCCTGCCGCGCCTGTTGCTTCGCCCGCGCGAGCGCCGGCAACATCAACGCCGCGAGGAGGGCGATGATGGCCACGACCACCAGCAGTTCGATCAGCGAAAACGCAATGCCCAGTTTGACCGGTGGCCGCCGCCGACTACGCGCGGAGGTTGATTGGGATGAAGCGGGGTGCGCAGTCCCGCCTCCTTCCGCCGGCGGCCACGTTTCGATTTCAGGAGTTGTCTCCATCGAGCAGGCCGCCCAACCCGCCAAGGATCGAGCCTTCCTCACGTCGGTGCCTGGCCTTCGACGCCAGGACAATGCGATCCGCCATGCGGCTCAATGGCAGCGATTGCAACCAAACCTTGCCCGGGCCGCGCAGCGCGGCGAAGAAGAGTCCCTCGCCGCCGAACAAAGCCGACTTGATTTTGCCCACGAACTGGATGTCGTAAGCCACACCGGGTTGAAAGCCGACGATGCAGCCGGTGTCCACGCGCAGGACTTCGCCCGGCGCCAGGACGCGATGATGAATGTTGCCACCGGCATGGAGGAAGGCCCAGCCATCGCCCTGCAATCGTTGCATGATGAAGCCCTCGCCGCCGAACAGACCCGCGCCGAGCTTTTTATTGAACGCGATGCCCACGCTCACGCCCTTGGCCGCGCACAGGAAGGAATCCTTTTGCGCAATCAATTCGCCGCCTACGTCGGGGAGATGAACGGGAATGATCTTGCCGGGATAGGGCGCGCCGAAGGCCACGCGCTTCTTCCCCTGCCCGCGATTTTGAAATACCGTCATGAAGAGCGACTCGCCGGTGAGCAGCCGCCTGCCCGCGCCCATGAGGGCGCCGAGAAAGCCGCTCGATTGTTGCGAGCCATCCCCAAAGATGGTTTCCATCTCGATGCCGTCGTCCATGTACATCATGCCGCCGGCCTCCGCCACGGCGGCTTCCATCGGATCGAGTTCCGCCTCCACGTATTGCATGGCGTCGCCGTGGATTTCGTAATCAACTTCGTGCATTGCGTTCATAGCTCGGATTTCAAACTTCTTCGCGAGCATGGTGCGGGGAGCGCCGCGGGCTTGCAGCTACAAAAACCAGAGTGAATTCCAGCCGCCCCCGACCCCTTACGCCGGAGGCGCGGCGGGTTCGAGGGGCATCGGCTGGTCGTGTTCGAGATAATCCTCACAGATGCGGAAAAACTCCTCGCGCGTCTGCGAACGGCGAATGCGATGGAGGAAATCCGGCGTCACGCCTTCGCCCAGGTAGTTCATGAATTTCTTCATGCGTTCGCATTGGATCTTTTCCGGCGCATCAAAGCTGGCCTGGGATTCCCACAGCGCCTCGATGTAAGCCAGCACCTCTCGCCCGGTCGGGAACGTCACTGGCTCGCCTCGCAGTCGCTGTCGGATTTGGTGGAACAACCACGGATTGCGAATGGCGCCGCGTCCGATCATCAGCCCGTGCGCGCCAGTCTCCGCCAACAACGTCTGCGCTTGTTGCGCTGAATAAATGTGGCCGTTGCCCAGCACCGGACAAGGCATGACGCTCACCGCAGTGCGGATGAAATCGTAATGCACGGGCAGGCGGTACATTTGCGCGATGGTACGAACGTGAATGGTCAGGACATCGAGCGAGTGTTTGGCGAAGATGGGCAACAGCGTTTCAAACTCTTCGATGGCGCTGAAACCGAGGCGCGTCTTCACGGTGAACTTGATGCGGATCGCATCCCTTAACGCGCCCAAAATGGAATCCACGCGTTGCGGATCGCGGAGCAGACCGCCCCCGGCGCATTTTCGGTACACGATCGGCGCGGGGCAACCCAGGTTCAGATCAATCGCTGCGACTGGTAATTTTCCCAGTTCCCGAGCAGTGCGGATTAATGACGGGATGTCGTTGCCGATCATTTGTGCGACGACGGGTCGTCCCGTGGGATTCGCTTCGATATCGGCCACGATCCATTTCTCCAATCGCGAAACGGCGTGAACGCGAAAGTACTCGGTCCAATAAATGTCCGCGCCGCCGCGTTGCTGGATGAGCGCCCAAAATCGGGCGTCCGTGACGTCCTGCATGGGCGCGAGCGTCAGGATGGGCGCATCGCCTTCGAGCAGGGCGTCGAAGGTCGCGCGAGCGGATGGAGCTTCAGCGGACAATGGTTCGACCAGTGGTTGACGACTAATCTTGGTTTTGGCGTTCCACCAGCCGACTGGTTACGTAACCCGCGCCAAAGGTGATGAGCGAGCCGATCAACACGTACCATTGCCAGGAGATGTTTAGGCGCAGCCAGACAAACAGCATGGCGAGGATGCCAACGACCACGCCGGTGAGGGCGCCTTTGGATCCAATCCGCCGCGTCAGCGCGCTCATGAGAAATAATCCCAGGATGGGACCGTTGGTGAACGAGGCCACCGCCAGGACGGCATCCACCCCGCGCCCCTTCATGGCGATGGCGACCATCGCCACGACGATTTGCACCACGCCCCAGGCGGCCGTCAGCACTCGCGAGACGTTGAGGTAATGCCGGTCCGATTTGTGCGGCGCAAACAACGGCCGATAAAAATCCGTGACGGCTGAAGCGGAGAGTGAATTGAGCGAACCGGACAGCGTACTCATGGCGGCGGCAAAAATGGCGGCCACCACCAAACCAATGAGCCCGATCGGCAACTCGGTAACAATGAAGTGCGGGAAGACGCGATCCGCCCGCGCGGCCACGTCCGCTGGTAGGGAGCCGGCTTTTTGATAAAAGATGTGGAGCATGACGCCGATCAGCAGAAAGAGCACAAACTGAGCAAGAATCACGAGGCCGCTGGTCAGCAGCGCCAGCGTTGCCTGCCGCGCACTGCGTGCGCTGAGGTAGCGTTGCACCATGAGTTGATCCGTCCCGTGCGTCGCCGTGGTGAGAAACGCGCCGCCGATGACCCCCGACCAGAAGGTGTAGTTGCGGCTGAGGTCAAACGTGAAATCGAACAGGTTAAACTTGTGCAATTCGCCGCCCACGGTGACGACTTCGTTCCAACCGCCGGGAATTTTACCCAGTAACACCAGCGCCGCCGCCACCGCTCCGACCAGATAAATGACCAGTTGGATGGCGTCGGTCCAAATCACCGCCGCCATGCCGCCGAGATAGGTGTAAATGATCGTGATGATGCCGAGGATGAGAATCGAAACCGGATCCGCCAGACCGGTCAGCGCCACCAACACAATGGCCGTGAGAAACAGCCGGATGCCATCCGCAATCGAACGCGTCACCAGGAACAGCGAAGCCGCCGTGCGCTTGACCCGTCCGCCAAAGCGTTGATCCAGCACTTGATAGACCGTGAATAGTTCCCCCTTGAAATAAAGCGGGATGAACAACGCCACGATGATCAATCGCCCGATGAGATAGCCGATGACGATTTGCAGGAAGGTGAAATCGCCGCCGGTGCCGGTGGCATTCACCGCAAAAGCGTACGCCGGCACGCTGATGAAAGTGACAGTGGAGGTCTCGGTGGCAACGATCGAACCCATCAACGCCCACCACGGGGTGTCTTTGCCGGAAAGAAAATAATCGCGGATATTGCGTTGCCGCCGGCTGAACCACCAACCGACCCCCAGAGTGCCCGCCATGTAAATAACGATGATGATCAGGTCGAGCGGGTGGAGGTTCATGGGGAATTTATGGAGAATGCCGGACGCCAACCGCACCAGCTTGAGTCAACAATGAATCCCGTTTCGCGCGCCGGGCGCGGACGGAGGGAGATCGGAGGCCGGCAGCGCGCACGGTCAGTGTTTATCTTTTTCTTCGAGTGAAGAAATTCCGTTGACGATGGCGAACTTGGTGAGTCCGGCCACGCTGTGGATATCCAGTTTACGCATGATGCGTTCGCGATGCGTCTCCGTGGTGCGCACGCCGATGCCGAGGTGAATGGCAATTTCCTTGTTGCTCTTGCCTTCGGCGATGAGCGCCAACACCTCGCGTTCACGTTCGCTTAATTTCGCCGCCGGCTTGGTATCATCGGCATCCGAAATATATTGGTTCAACGCAATTTGGGCGACCGGCTTGCTGAAGTACGCCTCACCGGCAAAAACAGTTTCAATGGCGCTGGTTAACTCCTCCGGTGGCGCGTCTTTCAATACGTAACCACGCGCACCCGCCCGGATCAGGCGCAGCACCGGTTCGCGCGCGGATTGCATGGAAAGAATGAGCACTTTGACCAGGGGGGCTTCCTTGCGCAACGCTTCGGTTACCGCCTGACCGTCCATCCCCGGCATGGAAACATCCATCAAAACAACGTCGGGGGATTGTTCTTTCGTCAACTGGATCGCATCCGGACCGTTGCTGGCTTCGCCGACAATTTTCAAGTGCTCCTTGTTGGCCAGACAGGACATCAGTCCTTTGCGAACTACAGGGTGGTCGTCAACGATGAGGATTTTAATTTTCTTTTTACCAGCGCTCATGGGCCAAAATCCGAACCGACTTCAGGCGTTGCCCGATATAGGTAAGCGCAAGCATACCTCGCGACGGAACCGAGGCAAGTCTCCGTTCCGCATTTTACGAGCCGAGGCGCCGCTTGACTTGACCGTCAGATTCGGAAAACCTTGAAGCGTCGTATGCCGGGCAAGAGCAGAAAGAGTCGTAAAACTCGCGAACAAACGCGGGCCTTGGACATCCAAATCCAATTCATGGAAGGCGTCGTGCGCCGCGATCCGCGCTACATCGAAGCCCTGCAACTGCTAGGCGACAACTACACCAAACGCGGACGCTTCAGCGAAGGGCTGGGCGTGGATCAGCGCCTCGCCGAGCTTGAACCGGACAATCCGCTGGTCTTCTACAATCTTTGCTGCAGCTACTCTTTGCTGGATCAATGCGATGAAGCCGCGGACGCACTGGAAAAAGCGCTGCAATTGGGCTATCGGGATTTCAAATGGCTCGCCAAGGACCCGGATCTGGAAAATTTGCGGGCGCACTCGCGCTACCAAAAAATTCAGGTCGAGATTCAGCGCATCAAGGTCGTGGAAAAATAATCGAAAACTGGCGCTCCCCCCAGACTGCACCGTAGGCTGACTTCATGTTGGTGACCGTCAATGGCCGAGCGCGCCCCTTCCGCACCGTCACTTTTGACAATTCACTGAATCAAGTCCGGCTCATCGAACAGCGGAACTTGCCGCACGAGTTCAAAATCGTCGCCACAAAAACTTTTCGCGAAACCGCTGCGGCCATCCATGACATGGTGGTGCGTGGCGCGGGCGCCATCGGCGCCACCGCCGCCTACGGACTCGTCCAAGGTGCGGCGGCGTTTCGCGGGGCGGATCGAAAGCGGTTTTTCCGGCACGTTCAGTTGGTTTATCGCACTTTGAAGAACGCGCGACCGACAGCCGTGGACCCGGTGAACGCCATGGACGCAGTGCGCGCGGCCATGCGGCGTGGAAAATCCGTGGCGGAACAACAGGTGCTGGCGCGCGCCGCCGCCGAGGAGTTTGCCAACACGGATGTTCGCCACTGCGAAGCCATCGGGCGCCAGGGCGCCAATCTCATCCGCGACGGCATGCGGATATTGACCCATTGCAACGCCGGCTGGCTGGCGTTCGTGGATGTGGGTTCAGCAACCGCGCCTTTGTACGCCGCTCAAGCGGCGGGACGTCATTTCCATGTGCTTTGTAACGAAACCCGTCCGCGCTCGCAGGGCGCGACATTGACCGCGTGGGAACTGGCGCAGCAACGTATTTCGCATGAAATCATCGTGGGCGGCGCGGCTGGGCCTTTGATGCAGCGCGGCGAAGTTGATCTGGTCATTGTGGGCAGCGATCGCACCCTCGGACGCACGGGTGAAGTGGCGAATAAAATCGGCACTTACACCCTGGCGGTGCTGGCCCAGCGCCACCGAATCCCATTCTACGTGGCGATTCCGCTCTCGACGCTGGATTGGCAATTACGACGCGGCAGCGAAATTCCCATTGAAAACCGGGCGGCGGCGGAAGTGCTTGGCGCTTGGGGCGTCCCCGCAAATCCGACCGGCAAACCGACGACTGGAAAGCGGACGCAACGCACTTATATTCGCGTGGCCAATCCCACCAGTGCCGCGCGAAATCCGGCGTTTGACGTGACCCCGGCGGAATTGATCACGGGCATCATCACGCCGGTGGGAATTTTCAAACCTGCGGAATTGTGGAAGCATCGAATCCAGCTAGCAGCCTGTCGGACTTAGGGAACGCAATTTTAGCAAAGTGGATTGAACAGTTGCTGGGCGTGCGCGTCTGAA
>JBDHQI010000046.1:0-26665 GCA_039806955.1 Verrucomicrobiota bacterium | reverse complement strand
AGGCAAACAACTCAACGCCGCGTGGGACCATGCCTACCTCCAATCCCTCCTCGGCTTTTAATGCGTAAGCCCTGGCGGGCTTGCCAGCATCCCAGCGTACTGCGATAAATAACGCCAAAAGTACAGCCTTTTTCGCGATTTTATTCAGCTTTTTTGACTGCTCAAACAGGCTCTGAGCGTTTCTCACTCGATCCCGGCGTCTTGGGCACGGGCCTGGCCAGCGCTTTAGGGCCAGTAGGGTGATTATGAGGATTAAATGTAAGATTCTTGCCATCGTTCTACCCTTGTTCAGTGCCGGCGAACGCCTGAATCAAGTCGCCTGCTGCACGGCCGCAATAAGCACGAACCATATCTCGAAATCTGTGGCGGGGAAGCGGTGGCGGCTTGAACGAGCAGTTGTCATTTCAAGCCCAACATTCACCAACGCGCGGGCCAAGTCCGAATTTACAGCCATTCAAGCCCCCTGAACTTCCCCAGCAGCTTGTCAAAACTAAAAGGAAGGCGGCGGGCCGATGAGTTCCGATGCGGCGCGGGCGTGGGATTCGCTTTGGCACAGCTTTTTGTTTTATCATGACAATGACGAGTTCGATCATTTTCGAGGTTTCCGGTTGAGTGTTCCCGAGGGCGAGTTCGTCAAGAGCGTCATTGATTTAGACAGGGCAAGGCCTGTCAAGATGGGTTAACCCCACCGGCGACGAGCCAGGAGGTTCGGGAGTAATCCTGGGAACTGTTACGTGGCGCGGAGTTATCTCTCCGCAAGCCGGCACCATGAGACGAATGAATCGCAGCGCCTCAATCATTCAGCATCGTTTGCCCCGTCGGTTACAGTCCGCTCCTGAAAAAAGCGTTTGCGAATCTTTCCTGGCGCACCACAAAATACGATTGAGCAAAACTACCGGAGAATTCATTTATGAAATCCAGGCCTTTCCTCACCGGGCTGCCCGCCATTTTGGCGCTGGGCGTTGCGGCCGCCGGTTTCGTCCACGCGATGGACGCCCTGGAGCAGGATTTTCACAATCCGCCACTGACGACGCGGCCCTGGACTTATTGGATGTGGATGGATGGCAATTCAAGCCGGGAAGGGATCACCGCCGATCTGGAAGCCATGCACCGCGCAGGACTCGGCGGCGTGATCCTGATGGAGGTGGACGTGGGCGTGCCGAAAGGGCCGGTCAAATTCATGAGTGCCGAGTGGCGGCAGAATTTCAAACATGCGGTACAGGAAGCGGAGCGATTGGGTCTGCAAATTACGCTGAACGCGGGGCCGGGCTGGACCGGCAGCGGCGGGCCGTGGGTAAAGCCCGAACAATCCATGCAGTTCCTGGTGGCCAGCGAAACCGAGGTGATGGGACCCACTCATTTCAACGCGATACTGCCGCCGCCCCCGCCGCGCGAACCGTACTTCGGTACGGGTGGATTGCCCGCCGCTTTAATCCAAGCGCAAAACGAATTCTATCGCGATGTCGCCGTGCTCGCCTTTCCCACGCCGGAAGGGAACGCGCGCCTCTCGGATTCAGAGCAGAAGGCGCTCTACGTGCGCGATCCGTTTTCTTCGATGCCCGGCGTCAAACCATTCATTCCGATGAACGTGGATGACGCGCCGACGCCAGCCGCGGCGGCCATCGCGCCGGACACGATGCTGGACCTCACGCGCCATCTGGATGCGCAGGGGCGATTGACGTGGAACGCACCGCCGGGCCGCTGGACCGTCATGCGCTTCGGACGCACGAGTACCGGGGCCAACACGCGACCGGCGCCGGCGCCAGGTCTGGGCCTGGAATCCGATAAATTTGATGCCGCAGCGCTGGACGCGCACTTTGAGCATTTCGTCGGCGCGTTGTGGCGCGAGCTTGGTCCGGACCGGCGCCGCGAGGCCGGCTGGACTTCGCTGCACATTGACAGTTGGGAAATGGGTGCGCAGAACTGGAGCGCGGCATTCCGGCAGGAGTTTGAAAAGCGGCGTGGTTACGATCCATTGCGGTTTCTGCCGGCGTACACGGGGCGCATCGTGACGAGCCGGGAAATCACGGAACGCTTTCTCTGGGATGTGCGCCAAACCGCGCAGGAGCTGGTGATTGAAAATCACGCCACACACCTCAAAGCACTGGCGCACCAGCACGGCTTCGGTCTTTCCATCGAACCTTACGACATGAACCCAACCGCCGATTTGAATCTCGGCGCGGTGGCGGATGTGCCAATGGGCGAATTTTGGGCGAGCGGCTTCGCCACATGGTTCAGTTGCTTTGAAGCGGCATGCATCGCACATACCGGCGGCAAAACCATCGTCGCGGCGGAATCCTTCACTTCGGACGACCGGGAGCGCTGGCGGTTGCATCCGGGGAATTTGAAAGCGCTGGGCGATTGGGCCTTTGGCGCCGGGGTGAACCGCATCGCGTTTCATCGTTACGCACATCAACCGTGGCTGGATCGCTGGCCCGGCATGACGATGGGGCCGTATGGCGTGCATTGGGAACGCACCCAAACCTGGTGGGATATGATCGGGGATTACCATCGCTACCTCGCGCGCAGTCAGGGGCTGTTGCGCCGGGGCGAAGCGGTGGCGGACATTTTGTATCTCACTCCGGAAGGCGCGCCGCAGGTTTTCCAGCCACCGGCATCCGCCGTGGTGGGCGATCCGCCGGATCGCCGCGAATACAACTTTGATGCGTGTTCCCCGGAGATATTGAAATCGCGCGCCACCGTAAAAGACGGACGGATTGCTTTTACCAACGGCACAAGCTATCGCGTGCTGGCCCTGCCACGGGTGGACCGGATGACGCCGCCGCTGCTTACAAAAGTGAAAGCGCTCATCGAAGCCGGAGCAACGGTCTATGGTGTGCCGCCGCGGCAATCGCCAAGCTTGACGGACTATCCGCGTTGCGACGCGGAGGTACAGAAATTGGTGGCGGAGATTTGGGGCACAACGGGAGAACGCGAGCGGCATTTGGGTCAAGGCCGCGTCGTGCGAGGTAGCGCGCCCGCCCAGCGTAAACCGGTCAACGCATTTGCCGGGGATCCGTTGGCGGATGCAAAATGGATCTGGTTCAAGGAAGGCAATCCGGCGGCGGTCGCGCCGGTTGGCAAACGCTATTTTCGCCGGACGGTGAACTTGCCCGACAGCAAGCTTGCCGCGGCACAGATTGCCCTCACCGCTGACAATTCGTTCACGCTTTGGCTCAACGGACATGAATTGGGCGCGGCCGACAATTTCCATCAAGTGCAGAAATACGACGTTGCGGCGCGGCTCAAACCGGGAGCGAATTTGATCGCGGTTCTGGCGGAAAATGGCGGCAATGCGCCGAACCCTGCGGGCTTGATCGCCGCCCTGCGCGTGCAATTTGCGGACGGCACGAAACTGGAAGTGCCGTCAGACGCCACCTGGCAGGCGACAACGCGCGCCAGCGCCAACTGGCAAACCGACCGCGCGAGTGATGGCGACTGGAGTGCGGCGATGGAACTGGGCGCATTGGGTATGGCGCCCTGGGGTCGCCCGTCACCTAGGGAAGAGTTTCCCGAGGTTTATCCCGACTACGCCGAACTCGCAGCGTTGCTGCGTGCTGCCGGAGTGCCGCCAGATTTCGAGTCGGACGGGCCGTTACGCTACACCCATCGGCGCGACGGCGCGACGGAGTTTTATTTCGTTGCGAATCGCAATGCTGAACCCTGCATCGCCACGGCGGCATTTCGCGTTCAAGACAAAGTTCCCGAACTATGGAATCCGCTGACCGGAGAAATCCGCCCGGCGCGGTATTGGGAACAACGCGAGGGACGAACCTTCGTGCCGCTGCAGCTCGGCCCCCACGATTCGTGGTTTGTCGTGTTTCGCAAATCGGGACAACCTCCCATCGGCAACCACGAGCGGCGCAATTGGGATGAGTTCAACTCCGTGCTGGAATTGAATCGCCCGTGGCACGTGCGCTTCCAAGCCCATCGCGGCGCGCCCGAGTCAGCGACCTTCGATACCCTCACAGATTGGTCAAAACACACTGATGCGGGCGTGCGCCATTTCAGCGGGGTGGCCACTTATCGAACGACTTTCAAAGCCAACCGGGAAGCAAGCGCGCCCGGCCAACAATGGCATCTCGATCTCGGACGAGTGGAAGTCATGGCGCGAGTCAAACTAAACGGTCACGATGTGGGCACGGTTTGGAAAGCTCCCTTCCGCGTAAAGGTCACTGGGGTGTTGCAAGCCGGCGACAATCAGCTCGAAATCGAAGTGGCGAACCTATGGCCGAACCGACTGATCGGTGACGCCGCCTTACCGCAGAAAAACCGCGTGACCTGGACGACGTGGAATCCGTTCACTCCGGACACGCCCCTGCTGGAATCTGGCTTGCTCGGTCCCGTGCGTCTGCTCGTCTCGGCTGACGCCGCCCAATGAACCGCCGCATTGTTCGCGGCGGGTTTTCGAATCCGGCACAACCGGGTCTTGTAGGGAAAACCGGATTGGCTTCGGATACGCTGATGATGAGGCCATCCGTCAAACGGTTTACAGAAGTCCAAGTTTGACAATATGCTTCTCCCGTTGACACGACCGAACCAGACCGAACCACTCGAAATTAAAATGAAAATTGGCCCTCGCCTCGCTTGGGGATTGCTGCTCGCACAGTTGGTGTTAGCCGCCGCAACGGCGCAAACCGAACCCGCCATTGATGACTCGATCTATTCCCGCGCACTGGTGAGTCAGGGCGATCCGGCGCGAGTCCAGCGGGCACTCGCCAAGGCGCAGCGCGGCGACGTCGTAACCGTGGGCGTCATCGGAGGTTCGATCACTCAGGGCGCGTTGGCGAGTCAGCCGGAGTTCCGCTACGGCAATCGCATCGCGGAATGGTGGCGCCGACAATTTCCGCAAGCCACGATCCACTTCGTCAACGCGGGCATCGGCGCGACGAGTTCGGATTATGGCGCATTGCGGGTATCGCGCGATCTGCTTTCCAGTCATCCGGATTTCGTGGTGATCGAGTTTGCGGTGAATGATCCCCAGCAGGCGCGTTGCGCCGAGACGTTGGAAGGGTTGGTGCGCCAGATTCTGCAAGCACCGAGTCAACCTGCCGTGCTACTGCTATTCACCATGCACCACAACGGCAGCAACGCCCAGGAATGGCACGCGCAAATCGGACGCCATTACGCGCTGCCCATGATCAGTTTTCGCGACGCCCTCTGGCCGGAGATTCAAGCGGAGCGCCTCAAGTGGAACGACGTGGAAGCGGACACGGTGCATCCCAACGATCGCGGGCACGGTTACGCCGCGCAGTTCATCACGCGCTTGCTGGCGGACGTGTTGAAAGCGATGCCGAACCATGCCGCGGCACCCGTTGTTAAGCCCCTCCCGCCACCGTTGGTTTCAGACGCATACGAACAGGTCACGCTTCGTGAAGCCAACGCCAGTGCGCCGGTGGAAAATCACGGCTGGGTATTGGATGCGGACCGACAATGGTGGAAAAGTGATCAGCCCGGCAGTGTGATTGAATTTGAAATTGCCGGCACGACGGTGCTGACCATGCATCACGTCATTCGCGGTCCGATGGGCCGGGCGCGCGTAACGGTGGACGGCAGCAACGCCACGGAACTGGAAGGCTGGTTTGACCAAACGTGGGGCGGCTACCGTAAAACCCAGGAGATCGCGCGAGACCTGGCGCCGGGCCAACATCGCGTGCGCTTCGAATTGTTGGCCGATAAAAATGAAGGCAGCACCGGCCACAAATTTTACATCTACGGAATCGGCGCGGCGGGCGGCGCAGCATCAACCGCCGCACGCCCGGATGCGGCCGACCCGCATCCCATCACCGTCGCGAGTTATTATTTCGGCAATTATCATCCCGGCGACGCGCGCAACTCGAAGCTGCCGGGCAAGGGTGAAAGCTGGAGCGAATGGGAATTGGTGAAAGCGGCGCGACCGCGATTTCCCGGGCATGATCAGCCGAAAGTGCCGCTCTGGGGTTACGGCGATGAATCAGATCCCAACGTCATGGCGCAGAAAATTGCCGCCGCCGCTGATCACGGTTTGGATGCGTTCATTTTTGATTGGTATTACTACGATGACGGCCCGTTCCTGGAGCGCACGATAGATCGCGGTTTTCTTAACGCCACCAACAACCACCGCCTCAAATTCGGTTTGATGTGGGCGAACCACGACTGGTTGGAAATCCAACCTGACCGGCGCGGCACCCCGCAAAAATTACTCTTCCCAGGCAAAGTAACCCCGGTCACGTTCGAGAAGATTTGCGATCACGTCATCAAGGATTACTTTCAGCATCCCTCCTACTGGCGCATCGCCGGCAAACCGTACTTTTCGTTCTACGAACTCACCAAGCTGCTGGAGAGTTTTGGTTCGGTATCCGCCACGCGCGCGGCCCTGGATCAATTCCGCGCCAAAACCGTTGCGGCGGGCCTGCCCGGATTGCATCTGAACGCCGTCGTTTGGGGGCAACCTATTTTACCTGGTGAGGGCACTCCGGCCGATCCGGCACAACTCGTGAGCGATCTGGGTTTCGATTCCGTCACTTCCTACGTCTGGGTGCATCACGTGGCGTTGCCGGAACAGCAAACCGATTACCTTTGGGTGCGCGACCAGTATTGGGGTTACTGGGATCAGGCGGAGAAAATGTTCAGCGTGCCGTATTATCCAAACGTGACCATGGGTTGGGATCCCAGCCCGCGTTGCGAACAAAGTGATGCGTTCGGCAATTTCGGGTATCCCTTCACCAACACCATCGGCGACAATACCCCGGAACGGTTTCGAGCCGCGTTGGCGCGGGCGAACCAGCGTCTGCTCGCCCGTCCGGACGGGCCGCGGATCATAAACATCAATTGCTGGAACGAATGGACCGAGGGCAGCTATCTCGAACCGGACACCGTCCACGGCATGAAATATCTCGAAGCCGTGCGGGAGGTTTTTGGAGCGCGAAAATAAAATGAGCTTGAACCGGCCGCCCCGCGCAGGAGCTGATGCCGACGTTCAGAACAAAATTGTGTCCCGATGAAATTGTTTTATTTGTTTGGTTTTTTACTGGCGGCGGTGTCTGGCAATACGGCGCCCATGCTGCACGTGGTCAAGCCGGCGGAAGGCGGCAGCGCGCCATTGCTCCAGAATGGCGGGTTCGAAGTCCTGGCGGCGGGGAGATTGGAGCATTGGCACGATTGGCAGAAAGGTTTTCGTCTTGCGCCCGGCGAAGGACGCAACCATTCCCAAGCCGTCGTTTGCGAGCGGCACGAAGGCGAGGGCGAATTCGGCGCAAGCCAGACCATCCCGCTCAACCGCACCAACATTGCGCCGTTGATCATTCAGGGTTGGAGCAAGGCGGAAAACGTCACGGGCAGTCCGGACAACGGCTACTCGCTCTACGTGGACATCATCTACACGGACGGCACGACGCTTTGGGGACAGACGGCCAGCTTCAGTTGCGGCACGCATGATTGGGAACATCGCCAGTTTGTGTTGCTGCCGGATAAACCCATCCGATCGCTGACGCTGCATTGTCTGTTCCGTGGGCACACTGGCAAAGTGTGGTTTGATGATGTGTCGTTGGAAGAAGTTCCGACCCCGGCGGGCGCGTTCATGTTTCAAGGGACACCGGTTCAACCTCCAGCGGGTGGGCCGCGCCAACCAACGGCGTCTCCGCGCACTTACGCAACCGAAGACGGCCTGAAACTGACCACGCGCGACAACACCATCACGTCGCTGCAAATTGGCGACACCGAGTTGGCCACCGCGGCGCCGTCCGGTTTTCTGGTTCGCGACTTTGCCGCCAACTCGGACTTGTTTGATTTTGCCGACGGCCTTTGCGCCGAGCTGAAACTCGAACTCAACGCCAGGATTGAAAACGAATCCGACCACCTCGTCATCACCGGGCGGCTCACTGATCTGTCGGGTGAAGATCGGGCCGTCACGCTGCTGTTCGCGCTGCCGGTGGACGCAACCGGCTGGCAATGGGGCGAGGACATGCGCGTGAGCCGTCAGATCGGCGGTAACCATGAGTTTGCCAATCTGGTGAATGTCGGTTGTGGCGCGGACAACAAGATGTCGCGATATCCGTTGGCGGCGATCTGGAATAAATCCGTCGGCCTGGCGCTGGCGCTCGACATGACTCAACCCGCCCAATATCGGCTCGTTTATCATGCCGGCACGCAACAGTTCTTCATCGCCTACGATTTTGCCCTGGTGAAAGACACGATCCACTTTCCAAGTTGCGCGGATTTCCGCCTGGTCTGTTTTCGCTTCGATCCGCAATGGGGCTTTCGCGCAGCATTGCAAAAATTCTACGCCATCTTCCCGAGGCAATTCACCAAACGCGTGCGCCGCGAGGGCCTCTGGATGCCGTTCACGGACATCGCCAAAGTGCCTGGATTCGCAGACTTCGGCTTCGCGTTTCAGGAAGGCGCGCCCAATGTGGCCTTCGACGATCAACACGACATCGCCAGTTTTGTTTACGTCGAGCCGATGAGCTATTGGATCGCGTTGCCGTCGGAAGTGCCGCGCACTTACGAGAGCGCAATGCAAGTGCTCACCAAGGATCTCGCCGGCGTGCGCAGCGCGGAACAACAGGCGATGGCGGCGGCGACATTGGCCAGCGGTATTCACATGGCGGACGGGCAATTTTCGCTCTACCTCGTCAAAGCGCCCTGGTGTGACGGTGGCGTGTTCACCCTTAACCCGGACCCGGATTTGGCGCCGTCAAGCGAACTCAAATTCACCAAGGCTTCGATCATGCACCGGGAGATTGCTGCCGCGTTCAAACGGAATGCGCCCGCCGACACCAACGTGCCGAACGCCGGACTGGATGGCGTGTATCTGGATTCGCTGGAAATGTCCGCCACGCAATTGAATTATCGCCGCGAGCATTTTCGCACGGCCACGGTGCCACTCGGGTTCGATCGCGAAGCACGACCGGCACAGTTAATGATTTTCAACACCTGGAAATTTGCGCGCGATATCGCCGCGCAGATGCATCGCGAAGGCAAACTCATGTTCGCCAACGCGGTGCTTTGGAATTACTCCTTCCCCGCGCCGTTACTGGATGTGCTGGGCACGGAAGTCAACTGGCTGCCGCGCGGTGAATACCTGCCTGATTCCGACGCCGTGATGAACTTCCGGCGCGCGCTCTGTTACCAGAAACCCTACTGCCTTCTGATGAACACGGATTACGAGCAGTTCACGTCGGAGCGGGTTGAGCATTACTTTCAACGCTGCCTGTTTTATGGCGTCTGGCCGGGATTTTTTGATCAGGACGCCGCTTCAAAAGACCCCTACTGGACCTCGGCCAAACGCTGGTATGATCGCGACCGCGCGTTATTCAAAAAATACATTCCGCTGTTTCAGCGCCTCACGGCGGCGGGCTGGCAACCCATCACCGCCGTCGCCTGCAGCAATCCACAGCTCTGGCTGGAGCGCTTCGGAAGTTCCGGCCAAGGCACCAGTTACCTGACGGTGTTCAACAACACCTCGCAATTACAAGACGGAGTCATCACGTTGAGCGATGGCGAGAAAAGCACTTCGAGCCTCCGGATCAAGGAACTGCTCGCCAACGCGACGCTTAAGCGTGAAGCCAACCGCTGGCAAATCCAAGTCGCGCCACAAACTGTTGCTGTTCTGGAACTCCAACATTGATCCGCCCGAAAGCGGTGCGCGCGGCGCCCGATTACCCATGCCGCCCAAGTGTTGAATCAGAATTTGTTGTTGCGATACGCGCCCAGGACCGGCGCGTCGGGATTCACGTCGGGCCCGAAATAACGCAGGGTGACCAACGGCTCGGTTTCACTGGTGTTTTCAAAGGTGACCCCGACCCGTGCGCCGTCCGCCGAGCAGAAGTATTCGTCCTCGGTCAATTCGTGGAAGCGGATCAGTTTGGGCGAATTGAGCGGCAGCCCATTGATCGTGCCTTTGCCTTGCACGCAGATCAGTCCATAGGCGCCGCGATCCTTAATGGTGCATTTTGCGCCGGGGGCCACCGTGAGTTCCTTGGCGGTGAAGTATTGGCGGCCTTTCACCTTGCCATAAACAATCCAGCGATCCACAAAGCCTTCCTGGCGCGTATCGGCCACGGGCACGGGTTCGAGGTAATGGTTGTCCTTGAAATTCGGGTCCACGTTCGCTTCCCAGTCCAATTGGTTCACAATGAAGTCCAGGTCGCGATGCTTCGATTTGGGCATGTCTTTGACCAGCAAATTCCACGGCACGTAACGACCTTCCACCAGGCTTTGGTACATGCCGAACACATCGCTGCCCCATTGCGGCTCGTAGGTGCAGAGGGAGCCGGGCGCGTGCAAAATACACGGGCCGATCAACCAGCCCGTGCCCGGTTTGAGGCGATAAGCTTTGGATAAATCGAGAATGCCATTGTCGCCCCGGTTCCAATTGGCGAGGCACTGGCGCACCTGCGCCCGGGTTGTGCCTGGCTCCAACCCCATGAAGGTGTAGGGGAAATTATTGCCCACGTTGTTGTGTTGCGGCGGAAAATAGTAGCTCTCCGGCTTGCCTTCTTGACCGACCAGTTTTGCCTGCGCGGCGTTCTGGTGCATGTGATGCGGGATCGGTCCCATGTTGTCGAAGAACTTGGAATACACCGGCCAGCGCCCGTATTTATTCCAGATAGCCTTGCCAACCAAGGTGGCGCCGGAATCCTCCACCGCCTGACGCAAGGTGAACCGCTCCCGACCGACCACGCAATAACTCAAGCCTTCGTCCGGCACGCGGCCTTCGTTCGCCGCCTCAGTGGTCGAGGCGAACCAACGCTCGTCAATGCCGCCGCGATTCGCGCCGTAGGCGTAAGTGTCGTCCGGATGCAATTTGAGGCGCAGGCCGGGTTGGAGGAAGGAACGCGGCACCCAGTTGGGCGCGAGACGCAACAGCCCGCCGGTGCGCGACAATTCCGCCGCGACCTTGGCTTGTGTGTGACGAGTGATGGTTTTCAGTTGTTTGACGGTATTCATAAATCAAAGCCGCAGGTTATTGATCATCGGCGCGGAACTTATGGCTTGAAGTTTGCCGCGTTGGCCTGCCCCATGGCCTGGAGGTAAGCCAGCAAATCCAGAATGTCTTCCCGGCTCAAACTATCCAACAAACCGCTCGGCATCGCCGAGACTTTGGAAGGTTCGCGGCGGGCGATTTCAGCGGTGGGCACTTCGACGGTGACTTCCGGCGTCAGCATGTTTGGCAACACGATGATGCGTTCGGCGTTCTCATCTATAATCCGACCGGAAACATCGTCCCCATCCTTTTTCCAGACGTTGGAATTCTGATATTGATCGGACACGACCTTCGACGGTTCGATGATGGATTCGAGGATGCTCTCCAACGAATACTTGCTGCCGACCCCGGTCAACTCAGGCCCCACGGACCCGCCGGCGTTGGCGAAGCGATGACAGGCGACGCATTGCGCGTCGTTGAAGGCGGCTTTCCCATTCGCAAAATTACGACCGTGTGCCACTTCGGACAAAGCTGGCAACAGGTCTTGCATGGACCATTCCTTGACGAAGCGGCGCTCCTTGGTTGGCTTCCAAACGGGACCGTCCAGATTGATTTCCAACAGCGATTGCAATTGCTGGCGCTCGGCACTGGTCAACGTGGCGATGGCGTCTTTACGAATCCGCACCAGGTATTTGTTGTAACTGGCGCCGTCGCCATAATCGCGGCCGACGTCCTTGAACCATTGGATCAGTTCGGTCGGATGCACCTGACGCGCGTGGGCCTGGTTGGTCCAGACGTTGTAAGTGCCGCCGCGCGGGTAGGTGACCTCGGGATTGCTCCCCTGGCGCAACGCGCCGAACCAGCCGAAGTATTGTTCCCGTTGCGCGAGAGACCAGCCTGATTTCACCTGACGCAGGATGTAGAGGTAATAAACCTGCTCCTCTTGCGTGACGGCCTGGTCCAGTAGCGCGAGGGTTTTGGTAATCACATCGGGCGCTTGCAGATAGACCAACAATTGGGACAGTTCGCGATTCAACCGGAAACTGGAGGCTGGATAATGCGCGTTCAACACTTCGATCACGCGCGCCGCCAATTCGGGAGCGGGGCGTCCCTGCCGGATGAAACTCAGTTCGAGAATCCGCAGTTTTTCCAGCGTCCGCTCCTCCGATGCCGCCGATGGAAATTGCGCAAGCGCCTCCAGCAGCCGCGGCTGCGTTTCGGGGCCGCCGCACCGGGCCAGCGCCAGCAACGCGGTCAACGCGGTTTGTTCGTCGGCCTCATGCAGGGCGCGTTCCTGCCATTGATGAACCTCCTGCCATTCGAGCGCGATGCGCGCCGCATAACGGATGAACCGATCATTGCTACCCAGATGCGGCCAGACAAAGTCCACCGTTTTTGGATCCTGCCGTCCCTGAAACGCCTCGAGTTGATGGCGGAGCTTGCGCGCCTGCGCCGCTTGTTTGGCTTCCGCGCGCGGCACCGGCGGTTTTTCCCGGGTGAAAAGTCGGGTGAAGAAGCCCGGCTTTTTGCCCTCGTAACTGACGCGGTACAGGCCCGACTGCGTCCCGCGGCCGCCAGTCACGAAATACATCGCGCCATCCTTACCGAACTCGAAGTCCGAAACGTTCAGTGGTTTGCCTTTGACAAATTCTTCCGTGGTACCGGTGTAACTCGCTCCGTCCGGTTGCAAATGCACCGCGATGATGCGGCCGTAAGACCAATCAGCGGCATAGAACGCGCGTTGATATTTCGTCGGAAACTTGCTGTGCGTGCCAAACTTCACGCCCGTGGGCGAGCCGATGCCAATGTCCACCACCGCCGGCAAACTGTCGGGATAGTATTCGGGCCATTTGCTGGAACCCGAGCGCCAGCCATATTCGCCGCCCTGCACCGCGTGCAGAATGCGCGTGGGCCGATACCACGGCAGCCCCCAATCCCATTCCATGTCGCTATCAAACGTAAAGACCTCGCCTTCCGGGCTGAAATCAAAGTCATAGGAATTGCGAAAACCCGCCAGCAATAACTCCCATTTCTTGCCTTCCGGATCCGTGCGCAGCAACTGGCCGCCCGGCGCCATGATTCCCACCGCGTGGCCGTTCGCATCCCAAAGTCGGGGCAGCAAAAAATCTTCCTGATAATTTTTGTGCGGCGAATTGGGTTCGATGCCGTCGGGTAACTTCGTGTGATTCCCATTCATCATGTAGAGCATCCCGTCCGGGCCAGGCAACACCGCGTGATAGCCATGTTCGCCCTCGCCGGGAATTTTCTTCAGAAATTGGACTTCTTCCGGGTCAAAGCGATCATTGTGATTGGTGTCGGTAACCCGATACAGTCCCGTGCCATCCGGCCCGTGACCGTTCACGTACAGACTGCCGAAGGCGTAACACATGCCCATGGCCTGATGCAACGGTGCGGGAATCGGTTCGATATTTTTCACCTGCCCCTTCCGATCCAGGGTAAAGCGCAGCAACGGCTGACTGTCGCTTTGCGGCGAAATCGTCAACCGCCCCTGCGGATCCACCGCCATTGAAATCCATGAACCCTCGTCCGCGGCGGCATTGTGAATCAATTCCACTTTGAAGCCGGGCGGCACCACGAGATCTTCCGCAGGCGTCGCTTGCGCTGTTTTTAACGGATCGCCCCACGGCCCGGTACCCACTGCGCCAAGACTCCGCGCCGCCACCCAACCCGCAGCCGGAAGTTGCGCCACGGTCCAAGCGGTCGCGGGCGGTATCAACGCCTGCCAACTCGCATCACTCACAATGGTTTGGCGCTCGCCGCGCGTTGGCGTGATGGCCAACCGCACCAGCAAACCCGCCGGACCTTCATCGTTGCGTCCCAAGATTGTGATGACGTTCGTGCCGCGGTGCAGGTCGGCGGTCACGTTCACCTGTGTGGCGCGTTCGTGTCCGTTGATGGTGTAAACTCCCGATTGATTGACGGTCACATCGGCGTAATTGTCCGCCGCCACACTTAGAACCGCGCGCTCCACGGGACCACTCAGGGTGAAGACTTTTCGAAAAATTCGCTGCTCCCGATCAGCGGGGGACTGGCCGTGATTGGGATGCCAGATCCATTCTGCGGTTTGGGCGGAAATGGTTTGCGTGAGAGCGGCCACGACCCCGAGGGTGACAAGCGAGAGGCGAATCTTTGAACACATGATATTTAATGGACATACATTCGGACTGGGAATGCAGTGTAACGATGTCGCGCAACGAATCAAGGTTGCGCACCAAAAGATATTGGCGGGGGGCGGTTCGGCGCACTCCGAACTCCCGCCGCCGGATCAACCGCTCTCATTTTCAACGGATTCACCCTCAACCCGGTTGATTCAGGTCGTCACAAAAAACAGGTGTTGGCGACCTCCGGACGACGATTTGAAGTGGAGTGTGCCATCCGCAATGGTGCTGGCAACCACCGCCTCGACGGAACCAGGCCGGGACCCGGCATTGAATAAACGCCCTTTACTGACGCCCTCGGAGAGCGGAATTCGAAACTCAGCCGCGCCTTGCACCCACAGTTCCAAAACCGCGCCGCCGGGGACACGACGTTCGCGCTGCACCGGCGCCCAAGCCGCCAACGCCACGGGTTTGTCGGCGAATTCATGCGCCCGACCGTCAATGGTAATCTGCGCACAATCGTAACCAGCAAAAGCGATCAGCCTCTCCCGCGCATCCAAACGGAATGCGAATGCCAGCGTTCCAGTGAAATCAACCCGATGTCCATTCACGGTCAGGTCGCGTAGTTCGAGCCGGTCGGAAGGCAACGGATTCTGGGCGAGCGCTTCCCGGTCTTTCTCCGCGTCACGATGAAACCCACCCGACCAGCTTTCTTCGTGTGAACGATAATGTATCGCAACCGCCGTTGTGCGGTTCGGGAACTGGCACGCCACGTAGGGTGTGGTGCGCGAGACAACGCTTGGATTGTCATTTCGGGTCAGCTCCGGACGTGATTTTGGATACGCTCCCAGCGCGAGCAGGATTTCAAACCACGTCCGCACTTCCTCGCCCAGCGACGCGGCCTGATCGTCACGCAGGCGGAAACCGAGAAACGTCGTCGAACCGCCGTTGCCGACACGGCGATGCACCCCGACCGTCTGTTGATTTACCAGCGCCACGCTCTCCGCTGAAGCCTCCGCTTCGACTGGATAAGTCAAATCCACGAGAAAATCCGTGAGTACGGTTTGTGACGGCACCGACTTTAGCGCGCCGACGAAACGAATCAGCCGCCCCGGTGCGGCTTGTCCCTCGAGTCCATAGGTGATCCGTTTCACACTGAAAAGTTTTTGCCAGCGATCCAGAACCGGCTGGCCGGCAAAGTCGAGGCGCGGCGGCGGGCCGGACCAAACCAGTTTGCCCCCACGGGCAACAAACTGTTCCATGAACGCCAGCAACTCGGCGGGCGGCAACGGTTCAAACAAAACCACCAATGTGCCGAAACGGCGCCCAGCCATCTCAATGCGACCGTCGTCCAGCACCCGGCCGCGCTCCAACAATTTGCGCGGCGTCACGTAATTTGCGTAGCCGTACTGAACCATCCATGAACCGAACCGTTCTTCGCAGGCGACCAGCGAAAGCGGATAAAGCATCAATACGTCCACGTCGCGATGTTCCGAGTCCTGCACCATCTGAAACCACGGACTCGCCGCCGCTCCGAAAGCATCGCAGACTGCTTGGTGCCGCCGATACACTTCAGCCGGCATCCCCCACGCCGCCGCGTAAGCGTAGGGGACCTGGTTCAAAATCCCGGTCGAGCACGCCAGCGCGACGCCGTAGTAATTACGATCCGACCAGCCGCCCTCCGCGTGATCATTGCCGCCTCCGGTGAGAAAATCATTCCACGCAAAGTAATCGCTGCACGCGGACGCCGATTGCTGCACGGTGTTCGACCACAAAAAATCGGGGGTGTACTCGTATTGACGCGGCGGCTTGCGCAAACCGCCGGTATGCCAGTAATCAATCGTCGGACTCTGCGCCCAGGTGGCATGAGCGCGCGACTCCAACTCGTGGCCATACTGTTGCTCGGCGAAGCGCTTGGCCTGAACGAATAGGTTCACAACGCTTTGCTGGAGCAGATCGAAATAACGGTGCCGCAGCAGAAAAGTCTTTTGCATTTCATCAGCGCTCGTGCCTAGGACGTGCTGCGCGGGAAATCGTGCTTCCAGATCCGGTCGGAAACCGTGTTGCCCGTAGCAGAAGTAAACGAGGTATTTTTCCAGGTCGGCGAACTCGGCGCCGTAAAGTTCCGCGAACCGCCGCGCCAGATTGGGCGTGAGATAACGGAAGGCAAATTGCCCCGCGTCGTGGTGACTGAAGTAACCCCAGTCCTGCTGGATGTGCATCTCGTCGGCATAAAGGCCGTTGAGCGGCACGCCCGCAGCGTGGTAACGACCGACCAGGGCTTTGAGAAATGGCAGCGCCTGGGGACTGAAATAATCCATCTCCGGCGTCGCATAACGCACTACAACCAGCACGCGATCCAACGCGCCGACGTTCGTATCGCCGCGGCCTTGCACCGTCAGACGTCGCGCCTGCGTGCTGCCCACGGATGAAGCGTCCGTCTCGATTTGCGGCGCGGCTTCCAGTTCCACGATGTCGGCGGGATTCACCACGTAGCCACTCGTTCCGCCCACGCGACGTTCCCGAAACGCAAACACGCGCACCCCGGTGCGTTTGATGTCGAAAGCACCTTTATTGTTCGTCCAACGCCGCTGCTCCCAGAGCGAAACCGTGTATTGTCCGGTGGCTGGATCCCGATAGCCCTCGCGATATTGCACCCAACCACCCGACTCACCGGTTTGCCGCTCGTATTCCCGACCAATTTCCAACGGACTGAGCAGACTCAATTCAAATCCCAAACCATGGCGCTTCAGCGTTTCGCCCAGGCGCGCCACGCACTGGATGTATTCATCCGTATCCGGCGTCAATACCCGCGGTTGCCCCCCCTGCCCGGCGCGATACTGAGTCCAGAATTCGTCGAATGCCAGAATGATCGTACGCCCGCCCGCCGCCTGGGTCTGTTCACAAACCTGGCGGAGCGATTTTATATTGGGCGTCGTGCTGACGCTTAAATCCACAGCTCGATCCGGGTCCTGCAAATCGCGAAGTTGTTGATCGCTCACCAGAATGATGGAACGGCGTGGCAATTGAAACTGCCACGGCCCCGGAAACGTGAGGACGGGATCGAGAAGTTCCGGTTGGGGGTCCGCCCAGGCTCGACCCGCCAGCAGCGACCCGGCAGAAATAGTGAGACTCAAGCCGCCGAGCTGTTGTAGAAACTCGCGACGCGTGCGACGAAACCGGCCCGCCGGCCCATGCCAGATGGAATCGTTCATAATTTGCCTCAGCTTGGCGGACAAGCGCGCCCGAAAACAATCGCCGAATCCATCCCACCATGATTTCCCGTTTCATGCGCCCGGTTCGTAATGTGCTGCGCCCACCACACGCCGTTATCGGGAAATTGGGAATGAGCTACGGCAACACCACTTTTCGCGCTTGAGTGGGACAACCATCTCGGCTTACAAGAAGCAGCGACCATGATCCCGAAACCGGATGCGTCAACACGAATTGCCAATTTCATGACCGCCACCAATCTTCCACCTTCGTCCGTCACCACTGAAGATTCCGCACCGCCGTTCTGGCAACCAATGTTGCTCGCGGCATTGGCGGGCGGCATGGGTTGGGGCATTCGCGGCCAATACGGTCACGAAACCGGCGCGATGATGGCCGGTGCGCTCGTGAGTCTGGTGCTGGTTTTTGTGATGTGTCCGCGCATCACCTTGCTGGCCGCTGCCCGCGCCGTGGCCTTCGGCACGATCGCCGTTGGCATCGGTGGCTCCATGACCTACGGGCAAACGCTCGGCCTGACCCACGCCCCGGCGCTTGTCGGCCATTGGGATGCGTGGCGCTGGGGAATGATCGGGGTCGGCATTAAAGGCGCGATTTGGATCGGCTTTGCTGGACTGTTCCTCGGAATGGGGCTGGGCGGACGCCGCTATTCGTGGCGCGAAATCCTGTTATTGATGCTGGGGCTGGGCGCAAGCTACGGCCTGGGTTGGTGGCTGTTGAATCAACCTTACGATCCCGCCAATAAAATTCTGCCGCGCTTTTATTTTTCCAGTTCGTGGCAATGGCAGCCCGCCGCCGGCCCCGAGCTAAAACCGCGTCCGGAAGTCTGGGGCGGATTATTATTCGCGTTGCTGGCGGCGTGGCTTTGGATCGGCTGGGCGCGCCGCGATCGGCTCGCGCGAAATCTGACGTTGTGGGGAATGCTGGGAGGTATTGGCTTTCCACTCGGGCAATGCCTCCAATCTTTTCACGCATGGAATCGGGAGATTTTTCAATCGGGCATCTGGGCGCAACTCGATCCGCTGATGAACTGGTGGAACTGGATGGAAACCACTTTCGGTCTGGTCCTGGGCGCGAGTCTGGGATTGGGGCTGTGGCTGAACCGGCGGTTAATCCGCATGGATACCGAACCGCCGGTGACGATCAAGCCACCGGTGGAATGGCTGCTGGCCCTCGCGCACGTCACGATGTTGATCATCGGCGAGTTTACCGACATTGCCTGGGCCAACGCGCTTTACGATCCGGGTTTGATCATTGCGTTCATTCCACTCGTCGCCGTCGCGGGCGGACGTTGGTGGCCGTTATTGATCGCGTTGCCCATTACCGTTGTTCCGATCGCGGGCAAAACCATCCTCCGACTCGTTTATGAGGAACACGCGATTGGCGGACTCGCTGGCTGGTTATTATATGGTGTGCTTCCGGTGGTCGTCACCACTCTGGCGATGGTTTGGTTTGCGCGCCGGGCCAAGGGCGCAACCTCGGGCCGGGAGTTCGCGCGATACGCCCTGTTGTTAAATACGTGGCTGTACTTTGGATTGAACTTCGCGTTCTTTCATTACCCATGGTTCTGGGCGAAGTGGACGGCCCGCACGCCGAACGCAATCGTTTACACTCTCTGCGCCGTGGTGCTGACGGTTGCCTGCTTGACGATTGGCAAAAAGCGACAGCCTGATTCCGTCACCGCGACCACGTGACATGAAAAAGGCCGCGAACTGCGCGCGATTCGTGGCCTGAGACGAAGCTCGATTTATTGACCGAGCAGATGCTCAATCACCATTTGGTCGAGATCTGCATAATTGCGGTCCTTGATCAGTGCCTGCGCCTGCTGCTCGTTGAACGTCCGCGCCTTTTGCACCAGCCGCAGGAAGGTGCGCCGGCTGTTTTCCAAGTGGGCGAGCCAATGCTCAGGTTTGGTGGGGCGGAACGGATGCACGTCAAACGCCACGTACTCGCCGCGCGTTCCGTAACCGTTGCGTTCCAGGGCGCGCACTTGATTAAAGGCCACGCGCAGGTTGGCGCTGCCGAAAGGCTTGTCCTGGTCAAACTTCAGTCCGTTTTGATCGTTCAAGTGGATGGACCAGAGCTTGCCGAACGCCATGGCGAAATCAATTTCATCCGCCGGATCCAATCCCGCCAGAATCGCGTGCGCGCTTTCAATCAAACACCCCACGCGCTTTGGATCGTCGGTAAGCTGGGCCAGTGCCAGCGCGTGACCGATGGTGGGAATGTAGGCGTGATCCATCGGCTCGTTGGGTTTGGGTTCGATGGCAATGCGGATTTTTTTGTCGTAAGCCAGCATCCGGTTGACGGCCTCGACCAGGTAATCCACGCACTTGCGGGCGTTTTTGGATTCGCGTATGTAACTGCCCTCGCGCGCCAGCCACAACACAATCAGTTTCGTGCCGAGCTGATTCGCGATGTCAATGGTGCGCAGGGAACGCTCGATGGCATACTTCCGGCACTTGGGATCGTTGCTCGTGTAGGCGCCATCAATCGTGCGAGGGTCAAACCAGAGCCGCGGGGCTACCAATTCTGCCGCCACGCCCGCGTCGTGCAACTTCTTCTTCAGCTCCCGCGTCTCCTTGCGCACTTGCGCGTCGGATTTGCTGCTGACCTCTGGCACGGCATCATCGTCATGGAACATCATCGCGTCATATCCCAGTTGCTTGAGCGCGGCGAGTTTCCAATCAAAAGTTTGCGGGGTGCGGACCGGCGGCCCGTAAGGGTCCTGACCTTCGCTGATGTTCCACGGTCCGAAACAGAATTTGTAAGTGTGCTTTGCCATAGATTACCACCGCACGTTAACCGGCCCGGCGATGAAGGAAAGTCAAAAATTGCCGGTCGTTGGCCAAGCCGCCATTGCGAACGTGACACCACGGACCAAACCCGCTACCACTGCCGCCATGCAGCACGGATGCCCTTGGCTGTTTCATCCCTGTCGAATGCTTGGAATAGTTGGTCTCGCCAGCTTGATTGGCGGCGCCGGCGCCGCGGCGGACTCGATCACCGGCACGCCATCTGGAAAAGCGACGATCCAGCCAGTCAAGTTGCGTTGCGAATATACCGTGAATCCGGTCGGTGTGGAGGCGGCGCAACCCCGACTTGGTTGGGAATTGGAATCCGCATTACCCGATCAACGGCAGTCGGCCTATCAAATTTTGGTTGCATCCAGTTTGGAACGCCTGCAGGCCGATGTGGGGGAGGTTTGGGATTCCGGCCGGGTGACCTCCGCCGCCTCCGTCCACGTCAAATTTGCCGGCCAACCGTTGCAGTCGCGACAACGCTGCTGGTGGAAGGTGCGGGTTTGGGACGGCGCGAACCACGTATCGGACTGGAGCCAACCCGCCGGCTGGGAGATGGCTTTGTTGCAACCCGAGGATTGGCGGGCGCAATGGATCGGCAGCGGTCCGGTGAAGGAGCCGCGTCCGCCGGAAGGCTTCTTCGTGAGCGTCAAAACGCACACCAATCTGGTCCGGCAAGTACAGGTGGAGAGCCGTTCCACGTTGTTGCGCAAATCGTTTGTTGCGTCGAAGCCGATTCGCCACGCGGAAGTTTATGTAACTGGGCTGGGTTACTACGAACTGCATTGCAACGGTCAGCGCGTCGGCGATCGGGTGTTGACGCCAACCAAGAGCAATTACCGTCAGTGGGTGTATTACGACATCTACGATGTGACGGCCCAATTGCGGCGCGGCACGAACGCGCTCGGCATCCAGCTTGGCAATGGCTGGTTCAATCCGGAAAAGAAATGGTGGGAGCCGTATCGCATGCAATGGTTCGGCGCAAAACGCGCCTGGTTGCAACTGTACCTGGACTATACCGACGGCACGTCCGAGTTGATCGTGACGGATGACTCCTGGAAAACTGCGCCCGGCCCGATCCAGTCCAGTTGCGTCTTTGACGGCGAAGTTTATGACGCAACGCAGGAACGACCGGGTTGGGCTCAGCCGACGTTCGACGCATCCGACTGGGCGAACGCCCACATCGTCGAGCCGCCCGGAGGCCAATGGGTGGCGCAACTCATGCCGCTCATCCGGGTGGTCGAACACCTCAAACCGCTGACCGTAAAGCAGCCGCAGTCGGGGGTGTTCGTTTTCGATCTGGGACAAAATTTTTCCGGATGGGCGCGCTTGATGGCAACCGGACCGCGCGGCACGCGAATCACCTTGCGCTACGCGGAAGACTTGCGCCGCGACGGCATGATTGACGTGACCAGCAACGAACGCGCGCGGGCCACGGATGTTTACGTGATGAAGGGACAGGGACGCGAAACCTACGAACCGCGCTTTACGTTTCACGGATTTCGTTACGTGGAAGTCACCGGTTTTCCGGGGGTGCCACAACTTGAAAATCTGGTGGGCTGCGTGGTGCATACGGATGCCGAAAGTGTGGGTGAATTCGAATGCGATAACGAACTGATCAATCGGATTCATCGCGCCACCCGCTGGTCGCAACGCAGCAATCTCATGGGTTATCCGATGGATTGCCCACAACGCGACGAGCGCCTGGGCTGGTTCGGCGACGCGATGGTTTCGATGGAGGAAGCCATGTTCAACTTCGACCTGCCACTGGTCTATCGGCAATGGCTGAACGGCGTGCAGTTGAATCAAAATCCAGCGAACGGCGACATCTCCATCATCTCGCCGCGACCCTACCTTCCCGACGAACCCGATCCGAACTGGAGCAGCGCCTACCTGGTGATGTTGTGGCAGTATTATGGCCATTACGGCGACGCCGATTTTCTGGCGCAGCATTTTGATTCGATGCGGCGCTACGTGGATTACCTCGGCACGCAGGCGACCCATCACATTCTGCCGCAATACTGGATCGGGGATTGGGGCACGATTGTAGAAGGCTGGCAGGAGGGCGAACCCGTTTCCGCGGTAACTGCATTTTACTATTGGGACGCCCGGATCGTGGCCCAAGCCGCGGAGGTGCTGGGCAAAACCGCGGAGGCCAAACATTATCAAGCACTCGCCGCAGAAATTCGCCGCGCTTTCAACCAACGCTATTTCGATCGCACCAAACGGCAGTATGAAAACGGCACACAATTCAGCAACGCCTTTCCCCTCTTTCTCGGCTTGGTGGAGCCGGCTGATCAAGCGGCCGTGCTGAACCACATTTTGCAAGACCTCAAGAAACACCACGATCACTTCAACGTGGGCGTACTCGGAGCCAAGTACCTGATTGATGCGCTGACCGAATCGGGGCGCGCGGATGTGGCGTTTCAACTGGCCACGCAAACCGGCTTTCCCAGTTGGGCGCATCTGCTGGAAGGTGGTCGCACGACGCTGGCGGAATTTTGGAATCTCAAAGGCTCGCACAATCACGTGATGTTGGGCAGCATTGATGGCTGGTTCTATCGGGTGCTGGCGGGGATTCAACCGGATGAAACGCAGCCCGGTTTCGAGCACGTCATCATCAAACCTTACCTGCCGGAAACCATGTCCTTCGTGCGTGCCAGCACACGGACGGGGCGCGGGCGCATAACCGTGGCCTGGGAAAAACCAGGCGACGCACTCCAGCTCAAAGTCACCATTCCCGTGAACAGCCGCGCAACGGTTTATGTGCCAACGACCATGTCCCAATCGGTGCAAAGCCTTCCGCCAGTGAAGCCGGTGCGAAGTGAACCCCAAGCCGCCGTGTTTGAGGTGGGTTCGGGAGACTATGAATTCAGAGTAACGCAGGATCGCTAAACCCACGTCATCCAGCCAAGAAAGCCGGTAGCGGAATTCACCCTACATGAATTGGCAGATTGACGCGATGCAGAGTCCGCATATTTTAGCCGGATGATTTTACTCAGAAGCGGCCGGCGGCGATGGCGACCTCTCGTTTTATTGGCGCTTTCACTTGCGTTGTTATCCTCTCGGTCTTACGGGCAAACCCCGGAATTCCGCGCCGCGTGGGCGGATGTATTCCATGTCGGCATGGGCAGCGCGGCAGAGGTGGATAACATGGTCAATACGCTGGCCAACGGTCACTACAACGCGGTAATCGTGCAAGTGCTGGCCTACATGGACAACACGCCCGCCTCGCACGGAGCGCATTGGAAATCCGCCATTCTTCCCTGGTCTTCGCGCGTCAAAGTGAATTTTGATCCGCTGGCCTATCTTTGCCAGCAAGCCCACGCCAAAGGCATTGAAGTCCATGCCTGGCTCGGAGGCAGTGGGGGCAGCATGTATCGGGTTTCGAACGTCTGGCCTCCCGCCGGTAACGCCACGTTGGCCGCGCACCCGGAATGGTTTGGAGTCCCCCACGCCAACAGCGAAGGCGGTTCAGTGGTTGGCTATCTCGTCGGCTCGACCACTTACTACACCTTGGATATGGGGTCACCCGATGTACAGGAATATCTTGTGAGCATCATTCGCGAACTGGTGACGAACTATCCGATTGATGGGGTTAATTGGGACGATGAAATTGACGGACCGGTTTACTCCGCAGGCGTCGCGTTCCCGGCCGTGAGTGCGGATATTTATCCCAACTCCGGCTTGGCGCGTTATCGCCGGAATACCGGTTACGTCGGCACGCCCAGCGCCACGGATGCCGGTTACAACAATTACCGACGCCGGTTCAAAAATGAATTGATGGCGCGCATGCAGGCCGAGATTCAATCCATTAAATCCAACCCCCGCCAACCCTTGCGCCACACCTCGGCGGCGCTGGCGTACAGCCCGGTGCCGGCCAGTTGCGATTTCACCACGTCCACGCCGTATCTGTATTACTGCGATTGGGCGAACATGCTCAAAAACGGCTGGGTGGACGCCGTGATCCCGCAACTTTACTCAATCAGCACCTACTACACATGGAACGATCGCATCGCCGCCTGCTGGCAATACAATCGCCACGTCTATCCCGGCATCGGCGCGTATCTGAACACCGATCCCACCATCGCGGCCGCCATCAACTATTCGCGCAGCAAAGGACTGCACGGAAACTCCATCTATTCCTACGCCGTGCCGACGTCCGGCGATGGCAGCGGCAGCGGTTGGTGGAGTTACGTCGCGGCAAATGTTTACACGAATGTGGTCGGCACGCCGCCAATGCCGTGGCGCCATCCGGACACGGCCACCGAGGGAATTGTTTGGGGGCGGGTCAAGGATCATTTAACCGACAAATACGTGGACGACGCCATCGTCACGTTGGCGGGCGGACCGACTGTGCGCACGGATGGAAACGGCTATTACGTCGCCACCATGGTGCCGGCCACCGCCAGCGGCACCCCGCATCTTACAACCGCTGGTAAAAGCGGAATGACTTCGCAATCCACCAATGCCATTGCCCTGGCGGGCGACGTCGTGCGTTATGATTTTCTGTTGAATGCGCCGGTGCCGGCACCGCCCTCGATTGTGGTGCAACCGCGCGACCGCACCATTTTTGCGGGTGAAAGCGCGCACTTCGCCGTGGTGGCCAATGGCAGCCCGTCGCCCGGCTATCAATGGCGATTTAACGGCACCAGCCTGCCCGGCGCCACGCAGGCGGCAATCACCTTCAGCACGGTCGCTTTCAATCAAGCCGGAGATTATTCGGTGGTCTTGACCAACAGCCACGGTGCGGTCACCAGCGCGGTGGCCACTCTGAGCGTGCATGCGCCTGTTCAAATGGGCGGTTGGCAAACCAACTGGATGCTTGCGCCGTATTCGCGTCCTTATCTCACAACCAATTCGCTACCGATGGAACGCGGCCTTGCGCTTAATCCGACGACACAACATCTGTTGCTGGTGAATCGCGACACCCTGCAAGTGCCGGTACTGGATGCCACCACGGGAGCGGATTTGCACCTGTTGAACGTCAGCGGAATCTCTGGCGGCACGTATCCGCTATTGATGATCGGGGTGGCGGATGACGGCGCGGTTTATGCCGGCAACCTGACCGTTGGCGGAGCCACCACGGATTTCAAACTCTATCGCTGGGCCAATGACGAATCAAACACATTGCCCACTCTCGCTTTCTCCGGCGATCCGGGCGCGGGCGACAATCAACGCTGGGGCGACACTCTGGCTGTGCGCGGCGCCGGGGCGAACACCCAAATTTTGCTGGGGTCACGGGCGGCAAATGTCGTTTCCATTCTCACCACGACCGACGGCCTGAACTTCACCGCCCGAAAGATCACCGTAGCGGATACGGGTTCCGGCGGAGTATTTGGCCTGGGCATTGCGTTCGGGGCCGGCAACACGTTCTGGGGCAAGGCCACTTCGCAGAATTTGCGCCAGGTCGCCTTCGATCTTGTTGCCGGCACCGGAACGACGATTCGCAATCACGGTACTCCCGAGTTGCCGGTTACACTCGCACCCCTCGGCGTACATCGGGCGCTGAACGTACTCGGAATCATCAACGTGGCCGAGACCGGCAACCAATTCCGGCTCTACAACCTGACCCCGCTGACGCCCACTCTGCTGGCCAGTGCCAATTTCGCCACTGACAACAGCAACCTCGGTTCAGGCACGGGCGCGGTGGCTTTTGATTACGACCGCGCGTTTGCCTTGGGCGCCAACAACGGCATCATCGCGCTGCAACTGCTGCCGGCGGCGATTCCCCCCACCATTACGACGCACCCGACCAACCGATCCGTCAAGGTGGGCACGAATGTCACCTTCACGGCCAGCGCCAGCGGTACCGCTCCGCTCGCCTATCAATGGCAATTCAATACGACGAACCTTCCCGGTGCGACGAGTAATATCCTCGCGCTCGCTGGCGTGGATTGGCCCAACGGCGGCCAATACGCCTTGGTGGTCACCAACATCGCGGGCAGCGTCACCAGTGCGCCGGCGTTGCTGACCATTCTGCCGCCGGATCCGGCGCATATTGATTCCGTGGTTTTATTGCCGGATGGCCGATTGGAATTCTCCGCGAGCGGCGACATGGGACATTACTCGGTCGAGGTTTCCACCAACTTGTTCGATTGGACGGAACTGGCCGTCGCGCCCAATACCAACGGCACCTTCTTCTGGTTCAATTACGCCACAAACGCGCAGCAGCAGTTCTTCCGTGTGCGACATAACGGTCCGTAACCACCACCCACAAACATTGCCCCGATCATTGCGACATGGAGATCAGGTCTCCGGATTATTGATTTCAAGCCTCCCCGGCCATTCAGATTCCGAAATCGCCGGGCGGCTTCTTGATCGAGATTTAGCACACTTGACGGAATTCATCAGCGGGCGTAAAACGGGGCACAACAATCAATGATCATCACCGCGAAATACGCCAACCACGCGAAAACTGGGACGGGAACAACGGCTTTCCCGGTTGCCATTTCCTTTCGCGTATTTCGGATGGTTCGCGGTTCAGCCGTTGGTTGCCAGTCGCGGCGTCATGGCTACAACGCCGGGAATGGCAACTAGCAGCCTGTCGGACTTAGGGAACGCAATTTTAGCAAAGTGGATTGAACAGTTGCTGGGCGTGCGCGTCTGAA
>JBDHQI010000014.1:0-102972 GCA_039806955.1 Verrucomicrobiota bacterium | reverse complement strand
CCTGGCGCGCCCCCAGGTCTGCAAAGAGCAGCGGTTGGTCCTTACAGTCTGTCCTCGAAGCAGCGGTGCGGGGTGTCATCATTGGGCTCAATTAAATCAAGCCTTCGGACGCTCCCACCGCGGTTTCGTTCAAGCCCTTTGTGAAAAATGTGGGTTAAGCGCCTTCCGTGGTAAGTGGGTTCACTCGAATTGAATACCACCAAAGCTATTGCCAACAACACGACAACCGTGAACAAACCAGAGAAAAGGATACGAGACTTGCGTAACGTCATTGTCGTGTCCGAGGAAGTAGATTACGGCGAACCGGGCGAGGCGGAGCGTTAGTGCGAATGAACATTAATCCCTTTTATTGGCATTTGCAGCTCGTAAATTGGCTTGGGCCGGGTGCGGGGCGCGGGTAACTTTGACGCGTGAGCAGAAAGAGCGGCAAGATCGCCGAACGCATCGCCGCGTTTCAGGGCGGCGGGCTGAGCGCGCATTACCTCGGATATTTCGATTGCTTCAATCAGCAGCAGTTTTACGAGGCGCATGACGTGTTGGAGGAGCTTTGGCTGGCGGATCGGCATGGTCCGAATGGCGATTTTTACAAGGGATTGATCCAACTGGCCGGGGCGTTTGTGCATCTGCAAAAGAATCGCCTGCGTCCCGCCGCGGCGCTGTTCGAATTGGCGCGCGCCAATCTGGGCAAGTATCCGGCCCAACAGGAGCGGCTGGATTTGGCGCGGGTCTTGAGCCTGATTGCGCAATGGTCGGAAGAGTTGGCGGCGGCTGATTTTCAGCGTAATCCGTGGTTGGAAATTCCCGCTCCGGTGCTGACTTTAACGCATTAAGTTTCCCGGGGGCGCGATACCGTTGGCTTGCGTCTGGAACGAGAGCTTCTTACTCTGCCGGGGTTCGTTCGGAGTGAGGCGCAACTGGCGCAGGCCAGGGAATCCTCGCTCCGGCGCGTTGCAGATTCGGCTTGAGCACCTGAACATAATTCATGCTGGGCGAAGGGATCATCAAAGGCATGGTGGAGACCGCGCGGAATTTTCTGGGCAGCTATGTCCGGGACGATCGGTTGACCACGGTGGAGTATCCCGAGGAGCGCGCGCCGCAAATCGAGAACGCGCGCCAGTTCCCCTTTCTCGTGTACGATGGCGACGATTGGCATGAGGGAATGCGCTGTGTGGCGTGTCAGATTTGCGAGAAGGAATGTCCGCCCAAGTGCATTTACATCGTCAAGAGCAAGGACAAGAAACCGGATTACAAGGGGCAGGCGCAGTTTTATCCGGCGGTCTTCGATATTGACGTTTCGGTGTGCATGAGCTGCCAGATTTGCGTGGAGGTTTGTCCCTTCGAAGCGATCAAGATGGATACGGATTACGAGTGGAGCGCCACGGATCGGTTCGGGAAATTACTCGTCCACAAGCAGCAACTGGCCCGACCTAATTCGCATTACCAGAAACTCCACCCGACCGATGCTGCGGTCTCGGATGCGGCGTTGGCACGGGAATTGGCCAAGGCGCAGGCCAAAGCCAAAGCTGCGGTGGAAGCGAAAGCCGCTGCTGAGAGCAAACCCTGCCCGCCCGCTGTGTCGCCTCCAACCAAAACCGATTGATGACGTGATGCGCGTATGAATTGCCCTCCCCAACAGTTACTGGGTCGCCTGGCCACGCGACCAACTTAAAAGCCATTCATGTCCGGTTTGGATCAAATTTTCGTGCAACTCAAACACTGGCTGCTTGCTCAGGGGGACGGAATCCTGTCGGAGTCGGCCATCGTTTCACTGTTGCTTTCGATTGTTCCGGTGCTCGTCATTTTTCCCACGCTCTTTGCGGTGATGACCTGGATGGAACGCAAAGGTTTGGGGCGCATGCAGAATCGTTACGGGCCGAATCGCGTCGGGCCGTTCGGTTGGTTACAACCGGCCGCCGACGGCATCAAGGCGTTGATCAAGGAGGACATTGTGCCGCGGGCGGCGGATCGCGTCGGACATTTGCTGGCGCCGGTGCTGCTCGTCATGGTGGCTTTCACCGTTTATGCCGTGTTGCCGTTCGGACGAAACATGGTGGTGGTGGATTTGGATTCAGGGCTGTTGTTTTTCTTTGCCGTGGGCGCGGTGGCGGAGTTGGCGGTGTTCATGGCGGGTTGGTCCAGCCGGAACAAGTACGCGTTGCTGGGCGCGATGCGCGCCGTGGCGCAAATGATCAGTTACGAAATCCCGCTGGTGCTGGCCACGCTCCCGGTGGTGATGATCACCGGCACGCTTTCGCTGCCACAGATGGTGCTGGCGCAAAGCCCGACGCCTGGTTGGTCGCTGGATTGGTTTGTATTCACGCCGTGGGGCGCGGCGGGCTTCGTTTTGTTCCTGATTGCCGCCAGCGCGGAGGCTAATCGTTGTCCGTTCGATTTACCGGAAGGTGAATCGGAAATCATTGCCGGGTATTTCATCGAGTATTCGGGATTCAAATTCGCGCTCTTTTTCCTGGCAGAATACCTGAGTCTGTTCGCCATCAGCGGTTTGGGGGTCACGCTGTTTCTCGGGGGCTGGAATGCGCCCTACGTCACGTGGGAATTTATTCCGTCCTGGCTGTGGTTCTTTTTGAAACTGATCGCGGTACTCGCGTTGTTCATCTGGACGCGCGGTACGTTGCCCCGGTTGCGCCAGGATCAACTCATGAATTTTGCGTGGAAATTCATGCTCCCGATGGCGCTCATCAACATCGTGACCGCCGCGCTCTGGCATTGGGTCAGCGGCGCTTTCACGCGCTGGCTGGTGTGCAGCGCGCTGGTGCTAGGCTCGTACTGGTTGTTGGGGCGCGGCCTGATGCAGGGCAGACAACTCAGCAAACGCACGTACCGTTTTGCGGAATGAAAAAGCTAAATAATTATCAGGCTCAATCGTTGCCTCGTCACCCCGGCTCGCGCAGTGGCGGACTGCGGCTGCGTTTTAATGCTTTAACCTTGCGGGGCTTTTACGCATGACCCTTGCCTTCGCCATCATCGCGACGCTGATCGTGAGTGCGGCTATCGCGACGATGTGGTTGCGCAATCTCATTCACTGCGTGCTGGCGTCGGCGGTGGCGTTTATCGGGCTGGCCGCGGCCTATTTGCAACTGGAAGCACAATTTGTCGGGCTGGCGCAAATCCTGATCTACGTGGGCGCGGTGGCGATTCTCATCGTGTTCGCGGTTCTGCTCACGCGCGGCGGCGAGGGGTCGGAACGCTCCATTTTTTCAGTCTCCTGGTTCTGGGGCGGCGCCATTGGCGTCGCGGTCTTTGCGCTCCTGGTTTGGGCGATTCTGCACCGTCCGGTCGCGCAATCGCCGCTGCGGCCCGCGCCGGAGGTCACGGTTGATCAGATTGGAAGCCGATTGATGACGAAATTTGTGCTGCCGCTCGAAGTGCTGGGCCTGCTGCTGACGGCGGCGTTGATTGGTGCAGTAATTATTGCGATGCGCGACGAAGCTACAAAAACGAAGGTGAGTGATGGAAGATTGAAGGCGGACGAAACCGTCGCACCATCCGCCAGCCTCCATCCGCCAGCCGCGCAAGGAGAGCCTCAATGACTCCGCTTGCCGGCTATTTGATTTTGTCCGCGCTGCTTTTCAGCATTGGTCTTGCAGGCGCGCTCACCCGACGCAACGCCATCATCGTGCTGATTGGCATCGAACTGATGCTCAACGCGGCGAACCTGAACTTCATCGCGTTTTGGCGCTTCAGCGAACATCCGGAAGCGCTCACGGGCATCATGTTCGCCATCTTCGCGATTGGTATTGCCGCCGCTGAAGCCGCCATCGGCCTGGCACTCATCATCGCAATTTATCGGCACTATCGAACCGCCAACGTGGATGAAGTGAATTTGTTGAAGGGCTGAACCAGAACCATGAACGCTTTTCAAGCAATCGGAACAAAAGTGCGTGGAACGATTGAGAATCTGCTCGCCTTGACGCGCGAAACAGGCACGGAGCGCCGTCAGAGGGTAGCTCATGCCATGAGGCATGGGTATCAAGTAGCAAAAAGATCAAGCCCCGGAGGGGCGAAAGAAATCGCTCAATAAATGCCTTGGATTGTTAAAAACCTCTGGCTAATTCCCGCGCTGCCGTTTTTGGCGGCGGGCCTGGGCGCGTTGTTGCCGCAACGCCGTCGTCAGACGGCAGCGACCATGGCCATCGGCTCGATGGTTGGGGCGTGTTGGTTATCCGTTTGGGCCTTGGTGTATGCAATCAAACATTACGCGCCGAACGCGCCCAAAGAATTTTACAATTTCGTCTGGTTGCAATTTGCCGCCGGCGACGCGGGTTTGTTGAAGCTGGGCTGGGTGCTTGATCCGCTGGCGGCAGTGATGCTGGTGATGGTTTCATTTGTCGGTCTGTTGATTTTCATCTACAGCGTCGGCTACATGGCGGATGACGAGAACTACACCCGTTTCTTCTGCTTCATGTCGCTCTTTGCGGGCGCGATGCTGGGTGTGGTCATCGCAAACAGCCTGTTGCTGCTCTTCATCTGCTGGGAATTGGTCGGGTTGACCTCCTATCTGCTCATCGGCTTCTGGTATCACAAACCCGGCGCGGCGGCGGCGGGGAAGAAAGCGTTCGTCACCACGCGCATTGGCGACGTGGCGCTTCTGCTCGGCATGGTCTGGCTCTATCACGAATCCGGCACGTTGTTGTTTTATGACGACGGCAACGGTTGTCTCGAACAGACCGCGTTACTAAAAATGGTCACGCAAACCACGGTGGCGGGCCTCGGAGTTTCAGCGGCGATTGGCATTTTGATTTTCATCGGTGCGATGGGCAAATCCGGTCAGTTTCCGCTGCACGTCTGGTTGCCGGACGCGATGGAAGGTCCGACGCCCGTTTCTGCCTTGATTCATGCGGCAACGATGGTGGCGGCGGGTGTGTTTCTCGTGGCGCGGGTTTATCCGTTGATGGCAAACAGCACGTATTCGGTCGAACACTTAGGTGTAGCCGCGCATTTCACATACGAAGATACAGCGCTCCAAGTCGTCACCTGGATCGGCGCCATCACCGCGTTTTTTGCCGCGACGATTGCCGTCGCGCAAAACGACATTAAACGCATTCTCGCGTACTCCACCGTTTCACAGTTGGGGTACATGATGATTGGCTTGGGCGTTGGCGGCGTGGCGGTGGGCATGTTTCATCTTATTACGCACGCGTTTTTCAAGGCGCTGCTGTTTATGGGTGCGGGTTCGGTGATTCATGGCTGCCACGGCGAGCAGGACATTCGCAAGATGGGTGAAGTGCGCCGGTTCATGCCCTTGACGTTTTTCACTTACGCCGTTGGCATGATGGCCCTCGCGGGCGTGCCGTTTTTCTTTGCCGGATTTTGGAGCAAAGACGCCATCCTCCATGCGGCGCACGGTTGGTCGCTTTCTGCCGGGCCGTTTTACTTGGCCTTGGCGGGCGTGGTGTTGACGGCCTTTTACATGACGCGGCAAATGGCGTTGGTCTTTTGGGGGCAGTATCGCGGTTATCCGGCGCGCGAAGTGACGCCTTCCAAGACTCCTGAACTTGTGCGACTGCGCGCGGAACATGAGCCGCACGAAAGTCCCGGCGCCATGACCTTGCCGCTGTTGGTTCTGGCGATCTGCGTCGTCGCCCTGGGCGCGGTTGGAACGCCGTGGTGGCCGTGGTTGCAATCGTTCCTCGGTGCGGATGCCGCTGAAGGTTTCACCCGCGAGGTGGCTCAACTGATGGTGGTTTCCACGCTGGCGGTTTTTATCGGCGTCGGATTTGGCCTCGCGTTTTACGGTTACGTGCAACGCAAAACTGCCGCCGAACCGGACCTATTGGAAAAAGCGTTGCCGCTGGGCATGTATGAATGGTTCGCGAAGAAGTACGGCATTGATGAGCTTTACGAATTGACGGTGATTCGCTTTAACGCCTGGGCGGCGAAGGCCTGCGCGTTTTTGGATCAATGGGTCTGGGGCGGGGTGGTCACGGGGATTAGCTATGTTACCCTGATGCTCTCGTGGGTGAGCCGGGCAATTGATGAGTTCGTGATCAATCTTGGATTTGATCGAAGCTGCGCTGGCTTGACGCGCGGCGGCAAGTGGATGTCGCGCTGGCAGGACGGTCAGGTACAACATTACCTGCGGATCATGGGCGTCGGCCTGGTGGCCTTGGTTCTGTTCCTGGTTTGGGGAGGTGGAAAATGAGTGATTTTCCCATTCTAACCATCATCACGTTGCTGCCGCTTGTGACGGGAATCGTCGTTGCCAGTCTGGGAGCGCGCAAACAATTGGCCCGCAGACTGGCACTGATTTCTTCTTTGTTTTCACTCAGCCTGGCTCTGGCTTTATGGAAGGCTTTCAATGCGGCTTCGGGTGAACTTCAATTCGTGGAGCAACACGAATGGATTGCGGCGTTCGGAGTAAACTACTTCGTCGGCATGGATGGACTCGGACTTTTGATGGTGCTGCTCACGAGCAGCGTTGTGCCGATGGCGTTGTTGGCGTCGGACAAAGTGGGACGGGCGTCGCACCTGTCCGGGGAGCGCGTCCGCACGAGCGGTTCGTCGGCTGCGCCGGCGTGGGCTGGCGGGACGCCTGCCCCACTTTATTACGGGCTGGTTTTGTTGTTGCAAGCCGGACTCATGGGCACGTTCACCGCGCTGAATTTTTTCCACTGGTTCATCTTCTGGGAGCTGAGTCTGATCCCGGCGTTTTTTCTGATGCGGCTCTGGGGCGGATTGGGACGGATTGCCGCCGCCAACCAATTTTTCCTCTACACGATGGCCGGCAGCGTGGCGTTGTTGCTCGCCTTTCTGGCCATCTATCTGGCCACCGGCAAATTCGATTTCCCCGCGCTTGCCGAATTGGGGCACAGCGGCGCGCTGGCGACGGCGTTATCCGAAAAACTTGGCTGGTTCAACCTCACGGCGAATCAACTCGTCTTGGTGATTTTGGGCGGCGTGCTGCTGGGTTTTGCCGTGAAAGTGCCGCTCATGCCGTTTCACACCTGGTTGCCCACGGCCTACGCGGAAGCTCCCTGTGGCGTGACGATATTGCTGACCGGATTGATGTCCAAGATGGGTGTCTATGGCTTGCTCCGGATTTTTCTGCCGATCTTCGGCCGGCAACTCGGCGAGCCGCGCGTGCAAAATCTTCTGCTCGCGCTGGCGGTCGTCACGATTGTTTTTTCCGCCGGCGCCGCGTTCGCGCAACGCGACCTGAAACGCATCTTTGCTTACTCGTCCATCAACCACCTGGGCTATTGTCTGCTGGCCATTTTTGCGGTGGCCAAATTCACCAACACCCCCGAGTTCGCCACGGAGAAAGCGGCGGCGCTGAACGGCGTATTCCTGCAAATGTTCAATCACGGTTTTACGGCGGCGACACTGTTTTGGTGTGTGGGCCTAATCGAACAACGCAGCGGCGGCGTGCGCGGACTGAACGACTTCGGCGGGTTGCGTAAAGTCGCGCCGATCTTTTGCGGGCTGATGGGGATTGCGATGTTTTCGTCGCTGGGCCTGCCGGGACTAAACAGCTTCGTGGGCGAATTTCTGATCTTCAAAGGCGTGTTTCCGCTCGCGCCTTGGGCGGCGGGCGTCGCGGTGCTGGGGCTGCTGGTCACAGCGATATTCATCCTGACGATTTTTCAGCGCGTGTTTCACGGTCCGGTGAATGACAAATGGTCGAAGTTTCCGGACCTGACGCCGCGCGAGATCGGAATACTGGCGATCCCCATTGCGTTGATGTTTGTGCTGGGATTGTGGCCGCAATTGATCCTGAGCGTAGTCAACAGCACCGCCGTGCAAATGGTGGAGCAACTGAAGTTTTATTAGCGGATGAACATGGATAAACAAATTGCCGCGCCGTAGGCGCAAAACAAGACAGCCCAGGGCAACGCCCTGGGTAATGAATGAACAAAACAATAAAGCCCTGAAGGGGCGAGACAACGTGTCGCAATCATTGGCCAATATTTTAGTTCATGCCATTTGGAGCGTGAAGGAACGTCGTTCGTTGATTACAGACGATGTCCGGGCTGGATTGCATGCGTACATGGCGGGCATTTTGAAAAAAATCGAATCGCCAGCGTTAATCATTAATTTCGTGGCGGATCATGTGCATGTTCTTTGCCAGCTTTCCAAGAACCTCACGGCCTGCAAGTTAATCGAAGCGGTGAAGAAGGGTTCGAGCAAGTGGATGAAGGCACAGGGAGCTTCGCAGTTTGCGTGGCAGAGCGGCTACGGAGTTTTTTCGGTGAGCCAATCAAACGTGCCTTCGGTTCGTAACTATATCGAGAATCAGGCGACACACCACCAGCAGTGCGATTTCAAATCGGAGTTCCGCGCGTTTTGCAAACGGTACGGTGTCACCATTGACGAACGTTATGTGTGGGATTGATTTTGTGACGCCCTTTCAGGGCTTGAATGGATTAAGGGATTGCTCCCAGGGCGTTGCCCTGGGCTGTCATGTTGTGCGCTTTCAGCGCGATGATTTACAGCCCAAATGGCTGGAACAGGGGAAGCCGGGGTGGCGCCCCGGGAAAATTGTTGGCAAATTGTTCCAAGCCTTGAAAGGGCGGGACCATCTACTGCGTGCGATTGGCGATTCTGGAATCGCCGGCCTCGTGTCAACATTCATCATTCATCGTTCGTCTTTTTCAAAATGTTAGCTTGGACCGTTTACATTTCATTTCTGGGGGTGCTGGCGCTGATGCTCCTGCCGCAGCGCCAGGTGGCGGCGGCTCGTTGGGTCGCTCTGGCGACGGCAAGCGCGGGATGGTTGGTGGGGCTGGCGGGCTACGCGCAGTTTCAGGCTGGTGAAATTTTAACCATCATCAAACGTCCGTGGGTGCCGGCCTTGGGATTGGAATATCATCTCGCGGCGGACGGGGTGAGTTTGACGTTGGTGTTGCTCACCGGCCTGGCGGCGCTCGGCGGCGTCCTTTTTTCGTGGAATTTGACCACGCGCACCAGGGAGTTTTTCGCCTTTTATTTCACGCTCATTGGCGGGGTGTATGGCGTGTTTCTCAGTTTTGATTTGTTCCTGCTGTTTGTCTTCTACGAAATCGCGATCGTGCCGAAATATTTTCTGATCGCCATCTGGGGTTCGACGCGGCGCGAATATGCCGCGATGAAGCTGGTGCTTTACTCGTTCTTTGGCAGTGCGCTCGTGTTGATCGGGTTGATTGCGCTCTACGTCGTGGCTGGCGCGCACACCATGAACGTGTTGGAACTGGCCCGGCATCCGTTCCCGCATTCGTTCCAGATCTGGGCGTTTCCGCTGGTGTTTGTGGGCTTCGCGATTCTGGCCGGTATGTGGCCGTTTCACACGTGGGCACCTACGGGGCATGTGGCCGCGCCGACGGCGGCTTCGATGTTGCTGGCTGGTGTGGTGATGAAACTGGGGGCTTACGGCTGCCTGCGCGTGGCGATGACGTTGTTCCCGGAAGGGTTGGAGGCGTGGAAGACCTGGGTGGCTGTGCTGGCGGTCATCGGCATCGTGTATGGCGCGATGGTGGCGCTGGTGCAAAAGGATTTCAAATTCGTCATCGGTTATTCGAGCGTCAGTCACATGGGCTTCGTAATGCTCGGGTTGGTGACGTTGAACACGATTGGGTTAAGCGGCGCGGTGTTGCAGATGTTCTCGCACGGCATTCTGGCGGGACTGCTCTTCGCGGTGGTGGGGCGGATGGTGTATGACCGGACGCACACGCGGGAGTTGACGACGTTGGAAGGCATGCGCTTGAGCCGGGTGATGCCCTTTGTCGCCACGACCTTTGTCATCGCCGGCATGGCTTCGATGGGATTGCCGGGGTTCAGTGGTTTTGTGGCGGAATTGCAGGTACTCATCGGTGCGTGGCAATTATATCCGACCTTGGTGGTCATTACCGGCGTGGGAATTTTGATTGGCGTGGCTTACACCTGGCGGGCGATGCAGAAAGCGTTTTTTGGCGGGGCAGGAGAGCCGGGCTACAATTCGTCCCATTCCTCCGAGCACGAAACCGGCGCCGGGGTGGAGCCCATCCCTCCAATTTCAATTCCGGAACGGATTGGGGTGGTGCTGCTGATTGGCGCGTCGTTGGCAGTGGGATTATATCCGAAAGTGTTGCTTCAAGTGATAGTGCCCAGTTTTGATTCGCCGTTGTTTGACTGGCTACGAAAAGGAGGTGGGCTGTGAACTACCTCGAGCTGCTCAAACTGGCCGCACCGGAAACGATTGTCGTGTTGACGGCCCTGACGGTGCTGGCGGTGGACCTCACTTCCATGCGCGGAATCGAGTTGCGTCTGCGTTTTATTGTGGGCGGTTTGTTGACTGCCGGGGGGTGTGCGGTGGCCATGGCCTGGATGCTGGTGATGCCGATGCAGGCGAACGCCCTCGAAGGCATGTTGGTCGTTAATCAACTGACGCAAATCGTCAAAGGCTGTTTGCTGGGATTGGTGGTGGCGACGGTGTTGATTTCGATGGAGGCCAGATTTACTGCGCACCCGGCCGAATTTCTGGCGCTGCTGTTGTTCTCCACGGTGGGTATGATGTTTCTGGTGAGCGCGGAAGACTTGCTCATGATTTTTGCGGCGCTTGAATTGGTCAGTTTGCCGCTTTACGTACTGGCGGGGTTCAATCCGACGAGTCGTTACTCGGCGGAGGCGGCTTTGAAATACTTTTTGTTTGGCGCCACCGCCGCCGCGTTTTTGCTGTTTGGCCTGAGTCTGATTTATGGCGTTACTGGCGCGACGGAGCTGGCGGCCATCGCCCACGCGCTTGGCGGACACGGACCGGAACCGCTGCTTCTGGTGGCGCTGGCGATGTTGGTGATTGGCTTTGGTTTTAAACTGGCCATCGTGCCGCTGCACCTCTGGGTACCGGATACTTATCAGGGCGCGCCCGCGCCCGGCGCGGCGTTTATCGCCTCCGGTTCGAAACTGGCCTGCTTCTTCATCTTTGCCAAAATCATGATGATCGCGTTTGCCAGCGAACGAATCGCGGGCAGCGCGGATGCGCGCGCGTTGACGGGAGGCTGGGTTTCGTTGCTGGCGGTGGTGGCGACGCTTTCAATGGTGTTGGGTAATCTGGCGGCGCTGACGCAAAGCAGCGTGAGACGCCTGCTGGGTTACTCGGCCATTGCCCATGCGGGCTATTTGTTGTTGGGCGTGCTGGCGCATGACGGAGCGGCGCTGGCGGCGGTGGTTTATTATGCGGCGACTTATGGGTTGGCAACCATTGGCGCATTCGGCGTTGTTAACCTGGTTGAGAGGCAAATGGGAAATGATTCCATGTCGAGCTGGCTTGGGCTCAGTCGGCGCGCTCCGATTGCGGCGCTGGCCATGATGATTTTCCTGTTCTCGTTGGCGGGAATTCCGCCGCTGGCCGGTTTCTTCGGGAAGTTTTATCTGTTTGCCGCCGTGCTGCAAACGGGCGCGGACCATCATCTGGGATTACTCTGGTTGGTCATGGTGGCGGTGCTCATGAGTGTAGTTTCCTTCTACTACTACGTGAAGGTGTTGAAATGGATTTATCTGCCGCCACCAACGGATGTTCCTTCGTCCCGTGACACGGCAAATGTATCCCGACTGGCCCAAATCGTTCTGCTGTTGGTAGCGCTGGCAATTGTTGCGCTCGGTTGCTTCCCGGATTTGCTGGTAGGACCTTTGCAAACGGACTTGTAAGAATGTTGGGGGCGATCTCACGCAGGCCGGGTGATTGACTTTGTCCCTTTCTTTTCGCACATCCTTGAGGATGAATCTTGAATCACTGCCACGTGTCCGACTCGCCCAATTACCAACGCCGCTCACCCGTTTGGAGCGTTTGTCGCGGAAGTTGAACGGTCCACATCTATGGATCAAACGGGATGATCAAACCGGTCTGGCGTTCGGCGGCAACAAAACCCGAAAATTGGAGTTCCTGGTCGGCGAGGCGCTGGCTCAGGGTGCGGACACCCTGGTGACGTTGGGGGCGGGGCAATCCAATCACTGTCGCCAAACCGCCGCCGCGGCGGCAGCGACCGGTCTGCGCTGTGAATTGTTGCTGAACGGTCAGCCGCCGGAATGGCCGAATGGGAACCTGTTGCTCGATGAATTATTGGGCGCCCAGGTGCATTGGATCGAACGCGCGCAACGGGCGGAGGAATTGTGTGAGTTGGAGGCCAGGCGCCGCGAGGAGGGCCGCAAACCGTACCTGATTCCCGTCGGTGGTTCGAACGGACTTGGCGCCGTGGGCTACGTGATCGCCATGCTGGAGTTGCAGGAGCAATTGCGCGCCCTGAGCCAACGGATGGATCATTTGGTGTTTGCCTCGAGTTCGGGAGGGACACAAGCGGGGATGGCGTTGGGAGCGCGACTGGCAGGATTCACCGGGCGCGTGACCGGAATTTCAATTGACCGGAATGATCCGGGGCAATTCGAGTTCGAGGACGAAATCGCGCACCTGGCCAATGCGGGCGCGAGGCGATTGGATTCAGCCGCGCGGTTGACGCGGGAAGACGTGGAAGTGATTTACGGCTACCGAGGCGCGGGCTACGGAATCATGGGTGAATTGGAACGGGAGGCGATCCGCCTGCTGGCTCGGGAAGAAGGTATTTTGTTGGATCCGGTTTACGCGGGACGGGCGTTTGGAGCGTTGTTGGATCTGATTCAACAAGGTCGGTTCAAGCGCGACGAATCGGTTTTATTTTGGCACACCGGCGGAGCGCCGGCGCTGTTCGCTTATGCCCACGACTTATCGGGCACAACGTGAGATTGCCTTCGGTGGCAAAGGGAGTCGAATCGGGGAAAAACCAACGGGCTTTGGCTGGATTGACCAACCAAAGCCCGTTGGCGATTTAGCTGCTTTACAGTGCGCTTGGCGACGATTACTGGCGCACGCGGAAGAACTGGTTGCCCGTTGGATTGGTGATCACATGCGGATGCGCCGCGCCGACGATTTCGCTCCATCCGCCGGTTGGCGACGAAGAACTTTCCAGCGCGCTACCGGACCAGTCAATGATGATGGAATTTCCGGAGCGGCTGATTTGGAGGTTGAGTCCGACCGGGATTTTATTGGCCGTTGCGCCACCCAGCGCGGCAATTTCCCAATCGGTCATGCGGCCGTTGCGGATTTGGATGCTGCTGATATACATGGGTTGCAGATCGCCATCTTCATCAGCCAGCAGGAGCGCCGTCGGTCCCAATGACCAGCGCATGTCCACGCTACCTCCAGCCAGAGGGTCGGCGCTGTTCGAAAGGTATTGCGCATCATGCACGCCCATTGGCGAGGCTCCGATGGGTCCTGTAAGGACGCTGACTCCATCAATGTACTTGCCAAACTCGCGCTGGGTCAGATCAAAGGCCAGCACCACCCGGTGCCACTCGTCCGGGGTGAGGTTGCCCTGATAGCTTCCAGAAATCCCCAAGCCGTTGGCGCCATTGAAGAAGGCTTCGGCATCGTTGGTGTTTCCAGTTCCGGTCTGCAGCAACGCCCGGTACCCGGCGCTGGTGTTGGGGCTGAGCAGATCGAAAATCAGGGTGTATTGATTGGCGTTGGTGCCGCCGCCGTTACCGCCGATTTCGTGCGTCATGACGTAACCGCCCCAGGCGCCGACGCTCGGCGCGAAATACATGACGTCGGCCGGTTGGCCGTCAATATCACTGATGCCAAAACTGGTGGTGGTGCCAAATTGGGTGTCCTGCTGCACGGTGGCATCGAAATACTGCAGCGGTTCACCGATCGTGGCGTTCAGGTTGCCCTGGTTGAAATCCCATTGCCCCGTGACGGAGTTACCCGGAGCCGGTCCCACCGTGAGCACGGAGGGCGGGGCGCTGGTGACCGTTTGGATTCCGTTATTAACCACAAGCGTGTAGGTGCCGGAGTCAGCGATCTGGACATTTGTGATTCGCAAGTTGCCGTTGGTTTGCCCGGCAACCGCGTTACCGTTGCGATACCACTGATAGGAATAAGTGCCGGTACCCACGACATAACTGCTGAAGTAGGTCCCGTTCATGCCCACCATGTCGGTGGTATTGGTAGAATCAATCGTAATGCTCAAGTCGGTGAAAACCGGCACTTCAAGAGGAATTCCGGCGGCGGTGGGTTTGCCCAGAGCAAAGACGTCAATATCGCTCAACACCTCATCGCGAAATTGCACGCTGTTGACGAAACCGGGAGCAGTTTCACCGTCGTTATCCGTGAACAACAAGACGGTGTCCGAAAGCGCCCACCGACCGTCCGGCACTCCCAGGGACTGTTCCCCTACGAGGATGCCGTCAATGTATTTGCGCAAGACGTGAATGTCCTGCGCGAGCGTTTCATCAAAAACAACGTTGAAAGTGAAAACCACGCGGTGCCAGACGTCGGGCGTGAGCAGGCCATTGTACACCCCGCTGATGCCGATGCCGTTGCCTCCGTCCACAAACAGGTCGGCATCATTGAGGTTGTCCAGGGTGTCAATCTGGATTAGACCGCGATAATCGCCCGAGCTGCCCGCAGGGTACATGATGTCCATGATCAGGCTGTAATTGTTGGCCAGGAAATAACCATCAGGCGACACCGGTACGCCAGGATTTGCCATGTAACCCTCGGCCGAGGTGCAAGCGGGGAAGCCCATGATAACGGCCGTTTGTCCGTCAATGGTGGCCGTGGTGAAAGTGGTTGGGGTGGTGGCGCCGTAATAAACAGCGGCATAGTCTTGCATATCCTGGCCGACGGTGGCCACGAAGTTGCTGTTGTTGAAGTCCCATTGCGCGGTAACCGCGGCGTAGGACGGGAGACCTGCGCCAACCGCAAGGGCCACCACCATTTCGAAGATGCACTTTTTCATGAGTTTGTGATTGTGATTGTGATTCGGTCTAGTAGCAAAATTATCACAGGGCGGTTTCGGCTGAATATCGCCCGTTTAGGGGAGGGAAAAATACTGCGCGGGACGGACCGCCGCCCGAGTGGGCGGCCCGATCCGGATTGCACCCCGAGCCGGAAGGCGGGGGCGGGACCGTGGCGCGGACAAAGTTGGGTTTGACGCACCCCAAGCCGGTCGTGGATGCTGGCAATGGCAAATCCGTCACCCGGCCAGCCGGATTTAAACAATGCGCAAGACCTCACGCCCTGCAAGCTCAAAGTCCGCCGCCGCGGCGCCCCATGCCGATTGCGTTGCAACAGTGGTGCAACGCAAGTATCTGGCGGATCTCCGTCCGGCGGTTGCCGGCGAATTCTCCGCGCGGATTGAGCATGAGCAGCGCTATGCGTTTTTTCCGCTGGGGACGAGTCAACGGGACCGCGCCGTCACCAGGGCCGCAACCATTCGCCGCACCGTGGCCCAGTGGGGCTGGTCGCAAGCCGATGCCCGGTTCATTCGCGAATTCACCCTGGCCATCTTCTGGCTGCCCAACCCGCTGACTTGCACGTACGCCACGCTGTTCACGGCGCGGACGCAACCGGCCCGGGTTCGGAAGCCCGGTGAATGTTCCGCGCGGTTGATCTTTTACGAGCCGGAAGCCGCAGTGCGCTGGGGGATGCTGGAGTGGCTCAATTTGCTGGCTGATTTCGAGTGCACCGGTGCGCACGGTTCCACAACTGACTTTTTGAAGGACGTCAAGCGCCACCGGCCCGATCTGGTGCTGTACCACGATCCCCCGTGCGCAAGCGACAGCGCCGCGCTGAAGACACGACTCACCAAGGAGTGTCCGGACCAGGCGGCTTTTCCGTTTGGAGTGTACCGGGACAGCGAACACGCCTGGTACTCGGTGACCGGTGTGGACGGCGGTTATTATTACCGCCGCCGCCCGCCGACCCAGTTGTTCGAACCCGTTTCCGGGTTGTGGCCGGACGGAAAACCGGATCGTAATCTGGTCGAGTCGCGAATCCGCCATCACATGCGGACGTTGTTTGGCCTGCGGACCGCTCCCGAACAGAATTTCCCGGGACTGACCAAACGCGAATGTGATGTGCTGATGGGGCTGCGCCAGGGGCACACGGACAAAAGTCTGGCTGCCCGGTTGGGGATTAGTTCCTGGACGGTGCATACGCACATGAAAAGCCTATTTGACAAACTTGGGGTGCACACCCGGGCCGAGGCGGTGGCGAAATTTTTTCAGAAGTAGCGCAAATTGCTTGCGCGATTAGCAAATTTCGGGCTGCTCAATTCCTTCAAAATGACTCGCCCCATTCAACTCGCCTTGATGGATCGCCGGGAAACTTTCGGTGCGGATGTTATCACGGCCGTTTCGCGCAAATAATTCAGCGGCCAGCCGTTTGCAAATTCGGAGCGGACCAGTCGCACCGCCACTTGTTCAGGCGCGGCGGAATCTCGCGAGACCCACAACTGATGGTTGCAAATCGCCAGCATGGCTCGATCGCCATGACTGTCGCCGGCGCCGAGGTAGGGCCGGCGTCCGATGGCGTCCAAGATGCACGCCACCTTGCCGGAGTAAGTTGGCAGCGGATACGCAAGGCGGTTGGTGAGTTTGAATCGGTTGAGCGCCTGGGTTTGCAGTTGCGCGTATTCGGAATTCTCGCGCACCAGCAGTGCGTCCTTGTAGAGACGATCTTTGGCATCGGCCAGCAAACAGGAAACGCCGATCACCTGGTCGGCGCGGATGCCCCTGCTGGCGCCGCGCGTTCGCAGCAGTGGATTCAACGCCTCCAGTACGGCGGTGCGCACCGTCCATACGTTGCTGGCAGAGACGATCCAGACATCGTAGGCGTGACGGATTAATTCCGCCAACAACTCCACCACTTCCGGGTGAAAACGTGGAATTGGAATTGGCGTGCTTTTCGGCGTGACGCGAATGACCGTTTGCTTTTTGGCTTGAGACAGCGCCAACACTTTTCGTGTCGCGGCCACGACCTCCGCCACGCGCATCCCACTCATGACTTCCAGTACCCAGGTGTAGCCGGTGGCGTAAGGGCGCGGGTCGGCAGGGCCATGTGCCGTCGGGTGCAACAGCGCCAGATAATAATCCGCCAAACTCGGGAAGGAATTCAGATCGCACCGGGTTTTACCAGCGGCGCGGAATGCGGGCGAGATTCCCTTCGGTAGCGTTTTTGGGGTCAACCGTCCCGAATGAGCCAGGCAGGCTAGTGTCGCTTCGCCGAGATCGTGTCGGGTAATCGTGTTATCGAAATCGAACACTACGGGCAGATTTTTTCCCGCGCCGCGTTGGATGATCTTCCATACCGCCGCGCGCCCCCCGTGTTCCCACGGCACCACTGCTCCGACGGCTGACGAAGCTGTCGTCCGGCGAGGTTGGGTAATTTTTTTGGCTGTCATTGGCATCCTGATCGGCCGTTGTGAATCAAACGCTCGGGTTTGTAACAAGGAAGGTGCAGGTGTGCCATCGCCCTTTTAGGGGAGGGCATGAGGCTTGTCAGGTAGACTGGATTGCTTTAGAAACCACGGCGGCACATGAACATCACGACTTTCTCGTTTCCCACTCCAACACTTTTTGGCGCTGGCGCCGTGGCGGGGGTGCGCGCGCGCGCTGAACAGTTGGGAATGAACCGTCCCCTGGTGGTCACTGATCCCGGTTTGGTGAATACTCCCGCCTTCCAATCGCTCACTGAGGCGTTGAGTGCGGACCGGAAGGACAAGGATTGGTTTGTTTTCTCGGGCGTGCATCCCAATCCGGTGGAGCAAGACGTTCGCGACGCGGCGGCGGCTTTTCGGGCCCACCAATGCGACGGCGTTATTGCCATCGGCGGCGGCAGCCCGTTGGACGTTGGTAAGGCCGCGCGGTTGTTGGTGAAACGTCCGGGATTTGAGCTGGCGCGATTTTATGACGAGCCGGATTGGTCCAATTTGGCTCCGTGCGTGGCCATTCCCACCACGGCGGGCACGGGTAGTGAAGTGGGACGCAGTTCCGTGGTTACGCTCGATTCCACCCATCGCAAGGCGGTGTTGTTTCATCCCGGGTTGCTGGCCAGGCTGGTCATTTTGGACCCGCAACTCACTGTTGGTTTGCCCCCCAAGTTGACGGCGGCAACCGGCGCGGACGCACTGACGCACTGCCTCGAGAGTTTCACCTGCCCACAATTTCATCCGATGTGCGACGGCATTGCGCTGGAGGGAATCCGACTCATTGTGGAAGCGTTACCGCGCGCCTACAATCACGGTGGCGATCTCGAAGCGCGCGGGCACATGCTCGTCGCGGCGGCAATGGGCGCGGTGGCCTTTCAGAAAGATTTGGGCGTGGTCCACTCGCTGGCGCATCCGCTCTCGTCGGTTTGCGGATTGCACCACGGTCTGGCCAATGCGCTTTGTCTGGTGGCCGGCATGAAATTCTGTGCCGCGCGCAAATCCGGGATTTATCGTCGGGTGGGACTGACCTGTGGTTTGGAGGTGTTGAAAGTTTCCGCTGCGGAAGCAGACCGGCAAACCATTCAATTCATCACTGATTTCCTGAAGCGCATCGGGTTGAACACCCGGTTGAGCGACCATGGCGTCAAACGCGAACACCTTGACGCACTGGTGACTCAAGCGGTGGCCGATCCCTGCCACAAAACCAACGTCGTGCCGGTGACGGCCGACGATTTCCGGAAACTTTACCTTGAAGTATTATGAAGTATCCCACGCAGCTTTTTGTGGACGGCGCTTATCACGATTCCCACTCAGGACGACGCACGCAACTGATCAATCCCGCGACTGAAAGTGTTTTGTGCGAAGTCGCAGCGGCGGATGCGGACGAAGCCGGTGCCGCAGTGGAATCCGCCCATCGCGCCTGGGAAAACGGCTGGCGCGATCTCGCTCCCGGCAAACGCGCGGCCATTTTGTTTGCCGTTGCGCACCGGCTCCGCGAACACCTCGAGGAAATCGCCCAGCTCGAAATGCGGCAGATCGGCAAACCGATCAGTGACGCGCGCGACGAGGCGGGTTTGGGCGCGCGAGTGTTCGAGTATTACGCCGGGGCGATTTCACGCTTCGGTGGCGAGACGTTGCCTGTGGCCCGCGGCGGTTTTGACTTTACCCTGCGCCAATCCTTGGGCGTGGTCGCGGCCATTGTGCCGTGGAATTTTCCGTTCCCCATTGCCTGTTGGAAAGCGGCGCCGGCGCTGGCGGCGGGGAATTGTGTCGTGCTCAAACCCGCCTCCATTTCGCCGTTGACTGCACTCAAGCTGGGCGAATTGGCGCACGCGGCCGGTTTGCCGCCGGGAGTTTTGCAAATCGTGCCCGGACCGGGCGGGGCCATTGGCGAAGCGCTCATCACGCATCCGCGCGTGCGCAAAGTTTCGCTCACCGGCTCGACCGAAGTGGGGCGTCGCGCGATGGAACTGGCCGCGCGCGATTTCAAACGTGTCTCACTGGAGCTGGGCGGCAAATCGCCCAATATCGTCTTTGCTGATGCGGACTGGCAATTGGCTGCGGACACCTCGCCGTTGAGCGTGTTTGCCAATACAGGACAGGATTGTTGCGCCCGCAGCCGGGTTTTTGTTGAACGTCCAATTTACGATCAGTTTGTCGAGCGATTCGTGGCGGCGACAAAAAAGCTTGTCGTTGGCGATCCCACCCAACCGGAAACGCAGTTAGGCCCGCTGGCTTCGGCGAACCAACGCGCAACGGTTGAGGAATTTTTGGCCGACGCGCGGAAGTGCGGCGCCAAATTCGCATGTGGCGGCGGGCGGCCACAGTCCCGGGGATTTTATCTCGAACCGACGGTGCTGTTGGAGGTGGGGCTGACCGATCGCTGTTGGCGCGAGGAAATCTTCGGCCCCGTTGTTTGTCTCGCGCCGTTTGACGAGGAAGCGGCCATGCTGGAAGCGGTGAACGATTCCCCGTTCGGCTTGAGCGGCTCGATCTGGACGAACGATCTGCGCCGGGCGTTGCGGGTGGCGCGACGGGTCGAGAGCGGCGTGTTGAGCATCAATTCGCACAGCAGCGTCCACGTCGAGGCGCCGTTCGGTGGGTACAAGCAAAGCGGCATCGGGCGCGACCTCGGGATGACGGCGCTCGAAGGTTATACGGAGTTGAAAAATGTTTACGTGGCGGAATAATTCAGGACTCAATAACGCGTATGAATTTGAACCAGTTGTTGGCCAAGATAAAAACCGGCGAGATTGATACGGTCATTGTGGCGTTTCCCGACGTCTTTGGCCGATTGGTGGGCAAGCGTTGCACGGGCGAATTTTTCCGCCAACACGCGCGACAGGGCACCCACGGTTGCAGTTACCTGTTCACCGTGAACCTGGAAATGGATCCGCTGGATGGCTTTCAACTGGCCAACTGGGACAAGGGTTATGGCGATTTTGAAATTCGTCCCGATTTCGCCACGCTGCGGGTGTTGCCCTGGCAACCGGGCACGGCGCTGGCCATTTGCGATACGCTCCATGCGGACGGGCAACGGGTGGCGGAGGCGCCGCGTTCCGTTTTGCGCGCGCAAATCGAGACGCTGGCCCGACGCGGTTGGAGGGCCGCCGCCGCCAGCGAGTTGGAGTTTTTCCTCTTTAACCAGACGTATGAGGACGCTTTTGCCGGTGATTATCAGAAGCTGTTGCCTTCGAGCGATTACCGGATTGATTACCACACGATGCAGCCCACGCGGGACGAGCCGCTGTTACGCGCGGTGCGCAACGCCATGACCGCTGCGCGAGTGCCCGTGGAGTCGAGCAAGGGCGAATGGGGTCGCGGCCAGCATGAAATCAACTTTGTGTATGACGAACCGTTGGCGATGGCCGACATGCACGTGCTGTTCAAACAGGGATTGAAGGAGATGGCGACGCAACAGGGCAAGGCGGTTTCGTTCATGGCCAAGCCCTGGCATTCCGAGGTGGGCAGCAGTTGTCACATTCACATCAGTCTGTGGCGTGGTGGCCGGAATTTATTCGTGGACGCGAAAACGGGCGGCACGAAATGCTTCCGCCAGTTCCTCGGGGGGTTGATGAAATACGCGCCGGAACTGAGTTGTCTCTTTGCGCCCACCATCAATTCCTACAAGCGCTACCAGTCCGCCAGTTGGGCACCCACGCGGATGGCCTGGTCGCGCGACAACCGCACGGTTGGTTTCCGCGTGGTGGGGCACGGCAACTCGTTCCGCATCGAAAACCGGATGCCCGGCGCCGATGCCAATCCATATCTGACGTTCGCCGCGATGATGGCGGCGGGCCTGGCGGGCGTGGATGAAGCATTGGATTGTGGCGACGAATATGTCGGCAACGCCTACGAAGATAAAAAATTGAAGGCGCTACCCACTTCCTTGCGTGAAGCGGCGGATTTGCTCGATCGCAGTAAACTGGCCCGCCGGGCCTTCGGTGATGCGGTGGTGGATTTTTATGTTCATACCGCGCGGCTGGAAGTTCAGGCGTTTGAAACTTCGGTAACGGATTGGGAGCGTCGTCGTTACTTCGAACAAATTTAATCCGCCTCAATCCCAATTCACATGACTGATTCCACGCCCTCCGCCAAAGTGTCACCCGCCGGTGAGACGAGGCTGCGTTCCTGGCAGACGCGCGTCTTCTGGCTGCTCTGGGGGGCGTACGCCGCTTACTATTTGTGTCGCGTTAATTTTGCTGTTGCCCAGCCGCTGATCCTGAAGGAATTCCCCACGTGGTCGAGCACGCACATCGGCATGATCCCTTCCACGTACGCCATTTTTTACGCCATCGGGCAAATGGTGAATGGGACCTTGTGTGCGCGGTTTGGTGCCCGGTGGATGATTACGATTGCGCTGCTGATGGCCGCCTTGACCAACTTGTTGTTTGCCTTTGCCACTTCCTTCAAGGTCATGCTGGTATTGTGGGCCATCAACGGCTGCGCCCAATCTGCCGGCTGGTCGCTCGTGGTGCAGACGATTGCCAACTGGACCACCTCTAAACGCCGCGGCACCGTGGTGGGACTCATCTCCACCTGTTACACCGTCGGCAATGTCGCCTCGTGGCTCCTGGCCGGGCAGCTCTGCGAATCCTTTGGTTGGCGCACCGCCTTCTGGGTGCCCAGCATGGTGTTGTTCCCATTCGCCGTGGTTTTCTACCTGTTTTTGCGCAATTCCCCGGAGGAAGCCGGCTTGCCCGCCGTCCGCGACGATATTCACGAGGCCGCGCCTTCGAATGCCAATGGCCCGGCGACTCCGTCGGCTGATGAATTGCCGCTTCGCGAGATTTTGCGTCTCACTTTTTCGAACCGGATTCTGTGGATTCTGGGCATCGGCTTTTTCTGCATGAACGCGGTGCGATATTCCTTTATGAACTGGAGCGTGCAATACATGGCCGATTTTCAGGGCCGCTCCATCAAAGGCAGCGCCTTCACTGCGGTGGCCATTCCATTGATCGGCTCGCTCGGCGCCATCACGGCGGGTTGGATGTCCGACGCCCTCTTTGGCAAGCGGCGCGCGCCGGTCTGCGCCATTATGCAAGTGGGCCTGGCCGTTGTTTGTGTGGGCTTCGCCTTCGTGCCGCAAGGCGCATGGGTTCTGGCCACCGTGATGTTGGGGTTGGCGGGTTTCATGATTTACGGCCCGGACATGTTGATGAGCGGCGCCGCCACCATTGACGTCAGTCATCCGCGCGCCGCTTCAATCGCCACCGGATTCACCATGTGTCTGGGCGCGCTCGGCTCAATCTTCTCGGGCGCCGGGATCGGCTGGCTGCGCGACCTGTCCCGAGGCAACTGGAATCTGGTTTTCTATGTGCTGGCGGGGTTGGTGTTGGTTGCCGCCGGTTTCATGGTATCCATCTGGAATGCGCGCCCCAAAGGCGCGAAGTAAAGCGACTCAGACAAACGCGGTTCCATCCACCTTGGTTGTCATTATTCCCAACGGCCTTCCGCAGTTGCGGCGGATCGGCGAATCATTGGATCGCAGATGTAAGTCCGCACTCAAGCAGATCGCTCGCGCTCGCGAGCCACGAGTGGACAGCCGTGCGCGGAATGATTACGGGAGGTTTGGAAAATTGGCTTGTTGCCCACGAAGCCCTGACGTAGCCTGCTCAGCAGACCACGTATTGAGGCGATGAAATTACATAGCTACTCCCAGACCCGGCGATCAATGACGACTGCCCATCAGGGCGGTTTCACCCTGATTGAGTTGCTGGTAGTGATTGCGATTATCGCCATTCTGGCCGCCATGTTGTTGCCGGCCTTGAGCCGGGCCAAGGTCAAGGCCCAGGGAATTTCCTGCATGAACAACGGGCGCCAGATCATGCTCGCGTGGCGGCTTTACGTGGATGATAATCAAGATCGCGTGCCGCAATCCTATGGCCCCAACCAGTGGGTGAATGGCAAACTCAATTTCAACCTGGCTAATCCGAGCAACTGGAATCCGGAAACGGACCTCATGAAAAGTCTGCTTTGGCCCTACTGCGGCAATAATTTGGGCATCTGGCGATGTCCTGGTGATCGCTCCACGGCGCGGGCGACTGCTGGTCCCAATGCGGGCCAGTTGGTGCCGCGAGTTCGCAGTATTTCCATGAACGGCTGGTTCGATAGTACGGACATCGCGGGATTTGCGCCGCCCGGATTCCGCATTTACAAAAAGATGAGCGACCTCACCAGCCCCGGTCCGGCCATGACATGGGTTTTCCTGGATGAACGGGAGGACAGCATTAATGACGGCGAATTCGTGGTGAGCATGTTTGGCTATCCGTCGAATCCAAGCCAGTGGATGCTGGTGGATTATCCGGCCAGTTACCACGGGCAGGCGGGCGGCCTGTCGTTTGCCGATGGTCACTCGGAAATTCGACGTTGGAAGGATGCGCGGACGATGCCGTCGCTCCGATCGGGTCAGGGGTTGCCCTTGAATGTGGTATCGGCGAACAATGAAGACGTGCTTTGGTTGATGGAACGCTCGACGCGGTTGCGCTGATTTGACCTTGGAAAGAAACCTTCGCTGCGGGAATGGCGGGCCGGAGAGCTAGGTTCGAGCGAGGAGCGAATTCAAGGGAACGTAGGTAAATTTTGCTTGCAGGTCAGCGGATTTGTGTAAACTGTCGGTAACAATCGCCAAACCGTAATCATGATATGAAGACAAAAAAATGTCTCCGACCAGATCCAGCTTTGACCCGAATAAAGCGTTTTGGCTTTACGCTGATTGAGCTGTTGGTGGTGATTGCGATCATCGCCATTCTCGCGGCGATGCTGCTCCCCGCGTTGTCCAAAGCCAAAGAAAAGGCGCAACGCACCATGTGCCTCAACAATCTCAAGCAGTTGCAGTTGTGTTGGATCATGTACGCGCATGACAACAACGACACCTGTACTCCGAACGGACCGGGACTCAATCCCAACATGAAAGATATTCCGGGTTATGAGGCTTGGATTTACGGGGACGTGCAAGTAGACATCAACACGACCAACATCGAGCAGGGGGTACTCTTTCCTTACAATAAGTCCACCGCGATTTATGTCTGCCCGGATGACAAATTCATGGTGGTCAAGGGCGACCAGAAGTACCGTACGACGCGGAGTTTTTCGATGGTTAATTTTATGCCGCCAGTCGGGAAAAAATACTCCACACTCAACGATCCCAAGCCGGCCAAGGCGCTCGTTTTCATGGAGGAACAGGAAAATTTCACCGGTCAGACTTATCGCAATTTTATTAATGACGGAAATATCGGCCTGCGCGCCTATCCGAGACGCGAATGGGGTGATTTGCCGGGGCGCCGTCATAATAACGGTCTGATTGTTTCTCTAGCGGACGGCCACGTGGAGTTTTGGAAATGGAAATCGCCCAAACGCAATCCTCCGACGCGCGGCCGCGGCGCTTTCCCCGATGAATGGTCGGACTTGGATCGCATCCAGCAACATCTTCCCGGTTACGGGGTGAATCCTTGAGCGAAATCCCGCTTCGTTCCGTCTCGTCAGCCGGTCCGCCACCGGTTTCGACTTGAAGTCGAAACCTCCCGTGTCGCCGTGAGCCGTGAAATTCTTGCGAGCGGATGGGGTTGGTTTGATTGGTCGTTTAAGGTGGAAACCGCTTCAGGGAAGACGTGACAAATTTCATTGAGCCGTCATGCTTTTCGGCCTATGAAGAAAGTCAAGGCGAAGGGCCCGCCGCTGAAGCGATGGCGCAGGTGGTTGGGACGAGCGTTACGTTGGAGCGCCTACCTCGTAATCTTATTGGGTTTGGTGGTGGTCTTCTGGCTGCGCGTCGCGCTTTACGATCATTTCGTTCGCTTTCCCCGGGAAGCGGCAGCGTGGCAGGAGTTGCGCGCCGAACGTCAGGCCGTCACCAACGACGTGGGCTGGACCGAGTATCGCGGGATCTTACATTCCCATTCGCATTTTTCGCACGATTCCGAGATGTCTTTCGAGGCAATTCTCCAGGCACTCGACGTGGCGGGTTTGGATTTCATTGGACTCAGTGACCATTGCACCGATGGGCGGGCGGACTTTGACGCGCAATGGCGCGGGTTGCACGGCGGGAAGCTGTTCATTCCCGGCTTTGAAATGCGAGATGGCGTCATGCCCTTCGGCGTCGCACCGGGAGTGGTGTTGAGTAATCGAACGGAGATTTCTGTTCTGGCGCAGCAGATCGTAACCAACGGTGGCGTCCTGTTTTTCGCGCATCCGGAAGAGCCGCGCGTCTGGGAACTGCCGGAGCTGACCGGCATGGAGATTTACAACATTCATAGCGACCTCAAACGGTTGCGTGGCGGCTTGTTTGCGATTTTGCCGGAAGCCATTGTGAATTTGCGTCGCTATCCTGATCATGTGTATCGGAAGTTGTTTAACCGGCCTGCGCGCTTTCTCCAGCGGTGGGATGAGTTGAATCTCACGCGACACATCACGGGCACGGCAGGAAATGACTGCCATCAGAATGTTGGCCTCCGGGCCTTTTACACGGCGGCGGATACGATCCGCATCGAAGACACGAGTCCAAAAGTGTTGACGGAGTTTTCCTTGAATTGGTTTACCCGTCCGTTGGCGCGACTCAGTTTTGGCCGTTTGGAGGCAAACCGAAAACTGTTCCACGTTCAACTCGATCCCTATGAACGCTCCGCGCGCTTTGTGAATACGCACGTGTTGGCGCGGGAGTTGAGCGAAGCCGCGGTGCTGGATGCGTTGCGCGCCGGACGGGTGTTCATTGGCTTTGACATGATTGCGGACAGTTCCACGTTTCGGTGGCTGGCGCAAAACAACTCGGGTCAGGCGGTGATGGGGGAATCACTTCCGTTTGACTCTGTGACCCGACTGCGCGCACTGTCGCCGCTGCCGTGCCGTTTTACGATTCTGCGAAACGGGGAGGCGGTGCAGCAGTTGGAAGGACGACAATGTGAATGGGCGCCTTCGAGTCCCGGAAAATATCGCGTCGAGGCGGAACTCAAAATTCGGGACGAGTGGGTGCCGTGGGTTTACGCGAACCCGATCGAGCTAAAGTAGCGTCGGGGCGCACTCGCGCGATGACTTCGGTTCGGACCAGGGAAAAGTAATTCGGCGAGAGCCGAGCCGTGCGAGTAACTTCACCCGGATGGCGTGCCCCCGCCCAGCGGATTGATCAAATAAGAATGTTTTTGAAATCAGGCTCAATTCCCGCCATGATGCCCGTCCGCGTGGAGCCGACCGGAACCCCAACTGGAGTTGACGTGATGGATTTTCGCGCTTCGGAGCAGGCAAACGCCTGAACTCCCACCAGACATGAAACGCACACATCATTGCAATGAATTGCGTCCGGCGCACATCGGACAGACGGTCACTTTGAACGGCTGGGTTCACTCCCGCCGCGACCTCGGTGGGCTTATCTTTATTGACGTTCGCGACCGGGAAGGGCGCACCCAAACCGTATTTGATCCCTCGGATTTGCCAGCCGCCCTTTTCGAGCGCGCGGCAGCGTTGCGCAGCGAATGTGTGGTCAGCTTGACGGGCAAAGTGCGCCAGCGACCGGATGGCACGAACAACGCCAAGATTCCCACCGGCGAAGTCGAAGTCGCCGTGCAATCGCTCGAAGTGCTGAACATGGCGGACGTGTTGCCCTTCCAGATTGATGACCCGGAGGCGGCGTCCAAAGTGGCGGAGGATACGCGCCTGCAATATCGCTACCTCGATCTACGCCGTCCCGAAATGGCGCGCAATCTTCGTGTCCGTTCCAAGGTCGCCATCGCCACGCGCAGTTACATGGATGAGCAAGGCTTCCTCGAAGTCGAGACGCCCACACTCTTCAAGTCCACGCCCGAAGGCGCGCGCGAATTTCTCGTTCCGAACCGCCGCGAAGCCGGCACGTTCTACGCGCTGCCACAATCGCCGCAGCAGTTCAAACAAATCCTGATGGTGGCTGGGGTGGAGAAGTATTTTCAACTCGCGCGCTGCTATCGCGATGAGGACTTGCGCGCGGACCGGCAGCCTGAGTTCACGCAGGTGGACATCGAGATGAGTTTCATTGATCGCGAAGACATCTACGCGCTCATCGAAGGCTTGCTCAAGCGCGTGTGGAAAACCGCGCTGAACATTGACGTGCCCACGCCGTTCAAGCGCATCAGCTTTGAAGAGGCGTTGAACCGCTACGGCATTGACAAACCCGACACGCGCTTCGGCATGGAACTCGTGGATTTCAGCGAAGAATTCAAAGGCTCGAAGTTCGGCGTGTTCGGCAAATGCATCGAAGCTGGCGGCGTGGTGAAAGCCATCAACGCCAAAGGCCTCGCCGGTGCGACGCAGGGCCAGATCGAAACGATGACCGAATACGCCAAGAGTTTTGGTGCAAAAGGCCTCGCGTTCATCAAGGTCGAGAACGGGGAATGGAAATCACCCATCGTGAAGTTCTTCAGCGACGCCGAAAAAGCCGCGCTCACGAGCAAGCTGCAGATTCAGGAGGGTGACTTGATTCTCTTCGCCGCCGACCAATGGCTCAACGCCTGCGAAATCCTTGGCAAAATTCGGTTGTATTGTGCGGACGTGTTGAAGTCGCAGGGCAAGCTGACGATTGACCCGCAGCAATTCAACTTTCTCTGGGTCGTGGAGTTTCCGCTGCTTGGCTTCGACCGTGAAAACAACCGTTGGTATTCCAGCCATCATCCGTTCACCGCGCCGGTGACCGAAGACATTCCCCTGCTCAAGTCCGACCCCAAGAAAGTCCGCGGCCAGCATTACGACATCGTGGTCAACGGCGTGGAACTCGGCGGCGGCTCGATCCGTATCCATCAGCCCGACGTGCAGAAAACCATCTTCGAGGAACTGCTCCAGATTCCGCCGGACGAAACCAAGCTGCGCTTCGGTTACATGCTCGAAGCGTTCCGCTACGGCGCACCGCCGCACGGTGGCATCGCCCTCGGCTTCGACCGCCTCATCGCAATCCTCTGCGGCACGCCGAGCATCCGTGACGTCATCGCTTTCCCGAAGACCGCGAAAGGCACGGACCTGATGACCAGTTCGCCTTCCACGGTTTCGCCCAAACAACTGCGCGAACTTTACATTGAGGTGAAGGTGAAAAAGCCGGAAGTGCCTGCGCCACCAGCCGCGCCGTAAGGATGAGTCATGGCAGGTGCGAACTTTCAATTGCTGGTTGGCGAAGAAGCATTAGATCAACTTCGCGCGCTGCCGAAGAATATACGCAAGCGGATTGGTGATCGCCTCACGGCCTTGGAATCAGGATTTCACGGTGACATCAAGAAACTGGCGGGCGCGGAAAACAAATACCGCCTGCGCGTGGGCAATTATCGGATATTATTTCGACTGGCTGGAAATGAAATTCAGGTGTATGCAGTAAAAGATCGAAAAGAAGCTTATGAGTAGCGTGATTAAAAGGCCGACCAAACGAGTGGCAAAGCAGCGGTTGACGCTGGGTGCTCTGCATGACGAAATTCTTCAACTGCGCCAGCGGATTGAAGATTTGGAAGACTTGCGCGAGATGAACCAAGCCATTGATCGAAACGGGGCAAAGCCACTCGTGCCGTGGAGCAAAGCGAAAAAGGAACTAGGGTTGGTCTGACATGATGTTTCCGATCACCGCATACATCGAAGCAGCCCTTGAACTGGCTCACTACGACAAGCTGGAGGATGGCTCTTTTGCCGGGGAAATCCGCAAGCTCAAAGGCGTGGCGGCATTCGGAAAAACCTTGCGGGAATGTGAGACGGAACTTCGTTCCACGTTGAAAGACTGGATTCTGGTGGGGTTGCGGTTGGGCCACAAATTGCCGGTGCTGGCTGGCATTGATTTGAACAAGGTTCAAAATGGCCGCCTGGCGACCACTTAAACGCCGCGAGTTCATTCGCAAACTCCGGGCACTGGGTTTCCACGGTCCTTATTCTGGGACGCACCATTTCGTTGGAAGAATGGGATGCTCTCTGATGCGTTGGACATCCGCGACGTGATTGCTTTCCACCGTTTCGCCGAAACAACTGCGCGAACTTTACATTGAGGTGAAGGCGAAAAAGCCGGAAGTGCCCGCCGCGCTGAAGGCGTAACCGCAAAAGACGCGAACCTTGCGAAAAGCGTCATGGAGTGCGCCGGCAGAGCGTAGCGGCGACAGCGCTTTCGGGCGCGTGAGGTTCGGTTGGAATCGGAGGTTCTGGTTTATTTGAAAGCGGCGTGGCGCTTCGCTTCCCGCCGCACTCCAAGATGCCGTCGGTGATACGAGAGGTCGCAACAGGCTTGATGGAGCTTCTCAACGCCGGAGGCGTGACATCGTTGTAGTTTCGGAATCTGAAATGGGACCAAGCTCCGTGGGAGCGCCATCGGCCGGATATTTCGCTCCTACGGAGCTGTTCGTTTTGGGCGGTGGATTCTACAGATATGCCGCGCCTACGGCGCTATATCATTTGCGATGTCATTCCATCCCGAAGACCGCGCAAGGCGCGTGCTTGGTGGCCGACCTGCCCAGCACGGTTTCGCCGAAGCAACTGTGCGACCTGCCAGATGAGGGAAGGCAGAGTCACCAACGCCTCCCCTCCGTCGCCGTCGTGACTCATGAGTTTGTAGTAGCCAAGCCAACTCACGGGGATGGAATGGGAATCCGATAGTTCAACTGGGCGGTCATTAAGAGCAGGACGGATTGTCCATCGGCCGCCACTGTTGGGTAAAAATCGAGTATCGGACCGGTCGAGTATTTTTCCCCTGAAGGAATCTGCCGCATTTCCGTCGTTTGCAATTGGGCTTGTCGACCATTCACGGTGGTGACCGCCAGCGCGCCCGCCAGCGAGCCTCTTTCCGGGTCTTGTGTGCGCTGGAGAAGGTCGGCAGTTTGCTTTGGGTCCAGCATGATAAAACCTTCCGGTGTCTGCCTATCCTCATCGTAGAACCCTGAGAGGCGGAGGTCTTTGGCGGTCGATTCTGTGAATTCAACGACTTTAGAACTAATCCTGACTTGCTCATCGGTGTCTCCACGCTGAACTGTCGCCAAGACGAATGCACGCTTCCCATCCGGGGTTCTCCATCCGCCGGTGATCACGGTCTGATTCCATGAAACCTCCGCAATGGTTGTCGCCACGAAAGTTCGCACCGGCGGCGTGTTGGAAAACACGTCGAGAACTCTCGCTTGGAAGCTCATGGCATCCTTGGCCGCCGCCGATATCTCTTCTACTTCCCGGCGCTGTCTTGCGACCTCACCGCGCAGGCGTAACACTTCGCTAAAATCCGGATTTGGAGTCTGGTTGGCGCTTGTCACAGATTCTTGGTCGTTTGCTTGTTGATTTGCCGTAGCAACTTGCTCCGTCAGAGATGTTACCGTTTGCTGCAACACTTCATTCCGTTGGCGCAATTGAAGAGCTTGGCGGGCCTCATAGATTCCAAATCCAGCGAGAGCGGCGAGCGTGGCGGTGACGACAGTTTTCTGAAGTGCAGTCATGGCGATGGCTTTGGTGGCGGTGGCTGTTGCAGTCGTGGCGAGGGTGGTTCCGGTCAGTGCGGCGGTGGTCGAGATGGTCAGGGCAAGCCCGGCGGGCGCGGCTTGCACGGCGTGGGCCGAGATGACGACGGCCAATCCACTCCCGCCAACGGTAACGCCACGTTTGGCAAAGAGTTCGCGCAATCGTTCCACGGCGCGGCTCACGCGTTTTTGCGCGGCATCATCGCTGATGCCCAGCGTCGTACCCACGGTGCGCAGGTCGTGATTTTTGAAATAGCGCAGGAGCAGCGCGTCGCGATCGGGTTCGTCCAGTTCAGCCATCGCGTCGTCGAGGGCCGGGCGGAGTTGTTCCCAATCGGGTTCTGGATGGGGTGTGGGGTGAAGTTGTTCCATGGCCTGCCTTTCGCGTTGGGTGCGGCGGATTTCACCGCGATTCAGGTCGCGCGCGGCGAACCGCGTGCCGCGATACAACCAGCCGACGAGCGAGGCTTCGGGAGGCAAGCTTCCACTCAAAGCGCCGGCCTTGCGGGCGAGATCGGTGAAGACGCTTTGGGTGACATCGCGGGCGAGTTCGGGGGAATTGACCTGTCGGAGCGCGGCGGAATGGACGAGGTCGGTATGCCGCGCGACGATTTCGGCAAAGGCGGCTTCCGCGCCGCGTTGGGCGTAGGCGCGGAGCAGTTGAGCATCGGACGGGTCGTGCATCTCACCCATTAAACAGCCACCGCCGGGAAAATCCGACAAACATTTTTAGAGGTGATAGGAGCGCCGGGCGGGTGTTCGGTGTTCCGGCTTTGGCAGAGATTTCTTATCTAGGTTCATTCGTGGTTCAATCGGTCTGGTTTTGGGCGGGGGCTGTTTGTAAGCTGTTCGCCATGGATCGCGTTAAAGTTGGTTGTCCGCTTGATTATGCCCCGGCGTTGCCCGGTGTGGGGTTATTACGGCAAGGGGGAATCGTTCCCAGACCAAGACGCGCGGAGGGGCAGGGGTGAATCACGAATGGATGCGAATTTACCCGAATCAAGAACGGAACCGCGTCAGGGGCGGAGGAGGTCGCGTGTGACTTCTTTTCTGCTGGCGATGCTGTGTGGCTATGTGTTGCTCGTGCTATGCGGCTGCGCGTGGCAGCGCAAATTGCTTTATCACCCGACGCGCTATTCGTTGGCGGAGGAAACCGCTCTGGCGCGGGAACGTGGCTTCAGTCTTTGGACCAATTCCGCAGGTGAAATGATGGGATGGAAATATGTCCGATCCGATGAGGCAACCCGGAATGTCTTGATTTTGCACGGCAATGGCGGAGCGGCAATCGGTCGGGGCTATCTCGCGCAACGCATCAGTCAGGCGACGCCCTCGGACGTTTACGTGCTGGAATATCCCGGTTATGGCGCGCGTGGCGGGCGGCCCAGCCTGAAAAGCTGGTTGCGTTCGGCTGAGGCGGCGCTGGCTGCGTTGCCGCAAGGGCGATCCACTTATCTGGTCAGTGAATCACTCGGGACCGGCCCTGCGGCCCATTTGGCGCGGCGCCATCCGGAGCAGGTGAGCGGAATGGTGATGTTTGTGCCGTACGACAGTTTGCCGGCTCTGGCACAAAACCGTATGCCCTGGTTATTGCCCTATTTTTTCCTGCGTGATCGCTATCGTCCGACCGCTTGGTTGCAGGATTATCGTCAGCCGATCCAATTTGTAATTGCGGGGGACGATCAAATCATCCCGCCCAAGTTTGGTGAACGGCTCTATGAAAGTTATGTCGGGCCGAAACAGTTGCGGGTAATTTCTGGGGCCGCGCACGATGAAGCCACGGAACACCCTCCCGAGTGGTGGCGGGAAACCTTTGAATTCCTGGCGCGCCCTTCCGGAACTCGGTGAGATCGAACGGTAGTGTAGTTCGCCGCAGTCGGTTTTTCTACGGAGGGTAGAGCGCTACCACGAGGCCGAAACCGGTTGTGTTCGATCTTTCTGCAAGGTGGTTTGAAAAAAAGTCGGATTTTTCCAAAATAATTATTGCATTACTCACTTGAGCTTTTAATATCGCCGTTGTCCCTAACACTAAGTTTTAAAACGATGAAAACCAAAATACTGAGCTGTGTCACAGCGTGCAGCGTTGTGCTATCCACCGGGGTTACCTCTGCGGCGACCTTTACCGTTACCACCACCGCATCTGATGGAGCGGGCAGCTTCTCGCAAGCCATTCGAGATGCCGATGCCAGCACGGATTCGGCCGACTCGATTGTCTTCAATATCCCAGGAGCCGGGCCGCATTATATTTATCCGCCGGTTAAAGGGTTTCCCTTGATTATCAAGGACAATTTGACCATTGACGGCTACAGTCAGCCGGGGGCGGCGGTAAACACCGCTCCCATCACGGAAACGAACAATGCGGTGATCAAGATTATTTTGGATGCACGGGAGCCGAACAACAACTTTCGCGATATGGCTTATGCCAATTACGGCACCCTGATCGCTTCTGATCCGGTGATTAACAATGCCGCCATGGCCAGTGAACGCGCGGGTTATGGCGAGGAAAGCACCGATCCGTACGAGCCGGGTGAAGTAGCTATTTTAGGGGTTTATCGCGCACAGAATGTCACCATCAAAGGGTTGGCTCTCCTGGGTCAGGAAACCGGCTCCGAGTATGGGATTGCTGTGGCGCTGGATTACGGTCTGGATAATACCGTCAAGAATTGGTGGGAATACGATCAAGGTTCCTGCCGGGGATTGCATATTTCCGGTTGCTGGATCGGAGTGAATCCGGTCACGCACGAATTCGCTCGGAGCGGCGCCGCGATTACGGCGTTCCGCCACCGTGACGCCAGTGGCGGTCCTCGTCCCGAATTACCCAACCTGGAAAATGCGACCATTGGCGTGAAAGCAGGCTCGGCCAATCCACGCGCCGAGTTCAACGTGTTGGCGGCTTTTGAATACAGCATCGCTGCCGAAGGGATGCGTTGCACGGTGGCCGGCAACCAATACCTCGGTACGAGCGAGCTCCCGTCCCCGTCAGAGATTGGCCGGTACAATGACACCCAGGTGCCCAGTATCGTCATCGGAACGGATGGCGACGGCGTCAATGATGCCGAGGAAGGAAACTTGTTTGTCTATGGCGGACCGACCTTCTATGGAACGAGTGACAAGGTGTTTGTTATCGCTGGAAACACGTACGGTTTGGAACGGGATGGTTCCCGTCCGAAAACCGGTACGGCTTGGGCGGTTGACGAAATGAACCTGAGCGCCAAGAGCAAAATGCGGTTCGGTTCCAATTTCGATGGCGTGAGTGACGAACTCGAGGCCAATACGGTTTATGATTCCATCGGGATAAGCGTCAATTGGAACGCGCCGAACGACAATGCCTGGATTCTGATGCGCGGCAATTCCTTTGTGAACTGCTTCCCCATGATTGATGACAGCATGGGTTACACAACTCTGAACAAGTTTATTGATGAAACGTCTCCCCATCCGTTTAAGCCCATGATTACCGCTGCCACGGTAAGCTCGATTTCCGGCACGTGTGGGGTGCCGCTGTCGAGCGTTTCACGGGTGATTATTGATGTGTATGAATCAGATCCGGAAGGGGATCTGGCTGGCATGCCGCAGGGCAAAAAGCATCTCGGCAGCTTTGAGGAAAATTCCGCGGCGGATTCCAATTCGACGGCGGGTGAATTCACCTTCAACATTGCCAGCCTCGGTATTCAAGCAGGCACCTCGATCACCATTACTGCCACCTATATGAAGGAGGCCAAGGTGCCGGCGGTGAATTCGTTTGAACGGAGTGGTTCAACCACCACCATCAACTTCACCGATGTCGCACCGCCTCATAGCGTTGTTCGTGCGGCGACGGCCAACGGTCCTTACACCGAGATTGCCCAAGTGGCTGCGAGTCCGGCGATCTTTGATGATAACGCCAGCGCTTCGTTCTATCGCGTGGCAGCACCCAGCGCGGTGGGCGGCGGTCAGACCAGTGCGTTTGCGGATGTCTTCTCGGTCACTGCGAATTAAGGTCTGAGACCGCTGAATTAGGCGAAAATTCCAACGGCCCGCCGGAAACGGCGGGCTGTTTTGCTATCGGATCAAGCCTGTCAAGCGCGCCTAAAACGTGTCATGCCTACCAAGGTGAAACGAGAGTAGAAAATCGAGCCAGCGACGTGAGTGCGTTCAAGGCAGGTGGGCCAACAGGTATTCGCGTAACACCAAGGCTGGATTATAGCGGGTATCGCAACTGTTATGAATCAACGTCAACGCGCCTTTCTGAAGGGCGCCATAGCAGGATGACAATGCTTCCCGCCGACCGTTAAGCTCGTTCCAATAGCGCTCGCGAAATTCAATCCAACGCATTGGCGGATCGGCCAGAAACCATTTCTGCAATCCAACGCTCGGGGCCAGTTCCTGATCCCAATCAGCGAGCGCATCGTGAGCGGGATCCACTTTCGCAGACCCGGCACATTCGATAAAAATTCGTGTGCCGTCGGAAGGGGCGGAGTGTTCGCGGATACTTTTGATTTGGATGTTGGGCGGCGATTTTAGAAGGTTTTCAAATTCACCCAGATAGCACGCGGGGCTTGAGGCCTCCAGTATTTCGTCTTCGCTGCCTTCGGATCGAGACGGCATTGGCGTTTGTGCGGGGCGATCCGATTCAGGAGATCGTTGCGGTGAACTCATGAGCGGGTGGCGTTGATCCAGGCGGCTGGAGTGTTTGTGGTTCGCCGGAGGAACTGGCAAATTCCAGAATCGCCTCCGCGTGAATTTTTGCGGTGTCGAAAAGAGGCAGTTGCGTGTCTTTAGATTGAATCAATAGCGACAACTCCGTGCAGCCGAGCACAACCGCTTCCGCTCCGTGTTCTTGCAAAGTCGCGAGCATCCTGCGCGCCGCCTGACGCGATTCAGGGCGAATCTGGCCATGCGCGAGTTCGTTCCAGATAATGCCGTCCAGTTCTTGGCGTTGCGTCGCGTCCGGCACGATGGTTTGAATGGCTTCGGTCGCAAAGTATTTTTGGAAGAAGTCAAATTCCATGGTGGCTTTGCTGCCCAACAGCGCGACGTTTTTGTGGGCGGCTCGTTTCAGGGCCGCGGCCGTGGCTTCCATGATGGTGACGATTTTGAGCGGGGTCGCAGCTTGGATGCGGTCGTAAGCGTTATGCGGGGTATTGGCCAGGATGGCGGCAAATTCCGCCCCGGCGTTTTTCAAGCGGTGCAAGGCGGCAAGCAGAATGGTCGCCACGCCCTCCCAATCGTTGATCTCAAACAAAGGTACCAACTCGGCAAGGTTCAGGCTTTCGATGGTGAGGCGGGGGAAATTCAATCCACCGCAGCGACGGTTATGTTCGCGGCAGATGATCTGATAGTAGTGGATGGTGGATTCCGGACTCAGCCCACCAATTAAACCCATGTGTTTCACAGTAAAGTTTTCTCCATGCTCGCGAAATTTTGCCGAAGCCATTTGGGCAACTCATTCAGCGTAGCGCAGAAGGTCCGGGTTCAACAGAATTTCTTTGCGCTGCGAGTGAGCGCTTCCGCGTCGGACTGAATGAAAATCCAAAGTTCATCCCGCGTTTTCAGGCGGGTTTTGCGATGTCGCCGGGGGAAACTTGACGCGGCGAAGTTGTTTAGCACATTGATGAACTATGCAATTGGACAAGTTGACCATTAAGTCCCAAGAAGCGCTGGCTGAAGCGCAACGGATCGCTCACGGCCACTCGCATCAGGGGGTGGATTGCGAGCATTTGTTGCTGGCGTTAATTGGACAGGGCGAAAGTCTCGTGCCGGGGCTGCTGGAAAAAATCGGCGTGCCCACCAGCGCGTTGCGATCGGAGGTGGAGCAGGAGCTGGGACGTCGCCATAAGGTGCAGGGGACGAGCAGTGCGGATATTTATCTCAGCAGCGAATTGAAAAAAGCCCTGGACGCCGCGCAGACGGAAGCCGGTAAACTCAAGGACGATTATCTCAGCACCGAACATCTGTTGCTGGGCATTCTCGACGCCGGGGGGCCGGCACTGCAGCGGGTTTTCAAAACGCACGGACTTAAACGCGAGGTGGTGCTTAAAGCGCTGGCGGAGTTGCGCGGTAATCAGCGCGTCACCGATCAAGCCCCCGAGGGCAAATTTCAAGCGCTTGAAAAATACGGGCGCGATCTCACCGCGCTGGCCCGGCAGGGAAAGATTGACCCGGTCATCGGCCGCGATGAGGAAATTCGCCGCGTGATGCAGGTGTTGACGCGGCGCACCAAAAATAATCCGGTGCTGATCGGTGAACCGGGCGTCGGCAAGACGGCCATCGCGGAAGGGTTAGCGCGTCGCATCGTGAGCGGGGACGTGCCGGAATCGCTCAAGAACAAACGCTTCGTGGCAATGGACCTCAGCGCGATGATTGCCGGGGCGAAATATCGCGGCGAATTTGAGGATCGGTTAAAGGCGTTCCTCAAAGAGATTGCCGCCAGCGAAGGCAAAATCATTCTGTTCATTGACGAGTTGCACACGCTTGTCGGTGCCGGTGCGGCGGAAGGTGCGACGGATGCGGCCAACATCATGAAACCGCAATTGGCGCGCGGCGAACTGCGCTGCGTTGGGGCCACGACACTGGATGAATATCGCAAGCACATCGAAAAAGACCCGGCACTTGAGCGGCGTTTTCAGCCAGTCATGGTGTCCGAGCCTGCCGTCGAAGCGACCATTGCGATTCTGCGCGGACTCAAGGAGCGCTACGAAGTGCATCACGGCGTGCGAATTCAAGACGCGGCGCTGGTGGCGGCGGCGACGCTGTCGCATCGCTACATCGCGGATCGTTTTCTGCCGGACAAGGCGATTGATCTCGTGGATGAGGCGGCCTCACGCATCAAGATGGAGCTGGATTCCAAACCCACTGAGTTGGATCAGTTGGATCGGCAGATTCTGCAGTTGGAAATCGAGCGCACGTCGTTGGCCAAGGAAAAAGATGCCGCCAGCAAGGAGCGCCTTAAGTTGCTGGAACAGGAACTTGCCAATTTGAAAGAGAAATCCAAGGCGCTCACGGCTCAGTGGCAGAATGAAAAAACCTCCGTTAATGCGGTCAGCATCGTACAGCAGCAGTTGGAGCAGGCGAAAATTGAGCTGGAGAAAGCGCAGCGCGGGGGAGATCTGGCCAGGTCCGCTGAGATTCAATATGGCAAGATTCCCGAGTTGGAGAAGAAATTGGCGGTCGTATCTGCGACGCTTGAACGTGGTGGCGACGCCTCGTCGCCGCTGCGGCTGTTGCGGCAGGAAGTCACCGATGAGGACATTGCGCGCGTCGTAGCGTCATGGACGCACATTCCCGTGTCCCGAATGCTCGAAGGCGAACGTGAGAAATTGCTCCAGATGGAGGCCCGGTTGCAGCAGCGCGTCATTGGTCAGAAACAAGCCGTGGTGGCGGTTGCCAATGCCGTGCGCCGCTCGCGCAGTGGATTGCAGGATCCGAATCGCCCCATCGGTTCGTTCATTTTCCTCGGCCCCACCGGCGTGGGCAAAACGGAAACGGCCCGTGCGTTGGCGGAATTTCTGTTCGATGATGAGCACGCCATGATCCGCATTGATATGAGCGAATACATGGAGAAACACACCGTGGCGCGGCTCGTTGGCGCGCCGCCCGGTTACGTTGGTTACGAGGAAGGCGGGCAACTCAGCGAAGCGGTCCGGCGTCGCCCGTATTCCGTGGTGCTTTTTGATGAAATTGAGAAGGCGCACCATGATGTGTTCAATGTGTTGTTGCAGGTGCTTGATGATGGGCGACTCACGGACGGGCAGGGGAGGACTGTGGACTTCAAGAACACCATTGTCATCATGACGAGCAATCTCGGCTCGCCCATCATTCAGGAATACTTCATGGACGGGCACACCACCATCGGCGCACGGGCGGCCATGGAGGACAAGGTGATGGCGGAATTGAAGCGGCATTTCCGCCCGGAATTCCTGAATCGCGTGGATGACGTAATCATTTTCCAGAGCCTCAACGAAAGCGAGTTGGCGCACATTGTGGACATTCAGTTGGGACGATTGGAAACGCGCCTCGCGCAGCAGAACCTCACGCTCGACGTGGATGATGCGGCTAAGAAGCTATTGGCCAGCGAAGGTTACGATCCGCAATTTGGCGCGCGTCCACTGAAACGCGCGATTCAAACGCATTTGCTCGATCCGCTGGCGAGCAAGCTGTTGGCGGGAGAATTCAAGCCCGGCGAAAAAATTCAAGTCAGTGCCAAGGGTGATCGTTTGACGTTTCAGACAAAGTGATTGGTCCTTCAATGGAGGCAACCGCCAGCGCGGGCGGCGGGGTTGCTGACAGGACGCGACATAATCCGAAAGTTCAAGAACCAAATCCGGCGGGCAAGAGGATGTTAAACCGCGACTCCGGCCGCCATCGCTTTGCGGCCGGCCATGAGGAAAGCCATGTATTCGATCAGGTGTTCCTTCATTTCGTTGCGGGAGATGATGGCGTCAATCAATCCGTGCTTGAGCAGGAATTCCGAGGTTTGAAAATCCGGTGGCAATTCCGCCTGCGTGGTGTCCTTGATTACACGCGCTCCGGCGAAGCCGATCATCGCCTCGGGTTCGGCAAGAATTAAATCGCCCACTGTCGCGAAGCTGGCCATCACTCCAGCCATGGTCGGATGCGTCAGGATGCTGATGAACGGCAGTTTGGCACGCGCGTGATAAGCCAGCGCGCCGCAGGTTTTGGCCATCTGCATCAGGCTGAACATGCCCTCGTACATACGGGCGCCGCCACTGGTGGAAATGATTACGACCGGGATTTCTTTTTCCGTTCCCGCCTCAATCAGGCGCGTCAATTTTTCGCCAACCACCGAGCCCATGCTGCCGCCGATGAAGCTGAAATCCATTACGCCCAACGCAACCCGCTGCGTGCCGATCTGTCCGATACCCGTAATGACCGCGTCCTTGAGATTCGTTTTCTTCCAACTGGCCGCCAGTTTGTCTTTGTAGGAGGACGTGCCGGTGAACCCCAGTATGTCCACGCTGGTCATGGTGGCGTTCGTTTCTTCAAAGGAGCACGTTTCCACCAGCGAATGGATGCGCTCCCGGGCCCCAATTGGAAAATGATGGCCGCATTTCATGCAGACCTTCAAATTTTCATCCAATTCCTTGTCAAAGAGCATTTCCTCGCACTTCGGACACTTCGTCCACAGCCCCGCTGGAAACTCCTTCTTTTTGGTTTTACCGGTGGCGATTTTGAGTTTCTTTTTGACAAACGTGGCCGTGCCGACCTGTGGTTCGGGGGGCGGAGTGAGCGCGGGTTCAATCGGAGGAACGTCCGGTGCGGCTTTGGTGAAAGTGGTGGTGGACATGGTCAAAAAGGGATTGTGGTTTCAGGTCTGGCCGGCATGACCAGCAAGTCGCCTGAAGGGGCAGGCTCGGTTTCAAAGCTACGACTCATCTTAACAGCCAATTTATTATTCAAAGTCCGCGCACAACTGTCCAGACACAAACTTCGCCCGCACCGATTCCCCGTAACACCCGGGCGCAGGCACTGGTGGTTGCCCCGGTGGTCAACACGTCGTCCACCAGGATAATCCTCTCCCCATTTAATTTAGCGTTGGTCCGTGCCGCAAAGGCCCGGCGCACATTCTCGGCGCGTTGCTTTCTCGACAATAGAGTTTGAGTTCGTGTTGGAACGATGCGCCGCAGTAAATCCGTCCGCAGCGGAATTCCCAACGTCTGAGCCAGCGGTCGCGCCAGCCGTTCGGCTTGATTAAACTCCCGCTCGCGCTGTTTGAGCGGGTGTAACGGCACGGGAATCACGCAGTCCCATGGCGGGGTTTGCAGAACCGGCCCCGCTGCGTGAACGAGCAAATCCGTCAAAAACGGCTCGAACCAAAGCGCGCGCTGGTATTTGAAGCGATGGATGACGTCCAGCGCGATTCCTTTTGCGGCAATCACGGAGCGCGCAGTGGCGAAGTGCAATTCCATATCGCGACAATTGGCGCACTCGAACGTCCCCGAAATATCTCCCGGGAAGGGCAACCCGCACCGCTCGCAAAATGGCGGCTCGATGAAATGCAGGTGTTTCCGGCAGTTTGCGCCGACAAAGCCGTCCTGCGGTGCGGCCATTTCGCTCGCGCAGAGCTGACAGACGCGCGGATAGAACCAAGCCAGCCCCGCTTCGCTGAAGGATTTCAAGGCGGAATGTCGGGGCATGCGTCACCTTAAAAACCGTCGCGCCTCAGACCAAGCCTAAAACTGCGTGGGCTGACCGATGGTTTGCCGGTGGCGCTGACCAATAAAACAAGGTGGCGAGCGAGCGGATTTCCTGCTAAATCACTTGCGTGTTCGGTTTGTTTAACAAATCCCATCAGGTCAGTTCCGCCACGCCCGGGCCGTTCGGGAAGTTCACCCTGCATGAATTGATCGCCACCGGCGGCATGGCGGAAATCTGGTTGTCGAGCGATCCAGCCGGGAAGCAATTTGCCATCCGGCGATTGCTGCCCGAATTGCGTGGCGATTCCACCGCCAAAAAACGGTTTTTGCATGGTTGCGATGCCTTGGAAACCTGTCAGGGGCATCCCGGGATCATCGGCTACTACGAACATGGCAAAATTGAGGGGTTGCTTTACTGCCTCATGGAATACGTCGAAGGTGCGAGTCTAAAAGTGCTTTACGCGCGCCACGATCAGGTGCTGCTCGATAATGTGGCGCAAATCCTCATAGACATGGCCGAGGCGCTGGAACATATCCACGAGAGTGGATTTTTACATCTCGATTTCAAACCGGAAAACGTAATCGTTTCGCCCAATGCCGCCGTGCGGCTGGTGGATTTTGATCTGGCGCAACCGATTGGGGACAAACCATTGAAGATCGGAAAAAATCCCGGTACGCCAACTTACATGGCGCCGGAACAATTGTCGGGACAAGCGATTGATCGGCGCGTGGACGTCTTTGCTTTTGGCGTCACGGCGTACGAGTTGTTGACCAATCAAAAACCCTTTTCCGGCGAGACTTCGACCGAGATTTTGCAGGCGCAAACCGACCGCACCAATTTTCTGCTTCCGCGCCAGTTGAATCCCGATCTGCCAGTTGGTTTGGAAAAAATCATTCTCAAGTGCCTGGAATTGGATCCGGGCAAACGCTATCCATTCCTGAGCGTTCTGGTTCGCGATCTGAAGCAGTCGCTTTACTTGTAAAGTTCGGAACGGCGCGCATCCGTGGTCCCGGCTTGATCTGAGCCCGGCACGGGACTGGCTCTATTCAACCGGCGAGGTACAGTCGGCTTATGATGTTTTTACGCTATTTCTTCTATGTGGTGTTGGGAGCGCTGTTTTCCGCAGTGCTGGGTGGATTGTTTGCCGCGATGGTGGCGTTCATTTCTCCTGACTTCGTGCGCGAACTGTTCTCACCCACGGAGACGGCCAACCTGACTCGCTACGCGATGGCCGTGGGAATGATTTGGGGAATTTTTCTGGGCACAGCCGTCACGGCCTTTTCCCTGTTTTTGGTCACCGTGTTGCAGGTGGCTCGACTGTGGAAACGCCGGTTGGACGGGCGCTCTTAATTTCAGCCAGCGTTCGCAGGCTGGACGGCAGTGGTGCGTGGCAGGCAAAGTAAAGCAGCGAGAGAATGATTTTGCGTTGTCCTATTCCCATCTCAGACCAGTATCGGAGACCGATCTTCGCCGCGGTGGCGCTGCAAGCCGTGTTCGGTGGCTTAAGCTTGCTGATTTTGGATGGGGGCGATTCGGCGCGAATCTGTGGGGTGGCGTTGTTGGCTTTCTGGAGCGGAGTCTTCGTGTTGATTTGTCGACATCCGCGTCATCCCAGCAAATTGGATTTGGAGTTGATCCGCCGGGGTTATGTGCTGGTGCTGGTTCTTGCATTTGTTGTCGTTCGCCTCGCCTGGAAAATCCGGGGGTTTTGATTGGTGACTTATTGCTCTGTCCGAACCGACCATACCTCAGTGATTTCGATTTGGATTGGCTGTCTGGAACAACTGCAACCAGGCCCGCGTAATGGCAGCGGGGAGGCCTTCGATCTGCTGCAACTCCTCCGGGGTTTGCCCCCAATAAAAACCAATCCACCCGGATGCGGGCGGGGAGGAACGCTCGATAAATTCATGGAGTTCTGGTGCGGTGCAGGTCAAGGGAAACAGCTCCTCGATCAGCAGTGGTTTGCCCGCGTCGAACTTTTTCAGCCGGCTCAGGCTTTCCTCCACCTGGCCACTTCGGGGGTATTCATGAACAGAAATGAAATCGAGGTGCGGGGACACCGCTTCCACCAGGGCGCGGCCGCTGTTCGGCAACATGCCGAGCGTGATTAGATGTCGTTGATCATGCTGTCGAATAGCGCGCACCATTTGCTCCACCCACGCCCGGGCAACTTGTGGCGGAGTTCGTCCGGCGGGAGTGAGCGTAAGGGCCTGCACATAATAAAATCCGCCCAGGTGTCCTGTAAGCCAGTCGCCGGAAGCCCGTGGTTGCGTGGGCACGAACGGTTCGTTCATGAGGTCATAGCAAAAGATGGCCGGACTGTTGGCGCCGGTAGCGGCGATGAGTTCCCAGAATTTCGCCTGCGTCCGCCAGCGTGCGGATTCCTCCATGGCGTCGTACCACTTGGGCGTGTCCGATTTGCGGTAGCTGGCCAGACCCGTGAGGTCCAGGTATAACCCGGTGCGCTCCGCGAGTTGGAGCAGGCGGGTGAGTTGTTGCAATGAAGCCTGGTTCGCTTTCTCAGGGCCGTCCATGAACCGGGCCAATTGGAGGTGGATGCGCGCCACGTTGGCGCCGAGTTCCTTCATCTCGCGGAAATCCGCAATGACTGTTTCCCACTCGCCTTCCCAGTAATCCTCCAGCAAACGCATTTTGTGGTCGTGATCATAATTGAAACCCCAAGGGATGAATTTTCTTTTGCTTCCCGCAAAGGCGAATTCGCGCTGGCCCTCAATTACCTGGACCCACTCCAGTGGTGGGGAAGTGTGGCGGGCCGGATGACACGCGCTGATGAACAGAACGCAACTCAACAAAATCAATCTGAATGGATTCCGCAGCCTTCGCGCAACGGCCGATGTTCGCCAGAAGATGGAAGCAGTGGGTGACATTCAGGCTGGCTGGAACGTAGTTTTTCCGTTCAGAATTTGTTGGCAGCCCGAGGCAATCATGATGGGAGCAATTTGCGCAGGAAGCGACCCGTATGCGAGGCTTTATTCCGTGCCACTTGTTCAGGCGTCCCTTCGCAGACAATGCGTCCACCATCCGCGCCGCCTTCCGGACCGAGATCAATGACCCAGTCCGCTGCGGCGATCAGATCGAGGTTATGTTCAATGACGATGACCGTATGTCCGGCGTCCACGAGCCGTTGCAACACTTCCACGAGCCGTTTTACGTCGGCCATGTGCAGGCCAATGGTCGGCTCCTCGAGAATGAAAAGGTTGTGCTTGGTGGCTTTCGATGGCGCGCGCACTGGCAAATCAAGCTGAGGTTTCAATCCGCTCAACAAGTGCGTCACCAATTTCACGCGTTGCGCTTCGCCGCCGCTCAACGTCGGACTTTGTTGTCCAAGCTTGAGGTAGTCCAGGCCCGTATCGCGCAGCGCTTCGAGGGCGCGTTTGATTTTGGGCACACCGGCGAAATGCGCGATGCCGGCCTCGACGGACAGGTCCAGCACTTCCGCGATAGTTTTGCCGCCGTAGCGGATGTCCAGCGTTTCCGGATTAAAACGCGAGCCGTTGCAAGTTTCGCAGCGCACGAATGCGGGCGGCAGGAAGTTCATCTCCAGTTTGATCTGACCCGCGCCCTGACATTCAGGACAACGCCCCTGCGCGCTATTGAAGGAAAACCGGCTCGCGGTGTAGCCACGCATCCGGGCTTCCGGCACGAACGCGAATAACTGGCGGATTTCGTCGAAGAATCCCACATAAGTCGCAGGAATCGAACGTGGAGTGCGCCCGATTGGAGATTGGTCCACTTCGTAAACCGCTTTTAAATTTTCACAACCATTCAAGCGACCGATGGCGCGATTTGGCGAATGTCCTGTCGTTCGGGTGCCAGGTTTCTTTAGTGCCGCTTCGAGCGCGGGCAGCAGACACTCGTGAATCAATGTGCTTTTGCCTGAACCGCTGACTCCGCTGACCACCACGAAGCGGCCCAGCGGTAAATTGACGGTGAGCTGTTTCAAGTTGTTGATGGCCGCGTTTTGCAAGGTGAGTTTGCCGGTCAATCGTCGGCGGTGAGAATTGAATATCGGGCGGCGCTGACCGCGGGCGGGAAATTTCCGCATCTCCCGTAAATACTGGCCGGTGACGGATTGCGGATGTCGCAGCAGCTCTTGCAGCGTGCCGGCGGCTACGACTGCGCCGCCGTGTTCGCCCGCGCCTGGCCCGAGATCTATCACGCAATCCGCCCGCCGCATGGTGGCTTCATCGTGCTCCACGACCACGACCGAATTACCGCGCGCGCGCAGGTTCTGGAGCACATCCAGGAGTTGTTCGTTATCGCGGGCGTGCAGGCCGATGGTTGGTTCGTCCAATACGTATAATACTCCGCTGAGATTTGAACCCAGTTGCGCGGCCAGACGAATGCGCTGGGCTTCGCCGCCGGAAAGCGTCGGCACGGCCCGACCCAATTGCAGATAGCCCAGCCCGACTTCATTAAGGAAATGCAGTCGCTCGCGAATCTCGGGCAGGATGTTGCGCGCGATTTCAGCGGCGCGTCCGGTGAATTTCAAACGGCGAACGAACGCCAGCGCCGCCGCAACATCAAACGAGGAAAAATCGTCAATCGTCGGCGCACTTTCCTTTGCCTTCGCATTTCTGGCGTAGCCGACGAGCGGTGGCTTTTGATGCAATCGCACCGCACGCGCCACCGGATTCAGGCGTGCGCCGTGACATTCGGGACACACCTCGCGTTTCTGCGCCCAACGCCACCAGCTTTCTTCAATGGCGTCGGCATCCGCGCCGCGCTCGACATCGGGCAGATAGAACAGCTCGCCAAAGCCGCGACACCGCGGGCACCAGCCCTGCGCCGAATTGTAGGAAAAATTCTTGGGGTCCAAGGGCGCAAACGAGCGGCTGCAGCGCGGACAGGCGCGTTCCGTGGAATGAACGGTGAGTTGCCGGCGGCGATCAAGTGCGAACAATGTCCCGGTGCCGATTTTGAGTGTTTCGTCCACCAATTGCTCCGGCGCACGCCCATTGGAGGAAGATTTTGTGGTCAACGTCCCGACGACAATTTCCACGTCGTGCTCCCGGAATCGGTCCAGTCGGAAGGGTTGATCCGAACGGTAGAATTCGCCATCGGCACGGATTTGACGATAACCGTGTGTCGCCGCCCAATGCGCGATATCGCTGTGAAAGCCCTTGCGATTCCGCACCACGGGCGCAAGCAGTATCAGCTCCCCACGTCGCTGCCGCTCGGATTGCAGATGCCGGGTGAGTTCGTCATGCGTTTGCGCGGTCACGGCCACCTGACAATCCGGGCAATACTGCGTGCCGAGTCGTGCAAACAGCAGCCGGATGAAGTGATAAATCTCCGTGACGGTGGCCACGGTGCTTTTGCCGCCGCCGCGGGTGGTGCGCTGCTCAATGCTGACCGTGGGCGGCAGGCCGGTGATCCGGTCCACGTCCGGACGCGCCATCTGTTCGATGAACTGCCGCGCATAGGCATTCATCGAATCGAGAAACCGGCGCTGCCCCTCGTTGAACAACAGGTCAAAGGCCAGCGTGCTTTTGCCCGACCCACTGACCCCGGTGATGACCACGAATTGATCGCGGGGAAGGGCGAGCGAGATATTTTTGAGGTTGTGTTGGCGCGCGCCGCGAATCGAGATCCATTCGTGGTCGCTGCCGCCGTCGGGTTCCGCAAGATCAAGCACACGCCAATATGGTCAAAGGTTCGGAAAACCGCAAAGCACGATGGTGTTCCCGGCTTGAACGGCGGGGCAAAACCATCGCCGAACGCGTCGTCCGATGGGGGCCGTGCGCATCCGGGTCGCCTCGGCCGCACACCAGTGGACTCCGGAGCGGCAGGTCGGGAAAATCTCCGCGCGGGGCATCGGTACTGCCAGGACCGGCCGTGCATCGGGGATTTCGGTCGGTTCCGATTCCCTTGACAGGCGGTGGGGAGGGTGTTGTAATCCCCAATGCACCCAATAGCCGTTGAGTGACGAATGATGGGTGTACTGATCGGTCACAACTACTCACCAGCAATATGAAACACATGAATCCATATTTTTTTGAAAAATTCGCCTACACGCCGCGCTCCACACTGAGTACAATCCTGCGCTCCGCCCGCGCGCCTCGCGGGCGACACTCCCCCCGGCATCTCCCGGCCTGGCCGCTTCTCTTCCTTCTTGCCATCCTTTCTCCTGCCGCTCGAAGTCAGACACTGACGAATGGGTTTGATCAACCCGGCACTCTGGCGCTGGGAACGACGAACAGTTACACCTTCTACGCCACCAACGGCGACGCCATTCTGTTGCGGGCCGGAGCGCCCACGTTTCGACCCCTGATCACCTTGTACGCCCCGAACGGAACGCCGCTGGCCGCCGGCGCCGGAGCGGGCAGCAGTTCCATTGATGCCAGCATCACCCCTCTTACCGCGGCAACCAACGGTCTGTTCACCGTGCGCGTCAGCAGCTTTTACGGCAACGGCAGCGGTGCTTATTCGCTTTCGCTGGCCCGGATCCCTGCCGGGTTTACAGTCGCGCCGACTGACGAAGGGGGGACGATGATCAATGGCGCGGCGCACTCCGGCACAAATTCACTGGGCGACATTGACCTGTGGAGCATTGCGGCCAGTGCCGGTGACCGGATGACTGTCCGCATCGGTGCCACGGGCTTCCGCCCCCACCTGATGATCTATGGCCCGAATGGCGCCCAGGTGGACGTCGGAGCCGGCGCTGGTTCCAGTGACACCGACGCGCTGGTTGAAGCCGTGGCCACCAGCAATGCGACGTTCACCGTCGTCGTGCAATCCTACTACGCCAACGGTACCGGCCCTTACACGATCCATCTCGCCAAATCCACCGGTGCATTTGTCGTCTCGCCCGGTGACGAGGGCGGCGATCTCATCAACGGCGCCGCAACCACCGGACAGATCGCCAAGGGCGACCTGGACCTCTGGCGGTTCGACGCCAATGCCGGCGACAACATTGCCCTCCGGATCGGTTCACCGGGGCTGCGGCCCCGGTTGCAACTTTACGGGCCGAATGGAGCGTTGTTGCTTGAAAACGCGGGCGGCAGCAGCAGCGGCACGGATGCCCGGGTTTACGGCACGGTCACCAACACCGGCACCTTTCTGCTTGTGGCCCAGAGCTATTATTACAGCCGGAGCAGTTCCTACACGCTGACGCTGGCCAGGGTGCCCGGCGCTTATGCCGTCTCGCCCGGTGATGAAGGGGGGGCGCTGGGGAATGGCCTGACCCAGGCCGGGACCAATTCGCTGGGTGATTTGGATGTCTGGACGTTCCCGGCCCAGGCCGGCGACAACATCGCGCTGCGCGTTGGCGCCCCGGATTACCGTCCGTGGCTCCAGCTCTATGGGCCCAATGGCGCCCTGATTGCCGACGCCCCCGGCGGTGGTAGTTCGCATCGTGATGTCTCAATCTTCACGCAGGTTACCAACAGCGGCACGTACACCGTGCTGCAGCAAAGCTATTACTACGACGGCACAGGGCCGTACACCCTCAATTTCGGACAATTTCCGGGCGCCTTTACGGTTTCTCCCGGTGACGAGGGCGGCCGGCTCACCAACGGCGTGGCGTATGATGGCGCCATTGCCCTGGGCGACCTGGATTTGTGGAGCTTCGCCGCGTGCAAAGGGTATCCGTTCACAATCGTCTGTGAAAAACTGAGCGGCAGCTTCACTCCGCGGGTCCGGTTGTATTCCCGTACCGGCGGGTTGCTGGCCACCGCGCAGCATGCCAGCACCGTCACGTTGAACTACCCCGGCACCAACACCGGCAGTTACACCCTGATGATTGATGGTGCCGGCGTGAACGACAGCGGCGCGTACCGTCTGACGGGTTATGGGATCGCCGATGCGGACGCGTTGAGCCTGTGTCTCCCGTTGATTGCCGGCGACAGCGTCAACCTCACCGGTTTTGGCGGCGCGGCGGGCGGCAATTTCGTCCTGTTGACCACGACGGAAATCACGCGGCCCATGGACGCCTGGACCCCGCTTTGGACCAATCAATTTGATGCCTTCGGCGCGTTTGATTATACGAATCAGTTCGGGGTGCAGGAACCGCGGCGCTTCTTTCGTGTGCTCGCCCGGTGAGGCGGATGTGGAATCCGGCGCGCCGGGCTGTGGCGGGAGCCGCATTGCAGTTGCACGGGCTCCGCAGGGCGAGAAGGGCGGTTGACGCCTGCGGCGATGCTTGATGCCCGGCGGGCGCAGGGGCTGGTTTGATCTGGTTGTTGTGCAGGTCGCCGGGAAAGGGCGTCCCGGCCCGGCATCGGGCAGAGTCAAGTCGTAAACTGGCCGTCGCCTGGAAAAATGAATTTCACAAACGCGCGCCGCTCGCTCAAAATGCCCGCCATGTCTCGACGCAACGACATCAAGAAAGTCCTCATCATCGGGTCGGGGCCGATCATCATTGGCCAGGCCTGCGAATTCGACTACTCCGGCACGCAGGCCTGCAAGGCGCTGCGCGCCCTCGGCTACCAAATCGTGCTGGTGAACTCCAATCCGGCCACCATCATGACCGATCCGGGCACCGCCGACATCACGTACATCGAGCCGCTCACCATTCCCTCGCTTACGGAGATCATTGAGAAGGAACGACCGGATGCGTTGCTTCCGAATCTGGGCGGACAGACGGGATTAAATTTGTCCTCGCAACTCGCCAAGGCCGGGGTACTCGCCAAATACGGCGTCCAAATCATCGGTGTGGATTTGGATGCGATCGAAAAGGGCGAGGACCGGATTGTCTTCAAGGAAACCATGAAACGCCTGGGCATTGACCTGCCCCAGAGCGCCCCGGCATTCACGGTCGAGGAAGCAGAAAAGGTTGCGACGGAACTGGGCTACCCCGTGGTGATTCGTCCCGCATACACGATGGGCGGCACGGGCGGCGGATTAGTCTATAACGTCGAGGAATTACGCACCGTGGTCAGCCGCGGGCTGGCCGCCAGCATGGTGGGGCAGGTGCTCGTTGAGGAATCGGTGCTCGGTTGGGAGGAACTGGAGCTGGAGGTCGTTCGCGATGCCAAAAACCAGATGATCACGGTTTGTTTCATCGAGAACGTGGATGCGATGGGCGTGCACACCGGCGATTCGTATTGCGTCGCGCCGATGCTTACCATTGACCCGAAGCTGCAGGCCAAACTGCAGGATTATGCCTACCGGATTGTTGAATCCATCGGCGTCATTGGCGGTACGAACACTCAGTTTGCCCATGACCCCAAGACCGGGCGCGTTGTCATCATCGAAATCAATCCCCGCACCTCCCGCTCTTCGGCATTGGCTTCGAAAGCGACCGGATTTCCGATCGCGCTCGTGTCCGCCAAACTCGCGACGGGCATGACGCTGGATGAAATCCCGTATTGGCGCGATGGCACGTTGGAGAAGTACACGCCTTCCGGCGATTACGTGGTGGTGAAATTCGCACGCTGGGCGTTCGAAAAGTTCAAAGGCTCGGTGGACAGGCTCGGCACGCAGATGCGCGCGGTTGGCGAAGTGATGAGCATTGGCAAAACCTACAAGGAGGCGTTTCAAAAAGCCATTCGTTCGCTGGAAAATGGCCGTCACGGTCTGGGCTTCGCCCGGGATTTCAACCGACGCTCCCTGCCGGAGTTGATGACGTTGCTCAACGAAACCTCCAGCGAACGGCAGTGGATCATGTATGAAGCGTTGCGCAAGGGCGCAACCGTGGCTGAACTCCACGCCAAAACCGCCATCAAGATGTGGTTCATTGAGCAGATGAAGGAACTGGTCGAGTTGGAGGAAAAACTGCTGCAATTCAAAGGCCGGACTTTACCGGATGATTTGTTGCTTCAGGCCAAGCGGGATGGTTTTGCGGACAAATACTTGAGCAGGATTCTCGAGGTGCCCGAGGTGCAGATTCGCGAACACCGCAAGAAACTCGGCGTGGTGGCGGCTTGGGACGCACTGCCGGTGAGTGGTGCGGCGCCGGGCACCTGCTATTACTACTCGACTTACAATCGCCCGGATCAATCGCCCGTCAGTGCGCGTAAAAAAGTCATGGTGTTGGGCGGCGGCCCGAACCGCATCGGGCAGGGCATTGAGTTTGATTACTGCTGCGTCCACGCCGCGTTCGCGCTGCGCGAAGCCGGTTATGAAACCATCATGGTGAACTGCAACCCGGAAACGGTTTCCACCGATTACGACACGTCTGACAAACTTTATTTCGAGCCGCTGACCGTCGAGGATGTGCTCGCGATTTACGAAAAGGAAAAGCCCGAAGGCGTGGTGGTGCAGTTTGGCGGACAAACCCCGCTCAACATCGCCAGAGAACTCGAGGCCGCCGGAGTCAAAGTGCTCGGAACGACCCCCGACGTAATTGATCTGGCCGAAGATCGCGATCGTTTCCGATTGATGATGGAGCGGATGAACATTCCCATGCCTGAATCCGGCATGGCCAGCAGCTTTGCAGAGGCTCAACAGATCGCCGCCAAGATTGGTTATCCTGTGATGGTGCGACCATCGTTCGTGCTCGGTGGACGCGGCATGGAGGTGGTTCACGATGAGGAAATGTTGAAGGAATACGTCAACAAAGCCGTGGACCTTTCGCCGGACCGCCCCATTCTCATTGATCGTTTTCTCGATAATGCCATTGAGGCCGAAGCCGATGCGCTGGCCGACGGTACGGATGCGTTTGTGCCCGCAGTGATGGAGCATATCGAGCAGGCGGGTATTCATTCCGGCGATTCGGCCTGTGCCATTCCGCCGGTAACGCTTTCCGAACAACACATCAAAACCATCGAAGAGTACACGCTGCGCATCAGCCGCGAGCTTAAGGTCTGTGGTGTGATGAACATTCAATACGCCATCTGTCAGGACCGGGTGTATGTGATTGAGGCGAACCCGCGCGCGTCGCGCACCGTGCCGTTGGTGAGCAAAGTTTGCAATGTGCCGATGGCGCGCATCGCCACGCAACTGATGCTCGGCGCAAAACTCAAAGACTTGAAGCTCCAGCGGAAAACCATTCCGCACATCGGCGTGAAAGAAGTCGTGCTGCCGTTCAACATGTTCCCGGAAGTGGACCCCGTGTTGGGTCCGGAAATGCGCTCGACCGGCGAAGTATTGGGCATGGCACCGAGTTTCGGGCTGGCGTATTTCAAATCGCAGGAAGCCGCGCTCTCCGCGCTGCCGCAAAGGGGCACGGTGTTTATCTCCGTAACGAACAAGGATAAACCCGCCATCCTGAACACGGCGCGCGAATTTCAAAAACTGGGCTTTCGTATCAAGGCCACGGACGGCACGCATCAATTCCTGAGCGATCACGGCGTAAAAGCGGAACTCAGCTATAAAATTCACGAGCACCAGCGGCCCAACATCGCCGATGAAATCAAAAGCCGGGAGATTGATCTGATCGTCAACACGCCAGCCGGTAAAATGAGCGCGCAAGACGACGCGTACATCCGAAAAGCGGCGATTAAATACAAAGTGCCCTATCTGACCACAACCGCTGCCGCGCACGCGGCCGTTTTGGGGATTGCGGAATATCGCGCCGGAAAAGCCGCCGTGAAATCACTGCAAGCCTACCACCACGACATCGTCTGAAGCTGTTCGGCTGGACAAAAGCACATCCGCATTGTCCCGCCCGACAAGGGCGGGGCGATGCGTCACCGATTTGGGTTCAGGTCCGACGCTCTTCCCTGTTTGGACGGAGCGCCCGCTTTGTTTAACCGCCCCATCCCTTGCCTTTCTGCGGAGATGGCTTGGCCTACGATAATTGCTGCAACCGGGGACGGTCGCGCTCCCTTGGGCATCAGGTGGAACGACCAGGTTTTGCCGCACTGATCTCCCTGGCGACAGATCATGAAGCCGGAGCTCAGAAACTCAAAAGAGACAGATTTCTCCCTGTCCAGACCTGACCGCCACCCCCACCCGGTGGGGGGGGAAGAATATCTTCCTGTCAAAGCTACAGGGGTAAAATGAAATGTTTTTCAAGCTCCTGAGTTCCGACTTGGTTTGAAAAAATTACTCCGCGTTTCAGTTGTAATTTAGTCAGAGACACGGTGGAACGTGTTTCTTCCTCATGCCTCATTGATTTGCTTGCCGGGACTTTGCTTCCGGGGCGGCGGTGAGAGAGTTGATTTTTTGTCGGATGGAGGCGGCGTCGGCGTAATCGGGTATTTCAGCGAGAAGCTGTTCGTAATCGTAAATCGCATCGGTATGGCGCCCCGCGTCCGCCAAATGCCGGCCTAATTCCAACCGCAAGCGCAGGCGTTGTTGGGGTGAGGGATTGTGTTCCAGCGCTCGTTCATACATCAGGATGGCGGAGCTGGGTTTGCCTTGGGCGGAGTAGAGTTCCGCCAATTTCTCGGATAGCACCGCGCTCTGTCTGGTCAAGGGCGTGCCTTCGAGAAACGTGGTAAGTTCGGTCAAGTTCATGCCTCGCTCGCGGTTCAAATTGATCACGCGCTCGATGGCCCATTCCGCCAGACGATTCGTCTGCGTGGTGAAGATTTGAAAGTGTTCCTGCAGGGAGGTTTTGGCCGGGCGGTAAAGCGGATCGCCCACCACGGTGGTTTGCCAGGAGAGCACCGGTTGCGCGGCGTAACTGGCCGTGCCGAAATCGAATCCGAGCAACAACCAGCGGCTGGTAAAAACGCCGAGGTCCGGAGTGCCGCTCAGATAGGGTTCATCCACGCAGCCCATCGTGCAGGTGGCGCCTTTGGCAAGCAACGGCCCGACCCAGTGGCGTTCGGTGGTGCGCAAGGAATTCGCGCTGTAGGAATGCAGGTGGTAGGCAAATGCGCCCGGCATAAACTCCACGCGCGGCAGCGTGAAAGGACCGCTCACGTTTTCCTGATACCAACCCATGTAAAGCGCGATGTGGCTCATGGGGAAGCCGGCTGGAAACGTGGCGCCGTTTTCATCAATCGTGGTGCCGAAGCCCGCAACCTGGGACATTTTTGCCGCTTCGCGAATCCAATCATCGCCCTGCTTATAGCCGGGATCGGATATGTTGCGCACATCGAAATAAGCGCGTCCCCACAAACCGTCGCGTTCCGCCTCCAACGCCTTGTCCACCAAACTGCGCGCGATGGCGGCGTTGGGACCGTCGAGCCGAGCGACGATTAAAATACCGTTGGTGGGATGAAATTCGGCGGCGTTGGTGGCGCCGTAGAACAGGTTTAATGTTGGTCCGGTGAGCGGATAACCTTGCGCGGCCAGCGGCAGACAAGCCAGCTCACTATCCACTGCGGCTTCGTTGCGGCGCAGTTCCGGTCGCAACGTGGTGGCGATGGGTTCGGACAACTCGTTATCGCGGCGAATTTTCAACGGTATGCCGTGGCACAAAACCAGATAGCGGATTTTGGAGGCCACGACTTTGCGCGCCACCACGCGGCGGGTGTGGTTGGTGTCGGGCAATTCACCTTTGCCGATCTGCCAGAGCTCGCGTTGCAAAAATTCTTTTTGCAGGGGTAATTGAAGTTGGCCGCGAAATTCACCACGAGACATGGTTTCGCCATCGGACAATTCAAACCCGAGCACCTGTTCCGGCGGCACCTGGCGGAGGCGCGCGTAGTAATAAGCGAGCGATTTGGATTCGTCCAATTTGCGATTGTAAATCACCACCACTTCCGAGCCGTCGGCCCACAGCGAAAGCGTGCTGGTCAGCAGCCACAAGCCGATCAGGATGAAGAGGCGGTTGGATTTCAATTTTTCAGGCGGAGAAGATGGCTCCGTTACTTTCCACTTTCAAACCGTCCCACGCGAGCCAGGTGTTTGGAGGCAGCTCGGCCTGGGTTTTGTCGTGGTCATAATCCTGCGTAAGATGCGTGAGGTAAGTGTGGTTGGCGCGGATGCGTCGCGCGGTGGTGAGTGCTTCGTCCAGGCACATGTGGGTGGGATGTGGTGCCAGGCGCAACGCATCGAGCACCACAATGTCCGTGCCGCGAACTTGTTCCACCACGGCTGGCGGGACCTCCTTGCAATCGTTCAGGTAAGCGAGCCGTTTGACGCCGTTTTGACGGAACAAAAATCCGGTGGTGGTGAACCGACCGTGAGGCAAGGGCATGGGAACGATTTCCAAATCGCCAATGCTGAACGGGCCGGTGATTTCGTGGGGTTGCGGCATGAAATAACCCTTGGGCCACGGTCCATCATGGAACGCATATTTGAACACACGACGCAGGACGGCCATGGTTTCGGCGCTGGCATACACCGGCAAGGTGCGATCGCCATTCAAGTCGCAGAACCGACGGCAATCGTCCATGCCCATGATGTGATCCGCATGTCCATGCGTCACCAGCACCGCGTCCACTTGATGAATTTTTTCACGCAACGCCTGGATGCGTAGCTCGGGTGAGGTGTCAATTAAGAGGCGGATTTGATCGGTGGCGACGTAAGCCGAAGGCCGGGTGCGCCAGTTTTTGGGATTGGCCAGAAATTCGGGCGGATAATCACGCCCAATGATGGGCACGCCTTGCGAGGTGCCACTGCCGAGAAATAACAAAGAGAACGCCATAGAACCAAACTTCGTGCGAGTTTATATCGCCCAACGCGGTATCGCGAACATTTTCAAAGGTGGGTTTAATTTGCCTTTTTTGTAAAGCGAACGGATCTGGCTTCACTCAGAATTCCCTGAAAAAACAGGGAATTACGGGAGTTTAATCTTGAAAGGAGGTGGTGCGGGTGGAACAGTTTCCCCATGCCTTGGCGCGTTACAATCTGGAGCGGTGTATTATTTATCGTCAACCTTGGAGGCCACCTGGCCTGCGGACAGGTTTATTTGAACGAAATAGTGGCGACTTCTGCCGAGCGGACGCTGCAACGAGAAAGTGGCCAGTATCCGTGGATCGGGAACACGACTTCATGGCAGTCTCCGGCTTATGATGATTCGCAGTGGCATTCCGGTCCGGGGCCGTTTGGTTTCGGAAGTTTCAGTGGCGTCACCTTGGGGACCGATGTGGCGTGGATGGTTAAACAACGGGCCGCATCCCTTTATTTACGCAAATCATTTAGCGTCACGGCGGCGCAAGCGGCCAGTGGGGCGGCGCTATTTTTCACGTTGCGTTACAATGACGGCTTCATCGCTTTTCTGAACGGTCGGGAAATCGCGCGGCGCAACATGGGCAACCCGGGTATGTTCGCTTTCCACGATCAAACGGCGTTCAACATCAGGTCCACAACGGCGAGTGCGGAAACGATTAACATAGGAGCGGCCAACACCCAACTGATCGAGGGCGAAAATGTGCTTTGCGTTCAAGTTCACAACCAAGCGGTCGGCGGCTCGGTGGGGGACACGCTGCTCTTTCTGGCCGATCTGCAACTCGTCGGCGGGGCCACGCTGGTGACGCAAGGCTCTGATTGGAAATACTTCCCCGGCTTGGTGGAGCCGTCGGGCGGGGTTTTGGATTACGGATTGTATGAACAATTTCTGCAAAGCAACACTGACAGCGACGAACCGGAGCAGGGAATTGTGGGGGACGATTTGGGACCGTTGCCTGAGCCGCCGGATGCTGCAAACGATTGGATTGAATTACACAACGCCGGGCCAAGCGGCGTTAGTCTGTCCGGCTGGTCGCTCACGGATGATGCGGCATCACCACGCAAATGGATGTTTCCCAGTAACACGGTGATTTCAGCCGGCGGCTATTTGCTGGTATTGGCGACAGGCAATGACCTCACTCCGGAACAAGGCGCAAGTCACTTGCACGCGAATTTTAGTCTTTCAGCTCAAGGTGAATACCTGGGGCTCGTCAATGCGGATGGCAACGTGGTGAGCGAACTGACACCGGGTTATCCGCCGCAAGCCCCACTTTTTTCTTACGGCCGGGATGCCGAAGGCAATTGGGGTTATTTCGCTCTGGCCACGCCTGGCGCGACCAATTCCAGTCCGCTTCTAACTGCTGCTCCAGCGGTCCCAGAGTTTAGCGCTGTAGGCGGTTTTCATGAGGCTTCCTTTTCGCTCACCTTGAGTACGACGCCGTCGGACGCGGAGATTCGTTACACTTTGGACGGCAGCGAACCCAATCCCGGTCTGCTCTATACCGGTCCGCTTTCCATCACGACCGATTAGATTGTGCGCGCGCGTGCGGTGCGGTCGGGAGCGGTTCCGTCGCGCACCGTCACGCATACGTATTTGATGCAGGAGACGGCGGCGAAGAAGTCGCTTCCCGCGTTGTGTTTGGGAGGTGATCCGGTGCTGACTTACTACGGGCCCAATGCCAGTGGTGGTCCGGCGCTTGGCGAAGGCATCTTTGCCATCAAGGGGGGGATGTACGTGGCGGGTATCTGGATGGCGAATAATGATACGGCCGCCTTTAATTTTCCCATGTTGCGGGGGCGCGCCAGCGAGAAGCCCGGCACGTTGGAGTTTTATCCATTGAGCGGGGAACCGTTGCGAACCGATCTCGGGGTGCGGCTGTCGGGCAGTTCGTATTCCCGGTCGCGCTACACGCTGACCGATGCGCCTTCGGCGCGCTTTGGTTCTTCCTTCCTGCGTAAACCGTCCTTCAACCTTTACTTCCGCTCTGAGTGGGGTGAGCGTCCGCAGGAATATCCATTCTTCGCCGATGCCGCGACGACCCGCTTCAAGGATATCCGCGTCCGCGCCGGCAAGAACGACATCCAGAATCCCTTTATCCTCGACGAGTGGGTGCGGCGGTTGTTTATCGCCATGGGGCAACAAGGCAGCTTGGGTACGTTCAACACGCTTTACATCAACGGCGTGTTCAAAGGCTACTACAATTTGTGCGAGCATTTACGCGAAGCCTTCATGCAGGAACATTACCAAAGCTCCGAAGCTTGGGATGTCCAACAGGTCAACGACTTTACCAGCGGCAATGCGACTCACTGGAAAAAGACCATGGCCTATATGCGCGGCGCGAATCTTTCGGATCCGGAGGCGTACCGGCAGGTTTCCGATTACCTGGAGGTGGACAACTACATTGATTATCTGATCCTCAATTCGTTCAGCGCGATGTGGGATTGGCCCAACAACAACTGGGTGGCTGCTCGCGAACGCAGTGAATCGGGGCGCTGGCGTTTTTACGTGTGGGATGCCGAGGGCGGTTTTGGGCAAAACGGAAGGGACCCGGACTACAACAGCTTCACCAGCGATCTCATCATTGGCAATGCCGGCACGACGGGTGACAACTACATTCCCGCGTTGTACACGCTGCTGCGGGTTTCTCCAGAATTCCGCCTGCGCTTCGCGGATCGGGTGCAGAAACATTTCTTCAATGACGGCGCCTTGGTGAGAACCAACATTCAAGCCATCTACCAAACGCTGCGGGCCGCGATCAACCCAATCATGCTTGAAGTTCAAGGCAGCGCGGTGAATGACAGTCTTTACAATGCCTGGATAGTCAATGACACCCGTCGCGATATTTATTTCACGCAATTGTCCGCTCAAAACCTCTGGCCCAGCCTAACCGCTCCGGATCTCAGTCACCTCGGCGGTGTCGTGGCCAGCGGCCTGACTCTCAACCTCAGTAATCCGAATGGTTACGGCACGATTTATTTCACGACCAATGGAGCCGACCCCCGGGCACTCGGCGGCGACATCGCAGGCACGGCCTACACCAATCCCATTACGATTCAGCAAACGACCACGGTCCAGGCGCGGGTGCGGAGTGAGGGCGGCGATTGGAGTCCAGTCATCGTTGCGTCATTCCTCGTGCCAACGTCTGTTCCAGTCTTCCTCCCGACGGGTAGCGGGGATTGGACCTTGGATGACAATTGGTCCAGCGCACCGTTGCCTTATCCGGATGGTGTTGGCCGGGCGGTGTCCATCCCGCCAGCCGAGGCAGATCGCAACGTGAACCTGCGCGCGCCGGTCACGGTGGGCGTGATCCAGTTCCCGCAGGGTGAATCCGCGACGCGGAATCGGCTCCGTGACCGGGGCGCGGGCAACTGGCTTACATTCCAACAGACGAATGGCCCGGCGTTGATTGAAGTGGGTGGCAATGGCGGCGGTTACGTGGAGTTTGACGTTGGCGCGGGCGTGGACTTGCAATCGGATCTTCAATTGAACGTCGCCAACCTGATGGGCCATTCCGATTACGGCGCGCTCCGCTTGCGGAACAACTGGTCGGGGGCGGGGGGATTGATCAAAGCCGGCCCCGGAGTTGCGTCTCTGACTGGAGACGCCAAAACTTACACTGGAAGCACCGTAGTTGAGCAAGGCGTGTTACAGGTGACTCAACCGGCCGCACCCACTGGCTCGGCGTCGGTTTCGGTCCAATCGGGGGGGCAGCTTCGTTTAACCTCGGGCAGCGATTCCGGCGAACCGCGCCTTTACACTTTTGGTGGTCCGATCTCGCTGGCGGGATCAGGACGCGGAGCGGAAATTTCCGAGGGGCAGGCGCAAGGCAAACTGGGCGCGCTGCGTTACGATCCCGGCTCGGGCGACAACCAAGCTTTACTCACCAATTCAATTGTGTTGAGCGCGCCAAGCAATGTGCATGTGGCCGGCAGTCACAATCGTCTTACGCTGGCGGGAACGATAAGTGGCGCGCACCCACTCACCAAATCCGGTGGGGGCACCTTGGAATTGGCTGCGCAGGACCCGGTTTCGATCGGCGCGATCCAGGTGGATAATGGCTCGCTTTTGCTCTCCGGGACCGTTGGAGCGTCCATTAATGTTGCAACTCCGGCGGTGCTCACCGGCGCGGGCAATGCGGGCGCTTTGAGCGGAACGGGGACGCTGTGCCTGGAAGAAATGTTGAGCGCCCCGTCCATCACCGGTTTGACCCAGCAGTTTGTGTTTACAAAAACCGGCTCGCCGAATTACGGTCAAACTTCAGTGGCTAACGGCGTGTTGTTACTTACCAATTCTCTCAACGCTGCGGTGGCAATCGAGATCTTTCTACCCGCGGCGCCCGTGCCGGACACCAGATTTCGAGGTGGTTACTTTCTGCCTTACGCACTGGATTTATCAGCGGCGGTGTACACCGTGCCCAAACACGTTTGGGTTCCGGACCAGGAAGGATCACGGCAGTTTAAGACGCAAATGTGGACCGAGCTTGAGTCTGTCCAAATCACCACCGTGGCGGAGGTCGCTGAGCTTGGCGGCAGCCAATTACTCGGGCGCACCTTGGAAGTTCGCGTGGGGGGAGCGCCGGTTTCGTTTGCGACCTGGCAGGCGATCGCGTTTCCCGATCCTGCCGATCGCGCCGATCCTGAAATCGCTGGTCCCGGCGCCGACCCGCTTCACAGTGGCGTGCCCAATTTACTGCGCTATGCCATGGGTTTGGGACTGACGGATAATCCGGCGGAACGCGCGCCGCAGTTCGCGGGAACGGCCTCCGCTCCGGCGATCCGCTTTCCTTTCGACTCCGGACGCAACGACATCGCTTATGTCGTTGAATGCGTTTCCGACGTCACTGATTGGGCAAATGGCACCATTCTTTTTGATTCACGGGCGGATTTTCCTCCGACGACGGAATCCGGTTGGATCACCATTCACGACCCCGCGCCGTCAACTCAACAACGATTCTATCGGCTCAAGATTATTCCGCTGCCACTGGGGTGAGTTGAGGGGCCGCGGAATTCAGTTCACGCTTCAAAAGCCTGGCGTCGTTGGATCGGGCAGGAGGGAAACGCGGAGGGATTGCATTTTCAAGATTGTATTTTGCCATTGCCGAAAAATGGTCGCATCCGCAAATTCTCCCGCACGCAGGCATGCTCGCAACGCTCCGCATCAAGAATCTGGCGCTGGTCAGTGATCTGACGTTGGAACTCCAATCAGGTTACAACGTCATCACCGGCGAAACTGGCGCGGGCAAATCCATCATTCTTGGCGCGTTGAATCTCGTGCTGGGTCAGCGCGCGGATCGTGCATTGATCCGCGCCGGCAGTGATTCCTGCGCGGTCGAAGCAGTATTCGATTTGCGCGACGTAATGACTTCGCGCCATCCCACTTTGCTGAAACGTGAGTTGCCGGAATGGTTGGCGGCGAACGGACTTGAGCCGTGTGAAGCGGGGCAGTTGATTTTGAAACGCACTTTTACCAATGCGGGGGCGAATCGCCAATTCATCAACGGCTCCGCCACGACGTTGAGCAATTTAGCCGAGGTTGGCGCGTGGCTCGTGGACCTGCACGGACCGCATGATCATCAATCCTTGCTGCAACCAGCCAAACAACTGGCCATCCTGGACGCCTTTGGCGGACTCGGGCATGCGCGTGCGGAGTTTGCGGCGTTGGTGCGGCAGATTGCCGGTTTGGAAACGGAAAAGGCGGCGCTGGTTGGCGACGAAAAAACCTACGCGCAACAGTTGGATTTGTTGCGCTTCCAAGTGCAGGAAATTGAAGCGGCACGACTGCAATCAGATGAGGAGGAAGCGCTTGGGGCGGAGCATCATCGCGCCAGCAACGCGGCGCGCCTGTTGCAGTTGAGCCAAACCGCGCTGGACGGGCTTGGCGAGGGCGAGGGCGAGGGCGCGCTGCTGTCGCAGGCGGAAAGCATTGGTCGCATTCTGCAAGAGTTACAACGAGTGGACGCCGGGGCGGCGCCGCTGGCGGAATTGCACGAGCAGGGGATTATCATCTGGCGCGAGTTGCAGACGGCACTGCTGCGCTACGCCGACCGGGTGGAGGTGGATCCGGCGCGGCTGAACGAATTGGAAGAACGCTTGAATCTCATCAACGCGTTAAAACGCAAGTACGGCGCAAATCTCGGCGCCGTTCTGGCTTTCGGCGCTTCAGCGCGCGCCCGATTGCAAACTCTGGAATCTCGCGATGCCGAACTCGCACGCTTGGAGGCGGCGTCGAGTCGGGTGGAGAAGGAGTTGGTTGAGATCGGACGCAAGTTGACCGCTGGGCGAAAAAAAGCCATCCCCCAGCTAACCCAGGCCGTCATGCGCCAGTTGGCTGATCTCGGCTTCAAACAGGCCCGGTTTGAAGTAAAATTGGAGTCGGCACTTGCCGCTAATACCACTGCGAGCACCACAAATGGAAAGTGGCGCACTTCGGGCTTTGATGAGATTGAGTTTCAATTTTCACCCAACGTCGGTGAACCGCTGAAGCCGTTGCGCGCCATCGCTTCCTCGGGCGAAATGGCCCGCGTCATGTTGGCGCTAAAAACAGTGTTGGCGGCCCAGGACGAAATCCCCGTGCTGATCTTTGACGAAGTGGATGCCAATGTCGGCGGTGAAACCGCACATGCAGTCGGCGAGAAAATGAAACAGATCGCCGCACAACATCAGGTGCTGTGCATCACGCATTTGCCGCAGGTGGCGGCGGCCGCCGCCGTGCATTATGTCGTCACCAAGCAGGTGAAGGCGGGCCGGACCATTTCTGAAATCACCCGGCTCGACCCGAAAGCACGCGTGACCGAACTGGCCCGGATGTTGGGCGGTCAAAGTGGGGCGGCGCGGAAACACGCGGAAACCTTGCTGGAGTAAGTGGGCGGTTTTTGGTGGTTTGAGCTTTTCAGTGACCTGCGCCTCATGGTCCGTTTGGCGCGACGAGTTTGAGTCCCACCACTCCCGCGACGATCAACCCGATACAGACGAGGCGCAAGACTTCACGCGATTCACCGAAGCAAAACATTCCGATCAGCGCCGTGCCGACCGCGCCAATCCCGGTCCAGACGGCGTACGCAGTCCCGATGGGAATGGATTTGAGCGCCTGCCCGAGCAATACGAAGCTCAGAATCATGCCGATGGCTGTGGCGACGCTCGGCCAGAACCGTGTGAAGCCGTCCGTGTATTTCAAACCAATTGCCCAACCGATTTCAAATGCGCCCGCAATAAGAAGGATAATCCAAGCCATAGTGCGGAGCTTACCAAGTGGTAGGGCGGCTCAAAAGCGTTTTGCGGCAGGGGCATTGTGGCGTTGCTGGCGGCAAATCAAAGGCGGTTCGAGCACGTACGCCTCGGCTTGGTCAGTGGTATGAAATGGAGTTAGAAGTTCTCCCTGCTCGATGCGGCGGTGGCCAAAGGCGACGGTGGTGTAACTGTAGATCAGCAAGTCCGGCAGCCTGTGCGGGGGATGGTATTTGCTGCCGGTGGCGTGGGGGGGGGCAGCTTGAGCAGGCGCAGATCCAAGGCGTCCACCGCATCGAGCATGAAGTGGACGAGGTGATCGGCGGGACCTCTCAGCTGGAACGATGCCGTTGGTCCAGGTGGAACGGCCCACTTGGCCGTTCTGGGCGGCAACCTGCCACCCAGCCGGGCGCACGGAGATCGCACACCATTGGGTTCGCACGCTTTGCGTTCGGCTATCGGGCTGGCAGCCTGACAGAACGGGCCAGTGGCCGTTCCACCCAAACTCCAATCGAATCGTTCCGGCTCAGTCGCGTAAATTGGGCGGGAGCGGCAGAGGGGGCGCGATCAATCGGAACGAAGCGGGTGACCATGGACACCGGAAACAACCCGCTTCATTGGCTTGGAAGCGCAATGTGTCAGCCGGCCGTTCTGCGAGAAGAACTCGACAAAGTCGAAAGGTCGGCAGCAAAATGGCCTGGCAGAAGGGGAAGGCAGTCCATTGTTTCCAAACGAAGTTGTCGGGGAAACTAAAGCGAACATGGAAATCGGGATATCAGTAGCGGACGGGAAATTACGGGAATTGCCCCAGGCGACTCGCGAGGGAGCGACATGAGTTGACAATGTCCACGGCCGCCCCTTTCACTAAGCGTACGTAACCATGAAACGACCAACAGCCAAAGCGGTGTGGGCATGGATGGCCTTATCGGGCTGGATTACTGCGGCGGCTCAGTCGCTCCCACCGACGGTTTACGTCTGGACCATGGGCACTGCATCGCAAAACGTGATGATGGCTGGTTTGGCAGGAATCGTTAATCGCAACAGCCACGGGGAGTTTTTGTTATCGCCCAACAATGGCTCACTGCCCAATCCGAGATTCTGGCTCGATCAACTCCAGGCGGCTTATCCGCAGGTGCAGTCGCAGTTCCAAAGCAGCCCGACCTTTTTCATCAACCGCTACCGGAATCTCTTGAACGGCTATGTGCTTTACGATCGTGCGGTCAATGCCGACTCCATCAACCTCGCCACTTCCATTGCCGGTGTCACCAACGCACTGATGGTGGATCCTTCAACTTTGGCCTACGCCACCGCCGCGGGACTTCCGCTGATTGCCGATGCGCGCAACCTGACCTATGCCCAGGTTGCCAGCCAGTACGGTTCGCAGTTCAACCCGGACCTGTTGTTTCATCAAGACACGACGAAGAATGACTCCCTGCGCGACTTCGCGATTCTGAACCGTGGCTTTGTGTACTACACGGACCCGACCGCGCTGGCGCCCTATGCCGCCCAGCAGAATCACCAGGGCAGGATTTTCGGTTGGGGACCCAGCGAGTTCGACCTGTTTTCGCAAGCCTCCCAAAACAACCAACAGGTCGTCGCGAGTGACTGGTGCTGGAGCAGTTCGACCACGGCGAAGTGGCAAGTGCCGCTGGTCAAACAGTCCTGGCACGCTCCGGCCCAGGCCCCCACCCTGCCGGGCCGACACTATGTCGCGTTCGTGATGAGCGATGGTGACAACGTCCAGGTGCTCACGGGCGGATGGGCCACGGACCCCAGATGGTTCGGCTCACCGTACCGCGGCAACTTCAACATGACCTGGGACTTGACGTCCACGCTGGCCGAGGTGAATCCGGTGGCGTTCAACTATTACTACCAGCACGCGGCCAACGGCGCGCAGAAGGATTCCTTTGTTTCCTCCGGCGGTGCGGGCCTCACTTTCCCCAGCCTGTACCCCGATAACGCCGGTCTGGTTACCTCGATTTCCCAATCCATGAAGACCGCGGATCAGAGAGTGATTTCCATCCTGGACCCGACCTACAACCCGAGCGCTCTTTACCCCATCCTGGACAATCCGCAGGTCATGGGCATGATGTTCAAGACGTATTGTTGCCATTACAAAGGTCGTGCCGGGGCGCTGGAATTTCACCACGGCAAGCCCATCCTCGCGGTCAAGTATTCCTTGTGGGACGGCGCCGATACCGCGCTCTCCATCGCCCAGGCGCTGAATGCCGATCCCCACCGCGATGCCATCAATGACCCGGCCTCCTACAGCATCGTCAACGTGCATCCGTGGTCCACGCTGGGACCCACCGGCAGCGGCAGTGGCGATCCGATGAGCAACCTGAACCAGCTCGTCCAGTGGCTCGACCCAACGAAAGTGGCGGTGGTCACGCTGGAGGAATTGATGGTCCATCTTCGCAACCGCTTTGGCACGCCACTCTATTTCGGATTCGACACTGATGCTGGCAGTCTGACGGTTTCCAATGGCGTATTCCGATCGCGGCTGACAGGGCCTCCAGGTCGAATGGCGATCGTGGAAGCTTCGACCGATTTGCAGGCATGGTCGCCCCTCCAAACCAACGCAATGCCATCGGGCGGGCTGGACCTTGTCGTTCCGACCGGCACAAACTCGAGGCGATTTATTCGCGCGCGGCTGGCGCCGTGACTGGTCGGGAGCGCTCCATCCGCCCGCTGGCGAATCCTCACGCGTAATAAACATCCGCGCTTGTCTCGGCGGGCGGTGGCGGGCAATTTCAAACCCAGGTTTGTTGAAGCCGCGCCACCTCCCTCACCGTGCTGACGTTGATCTCGAAACCGTAAGCTCCAGCACCCGGGCCGCGGCATGTTTGAAGGAATGTTCGCAACCAAAGACGGGGACACCTCCGTTCCAGTCGTTGGGAACGGCCGCGTGACTTCACCCCGATCGCTTCAGGCAACAGCCGCCCGGTAATAACTTTACAGAACCGCCGAATATCATAATCTCAACTTTTTATGGCTCGTGAACCTGTAGAAATGTTGATTGAAACCGTAATCACGGAGCTGCCGGATACGAAGACCCTCCGGCTGAAGTGGCCAGCGGGGCACGATCCCACTTTTCTGACGGGGCAATTCATCACGCTATATTGGCCGGACACGCCGAATTACAAACGCGCGTATTCGCTGTCATCTTGCGCGCTGGATCGCGGCGCTTACGAGGTCACGGTCAAACGCGATGGCAAAATGGGCACGCGGATCGTGGACTGGGCCAAGCCGGGCGACAAGATGTTCGTCCTGCCGCCGACAGGGCGGTTTCTGCCGGTCCTGGAGCCGAACAAACATCTCATCTGCATCGCGGGTGGGTCGGGGGTGACGCCGTTTCGCGCGTTTGCCCGGGAGGCGACCCAACGGAAATTGGAGACGCGACTCACGGTGCTTTACAGTGTGCGCACCCCCAACGACATCATTTTCAAACAGGAGTTTCACGAGCTGGCGCTGGCGAATCCCAACTTTAATTTCTATGTGACCTGCACCCGCTTGAGCGAGGAAGACCCGTGGGCCGGTCGGCGCGGTCGCATCCACGCGTCATGGATCAAGGAACACGTTCACGATCTGGCCAACACGGTTTTTTATGCCTGCGGCCCGAATGCGCTGGTGGAGGCGGCGGAGGAACTGGTGTTGCATGGTTTGAACGTGCCCAAAGCGCAGATGAAAACAGAAAAGTGGGGTTGACCCATGAAAAGCTGCCGGGTTGGTTAAAAATGACTTCATGACGCGTTATCCGGTCGCCTTGCCGGTTTTTATTTTTTAATTTCATCTCCCTATGTTAAAGCGCACATCTCTCTATGCGACGCACCAAAAAGCCGGCGGTAAACTCATCGAATTCGGCGGTTGGGAAATGCCGGTACAATACACCTCGATCATGGATGAGCACCAGACGGTGCGTCAGGCGGCGGGTATTTTTGATATTTCCCACATGGGCGAAATCACGGTGAGCGGGGCCGCGGCGGAAGAATTTCTCAACGACGTTTTTACGAACGATATTCGCAAACTCGCGCCCGGATTGGGGCAATACACGCTGATGTGCAACGAGCGGGGTGGCGTGTTGGATGACCTTTACGTCTATCAACTTTCCACGGGAATTTATTTTCTCGTCGTCAACGCTTCCCGGACGCAAACGGATGCGGCGTGGTTACAGACACAGGCGGCGAAGTTCAAGCAAGCGGGCGCGGATTTGAATTTGACCGATGCATCACATAATTACTCCGCCGTGGCGGTGCAGGGGCCACGGGTGAAGGAATTTATCAACGCTTGCATTCCCGGCGCTTCGATTTCCGCCAAACGCGTGGCGGGTGTAACGGACTTGAAAAAAAATGAGATTGGCGGTTTCGCTTTTGAAAACGGCAGCGTGTTGGTGTCGCGCACCGGCTACACGGGCGAGGATGGATTTGAAATCGTGGGGGAAGGCCCGGCCATCCAACAGGTATGGGACGCGGTGTTGGTCAAAGGCGCGGCGTTCGGCGTCAAGCCCTGCGGCTTGGGCGCGCGCGACACCCTGCGCACGGAGGTTTGCTATCCGCTCTACGGCCATGAACTGGATGAAAACACCACGCCGATTGAAGCTGGACTCGGTTTTTTTGTGGCCCTGGACAAAGGCGATTTTATTGGACGGAGTGTTTTATCCGAACAAAAAGTTAATGGCGTGAAAAAGAAATGTATCGCTTTCAAACTGACTGAAAAAGCCGCGCCGCCGCGTCCCGGCTATCCGATTTGGATCAACGGCACGCCCGCCGGACAGGTGGTCAGTGGCACGCAAAGCCCATCGCTGGGGATCGGAATTGGTCTGGGTTACGTGTCGCCAGAATGGGCCAAAGCCGAAACAAAGATTGAGATTGAAACGCGTGGTCGCCGGGCCGCTGCGGTGATTGTTCGCAAGCCGATTTACAAACCCGGGCAACCGTCGGCGCCATGAGGAATTCGTTCGAGCGCGAGCGCGCTTCCGTTGCCAATCGGTTGGTAGTGAAACTTTTTGAGAACGCTCTTGCGTCGCAGTGCAAAGAAACCGTATAAGTCGCCACCGTGAATTGCGAAAACTTGCCCCGTCCAACGGTTGACGAACCGGCCGGCCAACACCGACGTGCCCATGCGATTCGATTCCAGCAGTTCTGTGGTTTTCTACTCGCGCTGATTTTGCTGCCGTTGGCGGCAAGGGCCGAGCCAGCGGAAAACCGGGTTTTGGAACTGGACGGCAATGGCAGTTACGTTGAATTGCCGCCAGATATTTTCCACGGCTTGAAGGAGGTTACAGTCGAGGTTTGGGCGAAGTGGGCGCAGTTTAACACGTATTCACGTATCTTTGAGTTTGGCGCCGCCCAAAACTCGATGAGTGTGTTCAATCATTCCACCAATCCGGATTTGCGCTTTAACTTCTACCCCAAATACATCAACATCAACAACGAGCAGAGATTTAATTATGTGGCCCGCGCCAATGGCGTGCTGCGGAGCAATGAATGGATGCACATTGCGGCCGTGGCGGGTTCAGGCGGCATGAAGCTGTACCTGAACGGTGAAGTGGTGGCCTTGAGTACCAACGTCGCGTCTCTGGCCGATATTCGAGGCGTGCAAACCAACCGACTGGGACGCGGACTCACGCTGAGTGCGATTGATCAGGACTTTCAAGGCCAGCTTGACGAGGTGCGCGTTTGGAATTATCAACGCACGCCCGAGCAGATTCGCAAAAATATGAACCGGCGGCTGGCCGGCAACGAGCCGGGATTGGTTGGGCTTTGGAATTTCGAGGACGGCCGCGCGAGCGATGCGACCTCGCGAGCAAACCACGGCAAATTGATCGGCCAGGCTCGGGTGGTGGTTCCGGACTTTCCGGGAGGATTGCAATTGATCGCTTCAGAACTGATCGCCGCGCCGGCGGCGGCGCCCAGCGCTGTTCCGGCCAGCGCCTCCCCGGCCCGGGAAGTTTGGTATGGCTGGATTGCGGGCGCGTTGGTGTTGATCGCCGCGTTATTGTTCTGGGTGGCGCTACTTTTGAAGCGACATCGCGTCGGGACCCCGACCCTGACGGAAGGGACTTCCACCACGCTGCTGCCATCGGCCAAAGTCGCTGGAACAAGCGTGCAGGAGCAGGCGCTGGCTGAACTGACGGAATTTGCCAAGCAAAGTTTGGTGCAGGGACTTTATTCGCAGCGCAACGCGCTTTTGGAAACGCAACACAAGGCGCAGCAGGAACTGGCCGAACTGGAAGCGCGCTTTGTGGCGTTGAAGCTGCCGGAGCGGATTCAAGCATACGAACGACGCATCGTGGAATTGGAACGCGACTTGGAATCGCGCACCGGCGAGTTGCGTGAGTTGACAAAGGCCACCTTGTCTTTACTGCGCCGCAAAGTTGCTGAAGAGCGCGAGCTTGATCGAACGTCGCCACGGTTCAACTGAGCCCGTTCCATTGCGCTCGCGTCTGAGCTATTTTCCCTCCAACCCTTTCAAATAAGCAAGGATCAGTTCTGGCAGCGCGTCGCTGTAACCACCTTCCAGCAAGCTGAACAGGGGAACGTCCATGCGCCGCAGTTCGACGCCCAGCCAGTGAAAATCCTTGGCCAATAACGGACTGTTGGCGAGCGGGTCCTGCGCATAAGCATCGAAGCCTGCAGAGACGGCAATCAGCTCTGGACGGAACGCGCGCAAATCGTCCAGCGCTTCGCCCAACACCGCCCGATAAATTTCACGCGAGCTGTGGGGTGACACCGGATAATTGAAACAGTTATTGCCGACATTGGTCGCGCCCGTGCCGGGGTAACACGGATATTCGTGAACAGAATAGAAGGCAGCACCGGGTACATCGCGAAGGAAATCTTCCGTGCCATTGCCGTGATGCACATCAAAATCAAACACCGCCACCCGTCGCGTCCCGTTCCGCAAAGCGTGTTGTACCGCGAGGGCGATGTTGTTCAGATAACAAAAACCCATCGGATGCAATCGCGTGGCGTGGTGGCCGGGCGGACGCATCAAGCTGAAAACGGATTGGCCCGCTTGAGCGTGTTCCAGTGCCAGCAGGGCGGCACCGGCGGATAAGCGGGCAATGGCTTCAATTTGAGGAAACCACGGCGTATCCGCATCAAAATCCTGAGCCGCGCGCAGTCGGCCCACGTACTCTGCCGAGTGGGTCTGGAGGAGGATTTCATCACGTATGGGTTCAGGTGACACCCAGGTGAGGTCGAGTTCCGTTGGCGTGAGCAGTCTCGCCACGGTGGCGGTTATTCGGGCCGGTCGCTCGGGGTGGCCGTGGCTTTCGTAACCGGTACAACGATCATCGGTAATAACGTACACGCCTTGATGAAATAAAATGTAATGCGAATCGTCACGCTGAAATGCGAAGGAGGCGACGTTAAACGGTTAAATCATAGCAGCGTTAAAATGGAAAATTTTTGTAACCGGCCGGATTTTTAATTTTTGCAATAACCGGGATAGAACCGCGTTTGACCCGGTTTCGCTTTTTCCGCACACTCAATGCATGGCGAATTCATTCGGCACACTGTTTCGAATCACGACCTGGGGCGAGTCGCACGGGGCTGGAATTGGCGTGGTCGTGGACGGTTGCCCGCCACGTTTGAAGCTGACGGAAGCTGATCTTCAACCGGATTTGGACCGACGGCGGCCGGGGCAATCGCCCATCGTGACGCCCCGCAAGGAAACGGACGCGGTGCAGATCCTCTCCGGCACGTTCGAAGGACGAACCTTGGGCACGCCAATCTCCATGTGGGTGAAGAACACCGATCAGCGTCCGGAAGCTTATCTGGAGATGGCGGAGAAGTTTCGCCCGTCTCACGCGGATTACACGTATCAAGCCAAGTTTGGCATTCGGGCGTGGCCGGGGGGCGGACGCACCAGCGCGCGCGAAACGGTCGGGCGCGTTGCGGCGGGTGCGATCGCAAAGAAAATTTTGCGCGAAAAATTTGGCGTGGAAGTGCTGGCGTGCGTTTCGCAGGTGCAAAATCTTTCCACGAAGGTGGACGTGGAAAAACTGCGCTACGCCGACATTGAATCCAATCTGGTACGCTGTCCGGACCCGGTCATTGCACAGAAAATGATCCAGTTGATCGAGGCCGCCCGCAGCCAAGGCAATACCATCGGTGGAATCATCACCGGCGTGGCGCGAGGCGTGCCCCCGGGGTGGGGCGAGCCGGTGTTTGACCGGTTGGAAGCGGATCTGGCAAAGGCAATGCTGAGTCTGCCCGCGACGAAAGGATTCGAGGTGGGCAGTGGTTTTGGCGGAGTGACCATGACGGGGTTGGAACACAATGATCCGTTCCGCATGAAAGACGGCAAAGTGCGAACCACCTCCAATCGTTCCGGCGGTATTCAAGGCGGCATCAGCAATGGCGAGACGATTTATTTTCGCGTGGCGTTCAAGCCGGTTGCCACCGTGATGCACGAACAACAAACGATTTCTTCCAAATTTGAAAACACGACGCTCAAGGGGCGCGGCCGGCACGATCCGTGTGTGTTACCGCGCGCCGTGCCGCTGGTGGAGGCCATGACGGCTTTGGTGTTGGTGGATCATGCGCTGCGCCACAAGGCGCAGTGCGGTTGAGGCCGGCGGTCAGTGGGTGATTCCGCGTTCGCTCGTGGCGACAAATTCAAGGAGATGTTCCACCTCCGGACTAGACGGTACTTCCTGCCGCGCTTTTTCCAGGGCGTTGGACGTTGTTAATCCGCCGCGGAACAGAATTTTGTAAGCATGGCGGAGCGCGCTCTGCGTGGCTTCACTGACGCCGCTACGCTCCAGGCCGATTTTGTTGATGGTGCGAATGCGCGCCGGGCTGCCGTCGGCCAACATGAACGGCGGCATGTCCTGCCGGATCTTCGAGCAGCCCCCGATCATTGCCAGCTTGCCAACGCGACAAAATTGATGCACCGCCACGTAACCACCCAGCACCGCATGGTCTTCCACCACGACGTGACCGGCCAGTCCGGCGAAGTTCGACATGATGATGTAATCGCCCAATTGGCAATCATGCGCGATATGCGTATAGGCCAACAGATTGTTGTGCGAACCAATCCGCGTGGCCGCGGCTTCGTCGGTGGCGCTATGCACGGTGACGCCTTCGCGGATGGTGTTATGGTTGCCAATTTCCACCCGTGTCACGCCGCCCTTCCACTTCAAATCCTGCGAGTGCAAACCGAGGCTGGCGAATGGAAAAATCAGGTTGTCGTGACCCAGCCGGATGTGGCCGTCAATGACGACGTGCGAATGTAGTTTGCATCGGTCACCCAGCTCGACGTGGGGACCAATGACGCAGTACGGACCAATGACGCAGTCCGTGCCGATCCGGGCGTCGGGATGAATGACAGCGGTGGGATGAATCATGGCACAGCGATTTAGAGCGGGATCGGGGAGATCATGAAGGTCACCTCTGCTTCGCTCGCCACTTCTCCGTTCACTTTGCAAACGCCCTTGGCCTTGCCGATTTTACCGCGAAGCTTGGTCATTTCCACTTCGATGATCAACACGTCGCCGGGTAACACGGGGCGCCGCCATTTGACGTTGTCGGCGGCCATGAAATAGGCGGTTTGCGCCGAGGTTTCACCCTGTTTCAGCATGAACAATCCGGCCACCTGGGCCATGGCTTCCAGTTGCAGCACGCCCGGCATGATCGGGTGGCCGGGAAAGTGTCCTTGAAAAAACGGTTCATTGATGGAGACGCATTTCAATCCAATGACCGTGTTGCCTTCAATGGAGAGGATCCGATCCACGAGCAAAAACGGGTAGCGATGCGGCAGCCATTTCATTAACTGGTCAATATCCACCGCGCCGGTGCCCGACGCCGGAATCTCGGCTGGCGTGGTGGGTTTGGCTGGCGCCGGCGGTGGCGCGAATGTTTGCGCTGCGCGCAAGGGCTTTTGCATTTGCGCCACCACTTGCCGCGCCAGTTCGCAATTGCCCATGTGACTTGGTTTGACGGCGATCAGATGGCCGCGGATCGGTTTGCCGACAAGGGAGAGGTCGCCCACGATATCGAGCATTTTGTGGCGGACAAATTCATTGGCGTACCGCAGCGGTTCGGTCGTCAGCACCGCGTCATCACGAATCACGACCGCGTTCTCCAGACTGCCGCCCTTGATGAGGCCGTTCTTGATGAGATACTCGATCTCTTCGTAAAAACAGAAGGTGCGGGCGCTGGAGAGTTCGTGCTCCCAGGTTTTGGGCGTCAGGTCCGTGCTGAAAAACTGGGTAAACCGGCCGTCCTTGTCCGCACTCGTGCAGGTGATTTTGAAATGCTCGTCCGGCACCAACGTCATCGTGGTTTCCCCGGCTTCGATCTGAATCGGGTCCGTCACGGCATAGACGTCGCGCGCCTCATCCTGCGTAACGATGCCCGCCGATTGAACCAGGCGACAGAATTCACGCGCACTGCCGTCGGCGATCGGCGGTTCGTTCGAGTCAATCTCGATGATGGCGTTGTCCACGCCAGCTCCGGCCAGCGCGGCCAGGACGTGTTCCACCGTGTGAATCTTGATGTTGCCTTTGGCGAGCGTGGTGGAGCGATTGGTTTCGGCCACGTTTTCCACGCGCGCTTCAATCTCCGGCTGCCCTTCCAGATCCGTGCGCCGAAAGCGAAGGCCCGAATTGGTCGGGGCGGGCAGAAAGGTCAGGTTCACGCGATTACCGCTGTGCAGTCCGCTGCCGGAGAAACTGGCGGAACGATTCAAAGTCTGCTGGTGTAGCACGCGCAAATTGAAACAAAACCGCCTTGCGTTTGGCAAGCGAGAGAATCAGCGCCGGATTTGCTTTCGTCGCGTCCGCGCCTTGCCGTCCCGCGCGTGTCCGTTAGACTGGTGAGGTGTTGAACAGGGTGCAAATGGTTTTGCGCCAACCCCGGCGCGACGAGGTGCGAGTGGTTTCAGGTGAAACAGACGAAGCGCAACCGACCTTTCCCGACCGCCGATCGTTTGGCGTTGGGGTAAACTGTTTTGCGGAAACCGGCGCGTCAGGATGTCGCCGCTCGGATCATTAATTTCATGTCGCACCCCAGCCGCGCTATGGAATCAAACTTCGCCGCCCGCAAGCGTTCGACTTCGGAAGTGTTGCGTCGGGTGGCGGTCTTTCTCGCGCCCTATCCATGGTTGGCGCTCGGGACGGTGCTGGCCGCGGTGCTGTCGTTGCTGGCGTCGTTTGCGTTTCCGAAACTGACCCAGTTCGCCATTGATGAAGTGATCGGCAAAATGCAGGCCGAGCGGTTGGCGCCCGCGATGATTGGTTTGCTGGTGGCGTTCCTGTTGCGGGATCTCTTCAACAGCGCGCGAATTCTCATCAACAATCAGCTCGAACAAAACGTCATCTTCGACATGCGCCGCGCGGTTTACGCGCGATTACAGCGACTGCCCATCGGTTATTTTGATCAGCGGGCCACGGGCGATTTGCTGACCCGGATCATTGAAGACGTCAACGCCGTGGAGCGGGTGTTGATTGACGGATTGGAACAAGGGGTGGTGGCGATTTTCAGCGTTATCGGAGTGGCCGCGTTTTTGTTTTACATGAATCCAACCCTGACGTTGGTGGCTATCGCGCCGATTCCGATCCTCGCCGGAGGCGCGCTGTGGTACACGCTCACGGCGCATCGGCGTTACCGGCGGCAACGCGAAGCCTCGAGCGCAATGAATGCGTTGCTCATGGACAACCTCCAGGGCATTCGCCAGATCAAGGCTTTCAACCGCCAGGCGCATGAAGATGAGCGGTTCGGGGACCGCGCCGAAGCCATGCGCGGCGCGCAACTCGGCATCATGCGAATCTGGGCGGTTTACGGTCCGGGCATGGGATTCGCCGGTGCGGTGGGTTACGCGTTGGTCCTGTGGGTGGGCGGCAGTTTCACCATCGCGGGGCAAATGACTTCCGGAGAGTTGGTCGGTTTCCTTCTGTTTCTGCACATGTTTTACGCGCCGATCGGACAATTGCACAGCTTGAATCAAATGCTGCAAAGCGCCCGCGCAGCGGGTGAACGCGTCTTCGATATTTTGGACGCGCCGGAGGAGCGGCGACGGCAATCCGGGCGTCAAACCTTGCGCCCGCCGGTGCGAGGGGCGGTGATTTACGAGCAGGTGAGTTTCAATTACGAAGCCACCTCTCACTCCGTCGAACGAGGCGCGGACAACCCGGGGCTGGAAGAAGAGAATGTCCCGGCTTTGAAAAGTCGCATCGTGCTCCAGAACATTTCCCTGCAAGCGCAGCCGGGCGAGATGATCGCGCTCGTGGGGCCAACCGGCGCGGGCAAATCTTCATTGGTCAATTTGCTGCCGGCGTTTTACGAACCCACGGCGGGCCGGATTTTGGTGGATGGCCAAGACATCAGCCAAATAACGCTCGCTTCGTTGCGCGAGTACATCAGCGTGGTCAGTCAGGAGCCGTTTCTGTTCAACGGCACGATCCGGGAGAACATTCAATACGGTCGGCTGACCGCGAGCGAGGCGGAGCTGTTGGTCGCCACCAAGGCCGCGAATTGTTACGAGTTTATCCAACGGTTGCCGCAGGGGTTTGATACTGCGGTCGGCGAACGCGGCGTGAAGCTGAGCGTGGGCGAAAAGCAACGGGTCAGCATTGCGCGCGCCCTGTTGAAGAACGCGCCAATCTTGATCCTTGATGAAGCCACGGCGAGCGTGGACACCGCGACCGAGCGCTTGATTCAGGATGCGCTGGAACATTTGATGCGGGGCCGGACCAGTTTCGTGATCGCGCATCGCCTCAGCACCATTCGCAACGCTGATCAGATCTTGGTGTTGCGCCACGGCGAAATTGTCGAGAGCGGACGGCATGAGGAACTGCTGCAAAGCAACGGACTTTACGCCAAACTCGCGCAGATTCAAAATGTCGCCACGGTGGAAGAGGGCTTCGGACGAATGGAAGTCACGCCCTGAGCTTCCCATCATGGATCACCTCGGCAAAACGCTGGTTCTGGTCGGATTGCTGTTCGCGACAATCGGAGCATTGCTTTGGTCCGGATTCGGCAAAAGCTGGTTGAGGCATTTACCCGGTGACATTCATCTGGAACGCGCCCACGGCAGCTTTCATTTCCCCGTCGTCACGTGTTTGCTCCTCAGCGCGTTGCGGAGATGGATCAACTGAAGAATTGCGTCGTTTCAATGACGCCCTTCTGTCCGTAAGCGCCGATTCCCACTTAAAATCTTGCGGAGCGAGCTGTTTTTATTGACCCTCTCAACGTGGAAACGACGCAGATCCTCCAATACATCGGAGTCCTGGTACTCTTCATTCTCGCCTTGGCCGCAACGGGTGGAATGATTGTGATCTCCAGTCTAATTGGCAAAAAAGGCGGGAGCAGCAAGATCAAAGACACCGCTTACGAATGTGGCATGTTGCCTATCGGCAACGGGACGACCCGGATGTCCATGAAGTTCTACCTCGTGGCGATGCTCTTCATCTTGTTCGATATCGAAGTCATCTTCATGTATCCGTGGGCGGTGGTGTATCGGACGATGCTTGAAGACCCGGCTACGCGAAACCTCATCCTGGGCGCGATGCTTTCGTTCATCGGAATTTTGACCGTCGGCTACGTTTATGCGTTGAAAAAGGGCGCGTTTAACTGGCGCAATTAAGAGCGGGGACTTTCCATTTCCACCAACCAACCGTTTGGCGCAACGCCACTTTGGCTTTTCGGTTCACGCTTGTTGCAGTTCGTAATTGAGCACCGCCAGACTCGCAATCGCCGCCGTGTCGCTGCGCAAAATCAAACGGCCGAGGGTAATGGGTTGGTAACCACTCGCCCGTAGCCAATCCATTTCAGCGGGGGAAAAGTCGCCCTCGGGACCGATCCAGATCGCGGCGGTCGCAGGCATGCGCTGATATTGAGATTGAAAATTTTGCAGGTAATCCCGCAAGGCGCTTTGTTTTTCCTGCAGTGAAGCGACCAACGACAGATCAAATTTTTCGCCGCGCGCCAGAAAGCTTTTCAATGAAACCGGCGGCTCGATTCGCGGCAGCCAGGGCGAGCCGCATTGCTTGATGGCTTCCAGCGCAATGGGCTTCAATTTTTCCGCCTTGTCGGCAGCCTCGCGTTCATTCAGTTGGACGACAACACGTTCAGATAGAATGGGCACGAGGCGTGCCACGCCGAGTTCCGTGGCTTTTTGTACGATGTAATCCATCGCCTTGGTCTTGGGGATGGCTTGCAACAGCGTTATTTGGCAGGGCAGGCGTGGCGCAAAAGTTTTTTGTTCAACCCGCAGTTCCACGCGCTGCTTCGTCGTTGATTCCACGACACAGGTGAACATGCCCCCCGCGCCGTCGAGCACGGTCACCTGTTCACCCGGCGCAACCCGGAGGACGCGCGCGGCGTGGTGCGCTTCATCGCCGGTCAATTCGATCCGCGACTCGCGACACAAATCCGGCGAAACGAAGAAGCGGCGCATGGCGGCGATGGCGTTTAGCGAAACCAACGCTTGGCTTTTTCGAAGAAGCTGGCGCTGATGGGATTCACCTTTTCGTCACAAGCGGCGGCAAACTCTTGCAACCGGTTTTTCTGCGTGCTGCTCAAGCGGGTGGGCACTTCCACATTGATGCGCACGTGCAGGTCGCCGTGGCCGTAACCTTGCAGATTTTTGATGCCTTTGCCGCGTAAACGGAAGAGCGTTCCCGGTTGCGTCCCGGGAGGAATTTTAATCGTTGCCTTCTCACTCAAGGTCGGCACTTGAATCTCCGCGCCCAAAGTTGCCTGCACGAAGCCGATCGGCACATCGCAGAGCAGGTCGTCACCTTCGCGCTGAAAAATATCGTGCGGTTTGACGTGCAGTACGACGTAAAGATCGCCCGCCGGTCCGCCGCGCAGGCCGCTTTCGCCATTGCCCGAGGAACGCAAACGCGAACCCGCCTCCACGCCTGCAGGAATGCGCAGCGTGATCTTGCTGGTGCGGTCTTTGCGTCCCGAGCCACTGCAACTGCGACACGGTTTTTCAATGAGTCGCCCCGTGCCTGAACATTTGGGGCAGGTTTGCGCGATGCTGAAAATGCCGCGAGAGGCAATGACCTGACCACGACCATCGCAGGTCTCGCAGGTGCGGATTTTTGATCCCGGTTCGCTTCCCGTGCCGTCGCATTTATCGCAGCGATCCGGTTTCGTGATGGAAATTTCCTTCTCGCAACCCAGCGCTGCTTCTTCAAACGAGATTTCCAAGTCGTAACGCAGGTCATTGCCACGTTGCGGCGCGGAGGGATCCTGCCGGGCGCCGCCGCCAAAAAATTGTTCGAAAATGCTGCCGCCCTCACCGCCGAAGACATCGCGAAAGATATCGAACGGATCGTGAAAACCGCCGCCGCGGCTTGCGCGCGACCGGGCGTCAAAGGCATCCGGGCCGTATTGATCATAAGCGGCGCGCTTTTGCGGATCGCTCAAGACTTCATAGGCTTCGCCAAGTTCCTTGAATTTTTCCTCAGCCTGCTTGTCGCCAGGGTTTTTATCGGGGTGGTATTTGACCGCAAGGCGGCGGTAGGATTTTTTGATACCCTCGGCATTTTCCTGCCGACTGATTTCCAGAATTTCGTAATAATCGCGTTTGGCCATTGCCCAAAACTTTCTCCGTCGAATCGCCGTTAAGCCTTCACTTCCGGATGTTTGGCGACGATGACCATGGCCGGGCGCAGCAGACGCTCACGTAGTTTATAGCCCTTGCGTAATTGTTGCAGAACGTGACCTTCGGCGACCGTTTCCGAGTCCTGCTGCGAAATGGCTTCGTGGACGGTTGGATCAAAAGGCTTGCCCGCCGCGTCCACTTCCTCGAGTCCGGCTTCCGTCAAGGCGTTCTTCAACTGGGCGTGAATCATCGCCACGCCTTCGCGCAACGCCTTCAAATCGTCCGGGCCTGCCGTTTGCGCGGCGCTGGTTGCTTTTTCAAACGCGTCGAGGATCGGCATGATTTTTTCCAGCAAACTTTCGTTGGCGTAACGGATGGCCTCCTGTTTTTCGCGCTGGGAGCGTTTTTTGAAATTCTCGAAGTCCGCAGTGGTGCGGAGTAAACGATCCCAATGCTCTTGCGCCTTGGCGGCGCGCGCCTCCAGGTCGGTGAGCTGTTCCGGCGTGAGCGAAGCAATCTCCGGCGCGGGCGCGACGGATGGTATTTCGGTGGCGGACGGAACAGGTGCTGGTTCTTTGTGCTTTTTCATTCAGGACAAACGGCTCTTAACGTAAGCAATCAGGGCACTGAGTTTAGCGGAACGCGGGCGATTGACGCAACAGGGATTGCGCCGTGTCTTGCGCCGTGTTCAAACGGTGCAGTGTACACCGTCTCTGTGGCGGCGGGCATCCGTGTCTGCCGTGAGGTCGGACTTCCAGCCTGGCAAAAGAGCATCGCCAGTCGTTTGGCATTCCGCTATTTGCTGCGACCGAGGACGGCCGTAATTCTTTGGGGCTGGCCGGAACGACAGCCGGGCCGTTCTGAACGGCAACCCACCGACCAGTGTAATCCGGTTTCGGGAAAGTCCTTCGAGCCAGACGTTTCTTCCCGGCGGCACAGAAATCACCCGTTACGACAGGCACGGATGACTGATTTCGACGGAAATGCGTCGGGATTTGAAATTGGAAATCTGATATTTTGCGGCGGCGCGATGACGGAAGGAATAATTTTTTGAACGGATTTTTCGCAACGCTGTCTGACTTTTCAGTGACATTCCGTTGGTGTTGAGATGTATCACCGGTGGGTTGGTTGTTCTTTGAAGTTTTTTACAATTTAACATCGGTTATTAGTTCAAACCGATGTTGAAGTTCTACTTGGTCTTGCGCTTGAACTAATCGAAATTCCCCAGGTCTGGCGGCCATCCCCTGGCTGCTGGACCTGGTTTTTTATGTGGCGGCACTCAATGAACGTCGCTGGTCGTTTCCCCAATATTGCCGGAGTTTGCGGCGGTCTGTTTCAACAATGATTCCGGCTGGGCTTGCCGCTTCTCGACGGAATTGAAACAATTCCGGCATGAATGTTTCGGTGCGACAAAAGGCAGTTCGGAAATCCGCCGCGCCCATCCAATTGGCATCGCCTTCAATCCGTTCAACCCGGCTTTCTCCAACGGAACAGCGCAATCCGCGTTCACTGAATTTGGATCACCTGCCGGTCAAGACCGCGGTGGAACTGATGTTGCGCGAGGAGGCAAAGGTAACCCGCGCGTTGTTGCGACAAACCAATTTACTGGCGCGGGCGGTTGGCGTCGTGGCGCGCGCTTTTCGCCAGCACGGTCGCTTAATTTACGTCGGCGCCGGCACGAGCGGACGGCTGGGCGTGTTGGATGCGAGTGAGTGTCCGCCAACATTTCGTACGAACCCGAACCTGGTGCAAGGCATCATCGCCGGGGGCGATGTGGCGTTGCGGCAGGCGGTGGAGGGCGCGGAGGACGATGCAACGGCGGGGGTACGGGAAATCAAATTGCGTCGCACCACGGCGCGGGATGTAGTGGTGGGCATCGCGGCCAGCGGAACGACGCCCTTTGTTTGGGGCGCATTGCGCGAGGCAAAAAGGCGTGGCGCCAAGACGATGTTGATCTGCTTCAATCCTTATCTAGAGATTCCCCGATCCTGGCGACCCCATCTGGTGCTGGCGGCAGATGTGGGGCCGGAAGTATTAACGGGCTCCACCCGGTTGAAAGCGGGCACAGCCACCAAGCTGATTTTGAATTTGCTCACCACCCTGGCGATGGTGCGGATCGGCAAGGTGCAAAGTAATCTGATGGTGGATGTGCGTCCGAGTAATGCGAAGTTGTGCCAGCGGGCGGTGCGGATGGTGCAGACGTTGACTGGTTGCGACGCAGACGCCGCGCGGGAAGCATTGGTGAAGCAGCAATGGGTGGTCAGGGCGGCGGTACGCCACCGGCAACGCTCCCGGCAATCTGCGTGATAATTCTTTCGGCCTCGGGCAGTCGCCCCAGAAAAAACTGCCACGTGACCAATCGCCACAAGCCAAAGGCGATGAATAATGTCAAGCTGGACATGACGTACAGACCGAAGGCGTGCGGCGGGTCCGGTCGCAGCAGGCAGGGCAGACCAGTGTAGATCACGCCGATGGTCAGCACGATACCGATGGCCCACGGAATCCAGGGGAACAGGCCGTTCCACATATCAAGCAAACGAAAGCAGAAAAAGGGTAGTACGCCGTATCCGATGGCGGTAAACGCCTGGGTGAAAGTGGCCCGCCGGTGAAACGTGCTGGAATACGAGCGCGCCGCCGAGGCCACCAGGAAGACCAATCCGATGTACACTAGACTGATGGTGGTTTCCACCGTGACGGTTTCCGAAACGGAATAAATTTTAACGTGTTTGCCGGCTGCACCATGAGATTTGCCCCACTGTGTGAGCGCGTACCCTTCGGCAAAGGACGTCAGCAAAATCAATGGCAACACGTGCAGAAAAAAAATGTAGAGTACGCTCCGGTTGGCAACGGCAATGTTGTTCCACGTCGCCACGGGCCGGAAAATCAGCAAAAACGCCTTAATCATGGCAGACCAGAATATCTGATGGATTGGAAACTGTTCAACCAAATACCCGGCCGTTCATCGGCATATTATTTCTTCCGTTGTGCGGGGAGCCGTGCTTAACTCGCGGGGTGAACGGAGTGGACAGCATTTGGGACAAACTTACGCGGGTCGTGATGGGGTTGCTGCTGGTCGCGTTTCTGGTGGCCGTCGGCATCTCGTATCTGCCGCTGATTCGTCAGAACGAGGCGATGCGTGGCGAGATTCTAAAGTTGGATCGACAAATTTCCGCAAAGACCCAGGAGCAGCGGCAACTGACCACGACCATTCAACAAAGCAACGACCCCAAGGCGGTGGAGCGGTTGGTGCGCGAGAAATTCGGCTACGCCAAGCCTGGCGAGACGGTGATTCATTTCGAGGAAGGCACGAATACGTTGCGCGCTCCCTGACGGGCTCCGGGCTTAGACCGTTAGCAATTCCTTTTCTTTTGCCGCCAGGTGCTGGTCAATTTTGGCCGTGTAGGCGTCGGTGAGTTTTTGCAGTTCCTTTTCCGCCTGTTTTACGTCGTCCTCAGCCACGCCGCTGTCGTGCGCGGACTTTTTAATCTGCTCCATGGCGTCGCGGCGGATGTGGCGAATGGCGACGCGGCCATCCTCAGCCATCTTCTTGATGATTTTGACAAATTCCATCCGGCGTTCCTGGCTCAGTTCAGGAAAGAAAATACGCAGCACTTTGCCTTGCACGGCCGGCGAAAGGCCGAGGTTTGCCTTTTGAATCGCCTTTTCGATGTGGGGCAGGGTGGAAGCATCCCATGGCTGCACGGTCAAGGTGCGCGGCTCGGGAGTGGTGAGGCTGGCCAGTTCGCGAATGCGCATTTGCGAGCCATAGGTTTCCACCAGGATGTTCTCGACGAGTGCCGGCGAGGCCTTGCCCGTGCGCACACTGGCAAATTCATTCAAGGCCGACTGCTCGGATTTCTCCATTCGCTCTTCGGCCGTCAGTAAAATGTCATCAAGCGCCATGGGCAAAAACTAACAAATTCCGGACGATTGTATAGGACTGGTTTTTAGCCGAAGAAAATTCCAGAGGAAGGCTGAGGAAACGAGGCCAAGCGCCGGTCACCCTTTGGACGGATCGCAATTCGATGGCGTTTAATCGCGCCGACCGGAATGATCCGCGTAATGTTCTACCAGGTAATTGCGAAAGGCTTCGTAGTCTGGGGTCAAGCGATCAAAGTCCTCGGGCAATTTGATTTGTTCGGCCATTCGTGGTGGCACGTCGGGCGTCCAGCCGAAAGTCTTGCGGATTTCTTCGGGAAACTTCGCCGGGTTGGCAGTTTCGAGGATGACGGCAGGCAGACCATCCAGTGCTTCAGTTTGCAACCAGTCTTGAAAACCTTGCCAAGCCACCGCTCCGTGCGGTTCAAGCAGCAGGTGGAACTTGTGCCAAAAGTCCAGGAAAGCGACGCGTGTCCGCTCGTCACTGACGGAACTGGAAAACAACTCGCGGCGCATGCGCTCCAAATCTGGCACGTGATGGATTATTCCCGCTTCATCCATCTGCCCGCCATAAACCGCAATCAAGCGGGCGAGATTGCTCGGGTGTCCGACGTTCATGGCGTTGGAGAGCGAATTGCGGGAGGGAACGACCTTGGCGTACTGGCCGGTAGCGAGATATTTCGGAAAGGCATCATTGTCGTTGACCGAGGCAATGATCTTTTTTACGGGGAGTCCCATTTCGCGCGCCACGACGGCGCCCATCATGTCGCCGAAATTGCCGCTGGGAATTGAAAACACCATCGGTTCGCCGAGCTGAGCCAAACGCGACGCGGCATAAAAATAATAGACGCTTTGGGGCAGCAGTCGTCCGATGTTGATCGAGTTGGCCGAAGACAGTGGCAGATGCCGCAGCGTGGGATCGGCAAAGGCGCGCTTCACCACCGCCTGGCAATCGTCGAATTTTCCATCAATGGCGATGGTGCGGATATTGCCGGTCAGCGTGGTCATGAGTTTGCGCTGGCTCACACTGACTTCCGCAAACGGAAACAGCACCAGTACGCGGATGCCGGGAATGTTGTGGAACGCGTGCGCGACGGCTGAACCCGTGTCGCCGCTGGTGGCGGTCAGAATGATAAGCTGCTGACGGGTTTGTTGTAGAAAGTATCCCATCAGCCGCGACATCATTTGCGCGGCAAAGTCCTTGAAGGAGGCGGTCGGTCCCTGATCCAGTCGCATCAGGTGGACGCGGCCGTCAATTCTTTCGAGCGGGATTTCAAAATCGTAGGCGGCGCGACACATTTCCGCCAGGGCTGCGTCGGGCACAATGCCTTGTGTGTATTTACTCAGCACTCGAAACGCGATTTCTGCGTAGGGCAGGGTGGCAAACGCCGCGATTTCATCGCGCGTCAATTGCGGAAACGCTTGCGGCAGATACAATCCGCGATCTGGCGACAAGCCATGCAAAACCGCATCGCGCAGGTCCACGGCGGGTGACTGGCCATTCGTGCTGTGGAAAAGTGGGGCTGACATTATTCAAAGTTTTCGACTCGGAACATGACGGGATGTCCTTTGATCACGGGCAAACGCGCGATCTGGCGCAAGGCTTTTTGCATGGCGGCATTGCTGGCGTCGTGTGTCATCAGAATGAGCGGCACGTAATTGCCGGGGTGACCTTCGGGCTGGATCACCGAAGCGATGCCGATTTTTGTCTGCGCCAAAATTGCCGCAATTTTCGCGAGCACGCCGGGTTTATCCACCGTGTTCAAACGCAGATAATAACGCGACACAATTTCGGCCATCGGCCGGATGCGGCCGCCGCGAGTGTGCGCGTTGAATGGCGCTATTCGAACCTTCGTGCCGAGCTTCAAATCAAGCGCGGCATCCGCCACGTCGCTTAACACTGCGCTGGCGGTGGCATCCTTGCCGGCGCCGCGGCCGTAAAACAACGTGTCGCCGACAATATCGCCGCGCACAAAGCAGGCGTTGAACACGCCGTTCACACTGGCCAGCACGTGCGCGTTTGGAATCAAAGTGGGATACACGGAAACCTGGATGCCGCCTTTGCGGTCGGCGAGTTTCTTCACGATGCCCAGCAGCTTGATGGTGTAGCCCAGTTTGTCGGCAAACTGCATGTCAATTGCGGACACGTTCCGGATGCCCTCGGTGTGAATTTTTTTCGCCGGCACCCAGAAACCGTGCGCCAGCGACGCCAAAATGCCGGTTTTATGCAGCGCGTCCTTGCCGTCAATATCGAGATCGGGCGGTGTCTCCGCGTAACCCTGCTTTTGTGCTTCGGCCAGCACGGCGGCAAAATCCGCGCCTTCCTGCTTCATCCGCGACAGGATGTAATTGCAGGTGCCGTTGACGATGCCGTAGATGGCGGAGAATTGGTTGGCGACGAAACCTTCGCGCAGCGACTTGATGATGGGGATTCCCCCGCAGACACTGGCTTCGTAATACAGGTTTGCGCCGGTTTTCATGGCGGCGGTGAATAGTTCCGGCCCGCAGTCGCTCAACAACGCTTTGTTGGCTGTGACCACGGTTTTTCCCTGTTGCAACGCGGCGAGAACCATGGTCCGCGCGAGACCGGTTCCGCCGACCAGCTCGACGACGATCTGGATTTGCGGGTCATGGACGACTTCCTGCCAGTCGGTGGTCAACCGCGCTGTGGGGATTTGATAAGGTCGGGGTTCGTCGAATGCTTTGACGGCGACTTTCTGAAAGTTGATTTTGACGCCTAGTCGCGCGGCCATCAGTCCGCGGTTTTGTTCCCAGGCGTGATAGACCCCGCTGCCGACCGTGCCCCCGCCCAACATCCCTACGTTTACTTGCTGCATAATCGGTCTTCAGCTTGCCGGGACGCGCCACTTCGGACAATTCAATTTTGATTTGATGTCGTGCAACCATCAAAACCGGAATTCTGCGTGCGATCAAAACCGGACCGGGTCAGAAGACGGGAGGTGAAGGAATACGATAGGTTTCCTTTTGGGATCGGGGATATGGCGCAAGTAGTAGATAGCATCATCGGGGCGAAGGCGCGTATTTCCGTCTCAATTATCAGTTCATCAAACACGCCTTTGGTCTTCAATATCGTTCGTCCGCCGCGCCGATAGTGGTGTTGAAACTTGATTTTGACGAGTTTCCTGACACCGCGAAGCTGCCCTCCGGCCAGACCTGGTGCGGTAAACACACGTCCGCCAAGGAACAGTTTTACAGAACCATCCTCGCGGAAAACCGGCATTTGAAAATATGCCTGTGGCTCAAACCACGGGCAACGCCTTGTGGCGATAGATGATTGGGCCCGGAAAAGAAAAACCAAAAGGCGAGGCCGCAGCCTCGCCTGGTCGAAAAATTGGAATGAAATCTTAGACGCGGCGTCCGCCTTTAAGTTCTTCTTTGAGTTTCTTGAATGCGTCCCAATCCCCTTTGGCGGCCAGTGCTGCCTGTTCCGGCCATGTAGCGGGGTCCCATTGCTTCAAGTGTTCTCCTCCCGTTGCCAGAATTTCCTTCAAGCGCTCAACCGACGTGCCAGCGACTTCCACGAAAGTGTGGATGCCCGCCTCGTTCAACGCGGTGGCAATTTTCGGCCCGACGCCTTCGATTTCCGTCAAGTCATCGCCTTTGGCCTGGACCGCAGCAGCTTTGGGTTTGGCCGCTGTGGTGCTGACCTTGGTGGTTTTCTCCTTTACGAGTGTGGCGCCTTTGCCCAGGCGATGACGCAGATAGGTCAACTTGGCCCGACGAACCGCGCCGTGACGTTCCACTGTGATTTTATCCACGCGCGGCGAGTGCAGGGGAAAGATGCGTTCCACGCCTTCACCGTAGCTGATGCGGCGGACGGTGAAAGTTTCGTTCAAGCCGCGACCGCGTTTGCCGATGACCACGCCGGAGAACACCTGGATGCGTTCCTTGTCACCTTCGACGACTTTGGTGTGTACCTTGACCGTGTCCCCCACGCCAAACGCGACGCTGTTCTTACGAAATTGTTCCGAATGAATTTTGTCCAACAATGCCTGGTTCATAAATAATCTTTCTATTTTGTCGCTCGCTCACGCTTGCGAACCAAATCTGGTCGTCGTTGCTCTGTGCGCTGCTGGGCCTGTTTCAACCGCCATTTGGCGATTTCGGCGTGGTTGCCTGAAACCAGCACCTCGGGAACTTTCATCCCGCGAAATTCCACCGGCCGCGTCCATTGCGGATATTCCAATTCGCCGTCGCTGAACGATTCTTCCGTGGCACTGGCCGCAGCGCCCAACACCCCCGGCAGTAATCGCGTTACCGCGTCCACTACAACCATCGCGGGCAGTGCGCCGTTCGTCAGCACATAATCCCCGATGGAGATTTCATCATCCGCCAAGGCTTCGCGAATCCGCTCGTCAAAACCTTCATAGTGCCCCGTTACAATCAGCAAATGCGATTGTTCCGCCAGTTGCGCGGCGATCGCTTGATCAAACTTTCGTCCGATCGGCGACATTAAAATCACGCGCGTATTTTCGCGCCGCAGACTTTCCACCGCTGCGAAAATCGGCTCCGGCTTTAACAACATGCCTGGCCCACCGCCAAACGGACGATCGTCCACCGTCTTGTGACGATTTTTGGCCCAATCACGCAACTGATGCAATCGCAATTCCAACAAGCCCGCCTGCCGCGCGCGTTTGATGATGCTTTCATCCAACGGCCCGGCGAACATTGCCGGGAAAAGTGTGAGCACGTCAATTTTCATGCTCAAGTCAACTGCCGCCTGCCAGCGGTCAACGCCGGGGCGGATCGGCCTCGACAATTTCCAAGGTGCAGCGGATTCCTTTCTTCGCGCTACCCGCCGTCAGCAACGATCGAATCGCATTGATCGTTTGTCCCTGACGTCCGATCACCTTGCCCACGTCCTGTGCGTCCAACCGCAGTTCATAAACCGTTTGTCCACTGCGTTCCTGCGGCGTGATGGTGACTGCGTTCGGGTTATCCACCAGCCCCTTCACAATGTATTCGAGGAACGCTTGCATCCGCTTTGCTTTTGAGTCTGAACGTGAACCCGTGAAATTTCCGCTGCCGAAATCATGCGCGGCGCGGTCGGGCGACGGAGTTTATGCCGCGGCTCGTTCCGCTTTCTTGATAAAGCTGGCGACGGTGTCGCTCGGTTGCGCTCCTTTGCCGATCCAGTATTTGGTACGGTCCAAGTCGAGTTTCACGTTATTACCCTTGATTTGGGGTTGATACGTGCCGATTTCTTCCAAAAATTTACCATCGCGCGGACTGCGGCTGTCGGCTACGACAATGCGGTACACCGGGTTGTTTTTGCACCCGATGCGTTTCATGCGGATTCTAACTGCCATAAATTTATCTCGTTTGTTGCCTCAGCCGATTTGGTCTTGCCATTACGAGGCGGTTCCCAAAATGGGAGCGCAAAGACTAGATGCTTCATGACCGGCTTGCAAGCACTCATTTGGGGCAATTTTGTCACCAAACTCAAAGCTTCGCGGTCGGGATGAATTGAAAAAGAAAGCGGCTTGGCTCAACCACCGAAGGCGTGATGCGGCGCAGCCCCCACCCGGTACTCGTCGGCCCGAAATAGAATGACCGCACTGGTTTAGTGGAAACCGGTTTCCAGTCCGATCGAATGGACCGGCGGGTTGGAATTCACGAACGGGTTTTATCGGTTGCACGACGTGTCTTGATCCGCTCTGACCGCGCCGGAATGAGCGTTTGGATTGCGCTCCAGACTTGTAAGATTCTCCGACTTTGCTTCACTCGTCTGGGAATTTTATGAGCGAACAATACTCCATCGGACTGGATTACGGCACGAACTCGGTTCGCGCTCTCATCGTCAATGTGGCCAACGGCCAGGAGGTCGCCTCCGCCGTTTGGGGATACGAGCACGGCACGGACGGAGTCATCCTCGCGCACGATCCGAATCTCGCCCGCCAACACCCGGCAGATTACATCAAGGGCGCCGCCATCACGCTCCAGCAGGTGGTGCAAAGCGCCAAGAAAAAGGTGCGCGGTTTCCAGCCTGAACAGATCATCGGCATCGGCGTGGACACCACCGGCAGCACGCCGCTCCCGGTTGACGCGCAAGGGCGTCCGCTCGCGCTCCAGTCTTGCTTTGCCAAAAATCCGGCGGCCCTGGCGTGGTTGTGGAAAGATCATACCAGCATTGCCGAAGCCGCTGAAATTACGGAACTCGCCCGCAAGCGACGGCCCCAATATCTCGCCAAGTGCGGCGGTATTTATTCCAGCGAATGGTTCTTCAGCAAAATTCTGCATTGCCGCCGCACCGCGCCGAAGGTATTCGATGCTGCTGCCAGTTGGGTGGAATGTGCCGACTGGGTGCCCGCGATGCTGACCGGCACCGAAGCTCCGGACCGACTGACGATTGGGGTTTGTGCGGCTGGACACAAGGCGATGTTTAACGCGGATTGGGGTGGATATCCCGACGCAAACTTCCTGGCACAGCTTGATCCCAAGCTGGGGCGGTTGCGTTCCCGACTGTCCACCCGCGCGGGCACGATTGCTCAAGCCGCCGGCCAGTTGACTACGGCTTGGGCGCGCCGCACCGGACTGCCGGCCGGCATTCCGGTTGCCGTCGGGGCGCTGGACGCGCATTTGGGCGCGGTTGGCTCGGGCATCGCTCCGGGGGCCTTGGTGAAAATCATCGGCACGAGCACCTGCGACATGATGGTAGTGCCGACCGGGCAACGCCTCGCCGACGTGCCGGGACTTTGCGGCATTGTCAACGGCAGCATTCTGCCCGGTTATCATGGCCTCGAAGCCGGTCAGTCCGCAGTGGGTGACATCTTCAACTGGTTCGTGAATTACCTTCAACCCGGCGGCAAAAAAATGGGTTCACATGAAAAACTCACCAAAGCCGCCGCCAGATTGCTCCCCGGTGAATCCGGTCTGCTGGCGCTCGATTGGAACAACGGCAATCGCACCGTGCTGGTGGATCAACGCCTGACCGGACTGCTGCTGGGACAAACACTTTATACAACGCCGGCGGAGATTTATCGCGCGCTCATTGAAGCGACGGCTTTCGGCGCGCTGACGATCATCAATCGCTTCGAGGAATACGGCGTGAAGGTGAGGCAAATCATCAACTGCGGCGGCATCGCGGAAAAGAATCCGGTGGTCATGCAAATCTATGCGGATGTGACCGGACGTCCGATGAAAGTCTCGCGCTCGGCGCAGACCTGCGCGCTGGGTTCGGCGATTGCCGGCGCGGTGGTGGCGGGTGCGTATGTGAATTGTGAATCCGCCCAACGCGCGATGACCGGACTGAAACCGCGCGTCTTCAAACCGCGCACGGCGGCATGCGCAACCTATCGCGAACTCTACGCCCTCTACAAAAAGTTGCACGCTGCCTTCGGAACGAAGGGCTGGAATGGCAATCTCCACGACGTGATGAAACGGTTGTTGGCAGCCCGGAGCCGCATTCGGAAATGAGCGCTTCCGCCCCCACCAGGAACGTGCGAACCAGATCGAAATGCGCCGCGGTGTTGTTCGGCCCGCCCGGAAGCGGGAAGACGACCATCGTTCGCGCGCTCAACGTGAAACAACCGCTGACGGTGATCGAAACCGGGAATCTGCTGGAGCGCGAAATCCGATTGCGAACCGCCATCGGCAAACGCATCAAGCATGACAAAGCCGCGGGTAAGCTCGTCCCCACCGACGTCGTCAAGATGGTGATTCAAGCGCGCTTGAAAAAAGTCAAAACGGGCTGGGTTCTGTTTGATGGATTTCCGCGTCACTTGGGACAGGCCGAAGTATTTTTTGAACTGCTGGAAACGCAGCGCCTGAACCTTTGTCTCGTGGGAATCCTCACGTTGAAACTCGCGACCGCGCTGAAACGCATCGCCGGACGCCGCGTCTGCCCGGAGTGCGGTCGGCTTTACAATTTGCAAATGAATCCGCCGTCGAAAGTGGGAACATGTGACGGTTGCGGCGGCAAACTCGAGTTGCGCGCGGACGATCAACCCGCGACGATCCGGCGCCGGTTCGCCACCTATCGTCGCGAAACGCAGCCGGTGATCCGCCGGTTCAAGCGTGATTATCCCGATTGCTGTTGGGAAGCGCCGGAGACTTCGGGCAGCATCGAACTGGCGACCCAACTCAGCGAGCGGTTGGATTCCCTCCGCGAGGGTGGCGCGCCTAAAACCAGGCGTCCTGGGAATTAAGCGACTTTTCATTCGGGCGTGGAGCTTCAGCAACAGATTACTTTGATTTCGCAACTGCTTGGCGGGGGCGGATTATTTCTGCTGGGCGTCTTTCTCATCACCGACGGATTGAAAACAGCCGCGGGCGATGCGCTGCGGCGCATTCTGGTCCGCTTTACCGCCAAACCGCTGGCGGCGTTCATCTCCGGCGCCGGAATCACCGTGCTGGCGCAATCGTCCAGTGCGACGACGCTCGCCACCATTGGTTTCGTCAGCGCGGGCATTCTCACCTTTTCGCAATCCATTGGAATCATCCTCGGCGCGAGTTTGGGCACGACCAGCACGGGTTGGTTGGTGGCGTTGGCTGGCTTGAAATTTGGAATTGGAAAACTGGCGTTTCCGTTGGTGGGACTGGGCGCGGTATTGCGGCTGGTGATGCGCGGTCGCAAAGCCGGCGTCGCTTTGGCGCTGGCCGGTTTTGGAGTGATGTTCATGGGCATTGACATCTTGCAGACCGGTTTAATTCCGCTCTCAACCTCCTTTTCACCGGCGGACCTGCCGCGGGGAACGATCCTCGCCCGAGCTTTGTTGGTGGGCGCCGGCATCGTGTTAACCGTGTTCACGCAATCTTCGGCGACGGCGGTGGCGATGACGTTGACCGCCTTTCATTCCGGCATGATTGATCTGGATCAGGGCACGGCGTTGGTCATCGGCGCGAGCATCGGCACCACGTCCACCTCGGCTTTGGTGGCGATTGGCGCCACGGCATCCGTCAAACGCACGGCGCTGGCCCATATTTTATTCAGCCTGGCGGCGGGGCTGCTGGCGTTTCTTATCGCGCCGCTGTTTCTCTGGGCGACGCGCTGGATTGAACACCAATTCAACCTGCAATTTGGCGCGGTGATTTTGGCGGCGTTTCATTCCGGGTTCACGCTGTTGGCTGGGTTGTTATTCCTCCCGAAAGTGTCGGCGTTTAGCGCCTTTGTGGAACGGTTGATCCCCGAGCGCGGTCCGGTTTTGACGCGACATCTCGACGCCTCGCTGGTGGAAGTGCCTGAAGTGGCCATTGAAGCCGTGCGTCGCACGTTGCGGGAGGCTTTCACTGAAATTCTCGCCACCCTGGATCGCGCCATCACACAGAATATTCGACCCAACGCCGAACGATTGACCACCGTCCTGACTGCGTTGCAGGAAACCCGACGCTTCCTGGGCCTGATAACCTTTTCCGCTTCTCCCGCCGATCATCAAAATACCCGCGCGTCCATTTTCCATGCGCTGGATCATTTATTCCGCCTGGCGGTAGCTGCGAAGGATGATTTTGAACCTGACGCGTTCGGCGATGAACCGAGAGTGCAGGAATCCAAGCGGATGGTGATGGAGCTGTTGGCGCTGGCGCAAACCGCGCAGCAAGGTCAGTCTTCGGTTCGCTTTGATGAGCAATTGCAACGACCGTCACAAATCCTTGCCGAACGGCGTCGCCGCGGGCGCGCCACCTTGTTGAAAGAAAGCGCCCGCGGTGTCATCGAATCCGATCAGGCTTTGCGCGCGCTTGATGGTCTGCGGCAACTGGACACCATCGGATACCACATTTGGCGCATCGCGTACCATTTGAACGCCGAGGTTCGCAACCGGAATGATCGCGACGATGCGGTCGAGGATCCGGACAAGTTCCAAGTGGATTAACCGGCGTCAAAACGTGGGTGATCTCCGCTATTCCGCAGCGGCCGTGTGGGTGTATTCCTGCCAGCCGCCACCCAGCGCCTGATACAGATTGATCAGGTTGAACCAGTGGGCGTAGCGCGCGCGAATCAGATTTTGCTGTGCGCTATAAAGCGCCTGTTGCGCGGTCAACACATTCAGATAGCTATCCACCCCGTGGCGAAAGCAGGCATCAGCCAGTTCAAACCGGCGTTGCTCGGCTTGGACCAGCGCCTGATTGGCAGCGAGCTGTGTCTGGATGGTCTTTTGCGCCGCCAGCGCGTCGGCCACTTCGCGGAAGGCGGTTTGAATGGCTTGCTGATAATTCTGCACCTCGATCAATTTGCCCACTTTGGTTGCATCCAAACCCGCCCGCATGGTGCCGATGGCGAAAATCGGCCATTGCAGTTGTGGCGCAAAACTCCACACCCGCGATCCGGGCACAAACAGATTTTCCAAATCCGTGCTGGAGAAACCGGCTGAACCGGTGAGCGTTATGGTCGGGAAAAACGCCGCGCGCGCCGCGCCGATGACGGCGTTGGCCGCCTTCAATTCGTGTTCCGCCGCCAGAATGTCGGGACGGCGCTGCAACAAATCGGATGGCAACCCGGCGGGCACGTTGGGAAAGCCGAGCTGTTCCTCGAATGGCGCCGCGGGGGGCAAATCCGCGGGCAACGGCTGGCTCAACAAAAAGACCAGGTAATTCTCCTGTTGCGCCAATTGCTGTTCGAAGCCGGCCACATTGGCGCGGGCGGTTTCCACCTGCGCCTCGGCCATGCGGAAATCCAGTTCGGAAACCGTGCCGACGTCGTAACTGGCCTTGGTCAGATCGTAAGCGCGCTGAACGGCCGCCAGAGTTTGCTGAGCGACCGCGAGTTGCTCCATCAGCTCGCGTCGCGTTAAATACGCGCCGCTGACTTCGGCGATCAACGCGATCTGCGCGCTGCGTTGTGTTTCCTCAGCGGCGAAATATCTTTCCAACGCCTCGCCTTTGAGACTGCGCACGCGGCCGAACAAATCCACCTCGTAACTGGCCATTCCGAGATTGGCGTAATACTGACTGTAAGTCACCGGTCCCGTAGTGCCCGCCAACCCGTTGACCACGCGCTGGCGCGAACCACCGGCGTTGAGGTTCACCACTGGAATCAGTTCGTTGCGTTGAATCCGATATCGCGCTTGATACGCCGCCACGTTCAACATGGCGAGCCGCAGATTGGAATTATTCGTCAAGGCCACTTCCAGCAGACGCTGCAATTGAGCGTCGCGAAAGAAATCCCGCCAGCCGATGTCGGCCGTCACCAGTTCGTTGCTGGAACTGCCAGTCGCCAGTCCGGGCTGCGGCCAAGAATCGGCGACGGTGGATTGCGGGCGTTCGTACCGTGGCGTCATGGTGCAGCCCACCAGTCCAACCACCATTACCAAACTCAGTAGCAATTTATTCATGATGCTCGTCTCCTTCCACTGCCGTCGCTGCTGCCGCCGGGAGCGGCGTGAGCGCAGCCTTTCTGCGTCGGAAAATCCGGCGCACCACGACGTAGAATACCGGCACTAGAAAGATGGCCAGAACGGTCGCGGTAATCATGCCGCCCACGACTCCCGTGCCGATGTCGTGGCGGCTGGCCGCGCCGGCGCCCGTGCTCAACGCGAGTGGCAAGACTCCCAGAATAAACGCGAGCGAAGTCATCAGGATTGGGCGCAACCGTTGCCGCGAAGCCAGCAGCGTTGCTTCGACCAAATCATGCCCTTCCGCTTCCAGGTCTTTGGCGAATTCGACAATGAGGATGGCGTTCTTGGCGGACAACCCGATGATGACCAACAAGCCGACTTTGAAGAACACGTCGTTCGGCAGGCCGCGCAACTCGGCACCGAGCAACGCGCCCAAAATACCGAGCGGGACCACCAGCATGACGGAGAAGGGGATGGACCAACTTTCGTACAATGCCGCCAACGCCAAAAATACAACCAGCATGGAGAGTCCCAACAACAAGGGCGCTTGTTTGGAGGAGAGCAATTGCTCGAAGGATTGCCCGGTCCACTCGTAGCCGATGCCCTCCGGCAATTGTTTTGCCAGCCGTTCCATGGCGTCCATGGCTTGGCCAATGCTCACGCCCGAGGGCGCTGAGCCGATGATTTCCAGTGACGGAAATCCATTGTAGTGCTGCAACGCCGGCGAACTATGAATCCACCGCGTGGAAACCAGTTCCGCCAGTGGCACCATCGTGCCATTTCGACTGCGCACGTAAGTGCCGCCCATGTCCTGCGGCAGCATCCGATACGGCGCGTCCAACTGCGCGATCACGCGTTGCACGCGGTTGCCGTTGACGAAGTTATTGATGTAATACGAACCGAAGGCCGTGGTCAGGGTGGCATTCAAATCCGCCAGTGAAACGCCCAGGGCTTCGGCCTTGGTTTGATCCACATCCACCTTGAGTTGCGGGGTGTCTTCCAACGCCTGCATTTGCAACTGCGTGATGTGCGGGTCCTTTGCCGCCAACGCGAACAACTGCTCCTTGGCTTCCATCAATCGGGCGTGGCCAAGTCCCGCTTGATCCTGCAATTCAAAATCGAAACCGGAAGCGACGCCCAACTCCGGAATCGGAGGGGGATTGAGCGGGAAAATGATCGCGTCCGGAATCTTGCTGAAAGCGGCGAAAGCGCGGTTGATGAGTGATTGCACCGAATGTTCCGCGCCCGGACGATCCCGCCACGGTTTCAGGCGCACCCAGGAAATCCCCGCGTTCTGGCCCTGACCGCTGAAACTGAAACCCGCGACCGCAATCATGTCTTCGACCTCTGGTTGCGCGAGGTAGAATTGCTCCATCTCTTTCAGCACGGCCAGCGCGCGTTCCGTCGAGGCGCCGACGGGCAGGACCACGTTGGTAATGAGATACCCTTGATCTTCCGAAGGCAAAAATGCCGAGGGCAATTTCCAGAACAGCCAGACAACGACCGCGACGATACCGGCGTAGAGCAGCAGATAACGCGGCGCACGTCTTAAGATGCGGGCGACGCGACCTTCGTAGCGGTGGGTGGCCGCATTGAATTTACGGTTGAACCAACCCCAGAATCCGCGCTTCTCAACGTGGTGGCCCGCCTGCACCGATTTCAGCAACGCGGCGCACAAGGCGGGCGTCAGCGACATCGCGAGAAACACGGAGAAAACCATGGACGCGACCAGCGTCAGCGAGAATTGCCGGTAAATCGCCCCGACTGAACCGCCGAAGAAAGCCATTGGAATAAAGACCGCCGTCAACACGAGCGAAATGGCAATCAACGCACCGGTGATTTGATCCATCGCTTTGCGCGTGGCTTCGCGCGCGGGCAATCCCTCCTCGCTCATGATGCGTTCGACGTTTTCGGTCACGACGATGGCGTCGTCCACCAGAATCCCGATGGCCAGCACCATGCCGAACATCGTCAGCACGTTGATGGAAAAGCCCATTACGTACATGATGGCGAATGTTCCGAGCAATGCCACCGGGATCACGATGGTGGCGATGAAGGCCGTGCGAATGCTTTGCAGAAAGAGATAGATGATCAAAAAGACCAGGAAGATGGCTTCAAGCAAGGTGATTACAACCTCCTTGATGGATTCCTGAATGAATTCCGTCGAGTCGTACGGGTAGGTGACTTTGACGCCGGGTGGAAAAAATTCCGAGAGTTGTTTGACGCGTTTCCGTACCGCGTCCGATGTGGCCAGGGCATTCGCTCCCGGCGCCAGCCGGATGCCAATCGCCGCCGCCGGACGACCGTTCACGCGAGTCTGCGTGACGTAAGCCGCGCCCGCCAGTTCCACCCGCGCCACGTCGCGCAGATGCACCCGCGAGCCATTGGAATTTACGCGGAGCAGAATGTTGCCAAACTCTTCGGGCGTGGTCAGTGTGGTTTGTCCCTGCAACGTGATGTTGATTTCCTGCCCCTTCACTGCGGGCAACATGCCGATCTGGCCGACCGGCACCTGCGCGTTCTGCGCCTGCACCGCGGCGATGATGTCATTGGCCGCCAGTTGAAATTCGAGAAGCTTCTCGGGATTCAACCAGATGCGCATGGCGTACTCGGTGCCGAACAGGTTCGCCTCGCCCACGCCGGTGACCCGGCTGATCGGATCGAGCAACGTGGTGGCGATGAAGTTGCCCAGTTCGATGAAATTCATCGAGTTGTTCGTGGAGGACAACGCGAAAAACATCAGGTAATTGCGCGTGGACTTGGTAACCACGATGCCCTGTTGTTGCACCGTCATCGGCAGGCTGGGCACGGCCAGTTGCAGCTTGTTCTGCACCTGTACCTGGGCAATGTCCGGGTCCGTGCCGGATTCAAAGTACAGTGTCACGGTGGCCTGACCGCTGCCGCTGCTGCTGGATGACATGTAGAGCAAACGGTCCAAGCCGTTCATGCGCTGCTCAATCACGGAAGTCACCGTGTCCTGCACCGTCTGTGCGGAAGCGCCCGCGTAAGTCGCCGTAATGGAAATCGAGGGCGGCGCGACGTTTGGATATTGCGCCACCGGGAGGTTGGAGATCGCCATGATCCCCGCCAACATGATGAGAATCGAAACGACCCAGGCAAAAACTGGGCGATCAATGAAGAACTTTGGCATGACGCGATTCCCTTACTTTTCAGCCGTAGTCGCAACGGTGTTCGTGGTGGTCGAGCCGCCGGAACGCGGATGAACTTCCATACCGGGACGAGCCTTCTGCAATCCAGCCACGACCACGCGGTCGCCCGCCTGCAATCCACTTTTGATCACCCAGTTGCCGCCGACCGCCTCCCCCAACTGCACCGGTTGCGTTTGCGCCACGTTATTGCTTTGCAGCAACAACACGCTGGCCTGGCCATCCGCGCCAACGGTTACGCCGCGCTGCGGCACCAATATGGTTTCCGGCGCCATCGCCTGCGCGATTTGCCCCATGACGAACATGCCGGGCAACAGCCAGTTTTCGGGATTGGGAAATTCAGCGCGCAGCGTGATCATGCCGCTGCTTGCATCCACGGAAATATCCGAAAACAATAATTTGCCCGCATGTGGATAGACCGTGCCATCGGGCAGCAACAACGTCACCTGAGCCTCGCCCGAGGGCAGGCTTCGTAATTGCCCGGCATCCAACTGGCGGCGCAGTTTCATCACGTTGCGGGTGGACTCGGTGAAATCAAAATAGATGGGATCCATTTGCTGAATCACCGCCATTTCGCTCGCCGCCGTCTGGCTGACCAGCGCGCCCTCCGTCACCAGCGCCGGTCCGATCCGTCCGGAAATGGGCGCGACCACCTGGCAATAACCCAGATTGATTTTTGCTGTTTCCAAGGCGGCTTTGGCGGCCATGACTTCAGCCTGACCCTGCGCCGCGGCGGACGTGGCGTTATCGTAATCCTGTTTGCTGACGGCATTCATCCGCATCAGCGGCTCATAGCGCTCGGCCAATTGCCGCGCCTGTACCCAGTTGGCTTCCGCCTTGGCCAGACTGGCTTGCGCGCTGTCGTAGATCGCCTGGAACGGGGCGGGATCAATTTGATATAGCAACTCGCCCGCCTTGACGTTCGAGCCTTGATTAAATTTTCGTTCGAGCACCACGCCATCCACCCGCGCGCGCACCTGCGCGATTCGCACCGGATCAATGCGGCCCGGCAGCGTATTGGTCAGCGCCAGGTTCTGACGGGTGACGGTAAAGACTTCCACTTCGGGCGGCGGCGCAGTCTGGGTGGTGGTCGGTTTGTCGTTGCATCCAGCCAGCAACCCCAATGCGGGCAACAACCAACCCGCGCTGCGAGGGAGGCGATGGTAAATATCGGGCAATCGGATGAGGAACTTTGATTTCATGTTTTGCAAAAACTGGGGAAGCTGCGACCGGCGCGGGAGCTTTCCTTAACGCCATTCTTTCTTGAAGGCGCGCTTCAATTTCGCCGAATCGTAATGCGTCTTGATGGCCTTGTCAGTCAGGCCCATGTCGTGCAACGCGAACCAGAGCGCTTGATTCAACAAATCTTCCCGCGCAGTGCGATAATCAATCGCCGTCTTTTTCGGCAGGTGCATGATGGCCAGCCAGGCCGCCACGTGATGCGCAAAGCGCACGCGATTTTCAATCGAGGCCGGACTGTCCACCGCGTCACCAGCCGCGATGGCGGCTTCCAGACAACTTTCCATACGCGCAGAAAAAGAGGCGACCCGGTTGCGATAAAGCAGACGCGCGAACGCACCATCCTCCAACAGGCTGTTCAACATCAGCCGAAACGGCGTGTCCACTTTGACCTCGCTCACCAGTTTATGTAAAACGAGCGAGCGCATCTGATAATAAACCAATTGCACCAGCGTGGCGGTGGAAGGTGTAAGACGAGACAGGCGCTCGACGACGGGATCGTTGCCCTGACAGCAAAAATTCTGAATGGCCTCATACAGCGCTTCCTTGCTGGGAAAGTGCCGGTACAGCAACGGCTCGGAAACTCCTGCCGCGCGCGCCAGTTCCCGTGTCGTCGTCGCGGCAAAACCTTTGTTCGCAAACAAGGGCAGGGCCGCGCGGACAATGGCGCGTTTTCGGTCCTTGGCTGACATGCGTTGGAATCGCATCTGCCCAAAAGCTAGTGAACGCTAACTTACGCGTCAAAGAAATTATTTTTCACAACCTGAAAACACGCCAACGCCGTCGCGCAATCATCAGTCGGTCATCCCGCTTCTGCCGCTGAACAAAAGTTCCCGCGCACCTTTGCTTGCGTTATTCGTGTGATCCTCTATGCTCCGGCACGAACACTGTCGCGTAACCGGCTCGCGAAATTCCAAACCCCAAGCGTTTGAACCAACGGCCGCGGATGGAGCGACAGTGAGTTAATGTTCCAATCCGAATGGTTGGAAATTTAACGTGCGAGTATCCAAAAGCGTCCTAACGGAAAAGTGATAGTGAGACGGCAGGCCAACATCATTCAAAGCGTGGCGCGTAGCCTCAGATCATTCGTGGCCAAGTCCCGGAAGAATCTGAGCCGCTCGCGCGTGGAGATGGGGCGGCATCACCAACCGATTCGGTCGCGCCTTCCAGTCGCCTTTGCCGCGCCCTGTTGTCCTGATCCCGCTTCGATGGTCGCTTTCGCTCAACGGGCGATTGCTCAATGAGGCGAAGGTCGGACGTCCGCCCGCCCTCAACCACCCAATACCAACTGCCGCATTTATGAACCATATTTCAAAAAGTCGCTTTTCAGGAGGCAACCAAATTGGAACCATTGCCGGAAGTTAATTACGTCTAAATTCGGATGTCGGGAATTGATTTCATTCAAGATTTGGGATTGGTGATGCTGGTGGCCGCTGCGGCGGCCTGGTTTTGCCAGCGCATCGGTCTGCCCGTGGTGATTGGTTATATCACCGCCGGGATTTTGATCGGCCCGCACACGCACTCCTACGCGCTGGTGAGCAGTCCGGACCGGATTCAATCACTCGCGCAAATCGGGTTGGTCTTTCTGATTTTCAGTATTGGTCAGGGCATCAAACTGCAACGCCTGCGCAAGGTCGGCATTCCGCTGGTGCTGGCCACGCTATTGATTGCGGCGCTGGTCCTCGTTGGCTGCCGGATGCTTGGCGCCGCGCTGGGTTGGCCAAGCACGCACAGTTTGGTGCTCGCTGGGATGTTGATGGTTTCCAGTACGGCGGTATTGGGTAAAAGTCTGCGCGAAGCCAACGCGCTTCACAGTCGGTTCGGTCAGACGGCGCTCACGGTGACGGCGCTGGATGACATGGTGGCGGTGGTTACGCTGACCGTGCTGTCCTCACTCATTCGGGTTGGTGAAACTGACACGGCCGTGGTCTTTGGCACGGTACTGCGGCTGAAAGCCATTATCGTTCTGCTGGTCGTGGCCGCGCTGTTATTCGTGCCCGCTTTGCTGAAACGTTTGAATCTCGGCGTGACTTCGGAACTTCGCTCCCTGACCATTGTGGGGTTGTTACTGGGGATGGCCTTGGTTTCCGCGAAAGCCGGATTCTCGCCGGCCTTGGGCGCGTTTTTGCTTGGGGCCATAGTTTCCTCCACTGGGCGCAGCGAACAAGTGAACCAGGTGCTGGGCGGATTGTGCGACGTTTTCGCACCCGTCTTTTTTGTGGCGATTGGCATGTTATTCGATTTCAAACTGGTGGGGGATGTCTGGCTGCTGGTGCTGGGCGTGTTTGTGATTGCCGTGGTCTGGCGCACGCTGGCCACCACGGGAGCCTTGCTGCTGGTCGGACAGCCCATGCGCGATGCCGCGCGCGCGGCGCTCTGCCTCACGCCAATCGGCGAATTTTCCCTGATCATCGCGCTGACCGGCGTTCAGGGGAAATTGGTACCCGAATCATTTTACGCCCTTGGTATCGGCGTCTGTTTGCTGACGTCGCTGACCACGCCGTTGCTGATTCGTCGCTCGGGCGGTTTCGCCGCCTGGATGGAACGTCGGCAACCTCGGTTTTTGGCTGAAGGGATTGGCTTTTATCACGACTGGTTTGAGAGTTTGAAGCATCGCGGCGCCGCCAGCCTGACTTGGAAACTAATTGCCCCGCGTGTGGTGCAAATTGGTTTATTGATTCTCTTCTGTTCCGGCCTGCTGATCTTCGCGCAGCCACTTTACAAAATCACCGGCAAATGGCTGGGCACGGACTGGGGCGCGGCAAACCGTCTGGCGGTGGCTTGGAGCATCGGATTCGGAATCGTCCTGCTGACCCCGCTGATTGCGTTGTGGCGGAACGTGGATGCGGTCGCGATGATCTGCGCCGAATCGGCAACCCAGGGGCGTGATCGGCGCGCGTTGTTGCGCCCGCTGTTTGAACGCAGTCTGAAAGGGGCGGCGGCGGTGGGTCTCCTGTTGTGGTTTTCTGCGCTCGTGCCCTACGGATTGTTTCCATGGTGGGGCTGGGTGGCGTTGCTCGTTGTCTTGGTCACGTTGACCAGTATTTTTTGGCGGCGCTTGATCCGGCTGCACAGCCGGCTTGAAATCGAGTTGCGTCATCAGTTGGCCGAGTCGCCCTTCACCGATGGAAGGCCCGTGCTGGCCGGGTGGTCAGAATCCGAGAATCGCTGGGGGCTGAATCTCGCGGAGTGCACCATTCCCGACGTTTCCCAAGCGGTGGGCAAATCCATTGCCACGCTGCCGTTGCGGCGGACGTTTTCCTGCACGATTGTCAGCATTGAACGCCAGGGCATCACCATCCCCAACCCGTCGGCGGAGGTCATGCTTTTTCCAAACGATAAGGTGTTGCTGCTCGGCCAGGATGAAAACTTGCGCCAGGCGGAGCATTGGTTGTGCGCGGAAACGCAACCCACCGCGGAGCAAGCGGACGCGCCGAAATTATCCGATCTTGGATTGTCCCAACTGACGGTGCCAGCGACTTCGCGGCGCGTTGGGAAATCACTGGGCGAACTGGCGCTCAACACTCTTTTTGGTATTCAAATTGTGGCCATCGAACGGGAACAAAAACCGGTGCTCAGCCCCAATCGGTTTGAAGCGTTGCAGCCCGGCGACCAGTTGCTGGTGCTCGGCGCGCCGGAGCGCGTCAACGAAATGGCGTTCTGGCTGGCCAATTGATCGGTCAGGTTTTTCTTGTGTTAATTTTCAAATCATCAACAAATCATCAATAACGTAATTATGAATCCTCGAATCATTTACATCACGGATGCGGACATGCGGCGGTTGCAACCCCTCGTGGAAAGCAATAAAAAAACCCGCGACGACCTCCACAAACTGGGGGCGGAATTGGCCAATGCGCGCGTCGTTAGTCACAAGGAAGTGCCGGCGGACGTTATCACCATGAATTCCAAAGCCCGCCTGCGCGACTTGGAAACGAATGAGGATTTGATTTACACGCTTGTCTTCCCCGACCAGGCCAACATCGAGCAGGGCCGCATCTCTGTGGTCGCTCCCATCGGTACCGCCATGCTGGGGTACCGGGTCGGCGACGAATTTCAATGGGAAGTGCCGGGTGGCACCGTGCGCATGAAAGTGGAAGAAATTCTCTACCAACCCGAAGCCGCCGGTGATTACCACCTGTAATATTTGCTCCAATCAATTCAGTTGGAAGTTGGCGGACGACTCAAACCCGTCCCTGCCAGTCATGCTTGGATTACCAGTGCCCGCAGTGTCGGCATCTGCTTTGATGATTATAGCTATTTAACTAAAACAGTAGCCGCGCCTTGCTTCTGCAACTGTAACAGCCGACGCGAGTCGGCTCTAACTTTCTCCCGAATTCAGATGAAGCGGACGCACGTCCGCTGCTACCAGGAGAAAGATATATTGGCCCCACTTTTATTTAATACGCTCCAGCAAACCATCTGAGTTCAGTGTGGGCAAATCTGACCGTTCCACCCCAACCCAGGGTAGCACCGCCGCCGCGCCCACCACTGATCCGGCGTTAACTGGAAACCCGCCACGTTGAAATGCTTTTACGATCCGGCGCGCTCGCTTACGCTGGAGTCATGGATTTGTTGCCTTTTGGTGAGTTGCCGCCGTTCAAACCGCGCCAGTTTATTCCGGCAGATTTAATTTTTACGGATTGGCCGCGAATGGCGCCATGGTTTGACACCTTGGAGACCCGCCTGGCACAGGCGCGTTCGGCAGCCGACTTGGAAGCGGCGCTGATCGCGTGGAGTGAATTGAGCGCAGCCGTGGATGAGGAGGCGTCGCGCCGTTACATCGCGATGACGTGTCACACGGATCATCCGAAGCCGAACAGCGTTACTTGCAATTCGTGGAGGAGATTGAGCCGCAGCTCAAAATGCGGCAGTTTCAATTGGAGCGCGCCTTCATCGAGCATTCGCAGCGCAGCCAACTACCGGCATGACGGTTTGAGGTGCTGATTCGGAACGTGAGAAATCTGGTCGAGCTGTTCCGCGAGGAAAACGTCGCCCTGGAAACCGAGGAAGCCAAAATCGGCCAACAGTATCAAAAATTGAGCGGCGCGTTGACGGTAACATTTCAGAGGGAAGAACGCACGCTGGTGGTGATGGGTAAATATCTCGAAGTACCGGATCGGCCGTTGCGGCAGGAGGCCTGGGCGTTGGTGACGCAGCGCCGCTTGGAGGAGCGGGAGGCGTTTGAAACGCAGTTGGAGCAGTTGCTGGCGCTGCGACAACAGATCGCGCAGAACACGGGTTTCAGCAATTATCGCAATTACGCCTTCCGCGCCAAGGGCCGCTTCGATTATACCTAGCAGCCTGTCGGACTTAGGGAACGCAATTTTAGCAAAGTGGATTGAACAGTTGCTGGGCGTGCGCGTCTGAA
>JBDHQI010000066.1:0-4841 GCA_039806955.1 Verrucomicrobiota bacterium | reverse complement strand
AAAGGCAAACAACTCAACGCCGCGTGGGACCATGCCTACCTCCAATCCCTCCTCGGCTTTTAATGCGTAAGCCCTGGCGCTTTGCGCTTGCCAAGTTGGCGATTGTGGATTGAATCATTCGGTGATGAAAATCGTGATGAGCCTTTGTGTGATTGTGCTTTCGCTTTTTGTGCCCCAGATAACCACTGGTGCGGAGGAGCTGTTCCGCGATGAGTTCAAAAACCAGTTAGGACAAGGCTGGTCCTGGGTGCGGGAAGACGCAGCGAATTGGCGCGTCGGCACCAATGGATTGGAAATTCGTCCACGCCCCGGCAATCTTTGGGGGCCGCCCAATGATGCGCGCAACGTGCTCGTGCGCCCGATTACGCTCCCGACGAACGCCGCCCTGGAAATCTCCGTGGTCGTGGAGAACCATCCGACCAGCCAATACGAACAGGCCAACCTCGCCTGGTATTATGACGACAGCCACATGGTCAAATTGGGACTCGAATTGGTGGACGAAAAATTGTGCATCGTGATGGGGCGCGAGGAACGGGACCGCGCGCAAACCGTGGCGCTGCTGCCCAGCTCCGCCAATCGCGTGCAACTACGTCTGACGGTCAGGGATAATTCCATTCGCGGCGACTATCGGTTCGGGGATGAAACGCACTGGCGCAAGGCGGGTCAATGCACCCTGCCCCACCACGGCGCACCCCAGATCAGCCTGCAAGTTTATCAAGGCACGGAAACCACCACCCATTGGGCGCGCCTCCGCGGTTTCGTCATTCGCCGCGACTGACTCCGCGCAGCGCCGCTGACGGCTTCGACGCGTTCCAACGCGTTAATTTAAGGGCGCGCCGCAGGTCCGGTTGTAATCCCTCGGCCATGCGCAGAAAGCCCAGGTCCGTGGGATGCACTCCATCCACCGTGCCCAATCCGTCCGTGCCGATCAACCGGGCGGCGGAAACATAAGTCAACTGCTTGACCCCGGCTTTTTTCAAGCGTTGATAAACCCGTTTCAACTCGGCGTTCTTGGCGGCGATCAGATCGCGCGTTGCCGCCACAAATTTTCCCGCCGGATAATCAATGCTTTCCAGGAGCAAGATGGGCGTGCGGGGATGCGCCTGACGCAGCGTTTGAACAAACGGCTCCAACCGCGTCGCCACCATCTCCGGACTCATGTTGGGCAAGGCGTCGAGTACGTAAACCGCCGGCTCCAGTTCCGCCAGCAAAGTGGCCAATTCCGGTTCGCTGCGTCCGTTGCCGGAGAAACCCAGATTGATTGTGGGCCAATCCAGTTGCCGCCCCAGAATCGCCGGATACGCCATGCCGGAGCGCGACGCGCAACCGCCCTGAGTGATGGAAGTGCCGTAAAAGACGATCGGCTTGGCGGTGGCGGGAGCGGCGGCACGCAATTGCGCTCCGGGATTGACGCCGATCTGCACTTCCTTGACGCCGTTGTAAAGCGGCAAATAGAGCGCAAACTCCCGCAGCTCGGCGGTCAATCCGCTGACGAGCGGCTTTTCATTCGTTGGCGACTGATCCGGACGACCGGTCCCGATCCAATGCCATTGGCCGTCGGCTTTGAGATACAAATCCAACCCGCTGACTCCGGTGGCCGCCATGTGTGACATCGCCAGTGATTCCTTCCGTAACGTCCACCGGGCCGACACGGTTGTGGCGTCCGTGACAAAACGGACCCGCAACCCGGCGGAATCGCGGCTTAAACTCCATACCGGAGCGCGCACCAACTTCCCGGCTTTGGCAGGCAGCCGATCATAAAAGTCCTTGGTCTCGGTCCAACCTTTGCCCTCGATGGTTAATTCGCGAGCGTCAAACCACACCGGGCCGGATTGCGTTTCAGTCGTTTGAGCGGTCGCCGGAAAAGCAACAACCATCCAGCCCGCCATAAGGAAGCCCAACAATCCCAACCTCCAAATGGAGAGATTGGGTTGGTTCAGCTGAGAAGTGTTTCGAGTCATCGCGCACTATTCAAAGGCACTTGTCGAGCGGCGGCAACCTTGAATCCATGTTGACCGGCAGAAAAAACTTATTGCCACCTGACCATCACGCATGGAAAGCAAAACGGGCGTCCAGCAAAGGACGCCCGGGTGAAAACCGACTCGACTTCAATTATTGATCCACGATCTGCAACGTGTAGGTCTTGGAAGAGGCGCTGCCTTTTCGCGGTCCGCCAAAACCATTATACAAGTAATCGAACTTGTAGTGGTAACGAACCGAACTCACTCCCGCCGGCACGGGAATCAGCACTTCCCAGCGATCACTCATCAGATGCGTCCGGCGCATGGGAAAGGTTTCCTTGCCCACAATGGCTGTCGCTTGAATGCTGTCCCAGCGCAGGGATTGTTGTTCCGAAGTAAATTTCACCTCCACCGGATAGAGATCCGTGGGATTGCGCGGTTGCCGTTGCGCCGAAATGTTGGTGCTGACCGCAGCGCAGCCCGCCACTAAAATCAGCACGGGTAGCAGGAGCAATGTTTTCTTCCACATAACGGGGCTAGCCTGACATGGCGCCCGCGCCTTTGTAAAGGCGGATTTCGACACGGAAAACCAGTGCGCCAACCTCTGCTTCAACCGGCGTCTCCGCCACGCCGGCGGCAGTTCAATCCGAAGCGCACAGGCCTCGGGAAACTGCGGGATTCGGTTGCCGGGTTACCGTCGGGCCGGAGCGGGGGCGCCCGGGGCGCGGGGTTGCGCTGGAGGTCGGCGCGCTCCCTTGTAATCCAGATTGGCGGCTAATTGGTCGGGCGTAACCTGACTTTGGAATCCAGCCGCCGGGACATCCACATGCGCCGTCCAGAGGATGGCGTTCAAAACCAATTTGCGCATGTCGTCGTTGCCCCAGTTCTTGTGAAAATGTCCACCGGTCAAACCAAAGCCGCGGCCGCCGCCGGGCCGTTCCGCCGCCCAAGCGACGTGTTGAATCTCGCCTCGTGCCACCATGGCGCGCATGGCGGGATTGCCCTCGTGCGGACCATCGTTGCGATTGGTCGTGCTGCCATCGGGCACCGCACTCAACAGCGGGGTAACGCCTTGCATCTGATCGCGAAAACGCAGGTTAAAATACCACTCGTCCATAATGTGAAAGGGCTTTACTCCCCGAGCCACCGGATGCTCCGGCAGCGATTTGAAGTGCGCGTCCCAGTGCGGATTCACCGACCAGTTGATCTCGAACGCGCCACCGATCCATTCAAGAAATTCCCGTTCGCCTTTCTCGAGGGTGGGTTCGGTCGCATAGTGCAGACAAACCAGCCCGACGCCCTGATCCATCAACGCCCCGATGGTTTTCAGATGATCCCCCTGAAGCAGCGGGTGGCCGCCGCCGCCATCCGCATACACCACAATCGTGGCCGCGTTTTCAAACGCTTTCGGATCGGCCGGCCAACCGTTGGAATACACCACGGAAGTAATGCCGGGGGTGTTTTGCAAGCACGTTTGAAACAACAAGCAACCCGCCCGATGCTCGTGCTCGCCCGGGGCGTGACTGGGCGTGCCGGCAATGAACACGATTTTTTTCTCCGCAGCCTGCGAACCGACTCCCGCCAGCAAACCCAGCATCGCCAAACCCACAATGATTTTTTTCATGCGCTTTTCTCTTTGTGTGGATGCCGTCCGATCTATTTCCGTCGGCACGTAATGATCGCTTCACCAAAATCCGGGCTTCCGCTGAAATTGGCGGGCCGCCCCGCGCCATCCTGCGTCGAGAAACGGATGCGCAGATTCTCGCCACTCAACTCATAAATCGCCGGAATCAACCGTCCGGCGCCCGGGCCGGTATCGGGGTAAATATCCAATCGCTTTGGCGTCTGGCTGGCATCCAAGGCAATCGTGCCGACATCGCCCTGGCCGTATTTTTCAGTCGCATATTGCTTGCCCTTGATGGTGATGGTGAGCTTTTCAAAATCGTCCTTAAGCGTCCCCACGTCGTCCGCCTTCACGTCGGTCACAATCCAGGTGCCGCTCAAGGTCGCCAAATCATCCGTCAGCGATTTGATCCGCAGGTCCTTGAACTCAACCGTCATGGGGCTGCCCGCGTGCAATTGCAACGCCACCACGCCGGAATGTAGCGCTTTAGCGGCGCAATTATCGGTTACATCCACCGTCAGGCGGCCATTGACGAAATGTTGCAGGTGATTGCCCAGGGCAATGATCGTGTAGTCATTCCAGGCGCCGGGTTTGATGGCGGCTTGAATTTCCGCCGAGTCACCGAGCGAGCCGGTGACTTGTTTTTTACCGTCAGCATCCCAAACCACCTTTTCTCCGCGCAGCGCCATGATGCCGCGATTTCCCGCGCCGCCTTGTTCGTCGTAAAGAATGCCGGTGTAATTCGGCCCCGCTTCCATGTCCGCCTGGTACCCGCCCACGACCCAGCCGGTACGATTCAAAATTTTGCTTCGGTACTGGATGCCCGAATTGGCGAAACCTTCGTTGTTATTCGGGGTAATCCGAAATGAACAGCGCAACTCGAAATCCGCAACTTCGCCATTGGTCCAGATCAGGAAGGTGTTCGCCTTGAGTGGATGTTCCGCCGTCGTTCGGCCCACGATGACGCCATCGCGCGCCGACCACAGTTTCGGATTGCCCTCCCAGCCGTCCAGATTGTTGCCGTTAAAGATGGGCGTTAACCCATCCGCCGCCAAGACCGGCACGGTTAAGAGCGCGCCCAGTGCCAGTGAATAAAACCAGGATATTTTCATAAGTGTTTAACCGACGATTTATTTGAGAGTTCGCTTCAAAAAGGCCAGTCCTTTGACGGCGATTTCGTTCCGGGTCGGTTCAATCCGCCGCCAGATGGCGGCGGCGCGGGCAATCACCTTCACGTCCGTGGTGAAGGATTCAAT
>JBDHQI010000045.1:0-29422 GCA_039806955.1 Verrucomicrobiota bacterium | reverse complement strand
CGTTTCCACAACCGCACCGGGTGCTACCACCACGATCTTACCCAGCGTCTTGAGCTATGTCCGACAGGCTGCTAGTCTCGGGTCATGGCCAGGCGACTCGAGGTCAAGAAGACTTACAAACTTTACATTGGTGGCAAGTTCCCGCGGAGCGAAAGCGGGCGTTATCTGGCGGCGCGATCGGCTCGTGGCTTGCACCTTGATAATTACAGTCACGCGTCGCGCAAAGACCTGCGGGAAGCCGTCGGGGCGGCGCGGCAGGCGTTGACGGGCTGGAGCCGGGCCACCGCCTACAATCGCGGTCAGGTCCTCTATCGTGCCGCGGAAATGTTGCAGAATCGGGCGGATGAGCTGGTGACCGAGATTGTGCGGGCGACCTGTTGCCACCCGGCCGTCGCTTGGCGTGAGGTCACTTTGACGGTTGATCGGTTGGTGCATTTTGCGGGTTGGACGGACAAGTATCAGCAAGTTTTCGGCAGCGTCAATCCCGTGGCCAGTTCGCATTTTAATTTTTCCACACCGGAACCAACCGGGGTGGTGGCGCTGCTGGCGCCGGATGAACCGGCGTTGCTGGCGCTGGCTTCGCTGCTGGCGCCCGTAATTTTAAGCGGCAATACGGCCGTCGTAGTGGCTTCAGAAAAATTTCCACTACCCGCCGTGACCTTCAGTGAAATCCTGGCCACCAGCGATGTTCCCGGCGGCGTGATCAACATTCTTACGGGGCGGCGCGGTGAATTGGCGCCGCACCTTGCTTCGCACCTGGACATCAACGCGATTGTGGACGGCGCCGGCGATCCGGCGCTGAGTACGGTTTTGCAGGCTGGCCCCGCAATCAACTTGAAGCGTTACGCCAATCGGGCTTTGCCGAGTAAGGCGTGGTTCACCGCGCGCGGCGAGGACGCCTACGCCATTCTGGACACGGTGGAACTGAAAACCGCGTGGCATCCGATTGGTCTGTAGCGGCGCGGCGGTGGCGGCACTGGAGCACGATAATTCATGAATCAATTCGCTGTGGAGCTGCGGGAAAACGGCCCGGGCGGAACCGGAAGTTGGAGCCCAGGGCTGCCTTGGATCGGGAAACCATCGCTGGCGTCATTGAATGTTTGCGTCTATAATCGGTCGAAATAACGCCGGGTTCATTCATTTATGCTCAAGTTACGACGATTCAGGATTTTAATGGGGTTGTTGATGGTGGCGCTCATGCCGTCAGGCGGAAGTTTATTCGCCGATCAGATCGGTCCCGATCCAACGCAAGTCGCCACGAAACTGCTCGCGCCCACGCCGGATGACGGCGAGATCGCCTACATCACCGCCCGCGTGCTGGAACAGGGGCATTATCGTCAACATCCCTTCGACGACACTTATTCGGAAAGGTTTCTGCAAATGTATCTGCAGGCGCTTGATCCACAGCGATTGTATTTCACGCAAGCCGATCTCGCGGAATTCGCCCCTTATCGGGATCGGCTGGATAATTTGACCTTGGGCCGGCGTCTGGCGGCAGACACCCGACCGGCTTACCTCATCTTCAATCGGTTCCTGGAGCGACTCGACCAGCGCGTCGCCTACGTGCAGGAATTGTTGAAGACGGAGCAGTTCACCTTCGAGGCGGAGGAAAGCATCGTGGCCAACCGCAAGGAAGAACCGTATCCGGTTGATTTGAATGAGGCGCGGCAGCTTTGGCGGCAGCGGCTGCGGAGCGAGTATTTACAGGAAAAAATCGCCAAATATGCCGAACGGCAGAAAGCCGCCCGCGATGCCAAGAAAAAGACGACGGCAACAAGCTCCGCAACCAACACCAGTACGAACCTGGCGAAAGCTTCCGATGCGCCGAAAAAAACCGACGCGGAAGAGATTGTGGAAAAGCTGAACAAGCGTTACACGCGCAACCAACACATCTATCACGAATTGGATGAGCAGGAAGTATTGGAGTTTTACCTGACGGCTCTGGCGCACGTGTACGATCCGCACTCGGATTATTTCAATTCGCGCCAGGCGGACAATTTCGCCATCGGCATGAACCTGTCCTTGTTTGGCATCGGCGCGGTCTTGCAGGCGGATGGCGAAGGGTATTGCAAAATTGCGGACCTAAAGCCCGGCCCGGCTTCCAAGAGCGGCAAGATCAAAGTGGGAGATCGGATTGTCGCCGTCGCGCAAAGCAATGCGCCCCCCGTGGACGTGGTGGACATGAATCTGAACAAAATCGTGCAACTGGTGCGCGGACCGAAAGGCTCGCAAGTCCGCCTCACCATGGTGGGGACCGACAATACTTCGGATCGCTGGGAGGTGACCCTGATTCGCGAAGAAATCAAACTGGATGATCAGGCCGCCAAGGCAAAAATTATTGATCTACCGGACGCGAACGGCCAGATCGTTCGGATCGGAGTGATTGATCTGCCGTCATTTTATGTGCCGATGGATTTGGGCAGTAACTCCCGCGGTCCGGCCAAAAGCGCTGACGCGCATTATACCTCGCGCGATGTCGCGCGGCTCCTCACCAAGTTGGAAGCGGAAAATGTTCAAGGAATTATTTTGGATTTGCGGCGGAACGGCGGCGGTTCACTCGAGGAATGTGTCAAATTAACGGGCTTGTTCATCAAGGACGGTCCGGTGGTGCAAGTGCGCGGCCCCGGCGAGGATCAACCGCCATTCATTGACAAGGACGACGACGCTTCCATGCCCTACGGCGGCCCGTTGATTGTATTGACCAGCCGGTTCAGCGCGTCGGCCTCGGAGATTCTGGCCGGGGCCTTGCAGGATTACAACCGCGCGCTCATTGTGGGCGATTCGTCCACGCACGGCAAAGGCACCGTGCAACAGTTGAATCCGCTGCGCATGTTTATTCCGGAAGCCGATATGACCAACAATCCGGGCACACTGAAGATCACCAAGGCGAAGTTCTATCGCGCCAGCGGGGCGTCCACGCAATTGAAAGGAGTCACTTCGGACATCGTGCTGCCGTCCAAGTTGAATTACGCGAAGGATATTGGCGAGGCCGCGCTGGAGAATGCGCTGCCGTGGGATGTCATTCGCAGCGCGCGGTACGAGCGGTTTAATCTGGTGCAACCGTACCTGTCGGAATTACTGGAGCAGTCGAGTCAACGGTTAAGCACCAACCAGGAATACATTTACATTCGCGAGGACATCGAACAATTTCGCAAGGCCCAAGCGGCGAACTCCGTTTCCTTAAACGAGAAGCAACGCATCCAGGAATGGGACGAGGACGATGCGCGTCAACGGGCGCGGGACAAAGAGCGACTCGCGCGCCAGACGACCCCGCCGGCGATTTATGAGTTGACGCTCAAGCAAGTTGACTTGCCGGGATTACCCCCGCCGGTGGCTGCCACCAATCTGACCAACGCCACCGTGGAAAGTGATTTGGCGACGGATGAATTGGAACCGGAAACGCCGCCGACCATTGACGCGCCGCTGGAAGAGACCCAGCAAATTTTGTTGGACTACATCAAGCTGCTCTCATCAAGAGACGTGGCACTGCGCACAGGCAAAGCCAATCCGTGAACCGCACGAGGAGGATACGATGAAAACTTTGATGCTCTCTGGAATGATCGTCGGGCTGGTTTACTCCGGCATGGGGCAGGCCGGACAAGCGCTGCAGCGCGCCCGCGAGATCTCCAATCAAAACAACGTGCGTCAGGGTGTGCCGGCTCCGGCACCGCAGTCGGCCGCTCCGGTTCGCCCAGCTTCGGGCACAAATAGTAATGTTGTGACCCAGGCGCAAAGTCTTGCGGCATTGCAGGCCGATTTGGCTGGATTCAAAACGGGTGCGATAGCCACCGAGGAACAGAAACAACAGTTCACCATCAACCTGGCCAAAGCGGTGCGCGGCAATAAACCCTCCCTGGCCAGTGTGAAAAAAATGGTGAATTCGCTGACGGCTGGACTGGCCAGTGCCACTCTGACCGATGAACAGCGCAATCGTCTCGCGCTGGACTTGGACGCGGTTCTGAACAGCCGCGGGCAGTCGGCGGCGCAGTTTGATAAAATCATTGCCGACGTGCAGGCGATTTTAGAGGTGGGCGCCGTCAAGCGCAGTCAGGCGGTGGGCATCGCCAACGATCTGAAAAAGATCGGGCTGGAAATTCGCCGGTAAATGGGAAAACCATGACCGCGCCCCGGGTCAACTGTCCCACGTGCCGAAAATCCGGCGATTGGTTTGCCGGTCCACACGGTCCGTTTTGTTCGCGCCGCTGCAAATTGATTGACCTCGGCAAATGGTTCGGAGAGGAACACGTTATCGCCGCGCCCTTGTCACCCGAGCCGGCGGCAAATGTCATTATGGGGACCACCCACGAAGATCCGGGCCAACCAAGCGAACCGGATTTGTAACGCTTGTGCTCGCTCCCTTTCCGCCATGAAACATTTCTTCACTCTGAGTTGGTCGGCAATGGTGTTTTGCGGAATGATGGGTTGCCGTCCTGATTCAGGGACGACTTCAATGTCGAATATGAAAACATCTGTTACTTCCAATGTTTCCACAGAATTGGCCACGCTCGGTGGCGGATGCTTCTGGTGTACCGAGGCGGTGTTTCAAATGCTGCCGGGAGTGGTTTCCATTACCAACGGCTACGCGGGCGGCACCATAACCGATCCCACCTACGAACAAGTTTGCAGCGGGAACACCGGCCATGCGGAAGTCATCCAGATCGCCTTTGATCCCACCCAAGTTAGCTATGAAAAGATTCTGGAAACATTCTGGGAAGCGCACGACCCCACCACGCTGAACCGCCAAGGCAACGACGTGGGGACTCAATATCGTTCCATCATCCTCTATCACGATGCGCGGCAAAAAGCCGTGGCCGAACAATCCAAGGCCGAAGCGCAGCGGCATTTCGAGCAACCCATTTTGACCGAGATTGTTCCGCTCACGAAATTTTATCCCGGCGAGGATTACCACCAGAATTACTATCGCGCGAATCCTGACCAACCTTATTGCCGGGTGGTGATTCGTCCGAAGGTGGAAAAATTCAGTCGGAAATTGCACCAATATCCACAATAAAAAAACCCGCCAAGATGGCGGGTCTATTGAAAATACTGCCCGTTACGGCCCGGCAATGATTTCGGCGCGCTGCCGGTGATATTCCTGCGGAGTGATCTGATCCGCTTTGTAACGGTTCAACAGCGCATCCAATTTCTGTTGTTTCGCCGCAGAGAAAGGCGACGGAATCAAATCATTATGAAGGGGCGCGGCCGTGAACCGGGCGGGCGATTGCGTGCTGGCAACGGTCTTGCCCGGACTGGTTCTGGCGGGAGCGGGTTGCGCCGGAGCCGCCGGTTGCGCAGCCATCGCTTGGCGAAGCGCTTCCTCCATTCTGGCGGTGGCATCGTCAGCGCCCGCGTTGGAAACATTGGAGTATTGATCGCTGCTGGGTGGGGTGCTGATGGCTGCTGGTGCTGGAGTTGGTGCGGTAATAACCACTGGCGTGGCGGCGGGTTTAACCGCTGTGGCCGCCGTTGGCGATTCAGTGCCCAGCGATTGTCGCAGCGCCTCCCGCAGTCGCGCGGTATCGGCATCATCCGCCGGTTCGATCCAAACTGGATCAGCAGACTTGTTTTTCGGTTTCGTTTTAACCACCGGCGGCGGCGTCTCAACCGGTATCGGCACCACCACCGTTGGCGCGGGAGCTGGCTTGACTTCTTTGACTGATGTCGGGGCAGCGGGCGGAGGCGCGGGAGTAGCGACTGCACCTGGTTGACCCAAGGCCTGTCGCAGCGCTTCACGCATTTTGGCCTGTTCATCCGTATCCGGTCCGGCCAGCAATGCAGTCGTGGTCAGGCCCATGGCGGCGGCAGATAGAACCGCGAGAAATTTGGTGTTTTGCATACGATTCAACGATCTCAAGATTTTCCTTACGTTTACGTCATATCGGCACGATGCGCAATAGGTTTCCCGCAGTTTCCCCCGGACATTTTGGTAACGGCTCCGCACCTTCAATAAAACTTCTCCGTCAAAGCCGCGTAAAAACCTGTATTTTCAGTGCTTTGGCCGGACCCAATTCCGCCTGACCAAGAATCTCGTGCGCTCACTGGCTGAACCCCGCCAAGCTCCGCCAAGCCCCCGCGAACGGGTAGTAGAGGATTGAGCGCACGACAACCTTCCGCACTTCCGCTCGCGGCACTTTGATTCGTGGGTCGGTCAAAATATTTCCGACGCGCAGCCGCGTCAGAGTTTTTACGCCGATGAGAATCGGCCAGGCGCAGGCCAGCCGTACCCGCATTTGCGAACGCGGAATAGTGTTGGTGTAGTTCCATCCCGCACGTAGATGCGCTTCTGCTCGATCCAACCAGTGTTGGTACACGCCGCAAAATTTTTCGGCGCTGGTCGGCAACAGCAGGTCGGCTGGCTTCAATCCGTGGCGAGCCAATTGGTCGGCAGGCAAATAGCAGCGACCTTTTTTCAAGTCTGCCGGGAGGTCGCGCAGGATATTGACCAGTTGCAACCCTTTGCCGAATTGGACCGCCTGCGCCAGGAATTGCACCTCATCCAACGGCGCGCTGGGAAACAAATAGGCGCGGCACATGCCCGTCCAAAATTCGCCGACGCAGCCCGCCACCCGATAGGTGTAGTCGTCCAATTCCCCTTCGGTTTGTAATGCGATGATGCTCTCACCCGCCGCGCCCGCAAAACGGCGCAGGTCCAGCTCCTGACCGCTGATGATGATTTCCAACACCTGCCGCACCCGGCAGCGGTCTGCGTTGGTCAGATTTTGCAAAGCGCCCAACGCCAGTTCCACTTCCGTCAACAAACGCCGCTCGGCGGGATCACCCTGTGATTGGCTTAGCGTTTCCAGATTCAGCGGAGTTTGGTCCGCTGTTAAAATGCGGGCGCGCAATTGTTGCAAGCTTTGCAGGCGTTGCTCCACCGGCACGATTTCCGTATCGGCAATCGTATCCGTGGTGCGCGCAAGCAGATAGGCCAGACTGATCGGAAAACGGATGGCGCGCGGCAACGCCCGCAAAGTCAAATAAAACGAGCGGGAAGTTTGCTGAAGCAGCGTATTGAACTGTGGCACATCGGCCGCCGTTATCCCAGACACGCCGTGACTATCTTGAATGTGGCTGGAAAAATCCAGCGTGGAGCTGGTTCGGTTTCCGACTTTCCGCCCGCTGGCCGGGGCGCGCGCCGAATTTCGCCCCGTTTTTACTTCGGCAGCGATTGAATGAACCGGTCGGACTCAGCAATGCTGGCGTTCATCTGTTGCAGCAATACCTCAATCTGCTGCTGGATGCCCGCCGCCTCGCCCTGCAACGAGCCGATGGCCGCCGCGTTCAAATTATGTTTCAGGAACAAGACATTGTCCTTGAGTTGACTGAGGACCGGTTGCATTGAAGCCTCGGCCGCCCTGACGGTTTGGGCCAATTGGGCGTAGCGTTCCCGCGTTTGCTGTAATTGCTCGCGACTGGCCACCGCCAGGTTGGGATTGCTGTATTGTTGCAATTCCTTTTCCCACTCGGCAAACATGGATCGGGCGATCTTTTCCATTTTTTCAATGCGCGACCGCACCTCCTCAGCCTGACTTTCACAGCGTTCCGAGGCGGTTTTCATCTTTCCGTAGAATGTTTCCAACTTGCCACCGTCGAACGCGTACAGCGCTTTAATCTGAGTCAGCGCATCCGTGAATTCCTTTTGCGCGTCCTTTTGTTCCGCCTGCAGCGCGGTCACGGATTTTCTGAGCAGCTCGCGTTTTTCGTAGCCGAAAACATGTTCCATCGTGGCGTTGTAGATCGAGGAACAGCCGGTCAACATCAGAAAGAGTGATATGCCCAACACCGTGATGGGGCGTAATAACCAGAATCGGATAATCATAAAAAATAATTTGGCGGGTCAATCCGGATGATGGATTGGCGCGCCACATTGGCTGCTGCACATAAAAATGGGGAACATGGCGCTTGTTGTCACTTTGAATCCTGCTCCAATCTTGGATATCGAATTACGTTCTATAAGGATAGTGAACCTCACGGTGTTGCAGCAGTTCAAATTTCGGCTTTTTCTTGAGTACATCCAAAACATTTCCTCCGAAATCATCCTCTGCCAAATCGAGGATGGGGGACGCGGTTGCTGGTGCGGTTGAAAAACAAAAATTCGTGCAGCAAGTGGATATGCTGGCGAAACCGGCTAAGCAATTATTAGCATCCAAGCGGAAGGCAAAGAAATGAGCTTTCTCATGTCAGGTCCTATAATAATTTGATCATGAAAACGAAGACTAAAGCTGTGAAACCTTCCGCCAAACGCGCCGTCGCGCCCACTCATAGTGCCCCGACGGTTATTCCGCTCTCGGAACGGCGTCTAAACTTTGGCAGTAAATGGGATTATGCGCCCGCGCCGGAGGAATCCAGGCATTACGTCATCGCCCCGCGGCATGAGTTATTCATCGGCGGCAAATTCGTCGCGCCAAAGTCGGGAAAGTATTTTCCATCTCTTAATCCAGCCACGGAACAACAACTCGCGGAAATCGCGGCGGCCAACGCGGCGGACGTGGATGCAGCGGTGAAGTCGGCGCGTCGCGCTTACGATCGGGTTTGGCGCCAGATGCCCGGGCGCGAACGTGGCAAATACCTGTATCGCATCGCCCGCATCATTCAGGAAAAGGCGCGCGAACTGGCCGTGCTCGAGACCCTGGATGGCGGCAAGCCCATCAAGGAATCGCGCGACTTCGATGTGCCAACCGCGGCGGCGCACTTTTTCTATTATGCCGGTTGGGCGGATAAACTGGCTTATGCCTTTCCGGGCCGAGCCCCGCATCCGCTCGGCGTGGCGGGGCAGATCATTCCCTGGAATTTCCCCTTGCTCATGGCGGCGTGGAAAATTGCGCCTGCCCTCGCGTGTGGCAACACGGTGGTGTTGAAGCCTGCCGAAACCACCTCGCTCACCGCGTTGCGCTTGGCACAAATTTTTCAGGAGGCGGAATTGCCTGACGGCGTCGTGAACATCGTCACTGGCGCGGGAGAAACAGGCGCTGCCCTCGTTAATCATCCCGACATAGATAAGATCGCGTTCACTGGCAGCACGGAAGTGGGCAAGGCGATTGCACGGGTCGTCACCACCAAACGCCTCACGCTCGAACTCGGCGGTAAAGCGGCGAATATTTTGTTCGAGGACGCACCGATTGACCAGGCCATCGAGGGCGTGACGACCGGAATTTACTTTAATCAAGGTCACGTTTGCTGTGCCGGATCACGATTGTTCGTGCAGGAGGGAATTTATGCCACCGTCATCAAGAAACTGCGCGACCGCATCCAGACATTGCGCGTGGGCAATCCGCTCGACAAAAACACCGACATCGGCGCGATCAATTCCAAGCCCCAGTTGGAGAAGATCAAAATGCTGGTGCAAAGCGGCGTGGATGAAGGCGCGCAACTCACGCAGGCCCGCTGTGCGTTACCGTCGCGGGGCTACTGGTATGCGCCTGCCTTTCTCACGGGCGTGACCCATGCGCATCGGGTGGCGCAGGAGGAGATTTTTGGGCCGGTGCTGAGCGTGATGACTTTTCGCACACCAGAGGAGGCGGTAGCTCGTGCGAACAACACACCTTACGGTTTGAGTGCCGGCGTGTGGACCGATAAGGGTAGCAAGATTTTCAAGATCGTGAACCAACTGCGGGCCGGCGTGGTCTGGGCCAATTCCTACAACAAGTTTGATCCGACCAGTCCATTCGGCGGCTACAAGGAAAGTGGCTTCGGTCGCGAAGGCGGAATCCAAGGCTTGGCGGCGTATGTAACGCTCGTTTGAGCTAAATCAGCCGGCCGACTAATTTGCCAGCATGAATACAGCGGAGTGCATCCACGAAAAGGCACAAAACCTGACGCCGCCGGCTCAAAGGTGTTGCTGTAGATCACAGAACTGTTGGCGGGCCGGCTCGGCGTTGCTGAAGGTGCCGTTCCCAAGGCTGACGGCGAATTGCCGCATAGCTGGCAAAGCGGATGATTCCGCTAATTAGAAATGACGCGTTGCCGGTTTGCGACACTCTGAAAAATTCAGAGTGTTGATCTCAGTTGCGAGTGCGGCGCAGTGCAATCAAGGCGGTAATCCCCAGGCCCAGTAGAGTGGCGGTAGTCGGTTCAGGAATGGCGACGGTGAAGGCCTGGATGCCTTGATTGGAACTCATGGCCCAAAGCTGCGCCGTGTTGCCGCTGATGTTGCCCCAGGTTAACTGTCCCGTGGCGTTGGGATTGGCAGCGGGAGAGCCACCAGTATTGTTACCACTAGCCAGCCAGATGGGATTCGCCGGATCGGTGATGTCGTATAAACTCACATGCGAGTCGCCCGTGCTTTGCACTGCCAACAGAGGAATTCCACCCACTTCCGCATACGCCATCAACCGATCGGCGGTCGCGCCTGCCGGGTCCGGAAAGGACACCGTGTCCAACAGGACGCCGGTCGCATCGGAGAAGCTGGTGTACCGATACAGGCCGCTACCTTGAGACCCGAGTACGTGACTGGAATCGGTGAACGTGATGCCCAGACGAAAATCACCCGCAGCGGGTGGCGGGTTCGCGAAGCCAACCGCAGTAGCACTGGCAGTAGTGGGATCAATTACCAGATAACCATTATTTCCAGCCACTACAGGTGAACTGCCGAAACCTAACGCGAGCCGGGTGGAGCTGCCACCGCCAATCGCCGCCAGACTGTCGCCCAACCGCGCTCCGCTCAATACTCCATCCCCTGAATAGACCACGGTCGGGGTGGAGCTTTCCGTCGCCCATTGATACACCTTGAGGGGTGAGGTGGCTGATTGGGTGGTGAGATTGTTCACGTAGATGGCGCCATCGGCGCCGACGGCGATGGTATTCACGGCAAAGGTGCCGCCACTGATGCCGGTGGTGTCCAACGCGCCCAGGTCGGCGCCGGTCAGCGGATCCAGAATGCGGATGAAATTGCCGCCGCTGCGGCTGACCAGATAAAGGTGGCCGTTGCCGTAGGCCAATCCGCGTTCGTTGTTTCCCGTCCCAAGATACGCATAACCGTCTTCGCCCGGGGCGAGCCAACCATCACCGTTGCCAAAACTGGTCAGCGGCGAAAGGATTTGTGCGGATGACCACGTGGTCCCGAGCGCCAAGGTGAGGGCAGCAAGCAATGATGAGGTTTTGTTCATAAGTTATATTCGTTTTGGAGCAAACTTTTGAGTTGATGCTGGTTCACGCTCAAAGCTCGCTGCGGACTATATCACCCACAACCAAAGTTGTATATCCGCAATTGACCCGAAAGATCTGTTTGCGCTCCAAGATGGGCAACCATCAGCGTTCGTCTCTTTCAAGGCGGAATTGGACCGGTAATGAGCGCGCGGAGCTTTGAGTGCTTGAGTCCATAGGGGCGGCACTCATGGGCAGGGCGTGCGGTGGAAGATTGTAACGGAGTGTGCGTTGGATTTCGTGAGCAAAAACCGTTGACAGAATTTGAGAACCCTGATACTTAGTGCGTTAACATTTTGATCGCGCCAATTTTGCTCCAGTTCAAGCTGGATGCAAGTTGATGGGAGACAAATGTAGTCATGATGGGAGATCGCGAACTTGACCGGAAAAGTGGTCTTGGCTGGTGGAGTTCGCCAACCGGACACAGTAAGTTATGAAAATAAACCAACCTATAAAAAACGGCTGCTTACCGGCCGATTATCATACTCAGTTCACCGGCTCAGGTCCGCGCTCAAAGCGCTACGGAGTCGCGTCCATGGCGGCATTGACGTCCGCACTGCTGTTGGTTGCCGGCCAGGCAACCGCAGCCACAACAACGCTTTTCACCGATGACTTCGAGAGTTATAACGATGTGGCGACGAGCATGGCGGATACGGCTGATGCCAATCCGACCGGTTCCGAGTGGGTCATTGGCGATGATGCGGCCTTGGGGGAAACAACGCCAGGTGCCGGAGTGCAGGTGATCAACTGGTTGACCAATTCCGCCGGTGAACCCACCCAGAGTCTGTTTTTGCGGTCCGGCACCAAAGCTGAAATTCACCTCAACGGTCCGAAGAGCGGCCCGCGGTACCAGTTGGATTTTTGGGCTTACGTTGTCAAGGATGGCCCCAGCGACCGGAGTTTTTACATTCAGATCCAAGGTGAGGGGAACGATTACAATGGTGGTGATTTCGTAGCTTATCAGGCGAATCGCGCGGCCGACTCGAAAACGGTTCGTCATTACGATGGGGTCAGCAATCCCGCCGCCTGGAAAAATATCGGAACCTTCGAGACCAATGTTTGGCAGCATCATCGGTTGGTGATGTATCCCAACACCGGAGAAATGAAGGTGTACATTGACGATATGGAAAATCCCCTCAATTCCGGTGAGTCCCGGTTGGCACGAAGCATCGTGGCGGTGCCCACCAAGATAAACATTATTCATGAGGGAAATAGCGCCGACGACGGATGGTGGGCCATAGACAACATCACTTTCGCGGTGGACGACGCCATTGGTTTGGATGCGACCATTACCGAAGGTTTTGAGGGCTACGCCGCCCGTGCAAACGTTGACGACGATGCGGATCCGGCGGGAGCGTGGATTACTACGGAAGTGGACGGATCTGGTGATGCGGGTCGCCCCGCAACGCCGGGCAAGGTGCAGATCGTGGATGCATCCGTGGTTTCACCACATTCCGGCAGCAAATCGTTGAAGCTTGAAGGCGGCCAGCGCGCGGGGGTCAGTCTGGCTTGGGGCGAACCCACCGAGAGTGACGTGCAAGTCACCTGGTGGGCACGAGTGCCAGAGGTGGTGCAACAACAGCCCACTGACGACGCGGTTTATCTGCGTATGTCGCTCTATGGTAAAGAGGGAGCGAATAGTTTTGCCGGAGACTGTATGCTGTTGGGCTACGGTATTCGCCGCCAGAACAACACCAATGTTGGTGATGGCTTGAAGCTAATGTATTATACGACGGCTTGGGTGGAATCGGAAGTCACCTATACTCCGGACGTCTGGGAAGAGTATCGGGTCATTACTCATACCAGCTCAAGTAAATACACAGTGATTAAAAATCCCAGCAGTGCCAATCCGCAGATTGTGGTGGATCGGGCGCCGTTCATTGCCAGTAGTGCATCTGTCGGCCCCATCTTTATGGCTGGCTGGAGTTCTTCAAACGGAAACGGGCATCCGCCGGTTTATGTGGATGACATCGAGGTGAAGTCACTGACGTCAATTGCAGACCCGCTGCCGACGCCTTACACTCCGACCCTCCACGGGGAGCGCTTCACAAATTACACGATGATTCGAGTGCCCGGACCGATCGGTAAAGCCGTGGTGGCTCAGGATAATGCGACGATATTATTTACCATGGACGCACCGCCACCCGACGGAGGTATTTATCGCGCCAGTAAAGTGGCCAGTGGTAATTGGGTGGTGGACCCAACCCCAATCGTGGGCAACATTGACCGACCCTCGGGTTTGGGCGTTGATGCCGAGGGCACGCTTTGGTGGACGCATGATTACACGGCGGCGTTGCGCCGCTTAAAGGCTCCGTGGGGTAATTCCGCTTGGGAGGAGGTTGTTTCCAACTTCGGTTATACCAGTGGCGACGACGATCCCATTGACCTCTGCATCGCTCCGTCGAGTTTCAACGGAACGCTTGGCAAGCCGGGACAGATTGTGATCGCAGATCGCGGTAGTGATGCTGATCCGTACAATGCGGTTTATGTGCTGGATCCCGCGACGACGGCCTTGGGGCAGACCAATCTTGATTTGGGCGTGCCCGGTCCGGCGGACTGGTGGAAGTTCCTCGTCGAGCCGACTTCCAGCGGCTTGGGTGGTGGAAATCTGAACAGCATTACGCCGCTACCGCAATCGGGTGAGGTGGTTACCATCAGCACGGATGGCTATATCAGTGCCATCAACGCCGAAGGCGGATACCGCACCATTTTCCCAGCCACGCTGTGGCAAGATTATTGGAGTGGCGGCCCCGCGCCCAATGGAATTGCATTGGCGGCTGATCCGACCACTGGCCGACTCTGGGTGGGTGACGATACCCGGGATGAGATTTGGTCCGTCGAATCCAATTCGGGCAATGACTCCGCTGCGCCGGATCAATTGGAAGTATCCTTCCCGCTGACCAATCCGGGCCGGCCGGATCTGCAGTTGCAAATGCACGATCCCACCCTGGCGTTTGCCAATGACGGCTCGTTACTGGTGCTGACTGATGGTAGCGTCATTAACGACGGTGGTCGCCTGATCATCTTCCACAATGAGCCGATTGCCACGTTGGACATCTCCATCACTGGCGCGGTTCGCCAGGGCGACGGTTTCCACCTGACGTGGGAAAATGCCGGACCGGCAACCTATGAGGTTTGGCGCTCGACGGATTTGAGCGACCCGAATGGATTTACCAACATCTCGGGTGACGTCTCCGGAACGAGTTATGTGGATGCGAATCCGCCGGCCAGCGCGGCCTTTTATCGGATTCGTGTGAAGTAAACGATGGGAACCTCTCCCGCCAGTGCGCCGCCATGCCGCTGGCGGGAGAAAACCCGGCCGAGGGTTGGACGCGCCGCCGAGTTCGGCTAGGTTATCGGCAACTGAAATGGGAAACTTATGAACATCCATTACCTCAAACGCCAAGGATTCACGCTGATTGAATTGCTCGTGGTCATTGCCATCATTGCGATTCTGGCCGCGATGCTTCTGCCCGCGCTGTCGAAGGCGAAAGCCAAAGCGCAAGGCGTCTATTGCATGAACAATCACAAGCAATTGGCGTTGGCGTGGCGCATGTACGTGGATGATAATCGGGACGTTCTGCCTTTCACCAAGGGCAACGGAAACTATGATCCTTACGCCTGGGTAAATGGCTGGCTGGATTACACTGCCTCGGCGGACAATTGGGACGTAAGCCGAACGATCCAAAGCAGCATCCTTTTTCCTTATGCGGGAAAGAACGCGGGCATCTTCAAGTGCCCATCGGATCAAAGTAAAATTACGGTTTTAGGCCGCTCCCTGCCGCGTGTGCGCAGCATGTCCATGGTCAACTGGGTGGGGGGGCGCGGCAGTGGCGGCGGTCAGCACGTGGCGATGAATTGGTCGCAAACCACTTTGGGGACCACGGCTGGAGAAGCCCGGATTTATCGTAAGTATAGTGATATGGTCGTCCCTGGGCCCGCGCAAACCGCGGTATTCCTTGATGAACGGGAGGACAGCATCAATGATGGAATGTTTGTCATCGCCATGGAAGGCGCGGCCACGGGTGGCAGCGGAGTCGCATCGCCCGGGGCGTATGGGATTACGGATTACCCGGCGGCTTACCATGGGGGTGCGGGCGGTTTCTCTTTTGCCGACGGCCATTCCGAAATTCACAAGTGGCGGGATCCGCGAACCTCCCCACCGCTGCGGCGCGGTGAGAATTACGACTATAATTTCAAATCCACACCCAATAATCCGGATGTGGCCTGGATGCAGGAACATTCCACTCGCAGGATTCCCTGAGCCGTGCCGGGTGGGGGAATCGTATCACGATCCATTGTGGAATGACGGCACTCGAGTGATTTATGCGACGCTTTTCAATTTTCCTGATGGCTGCCGGCCTGATGGTTCTGGTGGGCTGCGGTAATGGTGATTCAGGTAAGAATAATCCCCGCCTGCAACAGGCGTTGGAGCGTTTGACGGCGGCGACGACGCCTCAGGAACGCTTCAGTATTTTAGGTGAAGCGGCCAAACAGAGTTTGGCGGCGGGAAAAGCCACGGAAGCCGGAAACTACGCGCAAGAGCTGCTCGATCTGTTGCCAGGTTTGCGGACGCAATCCGGCGCTGGCGACGCGGCCATGGACGCGCATCAGGTGCTTGGGCGCATTGCGTTGCGGGCTGGACAGGTGGACGATGCCAAACAGCACTTGCTGGAATCCATCAAGATTCCCGGACCGCGAATGATGGATTACGGCCCGAGCATGAGTCTGGTCAAAGATCTTCTGGAGAAAGGCGAACGCCAAGCAGTGCTCGACTACTTCAGCGCCTGCGGAAAATTCTGGGATCGTAATCGTCTCAACGAATGGACTCAGGAAGTACAGCAGGGCAAGGCGCCCGACTTTCCTCCCAACCTGCTCAACTAGAGCGCTTCAAGTATTCTTGTAGCCACCAGCGTGAGGCGGCGGACCTCCCAACTTCAAGCCGGGCGCCGGCATCAAATTGATGTCTGCTATTGGTTCGAGACGAGCATTCGTGTGGCAGCGTCTTGGACTGCGGCAGTTCCCTGCCGTTTTGGAATCATCAGCGGGCGGTAGAAAAAGCGGCAGAGGGCTGCCGAACTGCAAAACCTCGCAGATATAGACTCCGTTTCTCCATTCGGACTCAGCCTTCCCGGGTTACCCCCGTTCGACTCGACGGCTACAACTTTGATTGAACCGTTATAAGTGCGGTCAATCGCCAGGCTCCGCATTGACAACCTTAGAGTGAGTGAGTTATGCGAACGGGCAATCACCTGGAGCGTGGCGAGTCTGATCCGATTAACGCAGGGGCTGGTGGCAAAGTGATTCCATTCTTCCCCCGCATTTCCATGTGATTGGTGCGGTTTGGTTGATCCAAGCCGCCGCGTTCCGGATTAGAGCGAATTAAATAAAAGTGTGACCAATATATCTTTTTCTTGGTAGCAGCGGACGTGAGTCCGCTCCACCTGAATTCGGGAGAAAGTTAGAGCCGACTCACGTCGGCTGCTACGATTGGGGAGGCCAGGCGCGGCCATAGTTTTAGTTAAACCGCTATAAAAGGCGTGCTTACCAAGAGGCGGCCACGCGGAAAAATCCCATTCCACTCACAGGCAGCGGCACGCTGAAGCGGTAGTGGTCATTGCCGAGAGCCTCGGGGCTGATTTCGGGCACGACTTCGTAGAGGCCATCCAGTTGCGCGGCGTGTTGCAAACTAAAGTTTGTCAACGGAGCCGGACCGGCAAATACGATTTCCAGGGTATGCTCCGAGGGGTTTTGCTCAACGGTTAAAATCTGAACGGTCGGCGCTGCCAGCAACAACTCACCCAGGCTTTGGCCGGTAGTTCCACCTTGATACAAGTACTGCACTTCACGCGGATTCAGAGCGCGTCGCCAGATGGCAAGATCATCCGCGTAGCCGGTAAAGTAGCTGGCGCCGGTTGGCCCTTCACGCCCCATGGCGGCAGCCTGTCCGGGTTTGATGTTTCCCGTCAATCCCACCGATCCACCGCCGTCGTTGCCGACATGCGAATCCATCAGTTCCCCGTTCAAATAAATGACCGCTTTTCCAGCGCCCGGAAAGGCTTGGCCGTCGTAAGTGGCCACGACGTGAATCCATTGGTTGGTGGCCAGAAAGAGGCTGGAAATTCCCGGGCGGGCGGCGTGACCATTGGCCGCCGTGACTTTGAACCGCAGTTCGTTGTTGGGTTTATCCAGGTAGAGCACGTACGAATCCAATTGCGAATCAAAGATCGCCCCGTAACTGGCGGAGAGTTGGGCGGGCAGATTTTGCAGGTTCAGCCAGAGCGCAAGGCTAAGTTGGTTGGTGCCGATGTCCATCTCGGAGTTTTGCGGCAGCGTCACGTAAGCGTTGAGTCCTTCCAACTTCAATGCCCCGCCCAGTTTTGCCCAAGGCGACTCAAACCAATGCGACGCGCCGTCATTCCGGAACAAAGTGGCGTCATTGGTGCCCGCGCTGTCCTTGACGGTTGTTGTGAATGCGTTGGTCAGGCCATCATCAAAATTCCAGTAGGCAAACAAGTCGTCTGCCAGATGCACCGGGCCGCTGATATCCGGCGGCACTTGCGCGTCTTTCACGGCACCGGGATCATTGGAAATGATGCCGTCCACGCCGATGGCGATGAAGTAGCGGATTTCGGAGATGCTATCCACGGTCCAGACAAACATCTTCAGTCCGGCGTTATGCACCATTTCCAGAACGTCCGGCGTGACGGAACTCCGTTCCCAAGCCATGGTGCCGACCCCGGCGGCGATGGCATCGTTCAATTTGGCCTGTGTCAGGGTACCGCTTCCCAGCGCGGCCAGTTTGAGGTTGGGCGACAAAGCATGAATGGCGGCAAGAAAGTTCCAATCAAATGACTGCACCACCACTTGATCCACCACTCCCAGCCGCTGAAGCTCGCTCAAATAAACGCTGGCCGCGCCTTGTTTGTGTTCGATCAATGGCGTGGCAAAGGGAAGCGTGTTGGTGATCATTTCCTCCAGCGTCGGCACGCGTTCGCCAATAAATTGGGGGCCGAACCACGAGCCGGCGTCCAGTTGTTTGATCTGCGCCAGGGTTTTGCTGGTGATGGCGCCAGTGCCGTCAGTGGTTCGATCCACCGTACTATCGTGCATGACGACGAGATAACCGTCGGCGGACACATAAACGTCGGTTTCCACCATGTCCGCCTTGCCCTCGGCGGCGAGGAAAGCCGCCACGGTATTTTCGGGGGCGAAGCGGGAATTGCCGCGGTGTCCAATACTGAGGACATCCTCCGCGTTAATTTCCAAGGGGAAGAAGCCAATGAGTTGCAAACTCAGGAAGAGGACGACAAATTTACACGACGACATGGTTAGAGCGTTAACATGCAAGATTGGCCTTGTCAAACGGCAAAGACCGGCTGATGCACAATGCTGAGCGGAAGCGGGGCGGCGCAAACGGGAGGCCTACGCTTCGGCGAACAAGTAATCCAAATCCGCCTTGGACAGACTGCGCGCAAAGCCTTCTTCGCCGAGGACGTCGGCAATGGTTTTGGCTTTGCTTTGTTGCAATTCCCAGATTTTTTCCTCCACCGTGCCGGGCGCGATCAAGCGATAGGCGTTGACGGTGTTGGTCTGGCCGATCCGGTGTGTACGATCAATGGCCTGCGCCTCCACGGCGGGATTCCACCACGGATCGTAAAGCACCACATAACTGGCGGTGGTGAGATTTAATCCCGTGCCGGCGGCGCGCAGGCTCAGGAGGAAGACGCCCGGATTCGGATCTTGTTGAAAGGCGTTTACCACCTGTTGGCGATCCTTGGTCTGACCGGTGAGCAAATGGGTGTTGATGTTGCGTGTCCGACATTCCTTTTCGAGCAGTTGCAGCATTTGCACGAATTGAGAGAAGACGAGTACTTTCTGGCCTTCGTGGATCAGGCTGTCGAGCAACTCAAACAGCGTCTCGGTTTTCCCGCTGGGCGAATCATTACCCACCAGCGCCGGATGGCAGCAGACCTGACGTAACCGCGTCAGTGCCGCCAGGACGTGCATCTTGCTTTTGTTGAGCCCTTGCTCGGCGACGGCTTGCATGATCTGATCGCGGCTGCGGCGCAATTCGGCGAGATAAAGTTTCCGTTGTTCGTCATCGAGCGGGCAATCGCGGCGCTCCTCAATGCGCTCCGGCAAATCCTTGGCCACGTGCTTTTTCAAGCGGCGCAATAACAACGGTCGTAATTTGGCGGACAACTGGCGGCGGGCGATACGTTGGGCGCCGGCCACGTCGTTCCCGCTCTTCGGCTCGTAAGTTTGCAGGAAATGTTCCTGGCTGCCGAGGTAGCCCGGTTGAATGAAATCCACAATGCTCCACAGATCAAGCAGTCGGTTTTCCAACGGAGTCCCCGTCAGGGCGAGCCGGCACTCGGATTTGAGTTGTTTGACGGATTGTGTGACTTGCGCGCCGGGGTTCTTGATGAATTGGGCTTCGTCCAGAATCACCGCGCGAAACGCAAACTTGTTGAGTTCTTCGAGGTCCCGCCGTAACAGCGCGTAATTGGTGACGATGAGATCGCACTCGGGAATCTGTTTGCGCAAGTTGTGCCGGGCGGCGCCGCTTTCCAGCACCAGCACGCGCAGGTCGGGAACAAATTTCCCCGCTTCGCGCCGCCAGTTGTGCAGCACCGAGGCGGGGCAGATAACCAGTGACGGTTTGGGATGTTTTTGGTTGCGGGCTTTCAACCAGGCCAGCCAGGTGAGCGTTTGCAAGGTTTTCCCGAGCCCCATGTCGTCGGCCAGAATGCCGCCCAGTTTGATCGCGGTCTGGTGGGCGAGGAAATCGAAGCCGTCCTTTTGGTAGGGGCGCAGTTCGGCCTGGACGTTGGCCGGCAACATCACTGCGGGAATGCCTTTGAAATTGCGGACCCGTTCGCGCAACGCCTGGGCTTCCGGCGAATCCACAAAGCGCGTGAATTCGTGATCGTCGAGATGGGCGACGTGTTCCAGTCCGACCTTTTGGGGAATGGTGGTCAAGCCTTCCACGCCAAGCTCCGCCATAGTCTCGTGGGCGTTTTGCACCGCGTCGGAATCGAGTTCCACCCAACCGGAGTTGGGCAGCTTGACAAATCGGCCGGTGGATTGCGCCAGACATTCCAGATCGGCCTTGCTCAATTTCATCCCCTCCGCCTCCCACTCCGCCGAGACGGAGAGCCAGTCAATCCCACTGCCTTTGACGATCAACTGGGGTTTGAGGCGGCGCGGCTGCAGGAAGAGACGATGAAACGCTGGGTTGCCAAGAAAAGCCACGCCTTCCGGACGGCGTTGCCAGGCGACGGCGAGAGTTCCCAGACAATTTTCGTTGGCGTCGCCCACCCACAGTCCCGGTTCGGGATTGAACCAATCCAGTTGCCGCAGCCACTGCAACGCTGGTTCGATACTGGGGCTGTCCAGAATTTCCGGTTTGTCGGTCGGACGCTTTTTATTATCGGTCGGACGCCATTCCTGTCCGGCCCAATTCCAAACACTGCCATCGCGCGCGCTTTTCGCCTGCAAGCGCAACCGCACGGTATCGTCGAGCAACTCAAGCACGAACTGCGGCGTGACCTGGTGTGTGACGCAAAGCTGTTCCCAATCCACTCCGTTCGTACTTTGCGTCTGACGCAAGTGCATGAGCAGCCGATGACTCAGTCGCCGCACCGGCACTCCGGGCTGGTCGGCCCAATACTCGATGACGGCGGGTGGCGGCGCATTGCGCAGCAGGTAAAAAGTGCAGCCCGCGAGCACCAATGGCGGTTGTTGATTGAAAAATTTTACCTCCGGCATGGAGACTGTTGCTCCGCTCGGGAGCGTCAGGTGATGCGTGAAAGACAGTTCCTTCGCGCCGTTCTCCAGGTGGGGATCCAGTGAGGCCACCTGACCAGAGAATTGCAATCGTTGCCCGGTCTCCGCGAGTTCCAACCGATCGGTATGCCCCCAGCGTGTGAGCCATTGGAGCAGGTCCATGTCCGAAAGTGTGAGCAAATCATTGCCATCCTGACGATGGCGGTGCGTTTCGGTCAGCCAGGAGATGAATTCCCAGTCGGCAGGCGGAAAGAGTTCCTGCTCATGCGCCGCCCGGGTGGCGAGGTCAATCAAATCGCGCAGGGAACGGACTTTCTCTCCGGCCCGCCCCCGGAACAAATGAAAGCGCACTCCGAGGCGATACCGTGCCGGAAGCGCTGCATCAAGCAAAGGTTCGCAACTGACGCGCAGCGTCGCGCGCGGCGTGTCCAAGTGCGGCAGTTGCGGCGGCAACAACCAGCTTTCCAAGGCGCTCACGAGTTGTTGCTCCCGCTCAACGGCTTCGGCACGGGCGAAGTGATTCATGTCCGCGTGCGCGGAGAGTTCCGGCGGCAGCGAACGTTTGGCGCGCAGAAACAGGAACGCCAGCTCTTCAAGCCGTTGGTCTCCGGTGACGGCCAACAAGCGCGGCCACCATTCGGTGGCGGGAAAATCTTTGCGCGCCAGCGACAGTTTCTCGAAATAATCCTCGAGCAACAGCCACGCGCGTTGTGAATCCGGACAGGTGGCGAAACCGCGCAGAATCTCCTCGCGTTCGCCGATCCGGTTTTTGGAATCGGACAATTCGCGGCGGAGGTCGGCGAACGCGCCGTAAGTTTCCGCTAAAACCTTGTTGTGCGCGTCGTACTTGGAGGTGGTGCTGCCACTTTGGCGAGTCGCCCCGGCCCCGTTTTTACCTGCAACTTTGGACATCTGAAATATACAACTCGTGTCTTAGCCTGACATCTCGCCACGGAATCGGGCAGGGGTCAACCAGAAACAAGAAAATTTCTGTCGAGCACGGATTTTTTGAATGGGTTAAGCAGGTTGGACGGCGGGTTGCCGAACGATCCGCCGCCGCTTTGACAGGACTTGCCCCCGTAAGGCCAGCCGGCGGGCAGCACCCGACCGCGGCCGGAGATCGGCGGTGGGTCATTTCGTAACGACGAACGGCGATGGGCGACCCAAACGGACGACTTCACTGCCTGACTCACCGATCATCACATTGGTAAAAAACCGCCAAGACCGGGAACGTGAGGAATGATTTTAGCTGATTTCAAGGGGCTGTTTTAATCACCGAAATGCACGGGTACGCATAATTCGGGGTTGATTGGGCCATCAATGCAAGTTACATCTACAAGTCGCAGCTGAGTAAAGTAATGAAGGAGACCAAACCAATTCCGATTTCCGTCTCGACGTGGTGGCGTGAATTGCGCACCCGGGTGCTCCCCTTGGTCGTGCTAGTTGGGGCCATTGGAGCGATGGCGGTCATCTGGCGTAACCATACCGGTCAGGCCACTTTGCAGGGGATTGGCGAGGGCGCGAGCGCCAGCATTACCGCGCCGCAAACGGTGCGCATCGAGAAGTGGTTGGTTGAACCGCACACCATCGTTTCGGCTGGGGCGCCGGTGGCGATCGTCATTCCGGCGGATGCGCGGGCGGAGTTTGATCGCTTGCGCACCTTGTATGAAGTTGCGCGCATTCGCTCGCAACCCTCGCCCGCGGAAGACAACGCGATGAGTTTTGAACGAGTGCGCATCGAGTTGCTGAACACCAAGGCGGAACTGGCCATCGCCCGCGTGAAATTGGAACAGGCGGAACGCGACGTGCAACGCAATACTCCGCTGTTCCACGAGAAACTTGTGTCCACGGAAATTTACGAGTTATCCGTCAACCTGCGTGATGCCTTGAAGGCCGAAGTGGCGGAACGGGATCGGGCCGTAACGCAGATTGAACAACGCGTGGACGCCTTGCGGGCTATTGGCGAACCCGGCATCGCGGGCGCGACAGGCACGAACGCCGCTTGGTTGCGGGATTTGGAACAAGCCCAGGCTGCGGCTTTCAAAAATCTGGAGCCGCAAACCTTGCAGGCTCCGATCACGGGCATGGTCGGTGTCCCCATCCGCCAGGCGGGCGAATTCGTTCCCGCAGGTGAGCCGCTGATGATGATGCGGTCCACGCGGGCCGACCAGGTGATTGCCTATTTGCGACAGCCTTATCGGTTTGATCCGCAAATTGGCATGACGGCGCGAATCATCACGCGCACCGCTGAGCGGCAGGCTTTTGCCAGTCAGATTACGCAGGTCGGAGCGCAGGTCGAGATATTGACCAATGCGCTGGCGATTTTACGACCGGGCTTGTTGGTGGATGCGGCTTTGCCGGTGGTTTTGCCCGTGCCGTCCGGAATCCGAATTCGTCCCGGCGAAATTGTGGATGTGACGATCACCGATTCCCCCCATCGCTCCACGGATACTTCCACGAGCACCTCGGGCACGCCGCGTTTGTAAAATGTGAAACCTCTGCGAGGAAGGGAATGAAACAACTAAAATTGGCGGTTGCGTATCTGGGGCTGTGGTTGGGCGTCGGTCTGGCGGGGGTGCCGCTGCAGGGGGCGGAAATCACGATTTGTCGCGGCATGTGCGATGCCTCCGCGGTGATGATGTTGGACCATGATTATTTCGTCGTCGCCAATGATGAGGATAACTGGCTGCGGGTTTATTCCCGCACCCGGGGCGGCAGCCCGATTCAAAGTTCCGACTGGTCTGCGTTTCTCAGCTTGGACCCGCGTTCACCGGAAACCGACTTGGAAGGCAGCACGGTTTTGGATGGGCGCACTTATTGGATTTCCTCTCACGCCCGGAATAAAAACGGAAAGGACCGCCCCAGTCGGCGCCAGTTCTTTGCCACGACCATTGGCATCACCAACGGCGCCATCACGCTCGAACCCAGCGGCAAAGCTTACACTGGGTTGTTGAATGATCTGCTACAGGCAAAGCAATTGCGCGCCTTCGATCTGGCTGCCGCCGCGCAACGGGCGCCCAAAACCGCAGGCGCGCTGAACATTGAGTCGTTGTGCGCTACTCCGGACGGCGAGCTTTTGATTGGTTTCCGTAATCCCATTCCCGACGGCAAGGCTCTGCTCGTGCCGTTGTTGAATCCGGCGGAATTAATGTTGGGTACTCGGGCGCGATTGGGTGATCCGATCCGGCTTGATCTGGGCGGATTGGGCATGCGCGATATGACGTGGTTCAACGGGCGCTATTACATTATCGCGGGCGCCTACAATGGCAAGGGGCACTCCGTGCTGTATGAGTGGAACGGGGGGGCGTCAACGCCCCGCTTGTTATCGCATCCGGAATTAAAAGGGTTGAATCCCGAAGCTATGGCCGGATTTGTCGAAAATGATCAACCACGCCTGTTGGTGGTAAGTGACGATGGCACGCTCAAGATCGGGGGCGTGGATTGCAAGGAGGTTGCGGATCCGGAGCAGCGGTATTTCCGGGTCACGGTGATTGATCTGTGACTCCATGCGAAAATTCTCACGCGTCAATGTTCTGTTGAGTTTGCTGGTCGGCTTGAGCTGCGGCGCGGGCGGGCCGCTGGCAGGTCTTGGCGCGGCGGCGCAGGATGCGGCAACAACGGCCCACCCCAAACGATTGCGACTGGATGAATGTGTCTTTACGGCCTTGCGGAATAATCGTCAGTTGCAGATTGAACGGCTGACTCCGGCTGTGGCGGCCTCCTATCTCAGCGGCGCCTATGGATATTACAACCCGCTGTTCACCGCTCAGTTCAATGCCGCGCACTCGCGAGACAATGGCACTTTGGACCCGGAGGATTTCAGTCGGGAAGCCCTTTACGACGCCGAATCCCAACGCGCTTACGGCACGGTGACGGGCGTGTTGCCGTGGGGCATGAGCTACAATCTTTTCGGCAATTACGCCCACAGTGACGGCTCGCGCAATTTCTTCAATTTTGAATCTTACGGCCTGCAGGCGGGCATTGATGTGCGTCAGCCGTTGTTGCGGGATTTCTGGATTGATCAAGGGCGGCTCACCATTCAGGTAAATAAACGGACGCTAAAAATTACAGAACTGGGCGTGCATTACGTGACGATGGATGTCATCAACCGCACGCAGCAGGCGTATTACGAACTGGCGTACGCCATCGAGGCGGCGCAAACCCAGCGCGATTTGCTGGCGACGCGGGAACAATTACTCGCATCCGTCAAGCGCCGCATTGAAATGGGCACGTTGACTATTCTTGATCAGCGTCTTGCCGAAGCGCGCGTCGCCACGGTTGCCGCGGGGCTGGCTGCGGCCGATAATGCCGTTCGCCTCGCTGAGAATGAGTTGAAAACCCAACTCGGAGATGCTTGGACCAATTCTCTCAACGTGCGCCTGGAGCCGGCTGATTCGTTGCTGGCCGTGCCGCAGTCGTTCGATGTGCAAAACAGTTGGCAACAGGGTTTGGCGGAGCGTCCGGATTTAACGCAATTACGCGAAGATTTGGCCAAAGCCGAAATTGACCTGAAATACCGGCGCAACCAGCTTTTCCCCGCATTGGACCTGGTGGCGGGGTATTCGGCGCGCGGTTCGGATACGGACAAGGTGTTGCCGCCCCTCCAACCCTCAGGTTCACTGGGCACCGCCCGCCGGCAGCTCACTCGCGCCGATATGCCGTCAGACATGATTGGAGTTTTGTTTTCCATCCCGCTGGGTTCAACTGCGGAGCGGGCGAACCTTCGGGCCGGTAAACAACTTAGAGAACAGGCCGAGCTGCGCATCAAACAGTACGAGGAATTGGTGATGCGCCAGATTTCGGATGCGTTGCACACGGCTAAAAGCCAGTTGGAGCAAGTGAATCTGGCCCGGCGCGCCCGGGAACTTTCCGAAGCGGCATTGGCGGCGGAGAATGAAAAACTGATCGGTGGCAAAAGCACGGTCTATCTGGTGCTGGAAATGCAAAATGATCTGGCCACCGCCCAGACTGCGGAATGGCGGGCGAAAGCCGATTACAATCAAGCCCGCTCTCAATTGCACTTTGTCGAAGCCTCGCTACTCGACGAGTGGCGGGTGATGATTGAACTCAAGTAACGGGGTCGCCGCGTCCGTTTTTGAAGGCTCGCAAGTTCGGGCCATCGTCCGCTTCAGATTTCCTGCTTCACTTTTCACTCTTATTTCCGATTATATCCGTTGCGTTACGTTGAAATTAACCTGATCTGATTTTGAGTTTATGTCTGCTGATTCCTCCACTTCGGTCCAACCCATCGCCGCGCCGCCGCTGCAACCACTCGCTCTGAAGTCCCGCCTGGCCGGGACGCCGTCGGCCACTCCGAAACACGCGGTTAAAGTCAAAAATGCGGCGGGAGACGACGTCACCCTGGCCGATCCGCGCGCCAGTCGGGCATTGCTGGCTTTGATGAATCTGCACGCCGTGCTGGGCGGAGCGGCGTGCCACTGGGGTGGTCCGGCGGCCTACGCGGAAATCATCGCGTCCATCCACGGCATCCTGTTTGCCACGACCGGTCGCGAGTGGTATGACGCCTATAATTTTGTCAACGACACCGGCCACGCCGAGAATGGCATTTATGCCTTGCGCGCCCTGTACGGGTTCGATGGCTTGACCTACGAGCAGTTGCGGGGCTTTCGTAGTATTCAAAGCAAGCTCACCGGTCACGGCGAATCACACCTGAATCCCGAAGGTGTCCTGTTGAGCAACGGCCCGCTCAGTTCCGCACTGGCGCAGGCGCAAGGATTGGCGATTGGCGACAAAGCCGCGCAACGCGACCGCGTCACCATTTGCACCGTGTCCGACGGCGCGAGCATGGAAGGTGAAGCCAAGGAAGCGTTCGCCGCGATCCCCGGTCTCGCCGCCAAGGGCCGCTTGAATCCTTTCGTGCTGATCGTTTCGGACAACGACATCAAACTCTCCGGACACATCTCCAAAGACGCGTTCACGATGGAGCCATCCTTTGACGCCATGAGCGCGTTGGGGTGGAAAACCATCATCGTGCCGCACGGCAATAATTTGTCGGAAGTCTATCTGGCGATTGAACGAGGTATCGCGGTCGCGCGCGCCAACGACCGTCAACCCGTTGCCATCATTTGCAAAACCGTCAAGGGCTACGGCATCAGGGCGACTGCGGAAAGCTCGACGGGCGGACACGGTTTTCCGCTGAAAAACGGCGAGAAGATTGTGGATTGGATGCGGGAGTTGTTCCATAACGACACCGTGCCGGCTGATATTTTGAGTTGGGCCGAATTGTTGCACGCCGACTGGCAAAAGGCGGAAGCCGCGCGTCAAGCCAAGGCGGGCATTCCGGCCCCGGCCAAACCGAAAACCGACAAGGTCCAGTCTGGTTTGGTGCGCGCTGTCATTCGCGCGGCCACGGAAGGATTGCCGGTGTATTCCATTTCTTCGGACGTGCAAGGCTCCACCGGCATCAGTCATTTTCACAAAAGTTTTCCCGAGCGGTTCATTGAAGTGGGCATTGCGGAAGCCAACATGATCAGCACCGGGGCCGGTATGGCCAAGAGCGGCTTCATTCCCATCGTGGATACGTTCGGCCAATTCGCCATCACCAAGGGAAACCTGCCGCTCATGATGGCCGCTCTGTCGCAAGCGCCGGTCATTGCCATTTTTTCCCACGTGGGCTTCCAGGATGCCGCGGACGGCGCGAGCCATCAGGCCACCACCTATTTTGCGGCGACCAGTGCGATCCCACATACGGTGGTGATTACGCCGAGTTGCGCCGATGAAGCGGAGGCGTTGATGGGGCACGCCATCAAACAATTCGCCGCTGATCGTGCCGCGGGCCGGGACGGCGAGAGCTATCTGTTTTTTGTCGGCCGCGAAAATTATCCGCTCACCTGGATCGAAGGGGCGACCTATCCGTGGGGCAAAGCGCAGGTGCTGGCGTCGGGCCGCGACGTAGTCCTGATTGGTTGCGGCGTGCTGGTGAACAAAGCGATCGAAGCCGGACGCCTGCTCGCGGCGCAAGGCGTCAAAGCCACCGTGATCAACAATCCGTTCATCAATCGCGTGGATCTGGAAACCATCGGTGCGGCGGTCCAGGCCTGCGGTGGCCGGGTCGTGACGATTGAAGATCATCAACGCATTGGCGGCATGGGCGCGCAGGTTTCCCACGCGCTCAGCAGTGCGGGCATCGCGCACACGATGACCTCACTGGGCGTGCCGGGCGAGTTTGGTCAATCGGCATACGTGGCCGAACACCTCTACGAACATCACGGCTTGACCGCCCCGAAAATGGCGGCCGCCGCGTTGAAGTTGCTGAAAAAATAACGACCGGATTTATCCGCGGCCCGGCGCGAAAAAGGCCGGAGCGGGGATGATATTCCTCCCCGCTAAACCGCCGCAGGTTTGCGTCCGCCAGCGGGCCGCTCTTGGCGAGCAGATTGCCAAAGCTGTCATATCTGTATCTGGCTTTGAAGTTACCGCTGGCAGGAGATACGCAGCATCTCCACGCTGCCCGTCGCGGCCAGCTAGAGCGACTAAAAGCAAGACCAGAACGGTTGTTCGCGCGACGCGCAGCGGTAGGAGGGAGCGCGAGGGCTGTGCGGCGCGGGTGGCGGACCTGCTATCGAGCCGGCCTGAGGCGAGCCAAATTCCTTACACCGTTTGGCGGGACACCGGCGGTTGGGGTTATGCCAACGCTGTCAGAGAGTCGTTCAAAACTTCTTGGCCGTGCTTCCTGAGCATTTGAGCAAAGTCCGCCAATGTGATTTTGATTCGCTCGCGGAGCTCGAGTCCTCCGACCCGCGTGAAGATACGTTCTCTAACGCCGCGTCGTTCCAACAACCTGCTCAGGTATTCACGGACTCGCGCTCCGTGTTCATCGCGCTCATCAATCGCGTCGCGGTGGGTTGCTTTCTTGCCGTCAACGACACGCGCGATTGTGCAAGCGATGTCTCCTTCGCGTTCGTCCAGGCTGCATTCGATGGCGAGGTTTTTTCCCATGAAGGTGACGAACGCGAAGTTGATCTCGTCGCGAACATCGAGTTGTGGGGCAGCGAAGGCGTGTTCATTCACCACGAAGGCTAAAGCCTTCGATGCTTCCTCGAAAAAGTAATTGGTGAGTTGCTTGTCCATGTTGCCTCAATCAGTTCAGGGCACGCCCCCTGAGTATTTGCCAGTCCGCTCGAAAACCTTGAGGTAGTTTTCGTAACCCTTCGTTTCCATGCGCTCCATGTTGTAGAAGATGCTATCGGGACGGATTCCCTGTTGCACACGTTCGGCACGCCGAACGAAATCAGGGCCGATGTCAATGACCTGCTTACCGGCATTCCTCGCTTCTTGTATCCAGAGGCGGTTTGCCTCCATGCCTGTTCCTTGGAAAGTTTCAGCACCAATCCGGGAAGCATAGCCTTCGACGCGCGCCATGTTCTCGCCGATGACGACCGTTCCATTCCTTGCGGCTGGCGGGCACTCTGGCTGGGCGGGTTTCAGGGCGGCGGGTTTGGCTTTGGGCGCAACCGCGCCCGCTTCG
>JBDHQI010000013.1:0-111047 GCA_039806955.1 Verrucomicrobiota bacterium | reverse complement strand
CGCTCCAACCCCCAGATACCGCCTGCCCCAAGCCCGTCGCCCCCACCGCCTCGCCGTTCCCTCGATTCTCAAAGACAAAGTCGCCCCATTTCACCACCGTGAAATCATGCGCCAAAGCCGGAGTCAATGGATTGCCAGCGCGATCAGTCACGGTGGCGGCGATGGCAAAGCGATAATTGCCAGGTTGGAGCGGACCATCCACAACGGCAAAAGTGGCATTGGTGCCCAGCGAATAATCAGGCGAAAGCAGTGAATACAAAACGTCGTCGGCAGTGTCGAACAAACCATCAGAACCGGCGGCACGGAGCGAATAATTGGCCACCTGATTGACGGAAGCGGCGTGCATGGGTTCAGAAAAGGTCACGGTAAATCCGTTGATGATATTTGAGGCAACGGAGTCCGCCGCAGGCAGAGTCAACGCCGCCACCGTCGGCGGCACGGCATCCGTCACCGTGAGGGTCAGGAAATACTGGGCCAGGAGATCCCGGTTCGTGGATGCAACAAGGCTCACAAAGTAGTCGCCGGGATCGGTTACAACAAAATCGAAGGCGGCATTCGTGGCCAGCAGCGGACTGGTATCACGATAGAGGGTGATGGTGGTGTTGCTGACAGACAGAGGACTATACGGGCCGGTCAGCAGGGTGGCTGAGATCGAATTGCCCGGGGCCAAGGCGCCCAGCCTGAAAAAATCCCCGCTCGCATCCTCACTGGTCAGCGTCCCGGCCATACGCAACTGGAACTGACCCGCCTGCATTTCCATGGGGCGTTCAACCGCCTGCGCAATGGAGTCGTTGGGTTCGGTTTCCAGCTGGGGGCCACGAGCCAGATCCACCCGCAAGCGGTATTCCGAGGCTTGGTGGTCGGAAAAAACTTGTACGCGGTACGTGCCCGGAGCGGGCAACAAAACGTCATCAACCCCGGCAATCCCCGTCGCCGCCCCGTTGATGCTGGCGACCGTTTGATTCGCCGCATTCAACACTCTCAGCTTGGGCCGGGAGTTCCCGATGGCCGTTTCGATGCGTACCGTCAATCGGTCGCCGGTTTCAGCTTCCAAAGACCAGTTCTGCCCCTGTCCCACGCCGACGCCATTAAAGTTGTTTGTCAACGACGCTACGAAAAATCCGCTTGCCGCAGGCGCTTCAACCAGTTCAAGCGGTGCGGTCGGTTGCGCGTGGCCACGCCCGGCACAGAACATTCCGAGCAGCAGTGCCGCCGCCAGCGCGGTTCGGCGGAGAAACCAAGGCCGTTGCCTCGCGGCAATGACGACGCCCAACCAGGAGAACCGTAAGGTCGGCGCAACCGGACTGGAAGCAACGGCGGATTTGCGCTGCACGCTGGAGGGTTGGGTGGTGTTCATTTTCATATCGTTGCTCATGCTTAACTGTCTGATTTGCTGGAGAGAACTGCATAGCGCTGCCGAGCGCCAACAACATCTCCCACGGTAAATATCTTCCGACTGAACTGATCCCTTAAGCGACCCTATTATACCAAGTCTGCTAATTGGTGATCATATCGCCACACTGCATTGCGTATGTCAAGCATCAGTTGCCCCGGAAATTACTATTACCGGATTGCCCTGGGGCTCTGTCGCTGGCAGGCTTTTCATCAACAAATTCTCGGATTGTGAACTGTTTTTTTTCCGTCTGTTTTTTCGTGATATCGAGCGCGGTCGCTGGAGCGGCCATCGGTGCGGCTTATAACCAACAATTGCTGCTGATGCCGCGGAGCGAAACCGCCAGGTCCGCGCTGCAGGAGTTGCACGCGGCTCACCTGGCTCGCGTGATTCGATCCTTCCCGACGCTGGGCCAGCTTCAAGTGGTTCGCGTGCGTGACGGAGACAATGTTGCCGATGCGATTGCCCGCTATGAAGCGAGCGGCTTGGTGGCGTTTGCGGAACCCGATTATGCGGTGTCTGCCGCCGCCACGCTTCCCAGCGATCCGTATTTTCAAAACGGCACCCAGTGGTGGCTGAACAATTACGGTCAAAATGGCGGTGTCCCGGGCGCGGATCTAAACGCTCCGCAAGCGTGGGATGTGTCCCGCTCCGCCAGTAACATCATTGTCGCCATCATTGACAGTGGCATCCGTTATACCCACGAAGACCTGATGGAAAACCTTTGGACCGCTCCGGGCGATGGCAGTCACGGTTTCAACGCTCTGGATCTTTCCAATGATCCGTGGGACGACAACGGCCACGGCACGCATCTGGCCGGAATTATTGGCGCGGCAACCGATAACGCCCGTGGCGGCGCCGGCCTGGCTTGGCGGGTGCAAATCATGGCGGGTAAATTCCTCGATAGCGCGGCGAACGGCTTTACTTCGGATGCGCTGACCTGCATTGAATTTGCGCTGACCAACGGCGCCCAGGTCATCAACTTGAGCTGGGGCGGTTCGAGTTTTTCCGCCGCCTTGTCCAACGCGATCTACGCGGCCCAAGCAAACAATGTCATCTTTGTCGCCGCCGCCGGAAACAACGGTCAAGACACCGATCTCACGCCCTTCTATCCAGCTTCGATCCGCTTGGACAATCTCATTTCCGTCGGCGCCTCCACGCGCTTGGATGGTCGTTGGAATTCCTCGAGCTACGGTGCGGAGAGCGTGGACTTGTTTGCGCCCGGAGCGGAAATTCTTTCAATCAGCGCCACCGCGGACAATGCGTACCAAAATCGCAACGGAACATCCATGGCCACCGCGTGTGTCGCGGGCGCCTTGGCCTTGATGCGTCAACAATCGCCCGACGCTTCGGCAACTGAATTGCGCCATTGGCTGTTGAGTTCGGTGGATTATCGCCCCGCTTTCGCGGGGAAATGCGTCAGTGGAGGGCGACTTAATCTGCGGAAAATTTTAGACCATCCTGGATTGGCCAGCGTCCCCGGAGCCGCTCCGTTCACCGCGCTCATCACCGGTCTGCCGAGTCACCGATATACGCTTTGGGCCGCCACCAACCTGAGCGACTGGACCGCAATTCAAACAAATCTCCTGCCGCCTTCCGGAACGTGGCTCTTTGAAGAAAGTCCGACCAACAATACGCCGCAGCGATTTTTTCGCGCTACGCCCGCACCTTGATCAAATCCAAAACCGGCAGGCAATCATTCGGCGCTGGCCAATGCGGCGGTGACAGTGAATTCTGACTGAGGCGCATCCGAAGCCGAGGTTCGGGCGCGCTCGGAGCCATGTTCTTTGGCAATCAACACGTAGATGGCCGGAATCACCAGCAATGTAAAAATTGTGCCCAGTGCCATGCCGGCGACAATGATCAGGCCGATCGAATTCCGCGCGGCGGCGCCCGCTCCCGTCACCAGCGTCAGGGGAAAATGACCGCACACCGTGGCAATGCTGGTCATCAACACCGGGCGCAATCGTGTCAAAGCCGCCTCCTGCACGGCCTCCATTTTGGTTTTTCCCTGTCGTTGCAACTCGTTGGCGAATTCCACAATTAAAATCCCATTCTTGGAGACCAGCCCCACCAACGTCACCAAGCCGACTTGCGCGTAAATGTTAAACGTAGTGGTCCAACCATCCGTCCAGAAACTCAAATTGGGATTGGGAAATTTGAGGAAGCAAAAGATCAAAGCCCCAAACATGGCCAGCGGCACCGAACCCAGGATGATGATGAGCGGGTCGCGAAAGCTGTTGAATTGCGCGGCCAGGACCAGAAAAATCAACACCACCGCCAGCGCGAACGCCGGCAGGAATTTATTGCCTTCCGTGCGCAGTTGGCGGGATTCCCCGGTATAATTCAGTGTGTAACCCTGCGGCAAAATCTGCGCAGCCTCCGTTTCAAAAAACTTGAGCGCCTCATCCAGCGGGCGTATCGGCACGGCGGAAATCTTCACCGCGTTGAGTTGTTGAAACCGGTTCAACGAACGCGGCGTCGCCTTCTTTTCCAATCGCGCAAAGGTGTTGACCGGCACCAACCGGTCGCCCGGGCCCTTGACGTAATAGTGTTCCAACTGATCGGGATTCAGCCGATCACCACGTTTCAATTGCGGAATCACCTTGTAAGCGCGTCCCGCCAGATTGAAACGGTTGACGAAATTTCCGCCCAGCAACGCCGCCAGATCCGCGCTGACCGTTCGCTGGTCCAGCCCGAGCGCCGCCACCTTGTCGTGATCAATCACCAGTTCCACCTCCGGCTGATCCACCTTCGTATCAATGATGGGGGGAAAGGCAAACATACCGTTGGTGGCCGCCTGACTTTGCAGTTGTTCGACAAACTGTAGAATGGTCTCCGGTTCAGCCGTCGAACAGATCAACACTTCCACCGGAAAATCGCCGCCCCCCGGCAGGGCCGGAGGCGTTACCATCATCGTCCGGATTCCGGTCACCTGGTTCACGCGCGACTGCACCTCGGGCATGAGTTCGAACACTGTGCGTTGGCGAGCGCTCCACGGTTTCAAAACCAGACCGCTCACGCCGTTGTCGGGCAGCGTAATCTGAAAACTGCGGTCGGCTTCCGGGGTCTTGAAAAACTCGCGGTTCACGGCGTCCGTGTAGAACGCCGTTTGATCAATCGTCGAATCCGCCGGGCCTTCGACGATGCCGAGCGTGACCCCCTGGTCCTCGGCGGGCGCGAGTTCCTTGGGCGAAAGCATCAACATGGGAATGGTGGCCAGCGACAGAACGATCCAAACCACATAAACTGCCGGACGCGCGTTCAGGGTCAAATTCAACACCCGGGCGTACTTGCGGCGCAGCCAGTCAAAACCGTGATTGATCCGGCCCGTCAACCCCTCCTCCTCACGTCCGCCACCGCGCAGCAGCCTGGCGGACATCACGGGGGAAAGCGTCAGCGCCACGATGCCGGAAATAAAAACCGCACCGGCCAGCGTCAGCGCAAATTCCTGGAACAGCGAACCTGTCAAACCACCTTGAAAAGCAATGGGCGCATACACTGCCACCAGCACAATCGTCATGGCGATCACCGGCCCGACCAATTCCCGCGCGCCCAGCAACGCCGCTTCTACCGGCGCTTTGCCTTCGCGCACATGGCGCTCCACGTTTTCCACAATGACAATCGCGTCGTCCACCACCAACCCCACCGACAACACAATCGCCAGCAGCGTGAGCAGGTTCAGCGTGAAACCAAACAACTGCATCAAAAACACCGCGCCGATCAGCGAAATGGGAATGGCCACCAACGGAATCAGCACCGAACGGAAGGACCCCAGGAACAGAAAGATCACCACCGCCACGATGATCAAAGTTTCCGTCAACGTGTGGATCACCTCATAAATGGCGTCATGGATGTACTCGGTGGCGTCGTAGGCAAAGTGTCCGGTCAACCCCGTCGGCAGTTCCTGTGTGATGGCCTCCATTTCCGCATGCACCCGCTTGATCACGTCGAGCGAATTGGCGTTCGGCAGAACCCAGATGCCCATGAACACCGCGTGCTCGCCGCTGAAGCGCACGGCGGAATCATAATCTTCCGCGCCCAAGACCACGTCGGCCACGTCCCGCAACCGCACCAACGTGTCGCCGGATTGGCGCAACACGAGATTTTCGAATTCGCGCACGTTGCGCAAATCCGTGTTGGCGGTCAGGTTCACCTGAATCAGCGCGCCTTTGGTGTGGCCGACAGCGGAAAGAAAATTGTTTGCCGCGAGCGCCTGGCGCACTTCATCCGGATTAATGCCGTAAGCCGCCAGTCGCTCCGCCTTCAACCAGATGCGCATGGCAAAGGTGCGTCCGCCCAATATGTCAGCACGCTGGATCCCTTCGAGTGCGGCAAGCCGCGGCTGCACCTGGCGCACCAGATAATCAGTGACCTGATTGGCCGCCAAAATTTCCGAGGTGAAGCTCAAGTAAGCCGAAGCGAATTGCGTGTCCGCCGATTCGATATTGATGATGGGCACTTCGGCCTCGGGCGGCAGGTCCTTGCGCACCTGATCCACCTTGGAGCTGATTTCGGCGAGCGCTTTGGTGGCATCGTAATTCAACTTCAAGCGCGCCGTAATGGTGGACAATCCCAGTTTGCTGACGGATTGCAGATACTCGATACCGTCGGCGGCGGCGATGGCGCGTTCCAACGGCTGCGTAATAAACCCACGCACCAATTCCGCGCTCGCGCCAACGTAAACGGTCGTGACCGTGACGGTGGCGTTCTCGCTCTTTGGATATTGCCTGACGTTCAGCGTCTTGATGGCTTGCAAGCCGGCAATCAGGATCAGCAGATTGACCACGACCGCGAGCACCGGCCGGCGGATGAAAATGTCGGTAAATGACCTCATGCGAGTAAGGCGCGGCGGCGTTTAACTATCGGTGGGATCGGGGTGCGCCTTGGGCGCGGGCGCCAGGTCATTGTTCTCCTCCACCACCATGCCGTTGCGCAGTTTAAAAACGCCGGAAGTCACCACGCGTTCCTCGGCTTGCAGACCGTTGAGCACGATTACGAAATCACCTTGCGCGTCGCCAAGTTGGACAAACCGCTGACGCACCACCAATCCGCCAGCGTTGTTAGTATCCGATTCGACCACGTACACCGAATCGCCATACGGCGCGCTCAACACGGCAGTCGCGGGGACAAACAAGGCCCGGCGCACGTCCGGCAGGAGAACCTGCACCCGCACAAACATGCCGGGGCGCAGTAGTTCCCGCTCGTTGGCGCAGGCGGCCTGCAATCGCACGCTGCGGGTGACAGCATCCAAATCGGGATTGATGGCCGTCAGCGTACCGGCAAATTCCTGATCCGAATACGTGTCGGTTGTGACGCGCACCGGCAACCCGGTGGTCAGGCGCGCCAATTCCTGTTGCGGCAACGAAAAATCGGCATACACCGGCGCGAGCGATTGCAGCGAGACGATCGGTTTCCCCACATCCACGTATTCGCCGAGATTGATCTGTCGGATGCCCAGTTTGCCGGCGAACGGCGCGCGAATCACCTTCTTGGCAATGGTTGCCCGCAGCGCGTCGGCATTGGCCTGCTTCAGTTTCAAATCGGTTTCCGCCTGATCAAACTCGGCTTGCGAAACGGTATCTTCCGCGCGCAAATTTCGGTAGCGCGCCAGGTTGGTTTGCGCCCATTCCACCTGCGCTTCCAACGCGCGCAATTGCGCCGCTTCCATCGTAGTGTCCAGTCGCACCAACAGGTCGCCCTGACTCACGATTGCGCCGGATTCAAACTTGATCTCCGCCACGGTGCCGGGCATTTCCGCCGTCAAATGCACGCCTTGTACCGCGGTAATGGAGCCGACTGCCGAAAGTGTGTCGCGCCATTGATCCGTTTTGACGACCGCCGTGGAAACCACTTCCGCCGGCGGCTGATAGGATTTGCCAAAGGCGATGAGCGTCTGAATTTGCAACACCTTGATGGTTGCCAAACCGCCAACGATCAAAGCGACCAATAGCAGCGCGGCGAGAATTTTCTTGATCATACTTTTTGGTAATAAGGGACTGGCCGGCTGGTCGGATTCAATTAGGCGACTCAGGCCGGAGCGGACACAAATCAGTTGGTCGGGCCTGGCTTGGCTCAGTCGGGATAGCCCGTTGGATATTTTTTATGCCACGCCCAAGCGGTGGTCACAATATCTTCCAGCGTCGGATACCGGGGTTTCCATCCCAACTCCGCCACGGCTTTGTCGGCAGCGGCCACCAACCTGGGCGGATCGCCCGGACGCCGCGGTTTTTCCACCGCCGGAATTTTTTCCCCGGTGACCTTCTCGCACATCTGGACGACTTCCCGCACCGAATAACCGTCGCCGTTGCCGAGATTGTAAAAACCGGTTTTCCCCGGAGCCAGTCCCAGAATATGCGCCTGCGCCAAATCCGCAATGTGAATGTAATCCCGGATGCACGTGCCATCGGGCGTCGGATAATCCGTACCGTAAATTTCGCACTGTGACGCCTGGCCCAGCGCCACTTTGAGCACGTTGGGGATCAGGTGCGTTTCGATGCGGTGATGCTCGCCGAACTTTGCACTCGCGCCCGCCGCGTTGAAATAACGAAACGCAATGAATTCCAGGCCATGCAGCCGTTGGTACCATTGCAGCATCTTCTCGAACATCCGTTTGGATTCGCCGTAGGGATTGATCGGGCGTTGCGGCAAATCCTCCGCCATCGGCACGCAATCCGGCGGACCATAGGTGGCGCAGGTGGAACTAAAGACAAATTTCTTCACCCGCGCCGCGACCGCCGCGTCCAGCAGGTTCAATCCATTTGCGACGTTGTTACGAAAATACTTGGAAGGATTCTGCATGGATTCGCCCACCAGCGCATTGGCCGCGAAATGTAAAACCGCTTCCGCCCCGGAATCCGCGACGGTTTTGGCGATCAATGCCGCCTCGCTGAGGCAGCCCCGGACAAACGTGGCGCGCGCGTCCACCGCCGAGCGGTGTCCTTCGGAGAGATTGTCGAAAACGGTCACGGCATGGCCCGCGTCCAGCAGACTTTCGACGCAAACCGAGCCAATGTAACCCGCTCCACCGGTCACCAACACATTCATGTGAAGATCATACTGATGAACCTCCGCCCGGCTCAATTCGGAAATCTCATCCGCGCCAGTTCCACACGAACATGTCTGCGTTCCGACTTCATTCCCAGCTGTCCATCCGGTAACGTCAGCACGTCAAAATCGGCGCGCGATGATCATCACCCTGAAGCTTATGCAACGAAAATTCAGCCTCGCTCTTGGCTTGCTGACCCTCGGCCTGCTCTACGCCAACGCCGAAGTGAAACTCGGCAATGAAATGTTGGCGCAGCGGGGCTTTCGTCCGTTGGCGGGCAAGCGCGTCGGATTGATCACCAACCCTTCCGGCGTCAACCGGCGACTGGAAAGCACCATCGAGATTTTGCGCCGCGCCCCGGGCGTGAATCTCGTCGCGTTGTTCGGTCCGGAACATGGCATTTACGGCGATATTCCCGCCGGTGACAAAGTCACCAGCCGCACGGATGAGCGCACCGGTCTGCCGGTTTATTCGCTCTACGACAAAACCCGCAAACCCACGCCTGAAATGCTCCGGGGACTCGACGTTTTGGTCTATGACCTGCAAGACACCGGCTGCCGCTCTTACACCTTCATCAGCACGATGGGGCTGGCGATGGAAGCCTGCGGTGCCGCCGGCGTCGAATTCGTGGTGCTGGATCGGCCCAATCCACTCGGCGGCCTACGCGTGGAAGGCCCGCGGCTCGAACAGGAAAACCAGCGCTCTTTCGTCAGCCAATGGGACGTGCCGTATGTCTATGGTCTGACTTGCGGTGAACTGGCGCAAATGATCAACGCCAAGGGTTGGATCACCAATCAATGCCAACTCACCGTCATTCCGATGCGCGGCTGGAAACGCGCCATGGTCTGGGCCGATACCGGACTGCCGTGGGTGCCGGCGTCCCCGCACATTCCGCACGGCGCCTCGCCGTTGTATCAAGTCGCCACCGGCATGTTGGGCGAGATCGGCGGGGTGAACATCGGGGTCGGTTACACTCTGCCCTTTCAGTGCATCGCCGCCCCCGGAGTGAACCCGCACGCCCTGGCCGAAGCGCTGAACCATTACCAACTTCCGGGCGTGTACTTCAAACCCGTCACGTTCAAACCCTATTACGCCGCGTTCAAAGACCAGTTGGTCGGCGGCGTGCAGCTTTACTTTACCAACCCCGCCACCGCACCGCTTACGCCCATCAATTTTTACGCGCTCGAAGCCTTGAAGACCGTGGCCGGACGCGACCTGTTCACCGAAGCGCTCAAGGCCGACAAGAGTTTCGCGATGTTCGACAAAGTGAATGGCACGGATGCTTCACGGCTGGCGCTCCAACACGGAATGTCAGCCGCCGAGATCGTAGCAACTTGGAAAACCGGTGAGGAAAAATTCCGACAGGAACGGAAACCGTTCTTGCTGTATTAAAGCGCGTTAAGTCAGGACCGCACCACAAAATCCCCGCACCGACAATCAGTAAGGGCAGAACAGACAAGAGGCCCAAGCCCATCAGCGTGAAGCGCGATATACGCGTGGCCTTTCTCCAATGCCGTCCGATGATGCATCCTGCCCAAACCGGCTGCAAGCAGACCGCACCAAATTCTCAAGCCTTAGTACCGCGGCAATTGGGGATCAATCTCCTCGCTCCAGACATCGAGGCCGCCTTTGACGCTTTTCACATATTTGAAGCCTTGTTGGCGCAGGAAATCCACCGCGGCCAGCGAACGGTTGCCAATTTTGCAAATTAAATAGTATTGCTGATTCGGATCCAGCTCGGTGAAACGTTGACGCAACTGGCTGTACGGCAGGAGCGGCAGACTGTCCACTTTGACGATTTCAGTTTCGAACTCCTCGCGAATATCGAGCACCTGGATGTTCAGCTTGGGATCATCCAACGCCCGCTTCATCTCCTGCACCGTCACCTCGTCGGGATTGGCGTCAGGAGCGGCGGGCGCAGAGGGCAGTCCACAGAATTGATGATAATCAATCAACTCAGTCACGGTGGGATGCTCGCCACAAAGCGGACATTCCGGATCGCGCCGCAGCTTAAGCTCGCGGAACTTCATGTCGAGCGCGTTGAACAGCAGCAACCGGCCGATGAGTGAATTGCCCTTGCCGAGGATCAGTTTGAAAATCTCGGTGGTTTGAATGCAGCCGATGATGCCGGGCAACACGCCGAGCACGCCGCCTTCCGCGCAACTCGGCACCATGCCGGGCGGCGGCGGTTCGGGATACAGACAGCGATAGCAGGGGCCGCCGAGGTGCGGCGCGAACACGCTGGCCTGACCTTCGAAACGGAAGATCGAGCCATAGACATTCGGTTTCTTGAGCAGCACACAAGCGTCGTTGGTGAGGTAACGCGTTGGGAAATTATCCGTGCCGTCCACCACGATGTCGTAGGGCGCGATGATTTCCATCGCGTTGCTCGAACTGATGGCGGTTTCGTGCAGCACGACTTCGGTGTTGGGATTCAGCGCCTGAATGGTTTCCTTGGCGGACTTCGCTTTGGAACGCCCCACGTCCGCGTCGGCGTGCAGAATCTGGCGCTGCAGATTCGAGTAATCCACCGTGTCGAAATCCACAATGCCCAGCTTGCCGATGCCGGCGGCGGCGAGATACATGGCGATGGGTGACCCCAACCCGCCGGCGCCCACGCACAACACGCTGGCGGCTTTGATTTTCTTTTGTCCGGCCAAACCGACTTCGGGCAGGATCAGGTGCCGCGAATAACGGCGGATTTCGTCATTGTTCAAGCTCATAAATCAACACGAGGCGAATCGAATGAGATTCGGGCATATCAGCCTAGGAGAGTGAGCGGAGAAATCAAGTCGCGCCGTAAGCTTATTTGGGGTTGGGCGGCAAATAAAACCCGCCAACTCACGGCCAGGACCACGCAAACGGAAATCGCAACCGATAAAACCGGGCGGGCGAATCCGCCGGCAGGAGAACAATCTCGGAATCGCTGGTCGAGGAAAGGAAGGCGGCGGAGTTCCAATGTACCAAATCCGTGGATTCTTCCACCCAACCACTCAAACCAATGGGCAGGCTCGCGGAAGTCAATTGATTGCTCGCGCCGAGCGGCTCGAGCGCAGTAATCCGGGCCGGCGCCAGCAATTGCAGAGTGACATCGGCAATCACAGCCTGGGCGCGCGCGGAGGGATCGAGATAGTCCCAGAAAAGATAGTCCGCGCCGGGTCCGGCCAGTGATTTGTCTGACAATGCCGGATCGCTCAACGCGTCAATGGGTTGTCCGTTCGCGAGGGCACTTGTCAAACCATAGTCCGCCGGATACACCACAAAATTTTCGAGCAGTTGGAAAATATCCGGAGAAACAATCCGCAAATCCGGCAGAGTCTGCTGCGCTTGCTCGATCAAAGCGGCGAACTGAAGATTAAAATCCAACACGCGCTGCCGGATGAAACTTTTGCTCGCCGCCGCAAGTCCGTTGTAAAACGGCACGCGGGTTAAATCCACCGCGTTGGGCAGGATCAACGTGCGCGCGCCTTTTTGATAAAGCGCTTCAATCGCCACCCAATGATTGGAGAGCGAGAGGTTGATGGCATTGGTCCAGGTCGCGAGGTTGTTTGCCGTGTAGGGCGCGTATTGCGTAATGGCGTACACAAAGTCTGCGTCCGCCACCCAGACGAGAAAAAGCGCGGTGGCCGCATCGGGCGGCGCGGCAAAGTTGTTCAAGTTGGCGACGAGATTCGGACTGTAATGCCCGAAGAACGACCAGTTCTTGTCCGCGTCGTAGGTGATGCCCAAACGCTCGCACAACACCTCGATCCACACGCGACCATTGCAATAACGCTGGCCATAATACATCGAACCACCCGGACTATTAGTCGTGGTGCAAACGCCGTCGCCGAAGGCGTAAAGCGAGGTGAACGAGCCACCGAAGGCCGTCGGACCAAAAGTCAGAAGCCAGACACTTAGTCCCCATTGAACGAGCCGGCTCATGCTCTCCAAGCTATCCGGCGGCGGCACAAAGTAAAGTCACGAAGCGGCAGGTTTCGGCATGGAACCTTCTTGCTCCCAACCCGTGCGCCGTGTAATTACCGAGCCAATTTGAGCGGCTTCCCAGAATGAAACTCAAGCCATCGGCAATACTATTCGTAACCGCCCTCGGACTGTTCGCGCCGTCCTGGCTGCTCGCGAACGGAATGCGTCTGGTGAGCCAGGATGGTTTTGCCGCGGCGCGGGGTGAAGCGTTTGTCGCCACGGCGGACAACGCCTCCGCTGTTTATTACAATCCAGCGGGCCTCGCCCAATCGGGGACGCACGATTTCCGCTTGGGCGTTTACGGGTTGTATCTGGATCCCGCCTACGAACCGCCGGTGGGCGCGCCGAACCACGGTCAAACTTATCACCTCAAAAACAACGTCGCGGCGGCGCCGCAATTTTTCTACGCGCACCACCTGGCCGTCGTGCCGTTGAGTTTGGGCGTCGGGCTTTATGCGCCTTACGGCGCCAGTGTGAACTGGCCGGACGACACCGGCTTTCGCTCGGTCGGCACCAAGGCAAAGCTGACCTACCTCCGATTCAATCCGGCGGCGGCGGTCGAGTTGCCGTTGGGATTTTCGCTCGGAGCAGGGTTGATGGTGGATTACGGCGACATCCAGCTCGAACAAGGTTTGCTGCGCACGGCGACCCCGTTTGCCAACAACTTTCTCTTTCGCGGCGACGACTTCAGCGTCGGCTACAACGTGGGCGTACTCTGGCGGGCGCATGAAAAACTCTCCTTGGGCGCAACCTTGCGCAGTCCGACGTCGTTCACGATGAACGGTCACACCAAGTTTGAACAGCAACCGATCATTCAACCCACGCGACTGGATGCCGAAGCCGACTTCAAATTCCCGCTGACCGTGGCGTTCGGGATTTCGTTCCGGCCGACCCCGAAATGGAATCTGGAGATCAACGCGGACTACACGGACTGGAGTTGTCTCGGAATGATTTTGCTCCGTCAAAAAACGCCACCGCCATTTCCGGTGCAGCAAAACATTCCCGTTTCACTCGAATGGCAGGCCAGTTGGAACTATTGCGTCGGCGTCACTCGCTATCTGGAAGACGGCTGGCGCATCAGTGCCGGCTACCTCTTCAATGAAAATTCGGTACCCGACACCTACTATTCGCCGCTGGCCGCCGACCTGGACCGCCACTTTTTCAGTTTGGGCGTCGGCCACAGTGGAAAGCGCCTCGATTTCGATCTGACATATCAATTTGGTTACGGACCGGAACATCGCGTCACCGGCAGCACGCCGTCATCGCAACCCGGCCTGTTCACGGGCCAAACCGCTGATGGCACCTACAAATTCATGAGTCACGCGGTGCTGGTGACCTTGGGCGTTCATTTCTGAACGCGTCGCGCTATTGGCGTGACTCTGGCAGTAGCGATGTCAGTCGCTGCCGCGCCCAATAGGCGCGAATGGCCAAACTCTGCACCAGCGCGGCAACCAAACCTGATCTATGCGCCGCGTTCGGCAGAAAAGTAACCCAAGCGAGTCCCGCCGGGCCAACACCCCAAGCCCCCAGATGATGGCAACCGGTCTCGTCGGTAACCTCCGCGCGATTCAGTTCAATCGCCATTCTGGAGACCGACGCTTCGTCCAGTTTTTCCGGCAGAGTCAGTCGGAAGAACGCGCCATTACCCAGCAGGGGATGGGATTCCGCTGAGCTGACTTGAATCAAGGCGGTCCGTTCACAAGTCGCCGCGACTTGTTTGGTTGGCGGCACTTCGCAAGTGAAACCAGTTTCACTCGCCGTTCCGATCCACCTCAGCTTTTTTACCAACGCCAACGCTTGCGCGTAGTCAACACCGGTAACGCTCGAGGGTATCAGTCCCATCGGAAAATACACCTGAGCAATGATGTCCAACATGTTGTCCTTGTTCTGGCGCGCGCGGCCATGGGCAGGTTTCGATGCGTTAATCTGACCCCGAAGCTTCCCCGACATGCGCCCATTGGCAATAACGGATCCCCAGGCCGCCTGCAACGCCACGGCATGCGTTAAAAGCGGCTGCACCCAGTGGACGTTTCCCGCGTGAACCCAGGCGGAACAATAAAGGCTGATGGTTTGCTCCACCGGATCGTATTGCAGCGAACTCAAGGAAGCGTCGGTGTTGCGAAACGCAAGGGTTTTTATCGCCTTCCGATCAAGCGAAACTTTTTTCAACACGTCGGTGCGGGCGTGGACGCGCGTGACCACCAAGCCGCGGTCCTTCAACGGTTCGTCGCTCCAGACGGTTTGTTTCACCCGGTGCCCCCACCAACAGAAACCGCGCGGACGGCTTTCGCTCCACTCGGCGTCTATTTGTAGCTGGTCATGGATGAAGTTAATTACTGAGGACGCGACATCATTCGGTTCACATAGACTTTTGCTCTTCATAAGGATCTTCCTTTCGATTTTTCAGTTGGTTTCAAACTTGGCTAACTGCGTTTGGCCTTTCCCAAACGCCATCGGATCACTTCTCTCTGCAGTGCCATAACGGCAGCCTTGAACTGCGTTTCCGGCCCGGATGGCACCCATTTGCGCATCCGCTTGATGATCTCGGCCACGGGTGTTTCGTAGGGCAGACAGAGAACTGTGTCGCTCCCGGCACGCAGACAAATATCCGTGCCGCCAAACTGCGGTACTGCCAGCAACGCCAGCGTTGGCGTGAGTCGAATGCGGAATCGCCAACCCGCGTCCGGACCGGAAGCGGTCAGCATGAGAACTGCGCCGGACGGCAGATGAAAGTCGAGGTCCAGCGGATTGCGCACGTTTGTTTCAAGTTCCAGGTTCATAATCTTAATTGCGGTAAAGAATGTTGCGATTGACAGGTTCACGTTCGGTTCGAGAAATTTCCAAGGGCAATTCCAACTGTCTCTCGTTCCTCAACACCCGACACTTGCGCCGGGCTCGTGATCGCACTCGAGATGGCCGCCATTCCGACCACGGAATCCAGACGGCGAAGTGGACGAACAGCGCCACGCGCAGCAGCTCTTCGCCATAAAAACTCGGTTCACCGATCTCGAAGAAATCTCGTGGCCACCGCTTGAACGCGGGCAATAAAGTGAGCGGCTGAACCGCGTCCAAACCCGACAACACGGTCCGCATGGCGTTGATGAAATCTTGTCGTTCTTTTTCTTCAGCCCCCCTGAAAATCTGCTCCAACAACTCTGGCTGCTCTCGTCGCACGCGCTTGCCGTAATTGATCGCGTGGGTAATCCATTCGATCAAATCCATGCCCGAAGCTCGCACCTCGTTTTCACTCGTCACTCCGAATGCCCCGAGCTGTTCGCGTAAAAAGTTCTGAAACAACGCGCACTCTGTCGGACGTTTTGAGGAAATTCTGGGTGTCAAGCACACCAACGGATGCTCCAACCGCTCGTACAAATTCACCCCAACCGCCTCGGCGGGAGCTATCAAACAGTGTTGCCAAAGCTGGTTGCTGAACTGCAGGCGGACATCCGGTGGAATGACTTCATAAAAATCCTCGGATTCGGGATCAAGGAAACGCACGGTGGCTGGCGCGCAAGCGACGCTTGGTGAAATCGGGCTGGTGAAGGGTAAAATGACACCACCACGTGCCGTGGTTGTTCCACAGATGATGGTTGGCGTTGCCGCGAACGCGGCGGGTAGCAGAACGGATGGTTGTTTCATTGCTGTATGTTGTTTAGTGGTTTCCGGGTGCATACATCGGCCATGAAATAAAAAAGCCGTCGCTACAGGCGACGGCATCAGGTTTCCAAGGAGAAAGGTTTCGGGAACACAGGGTTTCCGCACATCCGCCGTTGCGTTTGCTACGGCGAAAAGCACCTTGGCTTCTCCGGCCAGGTTGCTGGATTCAGACCTTCGTCTGAACCACTCTGATGCCTACACTCAAACTTACAAAGAACTGGGTTTAGAGTCGCTCAAGAATTCGAGTTTTCAAGGGCTAATTGTGTCATAAATTTCACCGGATCAACCCTCCGCAATAATCCGGAAAGCGCACTGCTGGAGACCGGTGACACGACAAAGATTCTGCTTGGGGCTATGGGCTATTAACGGTGATGGCTCACCGTTGGGGCGCATGGCTTAAATAGAGAAACGTCCGAAACTTTCAGAGAAGATTGCGCCAAGCTCAGCGTCGTCCAGCCTGAAGTCGCGCGACCCTCAACGCACCATCAATCAAACAGCGAATCGAACAACGCTCCCAAGGCCAGCGTGATGGCGTTTTCCCGCGTGCCCGAAGCAAAGGCACCATAACCGGTTTGCCGGTCGCGCGCGGTTGTCGCCGTGCTGGCCGCGTTGATCATCATTGGCGTCATCGTATTAATCGCCAACCACCAATAAGTAACGGCGCACTGGGACAAGCTAATTCTTTGAGGCAGCCGGCCATGCACGCAACGTGATGTAACAAGGTGATTCGGTCAGCGTCAGCGACAAAGTCGTGCCCAACGCCTGAACCGAAACCGGTGCGCCATTCATGTCCATCGCGCCACTTGCCTGCACTGAGGCTGGCAACGTCGCCTTGACTTCGTGTTCCTTGGCCGAAGTCCACGCCGCGACTTTGATTCCTTCGGTGGCATTGGTCAGCCACAGGCAATAGTCATCCGGGCTGGCCAAGACGATTCGCTGCTGAATGGCGTATCCGCCGAGTTCACGAGTCATGATTTCGATGGCTTGGTAGGAAGGTTTGGGCCTCAAATCCGGCCAGGCAGTACCGAAATTATGTTCGTTTTCCTTCGGATCGTTGCCGTCGTTCTTCCAGTCGTACCAAATCGAAACAGGAATGCCGTTGAGCACATTCACCAATTGCTGACGCACCAAATACCTGGCCTGCGTCTCTTGAGAAACGCCTTTGGCGTGGGTAGAATAGCCCCATTCGCCACTGAGAATCGGACGTCGCTTTTGTGCTTCGGTTGTTCCAGTTCGTTCGATCAATTGGCGGAGCTGCGTGTAGTCATTGGTCACCGTTTCCGGAGCGGAGCCACGATATGGATGCACGCTGACGGCATCCAAATAAGGGCCAACGTCCGAGCGCAAAACCTGTTCTAAAAACTCCCAGGCAAATCCGGCGCTGGCAGGCGCGACAATTGTCGCGTCGGGATCCGCAGCGCGGATGGTTTTCGCCGTGGCGGTCGCCAACGTGATGTATTGCGTCACGTCAGGTTTGGGACGCCAGAACGAGATGTTCGGCTCATTCCAAATTTCCCAAATCACGCGTCGTCCCCGATAGTGCCGGGCGACCGCTCCCGCCCAGCGCGCAAACGCGGCAACGCTTTCGGGATGTTGCGGCGAGATCGTAACTCGCTCCTCCTGACCGCTCATCGGATTTTTGGTGGGCTGCGGATCTTCGTAGAGCGGATTGGAATAATCCAGGATGTAAAGTGGGCGCAACCCGCGCTTTCCCAGATTGGCGGTTAATTCGTCGTAAGCAGAAAAATCGTATTGCCCGCGCTCGCGCTCCGTGCTGGCCCAGGTGAAATCCATGCGGATGAATTTGAAGCCAGCTGTCTGGATCAAATCCAAGTCCGCCTCATGACCACGGGTGAAATGAATGTTCACGCCGACGCCTTGCGGCAATACCAACGGTGGCAGATCCGCCGCACGCAGCTGTGGAAGAAAACCGATGACCAGCGCAAACAGGAAAGTCCGACGTTTCATGGCAACGTCATCCTCCCGCAACGGCGGCCAGTGAGTCAACCGCGAAGGACAATCACGGAAATCACGCCGCGCGTTGTTCGACTGCGGCAATGCAGCGGCGGCAAATGGTCGGGTGTTTGGCGTCCGTGCCAACATCAGTTTCCCAATGCCAGCAGCGTTCACATTTTTGACCGGTGGCCTGGGTTACGGTGAAGGTCGGCGCTTCGTTGTCACCATCCGCCAGCGCCACGGCGGAGACATTGAGCAGTTCGCGCAGGGAATCCAAATTCGTGCGCGCGGCTTCCCAGAGCGGTCCGCACCCGGTCACGGTCAGTTGCGCTTCCAGTGATTTACCGATCCGCTTGGCTTGCCGCGCCTGCTCGAGTTCTGGCAAGGCCAGTTCGCGCAACGCGAACAAGTGCTTCCAGATGGTGATTTCAGATTCCTCCCGCTGGAACCCGCTCGGCGACCATTGCGCCAAATGCACACAGGCCGTCGGTTTGGCGGGAATGAACTCCCACGCCTCATCGGCGGTGAAAGCAAGGATGGGGGAAAGCAACTGGCACAGACCCGTCACCAACCGGTGCAAAGCGGTTTGGGTGGACCGGCGGCGCGGCGACGCGGCCGAATCGGTGTAGAGCCGATCTTTGATCACATCGTGATAAATGGCCGACAGCTCAACGGCCACGAACTGACTGAGTTTCTGATACACCACATGGAACTCGCTGGCTTCGTAGGCGGCCGTTACTTCCGTTTCGAGTTGGGCAAACTCGCCCAAAATCCAACGGTCCAATCCGGTGAGCTGCGCCTCCGGCACTGTGTGCTGTACCGGGTCGAAATCATAAAGATTGGAAAGCTGATACCGTAAAGCGTTGCGAATGCCGCGGTAAGTTTCACCGACTTTGTTGATGCGTTCTTCGCTCACGATGATGTCGTTGCGAAAATCCTGCGAAGCCACCCAAAGCCGCACCACATCCGCGCCGTATTTTTTCACGTACGCTTCGGCAGTCTGCGGCTTTTCGTAACCGCCCTGTTTGCTCTTGGAAATTTTCTCGCGATCCGCATCCACCATGAAGCCATGCGTTAACACGGTTTTGAACGGGGCCGCGCCGTTGCCAGCCAGCGACAACAGCAGCGAGGACTGAAACCAGCCGCGGTGCTGGTCGCTGCCTTCGAGGTACATGTCCGCTTGAAATGGCTGTGCCGCTCCGGCGATTTCAGGTCGGCGGGCAATGACCGAACGCGAGGACGAACCGGAATCAATCCACACGTCGAGCGTGTCCTGCGACTTGGTAACGGCCTCCGCGCCGCACCAATTTTCCGGCCTCACCGCGGTCCAAAGTTCGGCGGCAGATTTTTCAAACCACACGTTCGAACCGTGCCGCTCGATCAAGGCAGCGGTGTTGCGAACGATTTGCGCCTCCAGAATGGCTTCGCCGTTGGCGTCGTAAAAAGCCGGGATTGGCACGCCCCACGTGCGTTGACGACTGATGCACCAGTCGGGACGCGATTGCACCGCGCCTTTGATGCGGTTAACCCCCCAATCCGGAATCCAGCGCACCCGGTCAATCTCGGCGAGCGCGCGCTGGCGGAAATCCTGGTGATCAATCCGGATGAACCACTGGTCCATGGCGCGAAAGATGATCGGCGTTTTACTGCGCCAACAATGCGGGTAGCTATGGTGATAATCCTCCTGATGCAGCAACGCCTGGCGCTCGCGCAGTTCGTGCAGCACCACTTCGTTTGCTTCGCTCCGGCCGTGCTTTGCCAAAGTGGATTTGCCGAGCATGGCCTCCGGCATCTGCTGCTCGATCGGCAGGTCGGAAGTGTGAACCAATTCGCCGTCGTCGTTCACCGGCGAATAGATGGGCAAATCGTGTTGACGCCCCAGATTGTAGTCATCCAGACCGTGTCCCGGCGCGATGTGGACGAAGCCCGTGCCGGTGTCGTTGGTGACGAAATGGTCCCCGGCAAAGAGTTTACCGGTGCGTTGACAGAACGGATGTTGATATTCGAGCGTTTGCAGAAACGCCCCGTCCAGACTGCGAATAATCTGGTAGCTTTCCCAACCGCACTTCGCCGCAACCGCAGGCAGCAACACGGTCGAAACGATGAACTGCTCCGCGCCCGCCTGCACCTGCGAATAGCTAAACGTGGAGTTGTACGCAACGGCCAGATTAGCGGGCAACGTCCAGGGCGTGGTGGTCCAGATGACGATACTGACGCCGGGTTGTCCGAGCACGGGGAATTTGACGAACACACTCTGACTGACGTGATCCGCGTATTCCACCTCGGCCTCGGCCAGGGCCGTGCGCGCGGGGATGCTCCAATAAATCGGTTTCTTGCCGCGATAAACAAACCCCTGCGCCACGATGTCGGCAAACAGACGCAGCTCGTCCGCTTCGTATTCCTTGTTCAACGTGAGGTAAGGATGCTCCCAATCGCCCAGGACGCCGAGCCGCTGAAATTGCGCGCGCTGGATGTCAATGAACTTACGCGCATAAGCGTCGCAGGCTTGACGGATGGTGGCGGCATCGGCGGCGGTGTTGCCGGCCTTGCGCATTTCCGTGGTCACTTTGAATTCAATCGGCAGTCCATGACAATCCCATCCGGGAATGTACGGCGCGCTCTTACCACGCAGCGTCTGATACTTGATGATGATGTCCTTGAGAATCTTGTTGAGCGCGGTGCCGATATGCACGTCGCCATTGGCGAACGGCGGTCCGTCATGCAGGACAAATTTTTCCGCGCCGTGCCGCGCCGCCTGGATTTGCGCGTACAAACCAGCCGCCGTCCATTGCTGCAATCGGATTGGCTCCCGCTTGATCAGGTCGGCTTTCATCGCGAAATCCGTGTGCGGGAGGTTGAGCGTGTTTTTGTAGTCCATCACTAAAAACGAGGCGACACGGTAGCAAAAGCACCAGGGTTCCGTCAAATACCCCGACACAAGGACATCAATAGGATGAACAGGACGTTTTCCATCCGCCAGGTCCACCGGATAGCAACTGACGGCGGCAGTACACATTTCCCGCTGCGGCAGAATTTAAAATTCAGCTGCAAAACTTCCCTAACCGTGGAATACTAATCCAACGAAATGAGGTTATTGAAAGCGCAGTTCTCAAGCTGGAGAATCGCAACTCGCACCTTGTGGGTAGTGATGTTCCACCTGGCGTTCCCAGTTTCAGCCGCGCCAACTTTCGCCAACGGCACTGCCGCTGGCTGGGTGGCAATCCCGCAACTGGACGAATGTTCCGGCCTGATCGCCAGCCGCAACAACGCCGGAGTGCTTTGGGCTCATAACGACTCGGGAGACGCCGCCCGCATTTTTGCCGTGAGCACGCAGGGGCAACTCCTGGGAATTTACGAATTAACCGGCAATGCCACGCACGTGGATTACGAGGATATCGCCATCGGCCCAGGGCCGGTGCCGAACGTGTCATATCTGTACGTGGGCGACATCGGCGATAATGATGCTGACCGGAAGAACATTCGCATTTATCAAATTCCGGAACCGGCCGTTTACGCGCGGCAACAGGTCAATCCGCCCACACGCGATTTGAAGGGCAGTCGGCGAATTGTTCTCACTTACCCCGATGGCGCGCACAATGCCGAAGCCCTGTTCATTGATCCCACAACTGGCGATCTGTTCATCGTGACCAAGGAACCGACGATCAGCCGCATTTACACCGTGACCCAAGCCGCGCTCAATGCGGGCAACAAAGCGGATCTGACCTACGTTCGCGACCTGGTCTTCGATGTTCCCTCCGCCGCAGACATGTCGGCTACGGGCAGGGAAATCATCATTCGTCAGGAGGACTTTGCCCGCTTGTGGACGCGCACGAACGGTGAAAGCATTGCTACGGCTTTGGCGGCCACACCGCTCGCGGTACCGGTGATTGGGCGACCTCTCGAAGGCAATGGTGAGGCAATCGCTTTCGACGCTGACGGCAACGGTTACTTTACCCTGAGCGAATCCAGCAGCGCCGAACCGCTTTATTACTTTGCCCGCACCAGCCCGGATGGTTCGCGCCCCACCCAGGTGTTGGTGGCTGCGGGCGCCACCTGGAAATTTTTGGACGACGGCAGCAATCAAGGCATGGCGTGGCGGCAGACCAATTTTGATGACTCCACTTGGAGCGCTGGTGAGGCGCAATTCGGTTATGGTGACGGCGACGAACAAACCGTGGTCAGCTACGGCGCGAACGCCAGCAACAAACATCTCACCACCTACTTCCGCAAAAACTTCGTCGTGAACCACGCGCCCTGCCTGAAAAACGTCACGCTCAAACTGCTTGTGGATGATGGTGCGGCCGTTTTTCTGAATGGCACGGAGATTGTGCGCTACCGTCTGGCAGCCGGGGCGAGCTTCAACACGCCCGCCGCCAGCGCGCAATCCGAGGACCTGGAAGACACCTGGTTCAGTTTTCCGATTGATCCCAATCTGCTCGTGCGCGGCATCAACACGTTGGCAGTGGAAGTTCACCAAGCCGCCGGCAACGATTCCGATCTGAGCTTCGATCTGCAACTGACGGTCAAGGAAAGTGGCGCGGTCAACTTCATTGAGTGGACGGCACTGAACAACGTTGCAACTTTGACGCTCTGCGGCCCCTGTGGTTCAAGCGCCATGCTTCAAGCCAGCACCAATCTGACGACGTGGAGCAATCTCGGCAGCGTGCAATTTACCAACGGCATCGCGACTTTAACCGTGCCGCAACCAGCGAATCAGCCTCATCGATTTTTTCGTGCCGTCCAATAACCCGCCGCAGAAACGCGCGGCTCAACTCATCACGGGCGCTTTTCCTCGGCATCAATAAAGTCCACGAAATTTTTGATGTCGTCGCGATCTGACAATCCCGCCTGCTCCTTGCGCATCTTGAGACGTGACAGACCTTCCGCATCATCGGGCTGCGGATAATTCAGCATCTTGGCTAGCAACGCCGCTTTGTCCGTGGCCGGGCGCTTCACATGATGCTTTACCCAATCGCAGACTTGTCCGTCGGTGATGGAATTTCCTACCACCGCCACCATTTGTTCGTGGGTGACTCCAGCGGCTTCAAGCCAGTTTTTATCAAAACCGCGAGCGCCGAAGTTCGGCTGGTAATCCGGATGTAATTTACCCGCCAGGTGCAGGCGAATTTTATCAATGTAACGCGGCAAATGTGGCCAGCCATCCATCGTTTCACGCGGGCTGCGGGGAAAAATAATCTCGCTCATGTCGGCATGATGGCAGGCGGCGACCCGGCCTGTCAATTTTACGCCTGACCCCGCCAGAAGGCGCGGCGCGAGTTTGCGCAATGCGGACATGCGGATTGCCATTCCTCCCGGCAGTCGGTAAAAACGCAGCGCGTGATGATCATTAGAAAGCCAAATCCGGTTCGTTGGCGCGAGACAGTGGTGGGGATTCTCCTCTGCGCCCTGCTGCTCTCTGGTCGCTGGGCGGCCGCGCAAAGCCAGTTGCCGCTCCGCGTCATGGCGGCCAATCTGACCTCCGGCAATCAGCAGAGTTACCTCGATCCGGGCATCCGGATCTTTCAGGGCCTGCAACCGGACATTGTTTGTGTTCAGGAGTTTAATTACGGCGGCAGTTCCCCGGCGGAACTGCGCAGTTTTGTGGACACGGCGTTTGGCACAAACTTTTATTTTATTCGCGAGAGCCAGCCGGGCTACGACATTCCCAACGGCATCATCAGTCGCTGGCCCATTCTGGCCGGCGGCTCGTGGGATGATTCATCCGCGCCGAATCGCGGTTTTGCGTGGGCGCAAATTGATCTGCCGGATACCACCAACGACCTGTACGTCGTGAGCGTGCATTTGCTCACCGCCAACGCCAGCACTCGTAATGCGGAAGCAACCCAACTAAAGAATCTCATTCAAACGCACTTCCCAGCGGACGCGTGGATCATCATCGGTGGCGACTGCAACACGGATTCACGCGCGGAGGCGTGCCTGACGACTTTTAAAACCTTCCTCAGTGACTCGCCCCGACCGCACGACGGCAGTTTGGAAAGTAACGAAAACACGAACGCCAGCCGACAAAAACCCTACGACTACGTATTGCCCAGTTTTTCGCTCGCCAACTTTCTCACCCCGGTCGTCATCGGCGCGCGCACTTTTCCAAACGGTTTGGTGTTCGACTCGCGTGTGTATTCCCCGCTCAGCGCCGTTGCGCCGGTGCAGGCGGCGGATTCCGGGGCGCCCAACATGCAACACATGGCGGTGATCAAGGATTTCGTTCTCCCTCTCGTAAGTGACACTGACGCGCCAATCATCCTCGCCCAGCCGCAAAGTCAAACCAACGTAATCGGAGCAACCGTGACCTTCACCGTTTCCGCCATCGGAACTCCACCGCTAACCTATCAGTGGCTTTGGTTTGGGACGAACCTCCTGTTCGCCACCAACGCCACCTTGTCCTTGCCGGATGTGCAGCCAATAAATGCCGGTGATTACATGGCCGTCATCACCAACGCGTTCGGCAACATCACGAGTCACGTCGCGCAATTGGTGATTCAGGAAACAGTTCCCGGCGAGATTGTTGTGCTGGCAGGTTGGGAGGTTGGCGGCTTGTCGAACTACGGCCCTTCACCCTTTGTGCCGACCACCAATGCCGCGCACCTCACCGTCGCGGGATTGACGCGCGGGACCGGAGTGGGCGTCAGCGGCACGGCGGCAGCCAGCGCTTGGGGCGGCAACAGTTTCGATTCCAGCTCATTGGCAACGGCGGAAGCTGCGGGTGATTTCGTCACGTTTGCCATTACTGCTGCTGACGGTTACACGGTGTCCTTCACCAACCTCAACCGGTTCGATTATCGCCGCTCCAATACCGGTCCCGCCAATGGCGCTTTGCAATACCAGCTTGGCGCGGGCAATTTCATCACCATCACCAACCTTAGTTACCCGGTGAACGCCAGCGGCGGGGCATCGCTCGATCCCGTTAACCTTGCCCACGTCAACGCGCTGCAAAACGTCCCGGCAGGACAAACCGTCACTTTTCGGATCGTGAACTTCGGCGCCACCAGCGCCGGCGGCACCTGGTATATTTATGATGTCGCCAAAAGTCCGGTGCCGGATTTCAGCGTCATGGGCTCGGTCAATCAATCTCGTCCGCCCGCCGATCCCCCCGCGCTGCCGCCAACGCTGGATCAGGTCGGGTGGGTGGCTGGACAATTCCAATTCACGGTCAACGGCACTACAAGTTCGAATTATATTGTTCAGGTAACCACCAATCTTCACGACGGCAACTGGCATTCCGTGCGCACCAATTCCGCGCCATTTATTTTTGTGGAAACCGACTCCGGAGAATCGCCGCAGCGCTTCTATCGCGGTCTGATTGCCCCGTGAAATTCAAGACGAGTTCACGGGCAAGTTTTACTGTTCCACCGTACTGCGGATTTCGCCGGTGTGCAGTCGCGTGCGCAGGGATTGTCCGGGTTTGACCTGGGTCGCCTCCCGCACCACCGTTCCGGTACGCGCATCCAGCGTGATCGAATAACCGCGTGCCAGCACTTGCTCGGGACTTAACAAGCGCAAACGGGTGCCGGCGGCGTTGGAGCGCTCCTGTTGCGCGCGCAGTTGGAGGCGGCCTTGTTCCAACAACCGGCGCGTATTCAATTGCAACCGCTCATTTTGCTGTTTCACCAACCGCTCCGGTCGCACCAACTTTAGTCGCGCGGTCGCATTGCGCCAGGTCGCGGTCTGTTCCCGCGCGCCCTGTCGCGCACAGCGGATCAAGGAAGCACATAAATCGTCCAGACGTTGCGCCTGTTCGCCAAGCCATCGGTTCGGATGCACGCGCGCGAACCGGTGGGCGACTATTTCAAAATCCTCCTGGGCGGCCGAGCAACCACGCTGCAAATAAAACTTCAACGTTTCCGCGGCTCCCAGGATAAATTCACGACTCGAAAATACGCCTTCCGTAATGATTTCCGCCGCCGCGCTGGGAGTCGCGGCGCGCATGTCCGCCACAAAATCAGCAATGGTAAAATCAATCTCGTGACCAACCGCAGCAACGACCGGCAGCGACGATTCAAAGATCGCCCGCGCCACCACCTCCTCATTGAACGCCCACAAATCTTCCAACGAACCACCGCCGCGCGTCACCAAAATTAAATCCAAGCCGTGGCGCTGGGATCTTGCGGCGGCGCCGGCACCTGCTTCCGGCCGGGTCAAACACCATTCATTCAGCAGATGAATGGCCGCCGCGATTTCGCGCGCCGCCTCGGCGCCCTGCATCCGGCAGGGAACCAAAATGATTTCCAATCCGGGGTCGCGCCGCTGAATCACCCGTAACACGTCGCGAAGCGCCGCACCACTGGCTGAGGTTACCAATCCCAGGCGCTGCGGATAACGGGGAAGCGCCCGTTTGCGTTCGGCAGCAAACAATCCTTCCGCCGCCAGTTTTTGTTTGAGCTGCTCGAATTTTAGTTGCAATGCGCCCACGCCCTGCAACTCCACCGCGCGCACCAGCAATTGATACTGGCCGCGCGCTTCATACACCGTCACCTCCCCTTGCAACAAAACCTTCTGTCCGTCAGCCAGCAAATCTCGATGCGTTACCTTTTCCTGTCGGAACAAAACACACGCGAGTTGCGCGCCCGCATCCTTGAGCGTGAAATAGATGTGGCCCGAACTACCCTGCCAGCGGAAGTTGCTGATCTCGCCGTTCACCCAGACCGTTCCCACCTGCTTTTCCAGCAACCGCTTGACCTGCGTGGTGAGTTCGCTGACGGAAAGCACGCGGCGGGTTTGTTCCGGCGAAAATAATTCGCCAAAGTCCCACTGCGATTTTGCTTTTTTACTCATTCAGTCATCGGGCAATAATTTTGCAATCCGTTTCGCGGAAGAATCAAGGGCCTCAATCCAATCGTCGTCTGGCCCTAATGGGTTGGCCCGGCTTCGATGCGCAAGAATTCCGTCGGTTGAGCCGCGACCACCTCCGTCTGCAACAAACCGGCTGGCAACAGACAGAAGCCCCCGGCTTGGATGACTACGTCTGGCAGGCAAACCTCACCGCGAATTACTCCAATAATCTGCATTCGCGCCGCCGGCAGTTTGATTCGTCCAGAATCAATCACGCGATACTGTTCCACCGTGAACAGCGGATCGCGCACCAATTCGCGCCGGGATAAATTACCCGCCACGATCTCCTCGGCCTTCACCAAGTCCGGCTCGAAGTCATTGAAATCAATGCTCGCCAGGGATTGCGAAAGGTGCAGCTCGCGCGGCTTGCCATCCAAGCCGACCCGATTCCAATCAAACACGCGATACGTGGTATCGGAGTTTTGTTGAATTTCAAAAATGACCAATCCCGCGCCGATGGCATGAACGCGGCCACTGGGCAAAAACATGGTGTCTCCAGTCCGCACGGGCACGCGATAAAAACAATCCGCCACGCTGCCGTCCGCGAGTTGACGTTCAAAATCCACCCGGGAAATCCCGCGTTTCAATCCTGCGTAAAGCTCAGCCCCGGGCGTGGCGTCAGCCACAAACCACATCTCGGTTTTGGGGTCGCCACGCAATTCCGCCGCCCGCGCCGCCGGAGGATGCACTTGCAGCGAAAGTTTCTGTTGAGCGTCAAGCAACTTGATCAAAAGCGGAAACCGGCCGCTGGTCAACGGAATGTCACCCAGCAAATCCGCCCGATAATTTTCCAGCAACCAGTGCAAATCTTTTCCGGCGAGAGCGCCGTTGGCGATCACGCTGACATCACCAGGCCGATCGGAAATTTCCCAGGATTCGCCAATCGGTCGCGTGCGTGGCAGACACTTGCCATAGAGCCGCTCCAAGTTGCGACCGCCCCAAACGCGCTCCTTGAAAATCGGCTGAAAAATTAGCGGATAAAGTTGAGACATGGCGCAAATCAAACCCGCATCAAATCATCCCAACCAAATGTTAAAGCAGCGACCATTTTACTCAGACGCCGTTGGGTTGAAGTGGCGCGGATGCGCTCTTGCGATTCCGTCGCGTCGTGGTCTTGATGGACGGGTTTGCCTTTTCCTCAAAGTAACCATAAGCGCGGAATTTATCGTAGCGCTGCTTGAGGCGATCGGCGGGCTTCAGAGCGCTTAACTGTTCGAGGTGCCGCAGCACTGCGGACTTGATCCCCGCTGCCGTTTTCGCCGGATTGGTATGTGCGCCACCGAGCGGTTCGGGAATAATTTCATCCACCAGCTTCAACTCCAGCAAATGTTTGGCGGTAATTTTTAACGCTTCAGCCGCCTTGGGTGAAGCCGCCCGATCCTTCCACAAAATCGCCGCGCAACCTTCCGGGCTGATGACCGAGTAATAGGCGTTCTCCAAAATTAACACGCGACCAGCCACCCCGATGCCCAACGCACCGCCCGACCCGCCTTCGCCAATCACCGTCGCAATGATCGGCACTTCCATCAGCATCATTTCGCGCAAGTTGACGGCGATGGCCTCGGCAATGTGACGTTCTTCCGAGGCAATCCCCGGATACGCGCCCGCCGTGTCAATCAGCGTAATGATTGGCAGCCCAAATTTATCCGCCAAACGCATCAAACGCAGCGCTTTACGATAACCCTCGGGATGCGCTGAACCGAAATTCCGCAAGATGTTTTCCTTGGTGTCCCGGCCCTTTTGCGTGCCAATGACCACCACCCGATGTTCCCCCAGTTTGGCCAAGCCGCCGACCACCGCACGATCATCGGCATACAACCGGTCCCCGTGCAGTTCTTCAAAATCCGAGAAAGCCAGTTTGATGTAGTCCAACGTGTAAGGCCGCAACGGATGCCGGGCCAGTTGGACGCGTTGCCACGGAGTCAGGTTGGAGTAAATCTCCCGCCGAGTTTCTTCGATCTTGACCTGAATCTGCTCGATCTCCTTTTCGAAATTCACGTCGAGCGAGTGAGATTCGGAGTGTTGGCGCAGTTCTTCGAGTTTTCTCTGCAATTCAAAGATCGGCTTCTCGAAGTCGAGCTGATGTTTCATGCGAAGGACATGTTAGGACAGGCGAAACAGGAATCAAACGGGAATCTTCGGGTATAAAACAGAGGGCCGGACTTGCGTCCGGCCCCGAAGTGACGAGGTTTTAACGCCTTCACTTAAGGCGCTCAGAAGGGCAGTACGGCCAACTTGGAGGGCGCTGTTCGCACCGTACTGCGAGCAAAACCTCTATGCCAACCCTAAACGAACAGCGAAATTCTATCCAACCAACACTAATGAGATATCCAAACCCAAGTCTTCGTTCAAACTTTTCAAGGAACTTCCCGCTCTCTACTCCCTTGTCACGCTATTACAACCTGGTACGAAATCGCAAACCGTAAGAAACTGGATACAACCTATGATGGGAATAAAGCAAATCTCCCAATCGCCCGCAAGCCTTTTTCAGAAATTTCTCAGGAGTAAAATTTAGCCGGCAAATGCGGAGGAAAATTCACTTCGCTAATGTAAAATTTAGCGGGAATTTCACTTGCACGACCCGGCAAATCTTCTTAACACACAGCCATGGATTCCCGTCGTGATTTCCTGAAAAAAGCCGCTCTGCTCGCCGCCGGCAGTGCCAGCGGCGGTTTGTTCCCCGCTTCCATCCAACGCGCGTTCGCCATTGATCCACCCGCCGGTTCAACATACCTTGATGCCGAGCATGTGGTCGTGCTGATGCAGGAGAATCGCTCGTTCGATCACGCGTTCGGTCGTTTGCGCGGCGTACGTGGCTTCAATGATCCGCGCGCCGTCAAGTTGCCGGATGGAAATCCCGTCTGGCTGCAAAGCAATAAACAAGGCGAAACCTACGCGCCCTTCCGGCTCGATCTGCACGGCAGCAAATCCACCTGGATGAGTTCGCTGCCTCATTCCTGGGGCGACCAAACCGCCGCGCGCAACAGTGGTCATCACGACGGTTGGCTTGATGCGAAGCGTTCCGGCAACACCGCCTACGCGCAACTGCCTTTGACCCTGGGATTTTATGATCGTGAGGATCTGCCATTTTACTATGCCTTGGCGGATGCGTTCACCATCTGCGACCAAAATTTCTGCTCTTCCTTGACCGGGACCACTCCCAACCGGCTCTACCTGTGGAGTGGCACCATTCGCGCCGAACCTTCCATGCAATCCAAGGCCAACGTCTGGAATTCGGATGTCAGCTACGGCTCGGAGGCGCACTGGAAAACCTTTCCCGAACGCCTGGAAGAATCCGGCATCTCGTGGCGGATTTACCAAAACGAACTCAGCCTAGAGACCGGCTTCAAAGATGAGGAAGAGGCGTGGTTGGCCAACTTCACCAATAATCCGCTGGAATGGTTTTCGCAGTATCATGTGCGCTTTCACGAGCGCTTCCGGCAAGAGTTGCCCGCCATGGAACAGGCAACGGAAACGCATTTGAAACAGTTGGAGGCCAAAGCGGCCCCCACCGATCAGGAGCGCAAAAAAATCACCCAACTCCAAGCCGAATTAAAACGTATCCGCAGCTGGCGGGAAACTTACACCGCCGCCAATTTCGCCAAGTTGCCGGTCCGCGAACAGAACCTGCACCGAAAAGCTTTCACCACCAATCTGGGCGATCCGGACTACCGAAAGCTCACCAGCCAAACCTATCAGGACGGAGCGCAGGAACGAACCATGCAAATGCCCAAGGGCGACGTGCTGCATCAGTTCCGGGAAGACGTTCAAAGCGGACAATTGCCCACCGTATCGTGGGTCATCGCCCCAGAACGGTTCTCGGACCATCCTGGCTCCCCGTGGTACGGCGCGTGGTACATCAGCGAGACCCTCGATATCCTCACCAAAAATCCCGAAGTCTGGAAAAAAACCATTCTGGTGCTCTGCTACGACGAAAACGACGGTTACTTCGACCACGTGCCCCCCTTCGCGGCACCGGCACCGAATGTTCCTGGAGCCGGAAAGGTTTCCGTGGGAATTGACCCTTCGCTGGAACACGTTCCCACGTCACCGGACCGTCCGACACTGCCCATCGGTCTGGGATTCCGCGTGCCGCTGATCATTGCGTCACCGTGGAGTCGTGGGGGCTATGTGTCCTCACAAATTTTCGATCACACCTCGATTCTGCAACTACTTGAAAACTGGCTGACCCACAAAACCAGCCAGGCAATCAAGGAAACCAACATCACCGACTGGCGGCGCACCGTCTGCGGTGACCTCAGTTCCGTTTTTCGACCGTTTCACGGTGAAAAAATTCCGTTGCCCAAGCCCGTCGAACTTGCGCCCTTCCTGAGTTCGATTCACCAGGCGCAATTCCGTCCCCTGCCCTCCGGTTTCAAACGCCTGAATCCCGAGGAACTCGCCGCCACTCGCAATACCCGGCGACCCCTCCGTGGCATGGTCGAGCAAGAGCCAGGCACACGACCGGCCTGCCCGCTGCCGTACGAACTGGCGGTGGACGGTCGCTTGAATCTGGAACGCAAAGCCCTGCGTGTTTCCTTTGTCGCGGACAACCAATTCTTCGGCAAACACGCCGCGGGCGCACCGTTCCGCGTGAATGCTCTGACCAAGACCCACACCCCCGCAGGCAAGCTGGAAACCAATCGCGTTTGGGATTACACGGTAAGAGCCGGAGATCGCTTGGTGGACGATTTCGTGTTGTCAGATTTTCTTGATGAGCATTATCACCTGCAGATCAACGGTCCCAACGGCTTCCGTCGCGAGTTCCAGGGCAATGCGGACGATCCCGCGTTGGAAGTGCAACTCAACCCAACCTCCAAGAAAAATCCGGCCAGCACGGTGCTGCACCTGACCAATCACCACGCCGATCGCTTCCTAACGGTGACCATCACCGACCTGGCCTATGGCACAGGCGTGCAGACCGTAACGCTAAAACCGGGCGAAACCCGCAATGTTGCGTACGATCTGACCGCTAGCCACGGCTGGTATGACTGGCAGATCCGCGTCAAAGACGCGCCGCGCTACGAGCAACATTACGCAGGCCACATTGAGACTGGCAAGGAAAGCTCCAGCGATCCCCAGATGGCCTGATCGCACCCGATTTCGCTCGCCCTCACCTTTATCCGTCGGGTCCGGCTGAGTGGGAAGACGGCGGTTCGTTTTGTTCGGAGCGATCATTTCCGCGCCGGACCGCTGCATCAGTGTTGCCTCCATTGGGTCGCTGTCATACGCCTTGCCCACAAGCAAGCGCTTGGGCATAACAGCCACAAAACATTCTTTCCGATCCAAACCATCTGACGCCTGAAGCCGCTCAGCCAGCGCGAACAGCCACCTGCTCCAGCACGCTCGATCGAACCTAATTCTGGAAGCGCCAAAACACGGTTTGGTCCACGCCTTCAAAAGTTTTGCGCCGATCGCGCCACGGTCGTCCACGTCCGTTGGCTCGCACGCTATCCGCTGGTAAGCGGCTCGCCTTGATTGGTCATGGCGCATCGGTTGAACGCATCTCTTCACATGGTACTTTAATGCTAAAAGCACAAGGAGGTGACAGCATTGCGGTGACATTCAGGCTTGTGATAATGCGAGGCTCGTGACACTTTTTGCATAATGAAATTGCGATGCGTACTGGCCAATCGCGCCAGTACTTCTTTTCCTAACTAACCAGCGGCCTTCTGAAATCCACGGCGGGAACGATCGGCATCGCGCCAACGCCCATTCTCAATGCGACACTGACGAGCAACGTCACGTATGAGGTTGAATTCTCCACCAACGGGACAACCTGGCTGGCTTCCGGCGTCCTGGTGACCGGCAACGACGAGGCAAACTCAATCCGGCTGGACACCTTTCCGGAACACGCCAGTTACCGACTGACTCCAGTCGGCTCCGGCGCCGCCGTCATCCCGACAGTTTCAACCGGTTGGCATCTCCAGGCGGCATTCCCCGGCGCGAGCGAATTGCGCCTCGAAGCCTCGCCACTGACAGATGAACCAACTTGGACGCACCGCGCCTTTGTCTTCACGAACTTACAGGGAGCATTTATCCAGCCACTGACACTGCCACTCACCGGCAGCGAGTTCTTCCGTGCAGTACAACCCGCCGCACCGCTGCAATTAGCCTCCTTGACCAGCTACCCGGTCAATCTCAATTCGACGGCCTCGGGCTACGGCGTTGTGTTGGGCGAAATGCCGCAATTATATCAGGACGGTTACGTCGCTGCAGTGTGTGCGGCGGTTTACAATCGCGACGGCGTCAACGCGGCCGCCGCGGGTGAATGTTATGAATTGGTCGGGACGCGCGGTCAGACCACCGTCATGGTGGTCGACCAGGCTTTTGGCACGCCGGCGGGCACATGTGATGTCGGCCGTCCCTACTTCGACCTTGGCACCGCGGCGTTCACGAACCTTTTCGGCCCCGGCGATGATTACGGAATCGCGACGTATCGGCTGGTGCCGGCCCCCGTCACTGGCAACCTCAAAATGATTTGCACCATGAACTCGGGCGGATATTACGTCACCTTTCGCCCCTACAATCATCGCACGGGCATCAGCAAGCTCGAGATACAACCAACGGCCAACGGACCTTGGATCGAGCTGTCTCGGGACACTGCTAACCCGGATATTTCATGAGAGCGGGGCGAGGCGGATTTGAGGGGCAAAATGGAAAAGGGATGGGGCGGAAGCCCTCGAAAGGCTGTTTTTTCCCCGGCGTGGCACAGTCCTCCTTACCCCCGTGGTTGATCAGCGTGCCCGGGACAGCACTCCCGGCCCTTCAACCACTGCCCAATGCGCGGAAGACCTGGCGGAAGATTCCCTGATACGGATAGGCGCTGGAGAGCAGCAGTTTCACCCGCCGCGTGTTGCGCAACACGACCGCGCCAATCTTCAAGAGCTTCAACCGGATCGTGCCCGCTTGCGCCCGCGCCAGTTCCGTTCCCGCCAAGCCCAACGCCCGCAGCCGCTCCAGCAGCACATACCCGCAACTGGAGAGCAGCAGCCGGAATTGATTGGCCCACCAGCCGCAGCAACTGGTCCGGTCGGCAAATAATCCCAATTGCTGCTCCTTGATCCGGTTCTCCATCTCGCCCCGCGCACAATACCCTTCGTCGTAAAGTTCCTGTGCCTCGCCTTCGAGATTGGCCACCACAAAACGCGGGTTGCTCCCCTTGGCCGTGTGCCCGGCCTTGACCAACACCCGCCGCGCCTTGTCCCAGGCGTCGGCGGCATAATTAACTTCGCCAAAAAGCCGTTGCTTCTCCTGGGTTTGCATGAACGCCTGTTCCGATGGTTCAATCAGTGATTGGGCCAGCGCCTGCACGCGCGCGTTCCGGGCCAGACCGACGAGGTAATGAACATTATTTTGCTCGCACCAACGCAACATGCGCCAGCGGCAGAACCCCGAATCGCCCCGAAAAATGATCTTCACCTCCGGCCAGGCTTGTCGGAGGCGTTGGCCCAACAGCTTGAGCCCCGCCCAGGCGTGATGGGCCGTGCCCACGTTGCCCGGGCGCAAATACGACACCAGCAACTGCTCGCCGCAAAACACGTACAGCGGCAGGAAACAATAATCCCCGTAGTAACCGTGGAAGAACGCGCCCGTTTGTTGGCCATGCACGCGGTCGTCGGTCGTATCGAAATCCAGAATCAACGCGGCGGGCGCTTGAGTAAACGAAGCGATGAACGGATGGACCAACACCGCCTGCCCCGCCCAGGCGACTTGTTTGTCGGCACGATTTTCCAGCCGGCATAACGTAGGGCTGGAGGCCAGTGCGCGGTCGCGTTCCACGGCAGTTTGCCAGGCCAGATCGTGGCGCAAGGGGTCGTGATCATTGAGGTCTTCGTAACCGGCAGCTAATCCGTAGAGGCGCTGGCGAATCAACGAAAGCAGCGGCTGCTCGATCCGATCGGGATCGCGCGGATCGGGCAGCACTTGGGCCAGTGCCTTGGTCAAGCCAATCCGCCGGTCGGCCTGGCGCAAAAGTGCGATGCCGCCATCGCTGGTCACCTCTCCGCCGGTGAAGCGGGCCTGGACGGTGCGCTTTTTTACGGCTGGAAAAGTGAAGCGTTCAGAGTTACAAACTGTTCCTGTCGCAGCGGTAGGGTTCTTATTCATTGCAACCCAATAGACCTTGAGCCGAGACCTCCGTTGCGACTTTTTTTAATGAAATTTTCGGGCTAGAGGCAAACACGAATGCCGCAGTTCAGGTGGAAATGTCCTCCGGGCAATTCCAATTGGAAAACCAGTCTGCTTCCGACAAAGACACGGCAAGTGTCACGACTGCCTGCTCCCGCAAACAGGCTTTGGCGAAATCACGAACGGCATGTCGTGATTTGATAATGGCGTCGAAAGCAAACGCATGGCAGCGCTTCGGGTAGATGGCGGCCAGCGGTTCAAGTTCATCCTTTAGTTTCGGGACTACTCCTGTCAACCGGTCGGATCGTCCAACCAGTTTTCGCAAAAAGGCAACCGTCAGGTTTGGCATGTCCACAGCCAACACCAGCAACAAGGGCGACGTGCAGGCGTCCAGCCCCCGCTCAATGCCGCCCAGCGGGCCAAAACCCGTCTCCCGGTCCAGCAACACCGGACAATCGAAAGCGGAGTAATCCTCCCCGAGGCGGCCTGAAATGAAAATTTCCTGAATGCCGACTGCGCGGATCTTTTCCACGGCGAGTTGCAGCAACGGTCTTCCACCGCTCTCCACCCAGGCCTTGTCCCGCCCCATCCGCCGGGAATCGCCGCCTGCCAGAATGACCGCGCTGATTTCCATGTTCGCTTCCACGTCATCCACGGATCGCCGCCGTGCCCTGGGGCGGCTCCACCCGCAACCATCCGTCGGTCAGGATGCGACAGCGCAGCCCCCCGCGCCCCTGCAACCACTCCTCCGCGCCCGGCCCCAACGCCGAGTTCATCCAGTAACAAGGCTTGCTTTCCTCCACTCCCTCGAAGCGCACGCCCTGCACCTCAAACGTCCCGCCCACCAACGCATCCAGATCCGCTCCGCGCACAAATGCGTTGCGGCGGGTGGCCTCCGGTCGCACCCCGGGCAGCCTCAATTCGCGGCGCAGCGCCTCCAGCACCTCCATGGAGAAGAACGTGATCTGGCCTTTGTAGTTCTCCTTAAAATCAAAGAAACGGTCGCCGCGAATGCCGCGACCCGCGACGCATTCGATTTGTTCGACGGCCACGATGGGATTCCCCCCCGCCGGTTGCCCGTGATGACCGAAGAAATTATGGCCGGGCGAGATGAAAAGGTGTTCGATGCGCAACATGACGCAACCTAACCGGTTTAGGACGCTGCGGCCAGCCCCGCTCCGCCCAGGGCCTGATAGGTCTCAAGACAGCGCCCGCACAACCCCTGCTCCAGCGACCAGCCGGGGAATTCAGCAGTGATCCGCCCGGTGATGTTGGAAGACAGCGCATTCGCATCCGCCCAATGAAACGTGGGAAAATCGCACAGCGGACACGACGCCCCCGGCTCAGGCCGATGCGAATTGCGCAAGCCGCGCGGATCAGCAATCAACGCAAGAAAACCCTCGTGACGTGGAGCGCGGCACTTCCAGAGTAAGTCAAACGTCTCCGTCTGTTTTGAATCGGACCAAAACGAATAGCCACGGCCAAACGCGGCGGCGTGTTGCTCGCGCGTCGCCATCGGTATGTGGCCGGCGGCATTGAGTCGGCCATCAATCGTGATATCCCAGATCAGGCGATAGCGCTCACGGGCCAGCCGCCTCTGTGCGGCATTGAGTCCGGGCAAATCCAGCGCGGGCGAGTAGTTGAACCCGGGATCCAGCATGTCGTGCAGGTGTGTGAACTCGTGACGCAGATAATCGCGCAACGCCGCATCGTTCGTCAGGCGTTCCAGCCGGAGCGCGAGCAGGCCGGTGCGTTGGCCCGCTTCGTTGACGTAAAGCTCCGCGCCATCATCGTTCTTGCCGGTGGTTTTGCGAACGGCGAGCGTGCCGAGTTGATCGCGCACCAGCGGAAAATCCTTCAACACGTCCGTCAGCGGCTGTTCCAGTCCCCACTCGCGAAACCAGTCGAGATGCAGTTTGAAGAACGCCGTGTTGCGCTCGTCAGGATCGAGAATGCCGTAAAGCTTCTCACGCTCGCGATGGAAGCGGGCGACTTGCAGCGCGGGCACGCCCTTGCGCCGTCCGCTCGCGCCGAGAAAGACGGCAGCCTCGATGAAATCCTCGTCGTAGCGGAGTTGCATGGCTCAAGTCGCCGCCAGTGCGCCGGGCGGCAGGTCGCGGATGCCGCATGAGTCGCACAGGCGATCGGCGGATTCGTCCACCGGACGCAGCAGCAAATCCTCGCTGCCCGGATTTACCCCGAAGCGCGCGCACTCGGATTCGATGAAGGCATGGGTGAAGGCGGCAAGCGCGAGCAACGTCGGTTCGGCGGTGGCGGCGGCGAGGCGGCGCGTGAAGGCAGGAGTCCAACGGCCCAGATGTTCGCGCAGGAACTTCTTCTGCGACTCGCGGCATTGGGCGAGTTGATCGGCGTCGAGCTGATGTTCTAGCGCGTAGGCTTCCTTTGCCGCCAGCACACACATGAATTCCAGTTCAAGGCAGATGTGATCCTGACGTTCGCCGGCGTCTTCGGCCACTTCGAGACCGAAGGCGCGATAGAACGCGGCGAGATCCGCGAGACGATGCGGTTGGAAGAGCGGGTCGGCCTTGATGTCGCCGTATTCGATCTCGTTCAACGGACAGCCGCCGCGCGCCGCGTGGCCAAATGTAGCGATGTAAGCGTCGTGAAAGCTGTCGAAGCCGGCGGGCGAGAACGTGGCGGCAGGCATCCTGTCTACCGTAGAGGGCGGCATCCTGCCGCCCGGACTCGCGCCCGGATTGTGTGAGGTGGCCGCGTGTTCAAGATTCTCTCCGCTGCCGACGTTCTTTCCGCCGGGCTGGAAGCCCGGCTCTACGGCAGGCAGGATGCCCGCCGCCACATCCCATGCCGCATCCAGGCTCGCGCGAGTTCGTTCTTCACAAAGCCAGGCCCAGCCTTCCGGCGTCGGGTCTTCGTAGGCTTTGGCCAGGAAGCGGTGGATGAACGAACGCGCGACCGCGAGGTCAATCGCGGCTTGAAGTGTTGCTATATCGCTTGTAGCAGCCGACGTGAGTCGGCTCTGATCTGATGGAGCGGACTCACGTCCGCTGCTACCAGAAACGTCAGCGCGATAGTTGCCGAACACCGAACGCCGGGGGGTGTCGGTCTTGGCGGCCCATTCACCGCGCAGTTGCGGTTCAGATGGAGTTGGCATGTTTGGCGTCCCGCACGTGCAGGGGTTCTTCCACGGTGGTTTCGATGATCTTCGTGCCGTCCTTCGCGTAACCGATGATGGTGTCGTTATACATCACGAACTTTTTGCCGCGCACTTCGGTCTCGAACACCTTCGGGCCTTCCTTGATTTCGTAGCGATGGCAGATGCGCTGGTCCTTGCCGAAGAGTTGCAGCACGGCGAGGAGTTCGCGGTCGGGCGCGGAATACTTCTCGATGGCGTCGTCCACGCCCGGACCGAACATCTGGCGCAGATACGGACGCGACACCCAGCGCGGCGGGATGTAATAACCGTTCGGCTCTGTGCCGAATTGCGGATAGAGCGGCAGCGCAACCTTCGCGACGTGGATGAGGTAGTAGAGCGGATTGTTGCGTGCTTCCTTCCACGTGCCGTCCTTGTTCAGCTCGACCAAACCCTGCAGCCGGATGTGGCCGATGCACGAAGCCATGCAGCGCGTTTGCATCGGCAAACCACCGCCCGCCTGATCTTTGCCTTCGACGCGCGGGAAGCAACCAATGCACTTCTCGCTCGTGCGCGTCGTGCCGCGATAATAGGTCTTCTTGTAAGGGCAGGCTTCCATGCACTTGCGGTAGCCGCGGCAACGCTCCTGGTCAATCAGCACGATGCCGTCTTCGGGACGTTTGTAGATGGCGTTGCGCGGGCACGCGGCGAGGCACGCGGGATAGCTGCAATGATTGCAGATGCGCGCGAGGTAAAAGAACCACGTCTTGTGCTCGGGCAACAGTTCGCCGCCCTTGAAGTATTGCCCCTTCACGCCCTTCTCGTTGCCGACGGGATGATCCTCGTAACGATTCGGTGCGGCCCATTCCTCGTCGGTGGGCAGATAACCCAGCGCGCGATTCGCGCCTTCCGGGCCGATGAACGTTTTCGCCGCCTCAAAAATGGTTTTGCCGTTGAACTTGCCGTAAGGCGCTTTGAGGTCTTCCGGTGTGCCGCCCCAGTTTTGGCCGCCGGGATTCGCCTGTTCGAGCAGGTCGAGCGTCTTCACGTCCCAATGATGCGGATAGCCGCCGTAGGGTTTGGTTTCGACGTTGTTCCACCACATGTATTCCTGGCCCTTGGAGAAGGTCCAGGTGGACTTGCAGGCCATGGTGCAGGTCTGGCAGCCGATGCAACGGTTGGTGTTGAAGATGAAGGCGAACTGCTGGTCGGGATACGCCGCTTCGTAGGGGTATTCCATCTCGCGACCGAGTTGCCAGTTGAAGACGTTGCTCATGGTGTGCTGAGTTAAATCGTTAAATCGTCAGACGGTGTATTCGGGTATTGGTGCGCCAGTCGGATCGGTGGCGGCGGGCCACTCCACCTTCCTGCCCCAGCGCGCGAAGACTTCAGCGATCAAATCGCGGATGAATGGTTCGCCACGTTTTTCGAGCGCCATGTTCGGGCCGACGTAATGCGGATTGCGGAACAGTGCGAGGATTTGCTTGTGGCCGTAGCCCATGCGCATGAATTCCTCGATGAACGTCTCGGCCATGTCGTTCGTGGTGTCCTCGTGCGTCATGAACGCCATGCCGTTCAGTTCAAACGGATCTTCAAAATCAAATTCGTCTTTGGGCATATTTTCTTTCTCCGTAGCAGCCAACGTGAGGAGGCTCTAACTTTTTGCCGCGAAGGAGTTTGAGCCTCCTTGCGTCGGCTACTACGAAATCATCATTCAAATGTCGCGCCACCGCCGCCTTCGCCTTTGCCGGTGAAATTACCGGCAATGTATTTCTTCATTTTGTCATTCTCGGCGTCGGGCGACATGCCGCTCTGGCCAGGCTTCCACGGGCCGCGACCGCCCAGGCCGCCATCCTCCGCCTTGGTGATGCGGATCAGACACTCCTTCGGCACGGTGTTGACAGCGTGATTGTCCGCCTCGCCGCCAAACAGGAAACTCATGAACGCCTTCGATTTGTGGAACAGCGTGTCGGTCTGGTGCATCGGCATGTGCCAGTTGCGGGTGACGGATTGCTGCGAGCCAAAGCGAAAATTCGAGATGTAGCCTTCGTCCGTGAGCGAAAGACCATCGCGCCGCGTTTGCTGCGCTTTCACAGTCTTCTCGGTGGCGATAAACGAACCGTGTTTCATCATCACCACGTTGTAGGGATACGCGGCGTTGTAGGTGAGCCGCAGCATGAGGCGGCTGACCTTGTAGAACGGATCGCTCGGGGTCGCACCGAGATACGGACGGTCAGCGGGATTCGCATCCACATAGACATAGTCGCCATCGGCGATGCCGAGGTCGCGGGCGGCCTGTGGGTTCATGTGAATTTGGTGTTCGCCCACGTTCGGCAGGCGTTTGTCCACGCGATACGGATCGCCAAAGTTCGAGTTCCAGATGAGATGCCAGTCCACATTCGCCCACGAGGAGTGAACCGAGTGTCGTGACTTGGGTGTGAGGCAGTAGAACTGGAATCCCTTTTCCCAGAGAAAATTCTTCGAGTTCTTGGTGTCGGTCCAGGACAACTTCACGTTGCGCACGGTGCGCTCGTCCCAGTGCTCGGCGTCGAGCGGGATGCCGTAATCGTTCGGGCGCACGAGCGGATTCGTGCTGACGATGACGTTGGGCAGATACGGCGTGGCCTCCGGGCCTTCGCGATGGACGATGAAGTTCTCGCCGCAATCGAGCGCGGTCGGATCGTCCGTGTAGGAGTTCATGCGGCCGGTTTCCGTGTGGAACGGATAATTGTCGTGGATCTGTTCGTAGAACGGGATGCGCGGGTAACTGCGGAACAACAGGAGCGCGCCACCGGGCGGGCCGTATTTGCCGGCCATAATATCGTCCACCGTGTAGCCGGCGGTGGTCGTGCAGGTATCGAGCAACCGCTGGAGATAGATTTTGCGCTTGCCCTCGTGCTCGAATTTGAAATGCGTGTGAAAGCGCTTGTCGCCCGTGACCTTCCCAAGCGCGGCGGCGATGCCGGCCAGAATCGTGAGATCGTCCTTCGAGTCGTAAAGCGGTTTGATGCCGCCCTTCCAGATTTGCAGGAACGGATTCGAGCAACTCGCGGTAACTTCCAAATCTTCAAACTCCACCCAGGAGTTTGCGGGCAGGCCAAAGTCGGAATGTTCCACGCTGGCCGTCATCTGCGTGTCCATCGTGACGATCAACTCCACGTTCGGGTTGACGTTTTTGATCATCGCATACGCCCACTTGGCGTTGTTGATGAGGTTGACGTTGGTGGTGAAGATCGCCTTGGTCGGCGAAGGCATGTGCGTCTTGCCAGTGAACACCTTGCGGCCTTCCTTGGGCGTGTTGACGATGAGCGGGCGGTCGCCGTGATTCCAATACGCCGGCTCTTCGTCCTTCGTGTAGGCGTGCGCGTGAACGTCCCGGCCGTGCGCCTTGGGATCGAGATTTTGATTGAAGGGATCTTCGGCAATCCAGCCCTTGAAGCCTGGGCCAGTCAGCTTGCTGCCCTGAAACAGTGCGGCCTTGTAATTACCCGCCCAACCATGGCAACCCGCCCCGGGCTTGCCGATGTTCCCGGTCAGCATCAGCGGCAGATACGCGGCGCGATTCGCCTCGGTGGCATGAAACCAATGGTTGATGCCCTCGCCCTGATGAATCGAGGTCGGCTTGATGGCGGCAATGTCCTGCGCCAGCCGTTCGATGAGTTCCTTCGGCGCGCTGGTAATCTCGGAAACGCTGTCAAGATCGTAATCCTTGAGGTGAACCTGGTAGAGATTCCAGGCCGTCGCCACCTCCGTCTCGCTGCCGTCGGCGAGTTTGACCTTGCCCTTCCAATCCAGCATCGGGTCAATGCCAGTCGCAGTCAGCGTGCCGCCAACGAGGTCGCGCGTCAGCGCCTTCGGCGCGTTTGACTTCGCGTCCCACACGACGAAATCACCAAGTTTCGCGTGCTGCTCGTCGGTAATGCCCTGCACCTTCTTGCTCGGGCCATCTTCGGGCAGCTTGCTCGAATAATTTGGAAATACTTCCGCCGCGCGCAGGCGTTTGCCGTTGTCCGTGCGGACGAGCAGCGGGAAATCCGTGAACTGTTTCACAAACGCCTCGTCATACCACTTTTTATCCATCATCAGCCGCGTCACGCCGAGCCACAGCGCCGCGTCCGTGGACGGACGCACGGGAATCCAGTAATCCGCCTTGGTGGAGGGCGCGCCGTATTCGGGCGCGATGACGACAATTTTGCAGCCACGTTCCATTGCCTCGACGAACCAATGTGCGTCCGCCATTTTGTTTTCCACGAGGTTTTTGCCGTTCATGATGATGAGCTTGGAATTGCGGAGATCATTGAAGTCCGTCTCCGAATTCTGCAAGCCATGCACCCACGGATGGCCGGGCGCTTGATCGCCGTGCCAGGTGTAATTCGACCAGACGCGACCGCCCTTGGCCTCCTCCGGTTTCACGCCGCGCACGTGAACGTCCAGCAGCGCGAGCGAATTGCAGAGGCGATACATGCCGTATTTGCCGAGTACGCCGAGCAGGCCCATGCCGCCGCGCGTCTTGATGGTGCGCGTGCCCGCGCCGCCCATGTCCTCGATCATTTCCCTGGGATAGCCCTGCGCCTCGAGCAGCTTCGCGCCAGCCTCGCCGGAATAGCGCGTGGCAATGGCTTTCAACGCGCGGGCGATGTAGTCGAACGCCTCACCCCACGAGATGCGGTCAAACTTGTCCGTGCCGCGCGAATCGAATTTGTATTTCGCCTTCAGTTCCGGCGTGAGCGTCGGAAAACCATCGTCGGCCCAGCGTTTCCAGCCGCGCCGCACGATGGGATGCTTGAGACGATACGAGCCGTAGAGGATGCGATGGAAGGTGTAGCCCTTGGCGCAATGGCGGTTACCCCAAGCGGCGGACGCGTGCTTGCCGTAAAGATCGGTATAGGTGTGAACGTCGTATTGCTCGCCGAGCCGGACGATGACGCCATTGCGGACGTGCGCGGTGATGCGGCAGTTGTGCGTGTCGTTCGGCGCGCAAACCCAGGAGAACTCGCGGTCGTAGGCGTATTGATTGCGGTAGAGCTGCTCCCAGCCACGATTCGGATAGTGAGCCAGCGGATTAAGTACATCCTCGATTTGGGGCTGCGCTTGCAGAAACCGGAGCGGGAGGAATTGTGCGGCGGTAATACCCGCGCCGACAAGTCCGCTCGCTTTGATGAAGGAGCGGCGAGAGAGATTGGTTTCGTTGCTCATAGAAAATCAGTGGGGGGACAATTTGAAACTTGCGCCCGGTTCATCACCAGAATCCCAACGGGATTCTGGCGATACGATTTCGGATTCATGAGGAATTGTTCCTTCACCGTTTCGCCGCCTTCCCCTTGCCGTCGTCGAAAATCAACTGAAACCAGTTGCTCACCATCTTGCGGCCGTTGCGGTCGCCCTGTTCGCCGTTCCAGATGGCAAAGGCCACCGGCACAGATTTGCCCGCGACAAACTTCACGTCGTCCGCGTCCTTGGATTTTAAATCGCGGATGAAGATGACGTTCCAGAAACTGTCGTGCCAGACACCCTTGCCAGTCACGTTCTGTTCCTTGAGCGGTTGCGACTTGAATGAGCCGAACCCCGCCGCGTTGGCATCCTCGATGGGAGTTTTGTGCGGCTGCGAAGTCACATTGCCGGCGGCGTGGGCGGTGCTGTAGTTGGTGAAGGTCCATGCGTCGGTGTGCATGGAGTGATAAACGGAATCCATGTCCGGCACCCCACCCCCTTCGGCTTCAGCCTGCCACCCAGCCTTCCAGTTCCAAAGATTCACCGGATTTTCCTTGTCGCCCATGCCGAGAAACCCGTATTTGCCGGACAAGGAAAATTGCAGTGCCGCACCGTCCTGAAAGTCCTGCACGCGAATGGCCGAGTTCTGCGGCAGTTCATCCCACCACTGGAGCAACACGGCGAGTTTCCTGCCGTCCGTAACCGCTGAAACCGCCACGGCATAAACCTGATCCGGCTCGGGCCAGAGCGGGTTGAGCGGCACGCGGACGGGATCGAACTGTTCCCACGCGCGGTCCATCGGATCAGTGATTAGTTTGGCCACACGCTTCACGCGAATCGCTCCGTCTTCAGGCAGGAGCAGATCGTTCACCGCCACATCGGTGCGCCGCAGCGAACGCACGTAATGCACCAGCGCCCAGCGTTCGTCAGACGTCATCACCTCCTCGCCGTACGGAATCATCGGCGTGCCGGGCAGGCCATTGTTGATGCGCAGATAAAGATCGGGACCGGTGTGTCCGCCACGAAACAGGTCCGTGTTGAAATCGCGCGGGCGGACCGGCAGGCCGGAGGCGTCTTTCAGGGTGGAAACTTGCGGCCCATCCCCCGCGCCGGTTTCGCCGTGGCAGAGGTTGCATTGCATCCGTTGGAACACTGCGCGGCCCCGGGTAAGTTCCGACACGGTGACAGGTGTCTCTGGCGGCACCACCACCGGTTGGCCCAGCGTGCCATCTGCCGCCGCCGCCTCGAACAAATTCACGCGTTTGCCATCGGCCTCCGTACGCGCGGTCAGGAATTTCACGTACTGCACCACGTCTCGTCGCTCCGCCTCGTCAAGGTAGGTAAAGCTCGGCATCGAACTGCCCGGCAATCCGCGGGTTACGGATTGCAGCAGGTCGTCATCCGTTGGCAACGACTGGCCGGGCGTGGATTTGATTTTGAACTGGCCGGCGCTGAAATTGCGCGGCCGCGGGTACAACCACACTGATGCCGGGCCATTGCCGTCCCCGTTCACGCCGTGACACGCGGCGCAGTGCTGGTCGTAAACCAGCTTACCCGGTGCAGAAGTCTCGGCCCCCACAGCGGCATTCAGCGCAAACCAAACCAGGCTCGTCGCCATGATTGAAAACAAAATTCCAGCTTTCATCGATTCCACAGGTTGACCGGCGTTTCGCTGATCACGGTAATTCCATCCTCGGCGGATGAGGATGATTGCCTGCTGCATCTATTTGCCAAAGGTACTCCTGAATTGGCTCACCAAATCTTGCCAATGAGCGGCCACTTTTTGCCCGATGAAATTCGCATCCTCAGGCGCAGCCCGATCGGGCGAGGTTGGGTTTCGAACGGTGGCGGCTCCGGGAATTCCCGGGACGAAACTAAACCGTATGGTTTCCTCCAACTCACCCCGCCTTGGCAACAATCTGTTTGAGTCAATTCGCTCTCCCAGTCCGACGCATTTTCCCCGTGACCCGAACGCGCGCTTCGGTAAAGCTATCGGCTTATGAAACCGATGCGTCCTGGCAAATTCTGGCGACAACTTCTCGCGATCACCGTTGGCCTGCTTGGGTGTGGCTTTGCCGCCACGGCGGTTGAGGTCGTCAATCTCCGCTGCGAATTTCTTGATCAGCCGCAAGGCATTGACGTGAAATCGCCTCGACTCAGTTGGCAGTTGGAATCCCGACACCGCGGCACCCGCCAGACCGCTTACGAAATCCTCGTCGCCAGTTCCGCCGCCAAACTGAAATCCGGGCAGGCGGATTTATGGGATTCGGGCAAAATCACTTCCGAACAATCCGTGCTTGTTCCCTACGCCGGAAAGCCATTGGCTTCCCAACAGTCATGTTTCTGGCGGGTCCGGGTCTGGGATGAGGCGGGCAAGGCGTCTTCGTGGAGCAAACCCGCAACGTGGAGCATGGGCTTGTTGCAACCCTCCGATTGGCGGGGACAATGGATCGGACGGGATGAACCCGAGAGCAACGCGCGTTTTACCACCGGCTCGTGGATTTGGTTTCCCGAGGGCCAACCGGAGACTGCCGCGCCCGTCGCCACCCGCTATTTCCGTCGGACTTTTGAACTGCCCGCCAACCGCACCATCAAAACAGCCACGCTGCACTTGACCGGCGACAACGAATGGGCGTGCGCCGTCAATGCCCGGCACGCTGGCGCTGGAAGCAATTTCAAAACCACCACGGCCATGGACGTCACACACAGTTTACAGCCGGGTCGAAATATCATTGGCGCCTGGGTTAAAAACACGGGCGACGCGCCCAACCCCGCCGGATTACTGGGCGCGTTGCGCATCGAATTTGAAACGGGCGAACCACTGGTAATCGAAACCGATGGCCAATGGAAAACCACCGATCGGGAATCCGGGGTCTGGACGGCGTTGGATTATGATGATTCCGCCTGGGTTCCCGCCCGGGTCCTGGGGCGCGTCGGCACGGCCCCGTGGGGTGAAATTCACGTTCCAGATGCCCGGCGGCTGGCCGCGCGCATGTTGCGCAAGGAATTTGTCGTGGCCAAAAAAGTACGGCGCGCCACCGCCTACCTCAGCGGCCTGGGTTTGTCTGAGCTTTATCTGAACGGCCGCAAGGTCAGCGATCACGTTTTGTCCCCCGCCTTGAGTGAATATCCCCGGCGCGTTTTCTACGTGACCCACGACGTCACCCCACAGATTAAATCCGGTCGTAACGCCCTCGGCGTCTGGCTTGGCAACGGCCGCTATTATGCCCCCCGTACCACTGAACCCATCGGCACGACCACCTACGACTTTCCCAAACTCTTGTTACAACTCGAACTGGAATACACCGACGGCACCCGCGACACCATCATCAGCGATGGCTCGTGGAAATTAACCACTGCCGGTCCCATCACCGCCAACAATGAATACGACGGTGAAGATTACGATGCGCGCCAGGAACTCCCCGGCTGGGCGGAAAGCGGTTTCGATGACCGCGCTTGGGCAGCCGCGCAAACCGTCGCCGCTCCCGGAGGGCGGCTCGCCGCGCAAATGATCGAACCGATCCGCGTCACCGGAAAAATCAAACCGCACAGCGTGAAGGAAATCCAACCGGGCGTGTTCATTTACGATCTCGGGCAAAACATCGTGGGTTGGTGTCGCTTGAAAGTGCGCGGCCCCGCCGGCACCACGGTGTCGCTGCGTCACGCCGAAACGCTCAAGCCCGACGGCTCGCTGTATCTCGACAACATCCGCGGAGCCAAGGTCACTGATCGTTACACCCTGAAGGGCAAGGGCGCGGAAGTTTACGAACCGCGTTTCACCTACCACGGCTTTCGTTACGTGGAGGTCACCGGCTTTCCTGGTCAACCCGGTTTGAGCGCGCTGGAGGGGTGCGTCGTGAATGATGACGTGGCCACGGCGGGCGAATTCGCCTGTTCGCAACCAACCATCAATCGCTTCTATCAAAACATCATCTGGGGCGTGCGTGGCAATTACCGCAGCGTCCCGACGGATTGCCCGCAACGCGACGAACGCCAGGGCTGGCTCGGGGATCGGTCGGAAGAATCCAAAGGCGAAACGTATCTGTTTGACGTCGCCGCCCTTTACGCCAAGTGGACGCAAGACATGTTGGACGCGCAACGCGACAACGGCAGCATTCCCGACGTCGCCCCGAGCTATTGGCCAATCTACAACGACGATGTCACCTGGCCCAGCAGCGCCGTCATCATCCCCGGCAACCTGTATCAGCAATACGCCGATACCGCGCTCATCGCCGGACGCTATCCCGGCATGGTCAAGTGGGTGGACCACATGAGCGCCTACATTACCAACGGCATCATCGCGAAAGACACCTACGGTGATTGGTGCGTCCCGCCGGAAGACCCCACGTTCATTCACTCGCGCGATCCGTTGCGCAAGACCGCGCCCGCCATTCTCGCGACCAGCTATTTTTATCATTGCCTCCAACTGATGGCCGGCTACGCGGAAATGCTGGGACACCCCGCCGACCGCGAGCGGTTCACCCAGCTTGCGGCGCAACTGAAGACCGCCTTGAACGAAAAATATTTCAATTCCGAGCAAGGTTATTACGACAACGGCTCGCAAACCTCCTGCGTGCTGCCGCTCGCGTTCGGACTCGTCCCGACCGGTCAGCGCGACCGCGTGTTCCATCATCTGGTGGATAAAATCACGAACGACACCCACGGCCACATCGGCACGGGATTGATCGGCGGCCAATGGCTCAATCGCGTGCTTACGGACGGCGGCCGTGCCGATCTGGTTTATCAATTCGCCACCAACACCACTTATCCGAGCTGGGGTTACATGGTGGAAAAGGGCGCCACCACCGTCTGGGAACTCTGGAACGGGGACACCGCCGACCCCGCCATGAACTCGCACAATCACGTCATGCTGGTGGGCGATCTGACCATCTGGTTCTACGAAACGCTGGCCGGCATTAAACCCGCCCAACCCGGCTTCAAACAACTGCTCATGCAGCCGCATCCGGTGGGCGATCTGCAATTCGTCACCGCCACCCACGCCTCACCTTACGGACTCATCCGCAGCGCCTGGAAGCGCGATGGCGCCAAGTTCAACTGGGAGATCACCCTCCCGGCCAACAGCACCGCCACCGTGTCTGTTCCCGCCACCAACGTGGACGTTGTCAAGGAACGCGGCCAAGCCCTGACCCGTGTAGACGGCGTATCCTTCGTCCACTACGCCAATGGCCACGCCATTTTCAACCTCGCTTCCGGAAGTTACCGCTTCACCAGCATCCTGCCGGACCATTAAGCCATGCCGCACCCGCCTTGGCGCATCCACTCCATTCTGATCTCACCCCCAGATGGGCAATCCAATACGAATTGGGTGACGCCATTGGCGAGGCTTGTCGTGCGGAAGAATGATCTGGAACACTGATGCCGGGGTACCGCGTTTTCCCGCCTGAAAATCAGGAAGCTTTTCCCCATCCAACCGATTGTGAAAATGCCTTTCAGCACCTGCTGCGGCTACAGGCGTTTAAGCCGGCAACGGTGTGGAAAATTGTTGGTGAGCGAGTATTCGCATTCCTGAGCCGGAACGATTCGATTGGCGTTTGGGTGGAACGGGCCACTGGCCCGTTCTGTCGGGCTATCAGCCCGATAGCCGAACGCAAAGAGTGCGAACCCAATGGTGTGCGATCTCCGTGCGCCCGGCTGGGCGACAGGTTGCCGCCCAGAACGGCCAAGTGGGCCGTTCCACCTGGACCAACGGCATCGTTCCGGCTGAGTAGTCCCGCGCGTTGCGAACATTCCGTTGCATCTGCAACGAAGATGATTCTCGGATGGCTAGCGGTTCAAATAAACATGCAGCCGTTTGGGTTGGTGGGCGCAAGCTTTCGCGCATGCGAAAGACGCTCTGGCAAGCCCCCATTTGTTGCTCCAGTTGCTATGAGAGTTTGGCTTCATGGTTTTGGTTGTTCCGCGCCAGCGCGCCGCGAAGGCTTGTGTCCCACCTTGCGTCCGGCGCGTGGCGGGGAGGGACAACTTCTCTCCGCATCACCCCCCACGCTGCGGCTGGGATACCTATGCTGGCAGGCCAACTCGATAGAAGAGCGGTCGTTGATGGCCGAAAGCAGAAGAGTTTTACGTCCGTAAAAACGCGCGCGTATGATCCGGCCAATCTCATTCCGTTTCACCCATCAACCAACCGTCAACTGCCGCCACTCGTGAACAAATCACCCCGCGTTCTCACGCTTTCCGCAGCTTCGCTTTGGCGGCGGGATAATCCGTCATCACATTGCGGGTGTCCACGATGACCTGCGCCCAGTCTGCCAGCTCGGCGTAATTCACGGCCCGATGCGCCGTGGCAATCAAAACCAGATCGTAGCTGGCGATGGTCTCCTGATTCCACGCAACCGATTTCGTCCCCGCCCAATGCGGATGTTCCCGCGTCGGCCGAATCACCGGCACGTGGGGATCGTAATACGCCACATGCGCCCCGCGCCGCTTCAACAAGTCCATCAGCACGTAGCTCGGCGATTCGCGATCGTCATCCACGTTGGCCTTATACGCCAGACCCAACAACAGCACCCGACTGCCTTTCACCGACTTGTGCCGCTCGTTCAGCGCGTCCGCCACGTGGTGTAACACATACTCCGGCATCGCCGTGTTCACTTCTCCCGCCAACTCGATAAACCGTGTCGCCTGCCCGTATTCCCGCGCCTTCCACGTCAGATAAAACGGGTCAATCGGAATGCAATGTCCCCCCAATCCCGGTCCCGGATAAAACGCCATGAACCCAAACGGCTTCGTCTTCGCTGCCCCAATCACTTCCCACACATCTATCCCCATCGCCTCATACACCACCTTCAACTCGTTCACCAACGCGATGTTCACACTCCGAAAGATGTTCTCCAACAGCTTCGTCGCCTCCGCCGCCCGACACGACGACACCGGCACCAACGTCCGAATCGCCTTCCCATACAACGCCTGGGCGCGAGCCAGACACGCCGGCGTCAAGCCTCCCACCACCTTTGGAATGTTGGCCACCTGACTGTCCGGATTGCTCGGGTCTTCCCGTTCCGGCGAAAAGGCCAGATGAAAATCTTTCCCCGCGACCAGGCCTGAACCGATTTCCAAGACTTCCCGTAAATCCGTGTCGGTAGTGCCGGGATACGTGGTGGATTCCAATACGACCAGTGCGCCCTTTTGCAGGTGCCGGGCGATTGCCTTACCGGTGTTGACGATGTACGAGATGTCCGGCTCACGATTCTTGTTCAGCGGCGTCGGCACACAAATAATGACCGCTTCGACTTCTTTCACCCGGGCGAAATCGGCGGAAGCGGTGAGTCGCCCCGCCTGTACCATCTCGCGGATGTTTGATTCATCAATGTGCGCGATGTAACTGCGACCGGAATTGATGGATTTAACCTTCTTGGCATCCACATCCAACCCGATGACTTCCACGCCGCTGCGCGCAAACTGCAAACACAACGGCAACCCCACATAACCCAGACCAACAATGGCAATTTTCATAATTTCAGTTTTCAACCGTGGAGGGGAAAATGCCCCAGTCGGCTCTTTCTTCAACCCAATTTTCAACTTCGTTAAGATTTTGTGGGGGACGGCATAAAACTTGTTTGGCCGCCTCCATCCGCCTGCTAAAGTTACCTTCTGATTATGCCAGACGCCGTTACCACGCCGGTTCAGAAACACCATCGAGCGCCATATTTTGCGGCGCAATTACGTGATTTCGCCGAGTTCGGCCAAGCGACGAAGTGTCTCACCACCGCTTTCGCGAGCGATGGACGCGCGCTGCAAACTCCTACTTTCGTCAATGAGTTCTGGACGGCGCGACAGCGTCAGGCGAGTTCGCTGCATGAAATTTCCTATCGCGCCTGTTTCAAGCCACAGCTCCCGCGCTTTTTCATCGAACGCCTCACGCAACCCGGCGACATCGTCTATGACCCGTTCATGGGTCGCGGGACGACACCGCTCGAAGCGGCTTTGCTCGGTCGCATTCCGTGGGGCAACGATCTCAATCCGTTGAGCTTCGCGTTCACGCAACCGCGCTTACGCCCGCCGACCTTGGCAGACCTCACCGCGCGCTTGCAGGAAATCAATCTGACCGACCACGACGAATTTCCTGAAGACCTGCTGGTGTTTTATCATCCCGACACGCTCCGTGAAATTTGCGCGCTGAAAAAACACTTCCGCAATGGCCTCCCACCGGCTCCCGCCGGTCAGAGCTGCGCCACGACGGCAGCCACAGCAACGGACGCCTGGCTGCGCATGGTGGCGCTTAACCGGCTTACCGGTCATTCCGCCGGATTTTTCTCGGTCTATACGCTCCCGCCCAATCAAGCGGTCAGCATTACCTCTCAGCGCAAGATCAACACCAAACGAAATCAAACTCCACCGCAGCGCGAGGTCGTGAAGCTCATACTGAAGAAGTCGCGCCAGCTTTTGGGCGACGTGACGGATGAGGTCCGGCAAACGCTCCAAGCGGTAGCGGGGGCGGCGCGCTTCACCAACTGCCCGGCGGATGCCACCTCGGCCTTGCCGGACGAATCGGTCGCGCTGATCATCACCTCGCCGCCGTTTCTGAACGTGGTGCAATACGCCCAGGATCACTGGCTGCGCTGCTGGTTCCTCGGTCTGGAGGCCGATTCGATCACCCTGACCACACCCAGAAAATTGGGCGACTGGGCAGCAGCAATGACGGCGGTGATGCGCGAGCTATTTCGTCTGCTCAAGCCGGGCGGATTTCTAGCCTTCGAAGTCGGCGAGATTCACGGCGGCAAAACGAAACTGGAAGAAACGGTACTGCCGTGCGGAGTCGCCGCCGGTCTGGCGCCCGTGCTGGTGTTGATCAACGATCAAGCCTTCACCAAGACGGCAAACTGCTGGGGCGTGAACAACATGAGCCAGGGCACGAATACGAACCGCATTGTTCTGTTCCAGAAGCCGGGCTGAGTTGCGGAACGTCGCTTACGCCAGTTCGTCGCGCACTTTTTCCAACAGCGCTTTGGTGGCGCGAATGCCATCGTATTCGCTGAGTCGCGAGCCCTCGTATTCGATGCCGATGAAACTGCGATAGCCCGCGTCTTTCACGATCTTCAACATGAGCCGGTAATCGGTGGTGGTTTCGTTGCCGGCGGCGTCGAAGTCATTCGACTTGGCGCTCACGCCCTTGGCGAACGGCATCATTTGTTCCACGCCCAGGTAGCGGTCATATTGCTCATTCTTGGCGTGATCAATCCAGAAGTTGCCGAAATCCGGCAGCGTTCCGACGTTCGGTCGGCTGACCATCCGCATGACGCCGGACAACCAATTACCGTTCGACGACAACCCGCCATGATTTTCCACAATCGTGTTCAATCCCAACGTCGCGCAATACTCGCCGAGCTTCGCCAGCCCTTCCGCAGCGCGCTCTTGCTGTTCTTCAAAATTCCCCACCCCACCCGTGGCGGCATTCACCCGGATGCTGTGACAGCCCAGAAACCTGGCCGCGCGCGCCCAGCGATGATGATTCTGCACCGCCTGATTGCGTTTTTGCGGATCGGGATCACCCAGATTGCCTTCACCGTCGCACATGATCAGCACACTGCGGATCCCCTCGCCATCGCAGATGGAATGTAACTCTTTCAAGTAAGCCTGATCGTCCGCCTTGTCCTTGAAAAACTGATTCACGTATTCGACCGCGTGAATGTCAAACTCGCGATGCGCGATCTTGGGAAAATCCAGGTTGGTCATCTGCTTGCCGAACAAGGCGTGATGAAACGACCATTCGGCCAACGAAATTTGAAACCACGGCCCTTTCTGTGCCGAACGGGTGCTGGAACAACCGGAGAGGGCGCCCACCGAAATCCCGGCAGCGGTTAGACTGGAAACTTGAATAAATTGGCGACGATTCATGACGACAGCATGACAAAACCCATGTTGCCGGTCAACTGATGGTGATTGAGTGGGCAGATTTGACATCGCCGCGCTCTCCCCTAATTTCGTTGCGTGTCAAATTCGGCTTCGGGTGCCGTCATTCGCTTGCGCGGCGTGCGGCATAACAACCTCAAAAACTTCGATCTCGATCTGCCGCTGCATCGGCTCATCGTCATCACTGGCTTGAGTGGTTCAGGTAAAAGTTCGCTCGCCTTCGACACGCTGTACGCCGAGGGCCAGCGGCGTTACATCGAAACTTTTTCGCCTTACGCCCGGCAGTTCTTCGACCGCATGGATAAACCGCAAGTGGACAGCATCGAAGGCATCCCGCCCGCCATTGCCATCGAACAACGCAACGCGATTCGCACCACGCGCAGCACGGTCGGCACGATGACCGAGATTTGCGACCACCTGAAAGTCCTCTGGCCGCACCTCGCGCAACTCCACTGTTCCGGTTGCGGTCGGCCCGTGGCGAAAACTTCACCGCAAGGCGTATGGCAAGCATTGTCAGCCACGCCATCGGCAGAAGTTTTGATTACCTTTGAAGTTCCGCTTTCGGAAAGGCTTCCCTTGGCCGAATCGCTCGCATTGATTGCCAGGCAAGGTTACCAACGACTGCTGGTAAACGACGAGGTGACGCGGCTTGACGAAGCCGCCAAGCTTGCGGCCCTTCAACCATCACCAACCGCTTTAACCGTGGTGCAGGATCGGCTCAAGCTCACACCGACAGCGCGCGCGCGCTTCATCGAAGCCTGCGAACAGGCCTACCACTTCGGCAAAGGCAAATTGACTGTCTGGACAATGTCCGCCACCTCTGGAATGCACCAGCCGCGGCGTTTTTCCAACTGGCGCCATTGCGCCCAATGTGACATTGAATATCCCGAGGCCACACCCGCCCTGTTCAGTTTCAATCATCCACTCGGCGCGTGTCCAACTTGCAAGGGCTTTGGTCGCACCATCACGATTGATTACGAGCTGGCGATTCCTGATCGCACGCTGACGCTGGCGGAAGGCGCGATCAAGCCGTGGCGCAACGGGTTCAGCGCGGAGTGTCAGCGCGATTTGAAAAAGTTTTGCCAGGCGCGCAAAGTTCCGATGAACGTGCCGTTCCACAAGCTCGCCGCCGAACACCAACGCTGGGTCATTGAAGGCGACAAGGATTACGGCATTGACGAAGCGCACGAATGGCCGCGCGCGTGGTACGGCGTGAAAGGCTATTTTCGCTGGCTGGAAACCAAGTCCTATAAAATGCACGTCCGGGTGTTGCTCTCGCGCTATCGCGCTTACACCCGATGCCCGGATTGCCACGGCGCGCGCTTGAAACCCGAGGCGCTGCTTTATCGGCTCAACGTGGACGCCGCCGGATCGAAGTCGCCGAAAACCTCGCGGACAGTCATGCCAACCTTCAATCCTTCCCAGCCGGTGGCGCGGCTGACGCTGCCTGATTTTTATGCTCTGCCCATTCGCGACGCGTTGAACCTGATCAACCAATTGATCCGGCAACGGTCGCGACTCCGCAAAACCTCGCCGCAAGACTCCGTGCAGCTCGCTTTGGACGAGGTGCGCACCCGCCTCGCCTACCTTGATGAGGTCGGGCTTGGATATCTCACGCTGGACCGGCCCACGCGCACCTTGAGTGGCGGGGAAACCGAGCGCGTGAACCTCACCACCTGCCTCGGCACGCGTTTGGTAAACACCCTTTTTGTTCTGGATGAACCCAGCGTCGGGCTGCATCCGCGCGACACGGACCGCCTCGTTCGCATCCTCAAAAAGCTTCGTGACACCGGCAACACCGTGGTGGTGGTGGAACACGAAGCCGGCGTTATGCGCGCCGCCGATCAGATTGTAGATATCGGTCCCGGCCACGGTGCCACCGGCGGCGAAATTGTGTTTCAAGGACCGCTGCGCGACCTGTTGAAATCCAGAACTTCACTCACCGGCCAATACTTGAGTGGACGAAAACGCATCGAACTTTCGCAACATCGGCCAACTCATTCCGCAGCGGCGAACGGCGAGGCGCAAAAGACCAAAGCGGATCAAAGTTATATCCTCGAAAACAGCGCAATGCTAAAAATTGAGGACGCCACGCGCCATAATCTCAACCACCTTTCCGTCGAGATTCCGCTGGGGCGCTTCGTCGTCGTCACCGGGGTCAGCGGCTCGGGCAAGTCCACGCTGATTCGTGACGTGCTCCTGCCGACATTGCAAGCCAGGCTCCACAATCAAGACAATAGTCCCGCCAAAGCCTCCGATCGGCTTGACGCTGAGGAAAACTCCAACGACGTCGCAGCGGACCAGACCACGAATCACTCCCCCGCCCCGACGCAGATCACCGGCTACGAAACCCTGCGCCAGGTGGTTCTCGTGGATCAATCCGCGCTCGGCAAAACACCGCGCTCGAATCCTGCCGTTTATATCGGCGCGTTCGATGACATCCGCGAAGTGTTTGCGCAATCCGGCATCGCCAAACAACGCGGATTGAACGCCAGCGCGTTTAGCTTTAATTCCAGCGTCGGGCAATGCGAAAAGTGCCATGGGGCCGGATTTGAGAAAATCGAGATGCAATTTCTCAGCGACATTTTCATTCGCTGCCCGGAGTGCGATGGACGCCGCTATCGTCAGCACATTCTGGATTTGAAAATCAGTCCGCCGCGTCCCGCATCTGCTACCACCCCGCAGTGGAGCATCGGCGATTTCCTCGAAGCCACGGTGGACGAAGTGATTGATTTTCTCGCGGGCTTCGCCGATTCCAAACCCGCCCGGCGTGCGACCGCCAGTTTGAAATTATTGCAAAAGGTGGGGCTGGGCTACCTGCGTCTTGGCCAACCCATCAATACGCTCTCGGGTGGGGAAAGTCAGCGGTTGAAACTCGTTCGCCACTTGGCCGAAGCCACGCAGCACTCAGCCGCAACGGACCGGCCAGCGAATCGCCGAAATTCAAAGCGCATCGGACATCAACCCGCCGCGACCGCCACGCTGTTCCTGTTTGACGAACCCACCACGGGTTTACATTTCGACGATGTCCGTGTGCTGTTGCAAGTTTTCCAACGACTGGTGGCCGCCGGGCACTCCGTCGTGGTCATCGAACACAATCTGGATGTGATCAAATGCGCTGACTGGATTATTGATCTCGGGCCGGAAGCCGGTGCCGAAGGCGGCAAAGTCGTCGCCACCGGCACTCCAGAAAACATCGCGCGAAATCCCGCCAGTCATACTGGTCAGTATTTGCGGCGGAGCGAGAGCGGCGAACGCGCACCAAGACGTCGACCTCGAGACGCTTCCTTGCGGAATCAACGTACGCGAAAACTTTGAAGCTCGGAAAGCTTACTAGAGGTCGCGCTATTCGGTGAGGACCATCAATTCCTGGCTTCGCTCCCGAATCAAGGCCTGACGAGCCGCCATTTTACGAGCGGCCAAAGCTTTCTCCTCGAACAACACCGGTAACAACAACAGTGGAAATGGCGTCAGCCAGGCCAGCGCCATCGCGTCGTTGGCGGCGCGCCGCAACAACACGTTCACTTCCAAACTCACCGTTCGCGCCAATTCATGCGCCAATAAACGTTCTTTCAAACGCTCAAGCTCCGTCTCGAAGGCCCCGCGATAAATGGAGCCATTCGCCGCGCCCGAAGGCGCAAAACTCCGCGGCAATGCGAACTCAATGGCATCTCTTTCCGTCTTCAATCTCATCTCTTTCTTACTACTTTGAACATTATCCGTCTTCGTCATTAAACAAAAAACCCGCGACTGTCTGGCAATCGCGGGTTGGTTAAAATCGGTATTACCTTTAGGAGTCGCAACCCGCTCCGCCACTCTGACTGGAAACACACAGCCGAATGGATGACCATTCCGGTTGAGTTCCCATCTTCATTTGGATGCTTTGAACCTCCATAATTACGCGTTGGATACTAGCAAATCCCCGACCGTTGTCAAAAAACGCCAATTTCGATCAAAATCAAAATCGTCACAAGCTGTTTGGTTAAAGCAATATACAGCAATACGATTCACGATATTTTAGTTTGATTTGAGAGGCATCGCCTGTCCGCTTTTAACGACAAACTCGATTCAACCGCCCAACTTCCGAAAGCGAAGCTCTCGCCAACTTCAGCCAACGCAAGGTCAGCCCTTAAGAAAGCTGTTAAGCATCCAGACGGTTTTTTGATGCAAGGTGATCCGCGCGATCATCAAATCCTGCGTTTCTGCGTCGTTAGCGGCCCCGGCCAAATCGCGCGCTTTAGCCGCATCTTTGAGCAGCTTCTCGTTGGCAACGATCAGTTGGCGCACGTAATTTTCCTGCGACAACGGCGCGGCAAATTCCTTCATGCGCGCCGCATCCGCCAGGGTCCGCAGGCCGCCGATGGCGTAACATTCCAAGGCGCGCACGCGTTCCGCAATGTCATCCGCCGCCGCGAACAGTTCCTCGTATTGCGTTTGGAAGGCGGTGTGCAGCGCGAAGAATCCCGGGCCTTCCACATTCCAATGCGCCAGATGCGTCAAGGCCATCAAGGCGTAGGAATCCGCCAGGACTTGATTCAGGCTCTCACATAATGGCATCAATGCTTTTCGATTATTATGCTTGGTTGTTTTCATAAAAAATTTCCTTTTTGGTTTTGAGACGAACAGATCGAATGATAAAAGCCGCGGTTCGGTCGCTCCCTTTTGCTCCGTTCCCAGCGCGGCCAGCATCGCACGCACAAAAATCGCGTCAAGCTGACAATGCTCCGAGTTGCTTCCGCATGTAAATTTTTGATTAAATGTCGGCGTTTGCGCGTTGAAGCGACGCTCGACAACACTGTGATGAGATTCTCACTGAAAATGCGGATTGGCCTGGCCTGGCTCGGCACCTTGGCTCTTACCGGGTGCAACCCGTCAACGACGGCCACGCCCGGCGCAAAATCCGACCTGCCCGCACACGAAGTCCGCATTGCGTCGGCCGAGCTGCGGCCGATGGAGCGCACCATCTCGGTAATCGGCACATTGACGGCTCAAGAAGCGGCGACGATTGCCGCGCAAGTCGCCGGGCAACTGGATCAGAATTTCGTGGATCTGGGCGACCACGTTCAGGCCGGCCAGGAAATCGCGTTGATTGACACCACCACTTACGAAGCGCTGGCCAATGTCGCCGCCGCGAACCTGGCCCGGGCGCAGGCCAATGCCGCCAACGCCGCGCAAAATCTGAAACGCACCCAGGATTTGCAACGGGAAAAAATCGCATCCGCCAGCGATCTGGATTCCGCCGTCGCGTCCGCAGCCAGCACCCAGGCGGAAGTGAAAGCGGCGGAAGCGAACGCGGCATTGGCGCGATTGAACCTGGATCATTCCCGGGTGAAAGCGCCGTTCACCGGCATCATCGCAGAACGGATTGCCTCGGCGGGCGATTTCCTCAGCGTAGGCGCGCCGATTGCGCGGCTCGTGCAAACTGATCCGCTCCGGCTGCGACTGGGCGTGCCGGAACGCGACGCCTCTCAGGTGCGGCTCGGGCAGATCGTGCGGCTCTCGCTCGCTGGCGACAATCAGCGTTACGAGGGCAAACTCAGCCGGATCGCCCCGTCCCTGCGCACGGATAACAGCATGCTCACGGTTGAAGCCGATATCCCCAATCCCAACGGCTTGCGCGCCGGTGCCTTTGTGGAAGCGGAAATCATCATCAACGATCAGGAGAACGTCGTCAGCGTTCCAGCCGATGCGCTGATTACATTTGCGGGATTGGAAAAAGTGGTATTGCTCCGCGACGGCAAAGCGGTGGAACAAGGCGTGACCACCGGCCGCCGCGCGGGCCGTTTTGTTGAGGTGCTCTCCGGTTTGAATGCTGGCGAATCCGTGGTGCTGAATCCCGCCGGACTGCGCACCGGACAGGCTTTAATCGTCGTAGAAGGTCAACCCACTCCAGCGGCCCTGCCGGTCAACGCGGCCCGCTGAACCCACCTCTGATGCAAAAGCTCGCTGAAATCTGCATCCGCCGCCCGGTTTTCGCGATGATGATCATTCTCTCGCTGGTAGTCGTGGGCACGGCCGGCTACCTCAACCTTGGCGTGGACCGGTTTCCTTCGGTGGATGTCCCCGTCGTGCGCATCAATGCCCGGCTGCCGGGTTCTTCTCCCGGCGAAATGGAATCGAACGTTGCGCAGCCGATTGAGGAAGTGGTCAACACGATCGAAGGCATTGACGAACTGCGTTCCATTTGCGGATCGGGCAGCGCTTTCATCATCACTACTTTCAATCTCAATCGCAACATTGACATCGCCGCGCAGGACGTGCGGGATCGCGTCGCCACCGTCGTGCGCACCCTGCCCCGCGACATGGACCCGCCGACGATTTCCAAAGCGGACCCCGATCAGCAACCAGTGCTCTCCCTCTCGCTGGCTGGAGATCGTTCGCGACGTGAGCTGAACGAGATCGCCGATAAAATCATCAAGACGCAAATCGAGCGATCGCCCGGCGTGGGAGAGGTAACGATTGTCGGCGGACTGGAACGCGCCATCAACATCTGGGTGGATGCCAACCGCCTTGCAGCTTATCAATTGCCCATCACCGCCGTGCGCGACGCCGTGGACCGCCAGAACGCCAACACCCCTGGTGGCAACGTCACCACCGCTGAGCGCGAAGTTTCGTTGCGCACCATGGGACGCCTGGCCAGTGCCAAGGATTTTAATGATCTGGTTATTACCACCCGCGGCGACTACCCGATCCGCGTACGCGACATCGGATGGGCGGAAGACGGCACCAAGGAAGAGCGCAGCGTCTCCCGGCTCGACGGCAAATTCAACGTCACGTTGAACGTGGTCCGCCAATCCGGCGCCAACACCGTCGCGGTCATCGAAGGGGTCAAACAGCGGCTGGAAACCCTGAAAACCCAACTGCCGGACGATCTCCGACTCGAGGTCATTCGCGACCAGTCCAACTACATCTACGAGGCCTTGCACGAAATTAAAGTCCACCTCGTGCTGGGCAGCATTCTGGCGTGCCTGGTGGTGCTGTTGTTCATGCGGAACTGGCGCGCCACCGTCATTGCCGCCGTGGCAATTCCCGCCTCGGTGATCGCTTCCTTTGGAATGATGAAACTGCTGGGCTTCACGCTGAACAGCGTGACCATGCTCGCGCTGGTGTTGATGGTGGGCATTGTGATTGATGACGCCATTGTGGTGCTGGAAAACATCTTCCGATTCATCGAAGAAAAGAAGATGCCGCCGTTTCAAGCGGCCAAAGCCGCCACGGCGGATATTGGTCCGGCGGTGATGGCCACCACGTTCAGTCTGGTGGTGATCTTTGTGCCCGTCTCATTCATGTCGAGCATTTCGGGACGCTTCCTCTACCAGTTCGGCCTGACCTCCGCCGTTTCAATTTTGGTGAGTCTGCTTGTCTCCTTCACGTTGACGCCCATGATGAGCGCCCGCCTGCTGCGCGTACGGCAACAATCCTCCGCATCTACTTCTGACGAGGAGTCCGGCCTCCCTTCGACCGATCATGACGGCGCGGGATCACGCGGCGGCTTTTACGGTTGGATTGATCGCATTTACACGCACCTGCTCTGCGCGGCCATGCGCCGCCGTTGGTTGGTGGCCGGCCTGGCGTTGCTGGTCATGGCTTCATCCATCCCGCTCTACAAAATGGTGCGCCAGGAATATCTGCCCAGCAACGTGGACGAAGGCGAATTTGACGTGAACCTCACCACCGCCGAAGGCACGGGTTTGGGCGCGATCAAAGTCGTGGCGTTGCGCGCGGAAAATGAAATCCGTCAGGTGCCGGGCGTGAGTTCCGTCCTCAGTTCGGCGGGCAGCGGTTTTCTCGGCGGTCTCAACAGCGCCAATTTTTTCGTTCGCCTGGTACCGCACGAAGAACGCACCTTCGGCTGGAAACGCCTGCTCCATTGGCCGCCGTGGGACGCGTTCAAAAACAATTACACCCAACGCGAGGTGCAACAGGAAATCCGGCAGCGTTTGCGAAAGATTCCCGACATCCGTTTCGCCGTGCGCAATCCGCAAACCTTCGTGGGCGGCGGCGCGAACTTCGACATTGATTTCGCCCTGCTCGGCCCGGACCTGGATGTCCTCTACGACTACGCCGAGCGCCTGCGCCAAAAAGCGCCCGAACTCGGACTGCAAGATGCGGACATCACCTTGAAACTCGATAAACCGGAATTGCATGTCGCCATTGATCGTGAGCGCGCCGCGAACTTGGGCGTGGACACGGAAGACATCGCCACCGCGTTGCGCATCATGGTGGGCGGTGAGGAACGAGTCACCCGCTTCCGCGACGAGGCGATGAATGAAGATTACGACGTGCAGGTGCGGTTGCGCGAAAGCGACCGGGGCGACGCCAAAACCATCGCGCAACTCTACGTGCCCTCGCGCCGCAGCCGGAGTGGCTTGGTGCGATTGGACAACGTGGTGTCGCTGGCCCCCACTCAAGCCGCCTCGCGCATTGACCGCCTGGATCGCCAGCGTCAGGTCAGCTTGCGCGCCGGAGTCGCCCCCGGTTACGCGCAGGCGGATCGCATCGCGACCTTGCGCGCCGAGGTGGAGCGCATGGGTTTGCCGACGGGTTACTCGACTCGGGTTTCGGGACGCGCCCGGGAATTGGAACGCACGTTCAGTGAATTCCTCTGGGCGTTTCTGCTCTCGGTCATCTTGATGTACATCATTCTTGCGTCGCAATTCGAGAGTCTGATCCATCCGTTCACCATTCTCCTGTCGCTGCCCTTGTCCGTACCGTTCGCTTTCCTCTCGCTGCTGGTGGCGAATCAAACCATCAATCTGTACTCTGCGCTTGGACTGCTCGTACTCTTTGGCGTCGTGAAGAAAAACGCTATTCTCCAGATTGACCACATGAACAAACTGCGCGAGTACGGTTTGGAACGCGCTGACGCCATCCTGCAAGGCAACCGGGAGCGGCTCCGCCCGATCTTGATGACGACCCTCACGCTGATCGCCGGCATGTTGCCACTGGCGCTGGGCACTGGGCCGGGCGCGGAAGAACGACGCGCGGTCGCGGTGGTGGTGATCGGGGGACAGGCGCTCTGCCTGCTGCTCACGCTGATTGTCACGCCGGTCGCTTACTCGTTGCTCGACGATCTCGCGCAAAAATTCCAATGGAAACATTGGCGCATCCGCCAGGAGGCGCCCGCAACCAATCCGCCCGCCGCCACAGTTTGATTGAACCATCAGCCGGCGCGCGAGCGCGGTTCTGATTTTTCATCCGCACCAATCCAATGGCTTGCCGACGTCATCCGACCGCGCCGGCACGGTCAACGCCCAAACTTCGTCTCGCTTCAAATCAACGGCTCGGTAAGCTGTTAGCCACATGAATGTGGCTTTGAAAAAAGCGTTGGCGGCGGCGGAACAGGCCGCGCGCGCGGCGGGTCAGTTGATGCGACAAAACTTGCGCCGCCCCAAGAAGGTGAACGCAACGACCTCGCACGACATCAAACTCGATCTGGACGTGCGCTGCCAGAAATTGATTGAAACAAAATTACGCCGCGCTTTTCCCCAAATTTCATTGCTGGGTGAGGAGGGCGATTCCGGCGCCACCAACGAAGTGCTGCGCTGGGTGGTGGACCCGATTGATGGCACGGTGAACTTCGCCTACGGCATTCCGCACGCCTGCGTTTCCATTGCGCTGCAACAACGCACCGCTCAATCCACCTACGCCACCATTGTCGGAGTAATTTACGATCCGTTCACGGATGAAATCTGGACGGCCACCCAATCGGGTCCGGCGCGACTTAATGGCCGCGTGATCCAGGTAAGTGCGAGGCAGCAGTTGTCCGAGTGCATCGTTTGTGTCGGTTTTGCCAAGAGTCGTCACAGCCTGCAACGCGCCCTGCCCCACTTCGTCTGGATGGCGCGGCGGGTGCGCAAAATGCGCATGATGGGCGCGGCGGCACTGGGTCTGGCTTACGTGGCCAGCGGACGCTTTGACGCCTATCTCGAGCGCGGCGTCAGTCTGTGGGACGTGGCGGCAGGCGGGCTAATCGTTGAACGCGCCGGCGGAAAATTCTGGACGCAAGCCATTCCCGGTCGGCACCAGATCCGCATGGTGGTCAGCAACGGCTTGATCCACTCCCAATTGCCATTGCCAAAGTAACAGATGAATTTTCTCCAGGTTCACATATATTTGCTGCCCTATGTCGCTCCGCAAAATCGGTCTAAGTGTCCTGTTAGTTGGAAACGCCCTCGGATTCAGCCCCGCCGCTCCGGTCATTGACGCCATCCCCAATGCTTCGGTTCCCGCCGGAAAATCACTGACCCTGCCCATTACGGCCTCGTCGCCGCTGGGGCAACCGCTGCGTTACACGGTAACCAGCAGCAACCCGCAAATCAGCGTGGAAGTTCACACCAACAATCCCTTTTGGAAACTGTCCATTGCGCAAACCGCGTCCGCCGCGGCGCCGGGCGCCTACGCCACTCCCTTTCGCGGTACGACCGTTACGGTGACGAACGTGGGCGACATGACCTTCCAATTGTTTCGCGATCGCGCCCCGCACACGGTGGAGGTGTTTCAGGGTCTGACTCTGAGTGGCTTCTATACGGCCAACACCATTTTCCATCGCATCATTCCTGGCTTCATGATTCAAGGCGGTGACTCCGCAACCAACGGCAGCGGCGGCCTGGTTTTTCGCTACGATGACGAGTTTCATCCACGTGCAATTTTCAGCGGCCACGGTCAACTGGCGCTGGCCAACTCCGGCAAGGACACGTGCGGCTCGCAATTCTTCATCACCCAAGGCGCGCAACGGTTCCTCGACTTCAATTACACCTTGTTCGGCCAGCTCCTGCGGGGATTCGACGTGCTGACCAATGTCGTCAACACCCCACGCAACGCCAGCGACCGACCGCTGGCCGACGTCATCATCACCCGCACGTCGTTTGTTACCAATTACACCGACATCGCCATCACGCTCAGTGGCGTCAATACGGCGGGCATCAGCAGCGCCATCCAGGTCATTGCGGACGACGGAACAGCAGGTGGGCGCGCGACCAATACCTTCACCGCCACGACAGTCAGTGATGCCACGAACAATGAGCCGCCCTTTCTTGATCCGCCCACGAATCTGAACCTGATCTGCCCGGTGAATGGGAAAGTCACCAATGCGTTCTCCGCTACGGATTTGGAAGGCCATGCTTACTACTGGTTCGTCTTGCCCTATGACAACTCGGCCACCAACACGGCGTTTGGAATCGTCAATGATCAACTCCAGATGATCCTGACCCCGAACCCGAACTTCAGCGGGGTGATCGAATATCAATTGGTCGTCAGCTCCAGTCCCGACTGGTACACTTATTACCACCTGCTCCCCGCATCCTTCTGGCCGCCGTACGATTGGCAGCACCATCGGTTCGTGGTGGGCGACACTCCCATCCAGGCAACGCCCGTCGCCTTCACCATCCGACCGCAACAGAATTTCAGCAATCAATTGCTTGCCACCTTCACCAATGGCGTCGCGAACAGTCCGCCGGACTACTTCACCGCCATTATCAACTGGGGCGATAACACGCTCACCACGAATGTCGTCCAATCCGGCAGCAGCGGACACAAGGAAGTTCGCGGGGCACACCTTTACGTTCACTCTGGTCATTACCCCATCCGCATCACCATCCAAAGCACGCTGGGCGCAACGACCGAAGTCGTCAGCACCGCTTACATGCCTCCCAGTTTGGCGCTCACCCGCTACGGTTCTGTAAACGTACTGCATTGGCCCGCGTGGGCGGCGGACTATCAACTCCAAAGCTGTGCCGATCTGAGCGCGAACAATTGGAGCCGCCCGCCCGAGTTTCCGACCTTGAACGGCTACGACATGTGGCTCACCAACGCGCCGGCGCAACCAGCGACTTTTTACCGGTTACGCTATTGACGCGCCGGTTGAGAGCCACGCTTGCACCTGGCGCAACGCCTGCGCGCGATGGCTGAGCCGATTTTTGAAAGTCGCACCCAGCTCCGCAAACGTTTGCTCAAACCCGGCCGGTATGAACAACGGATCATAACCAAAGCCGTTCTGTCCTCGACACATCAACGCCACCCGCCCCTCGCAGACGCCGGTAAATAGTTGGAGGTTTTCCGCCGTAACACCTGGTTGTGGATTACCCTGCGCCACAGCGATGACACACTTGAAACGTGCGGCCCGTCGCTCAACCGGCACATCTTTCAGCAACGCCAGCAACTTCGTGTTGTTATCCGCATCCGTGGCGTTTCCCGGTTGGCCGGAGGCCAACGCCGCAAAACGCGCGGAATGTACCCCAGGCGCACCCGCCAACGCGTCCACCTCCAAACCCGAGTCATCCGCCAAAATGAAATCCACCACCGATCCGGTTTGAGTTGCCTCCCACCAGGAAGCCAGCGCCAGCGCTTTCTTGCCGGCGTTCTCGGCAAAAGTAACGCCATCTTCAATTACCGTCGGGACATTGGAAAATTCCGCCAGGTGCCGGCAACGATATGGCGCGCCGAGCAAACTCTGAATCTCCGCGGTTTTGTGCGGATTATGTGTGGCGATCAGCAGCGTCCTCATGCGTCATGGAAACCGATCCGCCGCGACAATTCAACGTCGCAACGACAATGAAACCTTCAAGCCGTATGATTGATGATCATGTTTTCGCCAAGCGGAAGCGCCAATAACGGCATCATGAAAGCTGACAGCGAATTTACCAACCGATCAGCCGGCGGCACAATTCATCTCAACATAGCGCCCGGCAGTACATCCCACCCCTGGTTCCACTTCGATCTCTCTCTCCCTGTCTCGCCCGGCGCAATTCACTTTCTGTCACACCAATCCGTGGTGACCTCGCCGTACAGACGGTTCACGCGCGATTCCGAATGGACGTTCCCCAGTTCGTTGCCCAAGCTAAAGCGTTGCAAGTATCCATCATCATTCCGGCTTACAATGAAGCGCGACTGCTTGAACGCACGCTGACCACCATCTTGCAGAATTGGCAGGCTTTCACGGCGGCGGGTTTCACCACGGAACTCATCGTGTGTGACAATAATTCCACGGACAATACGGCGGCCATCGCTACCGCGCATGGGGCGCAGGTGGTTTTTGAACCCATCAATCAAATCGCGCGCGCGCGGAATCGCGGTGCATCCGTCGCGACCGGCGACTGGCTGCTGTTCATTGACGCGGATTCGCTGCCGAGCGCGGAATTATTCGCCGAAGTTGCGGCCACCATCCAATCCGGTAAATGTCTGGCTGGCGGTTGCACGATTCGGTTGCAAGGCCATCACCGGAGCGCGCAATTACTGACGCGCGGCTGGAACTGGTTGAGTCGCGCCCGGCGGTTGCTGGCGGGTTCGTTTATTTTCATCGAAAAATCCACCTTCCAAAGCATCGGCGGTTTCAGCGAGGAATTGTTCACGGGCGAAGAACTGGATTTAAGCCGACGGTTGCGACCGCTGGAACGAAAGACCAATCGCCGGATCATGATTCTGCACCAGCATCCCCTGCTCACTTCGGATCGGAAGATGCGACTCTACTCGGGTCGCGAACTGTTGGGATTTTTGTTTACCGCGCTACTGCGGCCGCAGCGAACCATGCGGGACAAAAAGGCGTGTTTTGCCTGGTATGACGGACGGCGTTGAGCGCGGGTGCGGCTGAACGCGCCCGACGGCGCGGCGAATCATGAGCCGCGCAAACCACGCTTCAAATGAACCAGTGAACGACCCAGAAAAAGAAGATGGCCACGAGCGTTGGAAACAGCGCGCCCAAAAACAAGCCCAACGGACTGATGCCTTCACCAGTAAAAACCTTGGCGTGGCGTAAAATTCCAACGCCCGCCGGATTGGGGGCATTCGCAATCACAGTCAGCCCGCCGCCGGTAACGCCGCCTGCCACCAGCGCATACTTCAATTCATCGGAAAGCCCCTCCACCAGCGTCCCGAGGTAAGTCAGCGCCGCATTATCCGTCACCGCCGTCAATCCGGTCGCACCAAAATACAACGCGCTGCCATCAAGACTGTGCAGCAAGGGTTTGAGCCAGTAGGTTTGCAGCGAGCCTAACGTCACCAAGCCCGCCAGGAAGAACCCGACCAGCAACCCTTCCCGCAATTGCAATTTGCTTTGGTGTTTGGCGGTTGCCCCCACCACGCCCAGGAATAAAACAAAAACACCGAAGAACACATCCGGATGATGCGCGAAGACCACCACCAACGTCAGCGCCACGAGATGCAACAGCGTCAGACTGAGGGGAACGCGTTCACCACTGGCGGGCACGGGTTCAATCTGCTTCAGCTCGGCGCGAAAGACCCACGCGATGACCCCGCCCGATACCAGGCAAGCCGACGCCGCGCGCCAGCCAAAATGTAAAAACATGTAGGCGAGATCCCAGTTCCATTTCGAAGCCACCATCAAAACCGGCGGCGCGGCAAAATGCGTCAGCGTACCTCCAATCGAAATGTTCACAAACAACAACCCGAGTGTGGCATAGGCGCAACGCCGACTGATGCCTTGATTGAAATAGCGCTTTTTCAAGATCAAGGCCAGCAGGGTCATGGCCGCCGGCTCTGTGATGAACGATCCGAGCAGCGGGCCAAAGACCAGCGCCGCCAGATAAAAGGAGATGCCTTCGGTCCACGGCAGGAGCCGCGCCACGCCGCTGATGAGCGTCTCGGCCAGCTTCACCACCGGACGGGTGGCCGCCATGACCATGATGACGAACACAAATTTGGGTTCAGTGAAGTTGAGTGAATCAATGTAGGTCACCGCAGCTCCGAGCGATTTCTCAATAACGGCGAGACCGAGAAACAAGGCGGCGGCCCACAGGCCAAACACGACTTCAGTCTCCGACAGAAAATGGAGGAATTGATGGGCGGCCGAATCCGCCGGATGGCGATGCGCCCAAAGCGTAAACTGCTTCACGCAAAACGTGTGCAACACGGCCAGGCCAAAAAAGACCGTGGCAAGAATTTCAATGGTGCTGGGATTCATGCCAAATCGTCAGAGCTTCAGGGTAAAGAAAACCGCCCGATCCATTCAAGCAGGACTGAACCGAAGCACGAAAATTATTTCAACGCTCGATCGAATTCTCGCTTCAATCCGCCGCGGCCGCACGCTCCAGAAGCGGTTGCAATCCCGCCATCACTTCCGCCACACCAAGCCGGGACAAGCCGGCAGACGGGCGCAAAATCTGCACGCGTTCCCCTTGTGGTCGCCAGATTTCCTCGACCGTATCTGCCCACAACACCACGCAAGGCAAACCGAGCGCAGCGGCCAGATGCGTGATGCCGGAATCGTGCCCGACAAAACCGTGGCAGGTTTGCAGCCGCCGCGCCAGTTCCGTCAGCGGTAGATTTCGGGCAATGGCCCGGCGCTCGGACGGCACCAGCGCCGCCAACCGCGATAATTTTTCTCCCTCCACTTCACCTCCAACCAGCAGCAGTGACAGGTCCGTGGTCGCCACCAACTGTTCAATAAATTGACGCCACTGAGGCTCGGGCCAATTTTTACGCTCGCTGCCGCTGCCCGGATGCAACGCAAGCGAACCGACCGGCTCGGTTGCCACCGGCGGCAGAGTCAAACGCGGGACCGGGTCCGCACCAAAGATGGCTAGACGTTCCAACGGTTGCAGAAAAATCTGCGTAGCATGACGGCGTTCCGCCTCATCGGGCCGATGCGGTCCGCTGATGAATTGGCCGGGTGAACAGCGCTTCACGTTGTTTTGAAAAATCTCATCCGGATCGTAGAGATAGGAAATGACGAGATCGAATTCGGAAAAATAATCCCGCCACGGCTCCGGCAACTCGCCGCCGCTCGCGAAAAAACTGGCCAGCTCACGGGCTTCAATCGCTGCGGCCCGATTCACCAATCGGCCCGCCTGGGCCAATTGGATGATGTGCGGATAACCCAACACCTCCAGGTGCGCCTGCGGAAATTGGCGGCGCAAAGCCGCAAGCGCAGGCAGCGTCAGGATGAAATCGCCGATGGCGCCGCCGCGAATAACGAGAATTTTGCCGGAAGTCATCGTTCAAGCCAAAATTTACGCGTCGTTTGATACAAACGCCGTCGTCGCGCCCCCCAAGCGCGCCGCGCCCTTTTCAGCCGCGCCTCATTCACATGGTCCGAAACACCGTCAATCCCAACGCCACCACGATCAACGCGAAGATCAGGCGAACGATGCTGCCGATTTTTACGCGTTTTTCCGTGGCGGTGATCCAATTCAGAAAATCGCGCATCCGCCAGGGCGAAATGGTGAACCAGATGCCGGCGACGATCCAAAGGTACGCCCACGCTTGAATGAGCAACACCCAATGAGTTTCGCCTAAATGAGGTCGGCCAGTGTCCAAAACCAGCTTGGCCAGCAACATCAGCATGACGGCCAGACCGCGCGCCGCGAGATAATCCTGCACAAAGATGCAGGCGCCCACGCCAACCACCGCAAAGGCGACCATCATGTAAGGTTTGATCGTCACAAAGTCGGCAATCGGCTCGATATGCACATTCCATACAAACCAAACCGTCGCTACCAACATCAACACAATCCCGGTCGGCAAATGTCGGGGAAATTTCCGTGCGGCGCTGACAAATCCGTCCGGCTTCACCAGCGCATAAACCTGAGGAGCGGCAAAACCGAGTCCGAGCAAAATCGAAAGCAACGAAAGTTTCATCAACTTAACCGCGCCAAGATGGCGAAATTGGAGGCCAAGAAGAAAGCAAAAAGCAAAATCCAGTGAAAATCATGACGTTATAGCGACAAAATGACGCTACCGCTGGCGTCAAACCTGCTGATTTCACGGCGTGGACAAGGAGCTTGGCTGACGCAAGACGAGCTCAGAGTCGTATTTATGAGCCATCGTCTGATTGTTAATCCTGGCACTCCTGAAGCTTGGGCGATCAAACTCCAGTTCGGGCGCAACGGCATTGGTAGCGCGGCGCAAAACGAGATCGTTATTCCCCACGCTTCCGTCAGCGCGCAACACTGCGAGTTGACCGTCGCCGATGATGGAGTTCTACTCCGCGACCTCGAATCCGCCAGTGGCACGTTCATTTCTCAAGTGCCAGTGACCGAATTCAAACTGCAAAACGGCCATCGCATTCAACTGGGGGCGGTGGAACTTGTGTTTGAATCGCACGGACTACCCGTGCTGCCGGACGCGGTCAATCTGCCAGCGGATGGTGCGAGAATTTTGATCGCGGACCCCAGCGCCACAACGCCGATCACACCACGACCACCAATCCCGCGAATCAAGAATGAATCATCAGCCGACGCCGTGCCAGCGGATGCAGTCGATGAAGCATCTGAAGAACCCGCCACCGCTTCTTTCCTGCGTGCCGGGAAGCCCGCCTTGATGGGCGCGCTGGTGGGCGCACTGGCTGGCGTGGGCGTCTGGTTTTATCTGGTGCGCTGGACCGGACAGGAGCTGAACTGGTTTGCCTGCGTGGTGGGCGCGCTGACCGGCATGGGCGCACGTTGGCTCATTCAAAAGCGTCATGCATTGCCAACAGTAATAACTTGCGCCGTTACCGCCGTTGCCATCTTGGCCGGCACGTATCTCACTTCGCGCCATACGGCGCGCTTAAGCTTGCATCAATCTGCGGAAAAAAATTATCAAGCCCGCTTGCAATTTGCCCAAACCGTAAGCCATGCCGGAACGATGGAAGAAATTCGACAACTGCTTGCCGCCGATGCCGGCGTCGCCGTTGCGGATGTTTCCGACGCACGCATCCAGACATTTCAAGCCACTGAACTGCCCGCCTTGCGAGAGTTCGCACTGGGTCACCCCGATCGCGAGACATACCTCAACGCACTGATTCAAACGGCAAACATCGGCGCGCTCCGATGGAATGCTTTCCAAGGCAGCGCCGGACTCTTCACGTTGCTCTGGTTGCTGCTCGGAGTCGGCGTGACGGCTCTCCTGGTCACCAGCGATCGCTCTACCGCTGCAACTCGACAAAATCCCGCCTAACCGCCGCCATGCCATCAACCTTCATTTGTTGGAATTTTCTTTGGAGCGCTTCGACCAATCTTCCAACATTCGAGATGCTGTCTCCCGTCCCCCTAACCCGAAAGCCAAGGCCGTCGCGACCGCCACTGCACCCAGAGTCAGTCCAAAGGCCAGATTCACGATGTCATTGGCAAGTCCGGTCTGACGTAACGCCATGGCTCCGGCCAAGGCCAGGATCACGATCCGCGTAAAAGTCGCCAGCCCGGCGGCATGACGGGAAGAAGCCGTGGCGATCGCTTTGCTGACAAATTCGGCGAGCCACAAACCCAATCCTAAAATGACCACGCCCATGGTGATGTGACCGGCGAATCCGATAAAATCCTTGATCAAGGCCCCCACCGCCTGGAACTCCAACAACTCGGCAGCGGCAATGGATGCAAAGAGCAAAATGACGGCAAATACCAGCATCCCTATGATCGCCGCCGGGGCTTGCTTGCCTTGGGTGGGAGTTTTGGTCAGCCCCAACCGGACCAGAATGTTGTTGAAGCCCAACCCGGCCAACAAATTGGTGACCAAGCCGGAGAACACTTTGCCGATCAAAGCGGCAATCAACAAAATCACCAACGCCCCAATAATGTTCGGCAGCGCGCCTAAAATTTTCCCGAGCATGTCGCTGGCAGGCCGGGTGACTACATCCAACTTCAAAGCGGCCAGGGCACTGATCAAGACGGGCACGAGAATAATGAAATAGACCACCAGTCCGAGTACTCCCGACAACTTTTGTTTGCCCAGAGAAGCGCTGAGACCCCATTTCTCGCCCAACTGATCGGCTCCGGCGGCGACCAACAAGCTCTGCACAAGCCGCTGCGCCACCCGCGCGATGAACCAGCCAACCAAACCGATGGCTCCGGCTGAAACCAGGTTGGGTAAAAATTCAAAGACCTTGTTCAGCAGTGTCGTAACGGGTTCCAGCAAAGCCTGCATTCGCAGCGCTTGGAGAATAGAGGGCAGAAAAAAGAGCCACACCAACCAATAAGCGGTTTCCGCCAATGCGTCGCTCAGAATCAGCCCTTTCCCGTCCCGACCGATCGCGCCACCAACCTTCTCGTCCAGTTTGGCCAGCTTTAACGCCCCGCTTAAAATCTTCTTCAAGATCGTGGCAGCCACCCAACCGATCAGCACCAGAATCGCCCCCCCCACCAAGTGCGGCAGGTAATCCAGCAGCGGCTGCAGTAACGCGTTCAACGGTTCGATAACTGCTTGCAACTGGACCGCCGAGAAAAACGCAATCATTACGAAAAGCATGATGAAGTAGAAAACCGCCCGGCTCACCCAGTGTTCCACCGGTATCGGCGTCTTGGAATTTGGTCCGACCAACCATTGGGCAATCCGGTTGTCCAGGACGGTCTTATCGAGGAGCTTGCGCACCAGGAACGCCGCAAACAACGCCACCAGCCATCCCAGTATCAAAATGGCCAATCCCGCCAGTAAATTCGGGCCAAATTCAGCCACCTGAACGCTTATTTGATCAATCATTTTACTCATTTGGTTTCTTTCGGTTGTTCAATTTCATTGTTCGTAAGACTTCACACGCCACGAACGCGCGCTTTCGGTTTCCGTCAATCTGCTGACTGAACTTCACAAAATGACCGGCCAAGGTTCTTCCATCCGGAAACCATCCAAGCGTGTCAGTTCATTAACCTGGAATAATTCGTGTTCACTCTACCGTGACGTAGGCGAAAATCCCGCAACTTCAGACTGAGTTCGTATTGCCGGACATCATACCCGGCGCTGTGGAATTATTTCAGCTGCCTGAATTTGACAGCATCACCACAGCTTATCTGTTTATCTGTTACTTGGGATATTTACATCAAACCAGCGCCTCGCCTAAAGTAAAAAATGCCCGGCGAGCAAATTGTCTGGTGAAGCAACACTCTCGATACGTAATGCGTCAGTGCCATTTAACATCTTTACGTCACCAAGAATTGATGCTGGCCGCCGCAACGCAGCTTCGAGTTTCGCGGCTTGCCTAAAGTCCTCGCCAGCGCTTAATTGGATTGTTGCAGCGCCCAGGATAACCGCACATGAAATTACTTTATCAGGCCGGAATTTTGATCGTTTTCACGGGGTTAAGCTCTTTGACCTACGCCGCAGGGGTACCGGAACTACAGGCCGGCGATCGCATGCTGTTCATGGGCGACACCAGTTTCGAGCGCGAGGGCGATTACGGACACATCGAAGCTCACTTTACCGCCGCGTTTCCGGATCGAACCCTCACCTTTCGCAACCTTTCCTGGTCGGCGGACACTCCGCTCGGCCGCAGCAAGGCAAGTTTTGATTGGAACCAACCGGAGTCCGAGTGGCTCAAGCGGGTGAAAGAACAGGTGGCTCTGGTGAAGCCTACAGTAACCTTCTTGAGCTACGGAATGACCGCCGCGCTTGAACTGCAGGAAACCCGGCCTGAAGCGCACGCCGCCAAGTTGGAGAAATTTAAAGCCGACCTCGGCCGCTTGATGGACACCATTGAAACCACCACACAACAACCGGTGCGGTTTGTTCTGCTGGGGCCGACGCCACATGGAGATCACGCAGGCTGTTCCCCATCGTGTCGCGAGGCGGCCCAGGCTTGTTTAATCTCATGCAACGACGCCATTGCCGCAGTCGCTGCCGCGCGCCACGCTGATTTCCAATCGCTGCTCGATTGGTCGGCGGGAGCTTTTTTCTCACGCCAACCGACAGCAACCCTGGACGGAGTCACGTTGACTGAATCCGGTTACGCCAGTCTGGCGGCTTATCTGCAACGCCAACTTTTTCCGTCCCGCAAGATTGCCGCGGGAAAACCCTACGAACTCCTGCGCGCCGCGATTCGCAAAAAGAACGAACTGTTCTTTCATCGCTGGCGTCCGGCCAACTGGACCTACCTCTTCGGCTTTCGCAAACACGAACAGGGACAAAACGCCCGCGAGATTCCCGAGTTCGATCCGCTCATTGCCGCATGGGAAACCCGCATTGGCGGATTGCGGAATTTGAAACACCAAGACGCGGCCATAGTGGCTGAAGCGCAACGGCAACTTTTGGAGCCGCCACGCGAGCATCGCGATCCCAATTACCGCCAACAAACGCTGCCCACTTTTGAAATTGCGGACGGATTCGAAGTGACGCTCTGGGCCGAGGACCCGATGCTCTATAAACCCATCCAAATGAATTGGGACGCGCAGGGGCGGCTGTGGGTCGCCAGCTCACGAGTCTATCCGCAAATTGCGCCCGGGCAGGATGCCGAGGACGCCATCATCGTGCTGGAAGACACTGACGGCGACGGCAAAGCGGACCAGTCCACGGTCTTCGCGGACGGATTGCTCATCCCCACCGGAGTGGTGCCGGATAACGCCGGCGGTTGTTACGTGGCCGCCAGTCATCAACTGCTCCACTTTGCGGATCGAAATCAAGACGGCAAAGCGGATGAAAAAAACATCGTCCTCTCCAGCTTCGGCACCGAGGACACGCACCACAACCTCCACACGCTGCGCTGGGGTTACGACGGCCATCTTTATCTGCAACAATCGCTCTACACCCATTCCCATCTCGAAACGCCCTACGGAGTGCGCCGCCTCAACAGCGGCGGCATCTGGCGCTTTAATCCGGACAACTGGCAGCTCGAGGTGTTTCTCAAAGGCCCATGCAATCCGTGGGGGCATCACTGGGACCAATTCGGCAATGATTTTTTTACCGATGGCGCGGGGCTCAAAGGCATCTACCACGCGATGGAGGGCGCGACTTATTTCACCTACAGCGACATGCGCCGCGAGGCGGACAGCGTCACGCCTGGAGCGTGGCCCAAGTTTTGCAGTCTCGAAATGATTCACGGCAGTGGCTTTCCAGGCGATTGGCAAGGCGACGCAATCACCTGCGATTTTCGCGCCCATCGTGTCGTCCGCTTCAAGCTCAACGAAAACGGCGCAACTTTTCACGGCAAGGAAATGCCCGATTTGCTGCGCTCGACCAATGTTACTTTTCGCCCAATTGATTTGCGCATGGGGCCGGACGGCGCGCTCTACGTCGCCGATTGGTCCAACCCCATCATTCAACATGGTGAAGTGGATTTTCGCGATCCGCGCCGCGACCACGAGCACGGCCGGATCTGGCGCGTTGCGGCGAAAAACAGTCGCCCGACACCGCGCACCAATCTCGCCAAACTCCCGCTCGAATCGCTGCTTGATCTCACCCTGTCGGACAACGATTGGACGCAGGAGCAAGCCCGCCGCCTCGGCGCGTTAAAACTCAAGGATACCAAACCCGAAACGGCAAAACGAAAAATCGCGAAATGGTTGGCCGGTCAAAGTGAACCGCGCGCCCGGCTCGAAGCACTTTGGCTCACGGAAGCCCTGGGATGGACCGACGCAGCACTGGTGCAAACCGTCGCCACGGCCAACGACGCAAGCTTCCGCGCCGCTGCCGCACGTTTCCTGGCGAACCGCCCCGCCACGTTGAGCGCCACCAATCCACTCGTTCAACTCATCAACGATCCCTCCCCACGCGTCCGCGTCGAAGCGCTGCGAGCGCTCGCCCATGTTCCAACCGCGCGCTCCGCCGAACTCGCTCTCCGCGTGTTGAATCAACCCATGGACGCCACGCTGGATTACGCGCTCTGGCTGACCATCAACGATCTGGCGGAACCATGGATCGCGGCCCTGCAAAGCGGCGAGTGGCAACCGGAAGGCCGCGAGAAACAACTCGAATTCGGCTTGCAAGCGCTCCGACCGGAACAGACCAGCCGCGTGCTCGAACAACTGCTCACCTCGCGTCCGTTGACCAAAGGCGGCAGCGGACCTTGGATTGAGATCATTGGCTCCGCGGGTACGCCCAAGGAACTACGACAACTTTTCGATCAGGTTTTGAACCACGGTTTTGACGCGGCCGCCACCACGCGTGCCTTGCAGGCTTTAAGTGAAGCCGCCCGATTGCGCGAACAGAAACCCGGCGGCAGCCTGACTGAAATTCATACGTTGTTGGATGATCCCAATGAGACCATTCAACTGGCCGCGCTCAAACTCGGAAGTGAATGGAAAGCTTGGAGAGGGCAGGAAAGCAAACTGAGCGCATTAGCGAGTCAACCCGACACCACACCAGCCCGGCGCGCGGCGGCCTTCAACGCGCTGCGACAACTGGGCCAGTCCGCCACCGCAACTTTGATTTCTTTGACCGAGGAAAATCAGAACGAAGCTGCGCGACGCGAGGCCGTAACCGCCCTGGCCGCGATCAACCTGGACGCCGCCCTGCCGCGCGCCATGGCCATTGCGAAAACCATTTCAAACGAAGCAACCGCGCTTGAACTTTGGCGCGCGATTTTAGCCAGCAAAGGGGCGGAAACCGCCTTGCGAACCGCGCTGCCGGAAACCGGTTTGTCGCCGGCGGCAGCCTCGGCCGGCATGAAGGCCGCCCGTGAAGGCGGTCGCAACGACGTGGAACTGGTCGCCGCATTTGCCAAAGCGGGCGGATTGAATGTTGACACCCCCACTCTGACGGCGGAAGCCATTCACGACCTGGCGAGCCGGGCCTTGGCTCAAGGTAATCCGCGACGGGGCGAATTAATTTATCGTCGCCAGGATCTCGCGTGCCTGACCTGTCATGCCATCGGCGGCGCGGGTGGCAAGGTCGGTCCGGATCTGACCAGCATCGGGGCCAGTGCGCCGGTGGATTACCTCGTTGAGTCGCTCGTACTGCCGAGCGCCAAAATCAAGGAAGGTTACGCTTCCGTGAACATTGACACCGATGATGGGCAAAGCCTCACCGGCACGCTGGCGGGCGAAACCCCGGACGAAGTGATATTGCGCAATTTGCAACATGCCGAAGTGCGAATCGCGAAACGCAACATAGAGCACCGCCAGAACGGAACGATTTCGCTGATGCCCAGCGGATTGCTCGATAACCTTACTGCCGCTGAACAAGCGGACTTGATCGCGTTTCTCGCCCAACTGGGCAAGCCCGGCGAATTTGACGCGAGTCAGGGTGGGGTGGCGCGGCGCTGGTGGATTTATCCAGTGCTCCCGATGGACCAGCAAAACAACCAAAGCGGGCGCATGTGGACCGCGCCGCTGACGGATAAAATGTGGCAGCCGGTTTACACGTTGGTGGAGGGCCGGTTGAATCGCGACGCGTTGGCCACCGCCAACTCGGAGCGGAGTTGGGCCGGTTTGTTGGAAGTGGTGGCCGCAGTTGATTTGACTCTGCCACAAGCCGGGAAAGTGACTTTTAATCTTCAAACCACTTCGGGCGACTTGTGGGTGGATTCACACCCGATCGGTGGTCCCGGCGAATCCGTCGCGAACTTGAGCGCGGGAGTGCATCGGGTGTTGGTTCGCATCAACCCGCAGAAGCTGCCCGAGTCGCTTTCACTACGCGCTTCGGATGGCACGTTCAGCCTGAATTAGGCGCGCTCAATTCACCACCATACTGGTGAATGGCGCAACGTAGGCTTGCAACAACACCAACAGCCCCATCAAAATCGCCAGCACCAGGCTGTGGATAAAAACGAAGCGGAGAATCTTCCCTTCGTGACCGAACCAATTCGTGGCGGTGCTGGCTACGACAATGCTTTGCGCATCCACCATTTTCCCCATCACTCCACCGGCGCTGTTTGCCGCCCCCATCAAAATTGCGCTCACTCCCGTCTGCTCGGCAGTGATGCGTTGCAAGCTGCCAAAGAGTACGTTGGACGCGGTATCGGAACCGGTCAGCGCCACTCCCAGCCAGCCGAGTAACGTGCCAAAAAATGGATACAAGACACCAGTGCGAGCCAAGGCCAATCCGAGGGTGGCGTCCGTGCCGGAATACTTCGTGACATTGCCCAACGCGAGCATGGCTGCGATGGTGAGAAGGGAAAAACGAATATGCCAAAACGTGCGGCCGTACTGCCAGATCAACCGACGCGGCGAATACCCCATCAATAAACCGGATAAAACAGCGGCGACCAAGATGCCCGTGCCCGTGGCGGAACCGAGATTCAAATTGAAGATCGCCGCTTCGGGTTTGGCGTCCGGTGGTGCGACCGGCGGCACCCGCGAGACCACTTGATGTAAACCCGGCACGGCAAACTTGAAGGGAGCCACCCGATCCAGAAATGTTTTCACCTGGGGCGTGCCCCAAAGCAACAACAGCATGGTCAGAATGACCCACGGCAACCACGCCTGCACTACCGCCTGACGTTGCACGGGTGCCACTTCATCCGGCGGCGCGGTCCCTTCCGGCGCCGGCAGGCGCATGATTTCCTTTGGCCGCCAAACCCGCAACCACCCAACCGTCGCGCCAATGGAACACGCGCCGGAAATGATGTCCACCAGCCACGGCCCGTGAAAGTTGGAAACCAGAAATTGCGGTACGGCAAATGAAACGCCGGCCACCAAAGCTGCCGGCCAAACCGCCCACATGCCCCGCCAGCCAGCAAAGGCGGCAACAATCCAAAACGGAATAATCAACGAGAAGAACGGCAATTGCCGACCGATCATGGCCGAAACCAGTTTGGCATCCAAACCGGAGACAGCTTCCAATGTGGTGATGGGAATGCCCAGCGACCCGAACGCCACCGGCGCAGTATTGGCAATCAACGCCAGTCCCGAGGCTTGCAACGGTTTGAAACCAAGCTGAATCAGAATCGCCCCCGTAATGGCTACCGGCGCGCCGAAGCCCGCCATGCCTTCGATAAAGGCCCCGAAGGAAAAGGCAATGAGAATCAGTTGAATGCGCGGATCTGGCGCAATCTGCGCCAGACTGTTTCGCAACGTGGCAAACAACCCGCGCTCCACCGTGAGTTGATACAGAAAAATGACGTTGAAAATAATCCAGCCGATGGGAAACAGACCAAACGCGGCGCCGTAAAGCGTCGTTGCGCCCGCCGCCGCGACCGGCATTCGATACACGAGCAATGCGATCAGTAGCGCCACCACCAAGCCGCCCAGCGCCGCCAGATGCACGCGGATTCGCCACCAGGCAATCGCGGATAACAACACCACAACCGGCAGCGCCGCCACGATGGTGGATAAAAAAGTATTTCCGAGTGGATCGTAATTTTGGAGCCAACTCATGCCGAACGCCGCCTAAAAAACCTCAATTCCCCAGTCTCGTCCAGTACTCATTCGGGCCAGCCGACATCCGCGCCGCTGGCGTTGGCTTGGAGACGCCGGGAAAGTTCGCGGGAGCAGGACGCCGATAAAACGCAGTGGCGCTTCAGGATTTGACCGTTTCCAATTCGCGTTCAGTCTTCAAGCGCAACTGGCCACAAGCCGCATCAATGTCGTGGCCTTTTTCCCGGCGTAACGTGCAAACCACTTTCTGCGCCTTGAGCAGCAGTAGAAACTTCTCGCAAACCGAATCGGAAGGACGCTGCCAGGGCAAACCCTCGACGGTGTTGTAAGGAATCAAATTCACCTTGGCTTTGAGCCGTCGCGCCAGCGCAGCCAACGGCTTCACTTGATCAACAGCATCGTTTACTCCGGCGATGAGAATGTATTCAAAAGTGATCATGCGTCCGCGCTTGGCCTGATAATAATCGAGCGCGGCAACCAGTTCCCGGAGCGGATACTTGCGATTCACCGGCATGATCTGGCCGCGAACGGCGTCCGTGGCGCCATGCAGGGAGATCGCGAGGGAAAACTGTTCCGGCTCATCGGCAAACTGCCGGATCTGTGGCGCGAGGCCGCTGGTGGATACAGTGATTTTCCGTGCGCCGATCCGTCCGCCCCACGGCGAATTCAACAATCGCAGCGCTTTCATCAGTTGATCGTAATTGGCAAACGGCTCGCCCATGCCCATCACGACAATATTGTCCACGGTCCGCTCGCTGGGGAATGCGCGTCCGGGATTGCGGGGGGACAATATTGCTGGTTGCGCTTCCGCGGCAACTGACCCCGGCGTGGTGGCGGACGCGGCGCCCGCCTCGTCCGCGCAGTACCGTTCCACGCCCAGAACCTGCTCCACCATTTCGTGCGACAGCAAATTCCGCTTCCAACCCTTCAACCCACTCGCGCAGAACTTGCAACCGTACGCGCAGCCAACCTGCGTGGAAAGACACAGCGTGTGGCGATCACTCGCCGCGCCGTAGAGCGACGGATTCGCCGGAATCAACACGCTCTCGATCAGAGCGTGATCCGCCAGCCGCCACAAAAATTTTTGCGTGATGTCGCGGCTGCCCTGCTTTCGCACCAACGTCAGCGTCTGCAAAACGTATTCCCGCTGCAACTGCTCGCGGAGCGCCTTGGGCAGATTGCTCATCGCCTCAAACGAGGTGACTCGCTCGACGTAAAGCCAGTCCATGACCTGCTTCACGCGGTAGCCGGGCAGCTTCCAAGCGGCGAACTGTGCTTCCAGTTCGTTCCGGGTCAGAGATTTAATATCCGTGGGCATTAATCTTCAGCGGCCAGCCACACACGTCGTTTGCGTTGAAACCCGAGGCGCAATAACCCTGGCGCATATTTTTTATTTGGAGCGGGTGATTCCGCGGCCTCAATTCCGACAACGTCTCGAACGGTTATCACGGCACGCGGCGGACGGTCCGTCAACGCCCTCAGCCTTATTTGGTCAGGTAGTATTTTTCGGTGTAATCGCGCACCATCCGGTCCGTGCTGAACTGCACCACCAACGTGGTCATCGCGCTGCGGATCTTTTGCAACCACCGATGCGGGATGCCGTTCTCGTCGCGGTCGAAGAATGTCGGAATCACCTGTTCGGTCAGCGTTTGGTACAGGTTGGCGCTATCCAGGCGATCCTGCTGGTTGACATCGGAAGGATTCGAGTCCGCGCCGATGGCAAAACCGTTTTCGCCATTATACCCCTCGCGCCACCAGCCATCGAGAATACTGAAATTCAAGCATCCCTGACAAACCGCCTTCATGCCGCTCGTGCCCGACGCCTCCAGGGGCCGCCGCGGATTGTTTAACCAGATGTCGCAGCCGGAGACCATTTGCCGCGCCACATGCACATCGTAATTCTCAATGAACACCAGCCGGCCCTTTAGATCGCTGTACCTGCTGAGGTGAATGATCTTTTGAATGAACGCTTTCCCCGCGTCATCGCGCGGATGCGCCTTGCCCGCGAAGACGAACTGAATCGGGCGCTTCACATCACGCGTCAGTTTCACGATGTTATCGAACTGCTCAAAAATCAGCGGCGCGCGTTTGTAGGTCGCGAAGCGGCGCGCAAAACCAATGGTCAACGCGTCCGGATTGAGCAAGGAATCGAACGCAATGAAATCCTCATGCGTCACGCGCTGTGCCTGCAACAACAAACGGCGGCGGGTGAATTCCAACAGCTCGCGCCGCAGTTTGTAACGCAGCGCCCACAACTCCTCATCGCTGACAAAATCCGGATCGGCCACCTTCTTCCAGAAATCCGGGGAATTGATTTCACGCGCCCAATCGTGACCGGCCTTGGCTTTCCAAAAGCGCGTCGTGCCGCCGCCCGCCACAGGTTCGGGATGGACCAGCCGTTGCCGCCAAAATTTGCGCACCGTGCCTTTCATCCAACCGGCCACGTGAACGCCATTGGTGATATGCCCGATCGGCACCTGGTTCACCGACCGATTCGGATAGAGGCAATGCCACATCTCACGGCTCACCCGCCCGTGCAGTTCACTGACCGCGTTGGCGGCGCGGGAAATTTTCAGCGCCAGCACCGTCATGCAAAACGGCTCGCGCGGATCCTCGGGCTTCACGCGGCCCAACCCCATGAATTGCTCGTGCGACAATTTGATCTGATCTCCGAGCGTATGCGCGGCGTAGGCGACCAGTTCGGAATTGAACCGGTCATGCCCCGCTTCCACCGGCGTGTGCGTCGTGAAAATACATTCCCGGGTCGAGGCGTTTAACGCCGCATCATATCCCAGGCCCGCCGCCATTTTTTCCCGAATCAATTCCACGGTCAGAAACGCCGCGTGGCCTTCGTTCATGTGGAAAGTCGAGGGCGCGATGTTCAAAGCGCGCAACAAGCGCACGCCGCCCACACCCAAAATGATTTCCTGCATGATGCGCGTGGTGCTGTCGCCACCATAAACCCGCCGGGTCAGATCGCGGAAATGCTGTTCGTTGTCCGGATGATCCGCGTCCAGCAATAGAATCGGCACCCGCCCGACGTTCACCCGCCACGCGTAAAGCTTCACATCCGACAACGCAATGCGGACCTGAATGACCACCCGCTGCCCCTTCGCGTCCAGCACAGGCTCCATCGGCAGATTTTCGGGGTTCAACCGGGAATAATACTCCGTCTGCCAGTTGTTATGATCAATCGCCTGTTGAAAATAGCCCTCGCGATAAAACAGACTGACCCCCACGAACCCGATGTCCAGATCGCTCGCGGACTTGGTATGATCGCCCGCCAGCATGCCCAGTCCCCCGGCGGCGATCGGCATGGTCTCGTGCAACCCGAACTCCGCGGAGAAATAAGCCACCGGATGCTCATGCAACGCCGGAGCGTACTTGCGCCCCCAGGTGTATTTTTCGTTCAGGTAATCCTCAAAATCCTTCAACACGTAACGGACGTTGTTGGCGAACGTTGGATCCTGCAGCCGCACGCGCAGTTCGTAATCCGAAACCTCCTTCAAGATGGCCACGGCATTGTGATACAGCGTCGTCCAACCGCGCGGCGAAAGTTCCTGGAACAATTCCTGGGCCTCCTGGTCCCAGGTCCACCATAGGTTGCGGGCCATTTTGTGCAGGCCCCGGACGAGATTCGTTATTTCAGTTTGCGGAATTGGTTTCGTAGCCATAAGAAGCGATCCATTATCGGTATCTACCCAGTCAGAACCTTAGTCATCTCATGCGGCTCGCGTAAATAAAAAACTCCACGCCTTCGCACCTCCGCGTTGACTCAAATTAAAAGACGCCGGGGAGGTTTTCGGCTGAGGGGCTGAAAGAACACATGAGGGCAGACAGGGGGCGCACGAGCGCTCCACACTGTCTGCCCTCATGTGTTCTTTACGAAACTCAGATGGATTACCGGGCGAGCCGATCGGCAGCGGACCGGTGGAGGCGACCTGCCGCCAGTATCAATGCCGTCAAACGCCCCGGGCAATTCTGGAGCCAGAGCGGAGACGAGGCGTTGATGTACTTGGAAGCCTTCTGGCACAATGGCCGCCGGCACTTCCGCTTCTCATACTCCTCTTTCAACCCTACAAGAAAAACAGATGCGCTCGTTACCACGACACAGAAAAATATTCTGTTTGACGCGACCCGTCAGACATGGTAGGTCGCCATTAAGCTTCGTTGAACTTATGAAGTTGGATTTCATCCACAGACGTTCGCGGGCTGGGTTTACGCTCATTGAGTTGCTGGTAGTCATCGCCATTATTGCCATTTTGGCGGCGATGTTGCTTCCGGCGTTGAGCAAAGCAAAAATGAAGGCGCAGGGGATTGCCTGCATGAGCAATGGCAAGCAGCTCGGGCTTGCCTATCTGATGTATGCCCAGGACCACAATGACATCGCCCTGCCTGGGAATGCCTACAGTGGAGTGCCGGAGTGGGTCACGGGACAACTGATCAGCGCGCCCGCCGCCATTGACGTGGAGATCATTCGCAACAGTCCCACCTTTCCGTATGCAAACAATCCCACAATTTTTCGCTGCCCCAGTGACCCCTCCAGATTGCTGTACCGCGGCACGGTCAGTCCACGCAACCGCAGCTATTCAGTCAATGGCGCCATGGGAAGGAGCTCCTTTCATGATGCGAACATCCCCGCCTTCAAGCGGGTCATCAAGCTGGGCGATATTACCGCACCGGGACCATCCAGCGTGTATATCCTGCTGGATGAGCACGCCAACAGCATCAATGATTCCCACTTTTACCCGTTTCTAAACATCAAAGCGTATGACAATCGCTGGCTGGACGTGCCTTCGGGACGGCACGGGAACGCCACCGGTTTGACCTTTGCCGATGGTCATTCGGAAATCCACAAATGGGTTGATAGCGACGTAACGCCGACGCGGCCGATCGGCGCCAGGGACGTCAGTTTTTTTCAAAATGCGGGGCCGCGCGATCACGCATGGATTACCAACCATATTGCGCCATTCGGCCCTTGATTTGCCCGGAAAATTCGCGCCCGACTCCAACCCCAAGAACCACAACAAAACCATGAAAAAATCCCAATTAAAAATTCAAAACATATTCTTTGGTCCTTTCCGCCCGCATGTGTGGGTGGGAATAATGGCAACATTCCTCTGGACCACTAGCGTGCCGGCGGCGGTCCCGGCGGACCCTTTGGTGGAACTGCGCTTCAATGAAGGCATTGACACGATTTCAACGAATCAAGGCGTGCTGGGTGGCGAAGCGACGTTCGCCACAGTAACCCCCAATACGCCGCCGTATTTTACGAACAACGTTCCAACGGGAACTTATGTGCCCGCAAATAACAGTTACGCTGTGGCGATGGAAGAAATCGGCGGCAATACCGGCGGACGCGCCATTGATCTGGTGACCACCAACGTAAATTACGCGGGGGTGGTGGGCACTTTGGGCACGGATTTTCCAGGACTCACAATTTGTCTCTGGCTAAACGCGAGAACTTTGCAAGCCGGACCCGGAGGAAACCGCATTGCCGAGTGTTTTGAAATTCCCGGACAAAACGGGTTCGATTTCGTGCATAATGCTGCAGGCCAATTGTGTCTCAGTATCAACCAATACCCGGATAACCTGCCGACCTCGGTGGGGGCAATCACAGCCGAAGCCAATTTGGCGAGCACCAACTGGATGTTTGTGGCCGTGACGTGGGATCCCACTCTGACCTCCGATCAGGTGAAATACTACTTTGGCAATGCCGAACGACTGGCCTGGCTCGATTCAAGCCAGACCTATGCGCCTCCGGCCCTGACGCCGAATCTTGATTACACCGGCCTGCTCACCGTGGGGAATTTTGTCGCGGCAATCGCCGCCCGCAACACCATTGGTTCGAACAGCCGCCAGTTCCGGGGACTGCTCGATGAGGTGCGGGTTTACACCAACGCCTTGACCATTCAGGAAATCCAGCAGGCCCAGTTGAACAGCGCCGTCCCCCCGACTCCCGTTACCATCAATTCCCAACCGGCAGCCACCGCAACGGTGCATTCGGGACAAACCCCGACTTTGAGTGTTCTGGCTACCGGCGCCGCAATAATCACTTATCAATGGCAGACCAACAACGTCAACGTGCCGGGCGCCACCAACAGCCAATTCACTTTGCCGGAAGTCACCCTTGACGATGACGGAATGACGGTGCGTGTCCTGGTGGACAACGACGCGACGCCGGATCCGGGCATCCCCAGCAGCGCCACCACGATTACCGTGGTCCCGGAGAATTACCACAAAGTTGCCGTGTCGTTCTCGGAAGGCACCGGCACCACCACCGCCAACCAAGGCAATCTATCGGGTTACGGCAAATTCCAGGTGAACAACGGTTATCCGACGTTCTCTTCCAAGGTACCGGTGGGGGCGTTCGCGCCCAGCGCCAGTTACAACCGGGCCTCGCTGGATATGGGAATAGTGTATGCCGGCCAGGGCAATCGCGCGGTGGATTTCACCAACCAATTTGGCGCGCCGGCGACCGGCACCCTGGGAAGATTAACCGCCTTGACCATTTGCGGTTGGCTCAATTCCGCTCACACGAATGCCGGCTCCGGCGGCAACCGCATCGTTTATGCCTTGGATTTTATTGGCGGGCTGGGAGCGGGATTTGATCTCGTCCATCTGAATGACGGCAGTCTGCAACTCGGCGTCAACCAATACCCTAACGGCATGCCGACCAGTTCCCCCGGCAAAATCACCTCCGACCCTGATGGTGGTAACGCGAATTGGGTTTTCTTCGCGGTCACTTATGACAGCACGGCTGCCACCGATCCGGTTAAGTTTTATTTTGGGAAACCTGATGCGCTCGTCACGTTCGATTCCGCGATCACTTACCCCAACAGTCGCGGTGTGATCTATCCTTCCGGCGCCCTAACCATCGGCAACTTTGGTCCGGCCATCGCCGCGCGCACGGCAACCGGCACTGGCAGTAGTGGCACCCGCATTTTCCGCGGCCTCCTGGATGAAATTCAGATTTGGAACCGGGCGCTGACACTGGAGGAGATTCAGGCGGCACAACTTGCGCCCTCGCTGCCCCCCTTATTGCTGCTCTCTCCGCAAGCACCCAATGTGATACTCTCCTGGGAAACGGTTTCCAACTTCCAACTCCAGTCACGCACCAATTTGAGTGTTGGCGGCTGGCATGATGTGACGAATGATCCGGTGGTTTCCGGCAATGTGCATACAGTGACCTTGCCGGCCAATCAAACCGGTGAGTTCTTTCGCCTGAGTCCGCATAATTGATTCTATGGGCGGATTCCAGTCTGCCGTCACCTGCTTCGGTATGCTCGTCAACACGATCAGTTGGCGGGCATGCCGACGGCATTGGGCGAACACATAAACATACGTTGAAACCAAACCTAATCTGGCGGGACCGGACGAAACCATCCCAACGGGGTATCTGCGCGGCAAGTATTGCCCTCATCATCTGGCCGTTTGCTTGTTGCTCAACCACGGCGGCAAACTTCGTCACTGCTACGCCTACGGCTCCGCACCGGGGCGTGTGGGAGGTGGAATTGCGCTCGGAGGGCGGCAGTGGCAACCCGTTCTTTGATGTCAACCTGCAATTTATCTTCACGCAACCGGATGGGAAGGAAATCGTGGCCGAAGGGTTTTATCGTGGAAAAAACCAATGGGGGGGGCGGGCTTATTGCCGGCAGCTTGGTCAGTGGCGCTGGCGTACCCTTGCGAACGATCCTTCCCTGGCAAATAAGCAGGGAACCTTTGAAGTCGTCCCGTCGGAGTTGCCCGGGAAACTGCGCCGGCATCCCGAGGATGGCAGGCAGTTCGCCTATGATAACGGCCAGTGGTTTCTGCATCTGGGAGACACCGGCTACCGGTATGTGACGGACACCGAACCGTTGTGGCAACAGTATATTGATGAAGCGGCGGAAGTCGGCTTCACCAAAATCCGCGTCTGGTTTTGCAAAGGCCGGAGCGACATCGCCGCCGTATTTGCCCCGGATCGGCAAGGTATGGACATTGCCTATTGGGATGAGGCGGAACGACGGCTGGTCTATGCGCTGGAAAAATATCCCCGCATCCAGTTTCAACTGATTATCTACGGCGAGGATATCGCGGAGTTGCGGCGCTATGGAGAAAATGATCGCGCGGCGCTGCTGGTGGCACGTTATGCGCAAGCCCGGTTTTCGGCTTTTCCAAATGTGCAATGGTGCATTTCCAATGACGCGATTATTTCGTCAAGTCCAGGCAAACGCAATGCCGATCCCGCAACGATTGATCGCATTGGTCGCGATCTGCGGCAACGGGAGCCGTGGGATACGCTGCTTTCCAATCATCAAGCGCGCTTTCGCGGCTACTTTTTTCTCGCCGCGCCGTGGTCGGATATCATTACGCTTGAAGATCAGGATCAGGTTGCCGGCGCCCTCATTCTTCAATATCGCGCCTTGGGAAAAACTCCCGTGGTCCTCGATGAGGATCGCTATGGAATTTACATCTCGCCGGCGCACGACCGCTATTTTTTCCGGCGCTTGATGTGGGCCAGCCTGCTCAGTGGCGGACACGCAACCTACGGCGGCCTGAACACTTACGAACCCTTTTCCGGGGCGGATAAAATCAAAGGCGTCCAAGGTTACTTGACGGCCGTGCGCACGGGACGCCTTGACGATGGCGCGGCGGATTTCCGGTGGATTCAGGGTTTTTTTCACGATGCCGGAGTAACCTTGGTCGGCCTGCAACCCAACGATGCCATGGCCGGCAACAATGGCTGCCAGACCAAGGTCATCGCCGGGGACAAGATCATCATCGCCTACTTGCAAAACCCCGATGACGTGGTGGCGCAAAATGCCAATGTGGCGGAATCCGCCGCAGTCGGCCGTCTGCACCTGCCGTCCGGCAATTGGCGCATCCGCTGGTTCGACCCGCGCACCGGACAATGGCACGGAAATTCCGACCCCGGGGAAATCTCCGGCGGCATCACGCACAATTTCAATTCACCCTTTCCCGGCGACGCGGTGTTGCTTTTGACTTCCCCGTGAAAACTTCGCCGCATCCATCTCAAACCTTGACGCGTTTTCGGCATCACGAACTTTGAAGTGATTCAAACCACCGGCCCGCTCGAAGGCCCGCGCGCGCCGGGTGCGCCTGTGGCGTTTGCCGGGGCGGATCGGACCGCCGCGGTGGGCGTGCCGTTACCTTTGCCGGGTTTCGTCAGCTTCACCAACACGCTGCCCACGGTGAACCTCTGGCAGCTCTACTCCGGCCCGACCGGCGTCACGTTCGCAAACCCCAACCTGACCAACACCACGGTGACGTTCAGCGCGCCTGGCACGTACACGCTGCGACTGAGCGGCAGCAATGGAGTTCACGCCATCGCCTACGACGCCGTGGTGATCACCGTCACAGAAGGCATTCCTCTCAGCATCACGCGCTCGGGAAACATCGCGAATCTGAGCTGGACCGGCGGCAACCCTCCATTCGTGGTGGAACGCAGTCCGACGTTGCTGGCGGTTACCTGGAGCGGCGTCCTGACCACCAGTGTTCAAAACGCCGCCATTCCCATCACGCCCGGCAGTGCGTTCTTCCGCGTGCGCTCGCCCTGAGCCGTCCGCAGGGATGAGATGGTTTCACGCCCCCCAATTCGCGGGCGGCTTTTCCCAGAGTATCCGCATTCCGGCCGCAGCGGCGACGGAATCAGCGCTCAATCCTGCGCCTCTTTGTGTTCGCGATATTGCGGATGGCTCGTCAGATTGTAGGAAAGATAGATGTGCTTGGTTTCGTGATTGAAACCCTTCTTGCGGAAAAAGGCCAGTGCGTCGGCGTTGCCCTCATCGGTGTCCACCAACATGATGCGCGCATTGCGTTCAATGAACATTTCGGTCAATCGCGCCAGTAACCGGCTGGCAATGCCGTGCCGCTTATAGTGCGGTTCAATCCCCAGCCACTCGAGCCAGCCGTATCGCCAGGCGTTCCTTGGCTTCTCCATCATGGCCCCCAGAGCGAACCCCACAAGACGGCCGTCCACTTCGGCGACCAAACACGTTTCGCCATCGGCCCCAAACAATTCCAGCACCTCATCGTCATCCCACGAGCGATAGAGCGTCGGCAGTTTTTCCGCGGTGAACAATTTCTGTCCCAATTCAAATACCGGCGGTAAATCGGCCAGCTCCATGAGGCGGATTTGCACCGAAGGCGCACTCTTGGGTTTTCGCCTCTTCAAAGTCTTCGTTCTACGTTCCATAAAAATTTAGCCCGCCATCAAACGGATCGGAGTTTATCCTCCGACGTATGGTTTCATGGCAGGCAACCGCCCTGAACTTTCCAAGACCCATCCCCGCCGTCAAGCGAGAACAATTCGCCTTCGCTGACCGGACCACATTCGTTAACCTGCTGAATCGCAGAATGTTTCACAGTCATCCCCTGTGCAATCATTCCGACGCTGACGTGGAGTATTCTTTAAGGTAATCGAAGCCATGGCGACCATAAGTGCGTCCCGATTGGCGCGACATTCCTCAGCCCCTCAACCATTTGTAAATTCGATTTCAGCCAAATGAACGGGTTGTAGGAATGACGCAGCGTAAGGTCATTGCCTCAGGTAAAATCCTCCATTCCCACGCACGAACATATCGGATTGCGATCACCACCCACGTTGTCCGCACGGGCGACAGAAACCGCGAACCAGACCAACCACGCGAAGGGGCGACGGAAGGCCGACCATAACGCAACAAGAGCGGTTTTCAAAAATGCTCGTTGGTATATGAGGAGGGTCTTTGAGCAAATTGTTCCTGGGATCAACAGAACCATTTTCGATGGCGGTCATTTCCGTATGGATGGCAATCATCGCGCCCGCCGGAGTTCGGCATGCCGCGCGCGGATCAAGGTTCTGGCAGGGCTTCGGCCAGTTTGATGTAGTCAGGATCATTGGCCGTGGTGGGGCTGGGGTTCAAGGGATTGACGGTGGAGGAAGTGCGCTGGGTGCGTGAATCATCCGCGCCGTATTGCTGGTTCAAGCGGATCAAGTTGAGACCGCGCCAACGCCAGATTTCCGCGTGTCCGTCCAGGAACGAAAAGGTCGCGCCGTGGTTATGCCGGGCGGTGGGTGGATTCCAAAATTGCGCCGGCCCCGCCAGGGACTCCACGCCGATCGCGCCGTTATCAATGCTGATTTGATTTTCCTCTGCAAAATCAAACACGCTGGCCGAGCGCCGCACTTCCGTCACCTTTTTGGCGACGCGCGTGTACGCGTTGTTCTTGCCCGCGTTGCAATTCAACTGCACCGAAATGGCGTAGCTGCGATTGTGCGGCTCCAGCTTTCCGCCGAGTCCGCGTAAAAACGCCCGGCTCGCGGGACACCGATAAATGCCCGTGCTTTTGTTATACGGAAAGAGCACGCCGGTGCGAATGGTTTCGAGGTAAGTGGGCGACCATTCCTGAACATTACCTTGAATCCAGGCGTCCGCGCCCGCCGCCGTTCCCGCAATGCCGGAAGCGCCGCCGGTGTCATTGTTGATGAGCTGGTCCTGATTGTCGTCCGAATACATGTGAACCGCGAGCTGCAGTTGCTTGACGTTGTTGAGGCAATTGGCCGCCTGCGCCTTGGCCTTGGCCCGGGACAAGGCGGGCAACAACATGGCCGCGAGAATGGCGATGATGGCGATCACCACCAGCAGCTCAATCAACGTGAAGCCCGCCGGGCGCGGACGCGATAACTTCGAGATGCGGACCCGATTCATTCCAATAGGAGGGTGGCTTATTGGCCGGACACGCGGTAAAAGCGGCTGGAGTCCGAAATGGTATTGGTAAAGGACGTCGTCGCTCCAGTCGCGATGATCGGCGCGCCCAGATTGCTCCATCCCTCGGTGAGCGTGGCTCGCGATTGAACCTGATAGGTCCGGTTCGCGACGCTCGACCAGGTGAGCACCACGGCCGGGCCACTTGACACGATGCTGGTGATGGCAAAGGCGCCCAGTTGCGGCTGGTAATTGGGATCAATGTGAAACGCCTTGAGGCCATTGTTGGTATCGAGCGCAAACAGATAGTTTCCGCCAAAGGCGGTGGTACCCACCCCGCCCAGCGTGATATTGGGGTTACGGGTGGCGAAGGCTTCCTGGTCGCGAAGAATCGGGCCGGCGTTCAAATCGGCCACCGCGTAAAGTTGCACGTTCGGCGAAAAGTCCGTTGCCAATCCGGCCAGGAATTTTTGATCCGCGCTCACGTTGATGCCGCGGAAATTTCCCGGCGTGGGATTCAGGTAGGAATACAGCACCGTCCCCTGCCCTGTCTCCCAGTCGAACTGAATCAAATACGTCGGTGTTTGCGGTCCTTTCGCCCAGAACGTATTGGTACCGGGACCGAACGCCAGCCCCCATTGACCAAAGGCGCTGGCCACGCCCGTCACGGTAATCACCAGCGGCGGCACTTCATACTGAAAATCCATTCCGGAAGCGGTGCGCAACAGCGCCACGCTGGTGCCGGCACGGGGCGCCACCAAAATCTGCGTGTCCGGCCCCGAACCCCGCACCGCCATGGCGTCGCCCCAGCCCAAATCAGGTTCAACCGCCGCCAAGGGATCTCCGCTAAATACAAGCGTCCGGGTTGCCGCCGCCGTGTCATCACTCCAACGATAGAGGTCAAAGGGAGCGGTGGACGGTTTCACCGTAACGCTGCCGCCATAGACTGCGCCATCAGCCGCAACGCCGACGATATTCAATCCCAGGCTCACGCCACCCACCGTACCTGGGATTCCTGCGGTATCGAGGAAATGCTTCTCCGCGCCAGTTTGCGCATCCAATACGACGAGCGCCGGATCCGCGGGCAGGCGGCTGACGAGGAGCAGACTATCGCTAACGGGATTGTAGGCCAGACCTCGCTCCGTGGCGGTGGCCGCGCCCAAATAACTCCGCGATCCGGGTTCGAGATTCCAGAGGTTCGTCATCTGCGCGGTGTTGAAGGTCGGCGCCACCGTAAGAATTCCCGCATAGCTGGTCGCCGTACCAAGCTCATTACTGACGAACAAATTATAGGCGCCCGCATCGGCCAGAGTGACATTGCGGATAGTCAAAGTATCGGTGTTGGCGCCGCTGATGCGGCCGTCATTGACCAAATCAATGCCATCACGCCGCCACTGATAATTAAGCGGGGACGCCGAGCTGGCTTGCGCCGTGAAATTTGCGGTGGCGCCCTCCATCATTTTTTGGTGTGTCGGGTTCAGCACAATGGCTACTTCCGGCGGGGTATAATTACGATTCAAAGCGAACGCCTTGAGTCCGTTGTTCGAATCGAGCGCGAACACAAAATTCGTTCCGACCGCGGTGGCGGCGGTGCCGTTCCCATTGTCGTTCTTCACCCAATACGCCTCTTGATCACTCAAGGTTGGACCGCTGGCCAGATCGCTGATGTCGTACAGGCGCACGGTGTCGTTGGGTGATTCCAACGCCACCCCGGCCAGGAATTTTTGGGCGGTATCGGTCGCAATGCCCCGGACCGAATTGGGGATTTGCGGATCGCTGTAAGTGTGAATGACCTGTCCGGTGCCGGCGTCCGCGTCGAACTCGATCAGATACAGCGGTCCGTTGCCGGTCTTGGCCCAGAAGGTGTTTTCGCCCGGACCAAAGGCCAGTCCCAGCGTGATCGCATTAAGAGTATTCTCCGTGCCGGACACTTGGATCACGGCCGGGGGAATCTCGGTTTGAAAGTCGTTACCGCTTTGAGTTCGGAGCAGGATGACATTGTTCCCGGTTGTCGTTCCAATCAGTATCTGTGTATCCGCGCCCGCACCGCGCACCGCCAGATTGTCGCCATAACGCTTATTTGTCTCAACGGCGTCACCGGGATCACCCCAGAACACTGCGAAGCCGGGCACGTCCGGCGCATCACTCTCCCAACGATAAATTTTGTAACTGGGCGACGTGGCGGTGGTGGTGAGATTGGCGACATACACCGCGCCATCTTCGGCCACGCCGACATGATTGATCGCAAACGTGCCATCCGCGACGCCCGTCAGATCAAGCGAATGTTTATACGCACCCGTGAGCGCATCCAATACCACCACTTGGTTGGACGGCGTGCGGCACACCACGAGCAAATTGGTGGTCAACTCGTTGAAAGCGAGACCGCGTTCCGCATTGCCGGTGGAAATGTAAGGGCGATCCCCCGGCAGAATATTCCAGATGTTGACCATCTGTTCGGTGTTCTGGACGGGCACAACCGAGAGAACCGCCGCCGCGCTGGTGGCGCTGCCCGACGCATTGCTGAGGCGCAAGGTGTAACTGCCGACGTTTGCCAACGTCACGTTACGCAACGTCAACAGATTGCCATGCACGCCGACGACATCCGGACTTTCCACCAATTCCAATCCTTCAAACAGCCATTGCCGGCTGACCTCAGGCGAAGCCCAACCGTCAGCTTGGAAAGTGACGGTGGCGGTTTGCATGACGTTCCGACTCGCGGGTTGCAGCGTGAATTGAATCGGCAGGTCGCTGGTGGCGGGCACGATGGCGATGGCGTTGAAGAAGCCGCGCATTTCCACCCCCACGTCGCCTTCGCTAGCCACGAAGAGGGATTCACCGACGCCAATCGTTATGGTCATCACCCCGAAGTTATCCCCTTCCACAAAACCGGCGGTGATGGCCGGTCGGGTATTGGCCACGACCACGTTGAGATCGCTTAAAGTAAAAGCGTAGGTATCGGAACTGGCCCCGGTCCTGGCGTAAAATCGCAGCCCCGCAATTTCAGCAGTGTTGGAATTCCGGCCATGCACCACGATGCGGTAGGTCCCCGCGGGCAATCCATCCACGCGCATTCCGAGTGCGAGGTTGTTTGTGCCCCCGGCCCCGCCAAAAATTCCATCACGCACCGGGCTGCCCGCAGCGTAAATCCCCGAGTTGAGTACCGTTCCCAGGGCACTCACGGAATAACCATCGTCGTTAAAATCAATAATGTCATTGCCCTCCGGCCCATCGGCGAAGCTGCGTCCGAGATTCAACGCCACGCCAACGGCGGCTGAACCATCGCTGTAAACCAGACTCGTGGTGTCAGCGGTGATCTGATTCCACTCCATCTCCGTGGCCGGGACGATTCCGGCCGCGTGGGCGGGATCAAGCAGGCGTGCCGCACCGGTGGAGGACGTGGCGCCAAAATCCAATAAGAGCGACGGCGCGGCGGGCGCGCTATTAAAAGCGCCCAAGGCGACGGCACTCAACAACCCCAACGTGGATGAGGAATAAGATCGGAAAATTTTCATGACAGCTCTTTCGGTTTGTTGTCCAGGTGAACAGGTTGATTTGATGGAAAATTAATCCAAGACGATTGAACCGCCGCGCGGCCAGTCGGCTTGGATCACCTCTCACATCTGATGCTGATTTTAACAATGCCTAATCTGATCGTCAACGGAGAAGAACGCCCGGCCGCCAGCGCAGCGGCAATTTGTTTGCGTCGCTCACGAATTGCCGGCCCCATATTTCCGTGTTTATACTTCGACGGTTTTGGCGGGTGAACGTTGACCGATTTAATGATGCACCATGGGACGATCCTATTTATTTGAATGTTCCAAATGCGGTTATCGAGCCACGGTATCCGGCCGCCGCGATCACGGCCCGCACCTCGCCGTGCAAACCATTCACTGCCTTGATTGCCGCGAATTGTATGATGCGGTCATCAAGTTAAAAGAGCCGACCAATCCCGCTTCCAACCTAACGCAATGGAAACTCAAACCCAGTCCCTTCACCGTGGCGCTGAGTGATGATCCGGCCCCGCCGTTTGCCCGGGCGCTGAACCGGCTCGTCTTGGGCAGCGACACGCTTTTTCACTGGAAAAAATTCCGGCTCAGTTGCCCGGCAGCCGGACCACACCGTATCCGGATTTGGAAGGCGCCGGGCAAGTGTCCGAAGTGCGGCGCGTTTCTGGATGGCAGTGGTATTCCCGCCAAAATTTGGGATTAAACCCGAGGTCAAGTTCACCGGCTCACTCAACGCTGCCGTCTTTCCCTTGAGCCATTCCGCTGGTGAAATTACGCTGTGTCGCGGGAGTCATCCCACTCACGCACATGATTGAATCCGCCACGGGCATTATTCTGCGCACCCGACCGCTGACCGAGACGAGCCTCATCGTCAATTGGATCACGGCCGAGCATGGGCGCATCAGTACCGTGGCCAGGGGAGCGCGTCAGCCCCGATCGCCATTCGCAGGCAGGCTGGATTTGGGCTATGAAGCCGCTTTCACTTACACGCGCAGTCGGCGTTCCGAGTTGCACACTTTGCGGGAACTCGAGTTGTGCGCAACGCACCCCGCGTTGCGGCAGGACCTCGGCTGGCTGCAACAGGCGGCGTACGCCGTCCGACTGAGCGAGCAAGCCACCGAACGGGAAACGCCGCTGCCCGGGGTGTACACGCTGTTGCGCGGCTTGCTACATCATTTGCCCGAACAACCGCCACAACCCCGCACCGTTTACGCGTTTGAATTGAAACTGCTGGTCGAACTGGGACTGCAACCAAACCTGGAAGAATCAACACTGAGCGCGCCCACCCAAAAACTGGCCGCCGCGTTGACTGAATCCGACTGGAATGAACTGCCCGCGCTTCAGGCGACATCGGCGCAGGTGAAAGAACTGCGGCAATTCCTGCACGGCTTTTTAATCTATCACCTGGGGCGGATCCCCAAGCACCGCCCGGTTTGAACCGCGCTCATTCGCCGGATTCCGCGAGCAGTTTTTTGACGACGGCTTCCACGCGATTGGGCTGGAGACCAATGGCGCGCAGGATTCCTTTTCGATCAATGACCACGTAGGTGGGATAATAGCTGACCTGCCACAATTTCTCCACGGCCTGGGTGGCATCGCGAGCGACGGGATACGCAATCCGATACTCCCTGGCGTTGCTCTCGAAGCGGTCCTGACCGCGACTCGAAGTACACACTCCAATCACCACCAGGCCGCGCCCCGCATACTTTTTGCGCAACTCATTATTATGCGGAATGGCTCGCATGCACGGCCCGCACCAGGTCGCGTAAAAATCCATAATCACGACCTTGCCTTTAAGCTCGGACGTCTTGACTTCGCCGTTCAGCCACTGACTCAACCCCTCCAGCGACGGCATGGGCTGACCTTCGAGGGCGGCGTGTTTCGCGCGCAATTCCGCCTTGCTATCCCAGGTCCAACTGTCCGGAAATTCCCCGGCGGCGAGGTTGAACGTGATGAGCCACGCCAGCCCCAGGGCACTCAAGAAAACCTTGGTGGTGATCATGGCCAATTGCTTAATATCACTCCAACTGACCAGCAACCGAAAAAGCCGTGGCGACGGAGGCTGCAGAATATCCATTTTTTTTGAACGATTCTCCGGTAATTTGTCAAATTCGTGTCGTTGGGAATCGTCAGTACTCCGGTTGCAACTGGAAAAACAGCTTTACCAATGCGGTTTCTCTGATTATTTCCCTCGTTCGCTCGTTTGAGCTTTGCGACGCAAACCATGATCAAAGTAGAGAATTTGGTGAAGGTCTTCGGCACGAAACACGCCGTGGACGGAATTTCTTTTGCGGTGGAACGCGGTGAGGTTTTGGGTTTCCTCGGGCCGAACGGCGCGGGCAAATCCACCACCATGCGGATGATCACCGGTTTCATCGCCCCCACCGAGGGGACAGTTACCGTGGGCGGCTTCGATGTCGTCGAGCAGCCGCTCGCCGCCAAGCGGTTGATGGGGTATCTGCCCGAAAATGCGCCGGCGTACACCGACATGACGGTGCAGGGCTTCCTCGGTTTTACGGCGGAAATTCGCGGGCTGCACGGCGAAGCCAAACGGAAGGCGGTCGCCCGCGCGGTGGATTTGTGCTTCCTCGAAAACGTGCGGCATCAAAGTGTCGAAACGCTCTCCAAAGGGTACCGTCACCGCACCTGTTTCGCGCAATCCATCATCCATGATCCGGACGTGTTGATCCTGGACGAACCCACCGACGGTTTGGACCCGAATCAAAAGCACGAGATTCGCATGCTCATCCGCAAAATGGGCGAAAAGAAAGCCATCATCTTTTCCACGCACATCCTTGAGGAAGTGGATGCGGTATGTTCGCGCGCGGTCATCATTGATCGCGGGCGGATCGTGGCAAATGGCACGCCGGAACAACTGCGGCAAAAGTCCGAGTGGGCCGGGGCGGTCACCTTGCGCGTGGTCGGACAATCCGAAAGCGCAATCAAAGACAGGCTGACGCAATTGCGCGCCACCAAGCGGGTCGCCATTCTGGCCAACGGTTCACACATCAAGGCCACCGCGTTTCCACGCACCGCGGGCGACGGCGATTTCACCCGCGAAGTCATCGAAGCGACGCGCGGCTGGCAGGTCGAGGAACTGCACACCGAGGAAGGTCGCTTGGATGAAGTATTCCGCAGCATCACCATGCCGGACACGGTCAAGGATCAAACCAAGTGAGCGGGGTGCGTTTCGAGCGTCGTCGGAGTCTCCAACAATTTTAACATGAATTCCTGGGTCAACATCAAAACCATCGCCAAACGCGAACTGGTCGCGTATTTCATGTCGCCACTGGCGTACGTGTTCATCGTGATCTTTCTGCTGTTGTGCGGCACGTTCACGTTTTTCTTCGGCTACTTTTATGAACGCGGCGTGGCCGAGCTGGGCCAATCCTTCTTCTTCTGGCATCCGTGGTTTTATCTGTTCCTCGTGCCTGCGGTCGGAATGCGGCTCTGGGCGGAAGAACGTCGCGTCGGCACCTTGGAACTGCTGATGACCATGCCCATCACGCCGTGGCAGGCCATTCTCGGGAAATTCCTGGCCTCATGGCTGTTCCTGGCCATTGCGCTGGCGTTGACATTCCCGTTGTGGATCACGGTGAATTATCTCGGCAACCCGGACAACGGCGTCATCTTCGCCGCCTACGTCGGCAGTTGGTTGATGGCGGGCGCGTATCTCGCGATCAGTTGCATCACATCGGCCATGACCCGCGCCCAGGTGGTCAGCTTCATTGTCTCGTTGGTGGTGTGCGCGTTGCTGCTGCTGGTCGGCACGGGCGGCGCGTTGGAGTTTTTCAAAAACCTGTTTGGCGTGAGCATTGCCGAAGCGATCAGCTCCTTCAGCTTTTTAACCCATTTCGTCGGCTTCTCGAAAGGCGTGATTGATTCACGGGACGTGTTGTTCTTCCTCTCGCTCATCGGGTTCTCGCTCTTTACAACCAGCGTCATTCTGCGCGAGCACCGCCACTAGGCAACCAAGGTATTTCGATGCAAAAAAAATCTCTGCAAACATTTCTGTTCTCGGTCGGCGGCATCATCGCAATGGCGGTGCTGCTCGTCATGGTGAATTTCCTGCTGGCTGGCGCGCGCCAGCGCGTGGACTTGACGCAGGAAAAAGCTTACACGCTATCCGCCGGCACCCGCGCCATTCTCGCCAAATTGGATACGCCGGTTAAAATCCGGTTCTACTACTCGCAAAGCGCGGCCAGCACACCGCAGGTGGCCGGCATCAAAACCTACGCCAAGCAGGTTGAAGATTTGCTGACCGAATACCAGCAGGCCGCCAAAGGCAAAATCATTCTGGAAAAATACGATCCCAAGCCGGATTCCGACGCGGAAGATTCCGCGCGCTTGGACGGTGTAACCGCCGCGCAACTGCCGGGCGGCGATCCATTCTACCTCGGCATCGCGGTGAGCCAGCTTGATGCCAAGGAGACCATTCCCTTCTGCGCGCCGAACCGCGAAAAGCTGCTCGAATACGATATTTCCCGCGCCATCACCCGCGTCGTGCATCCGGAAAAACCGGTGATCGGGGTGATGAGTTCGCTGCCCGTGTTCGGCGGGGGCGCGAATCCGATGATGATGCAGATGGGCCAACGCCCGCAACCGGCCTGGGCGCTCATCGGCGAGTTACGCAAGGATTTTACGGTTAAGAATGTGGCGCTGACCGCTGATCATATTGACGACGACATCAAGTTGCTCATGGTCATTCATCCCAAGGGAATCACAGATGAAACCCAGTTCGCCATTGATCAGTTCGTGCTGCGCGGCGGCAAGCTGATCGCCTTTCTGGATGCCAATTCGCTGGTGGACAGCCGCAATCAACAAAACCCGATGATGGGCCAGATGGGCGGCGGCGGTTCGACGCTGGACAAATTGCTCAAGGCCTGGGGCATTACTTTTGAAGACAAGAAAGTGGTGGCCGATTTGAACTACAAAATGGTGCTGGGTGATAGCAACGATGCCAATGCGCAACGTCCCACCTGGTTGTCGCTGACGCGCGAAGCGCTGAACGCGGATGACATCATCACCAGCCAGATTGACAACATCTGGTACTTCTCCGGCGGCGCGTTCTCCGGCACTCCCGCCGATGGGCTTCAGGAAACCGTTCTGCTCCAGAGCAGCCCCAATTCCGGACTGGTCGAAGGTTTCCTCGCCAATCTCTCGCCCGAAAGCGCGATGAAAGATTTCAAATCCGGCGGCAAGGATTTAACCCTGGCGCTCAAATTGACGGGCAAATTCAAAACCGCTTTTCCTCATGGCGACCCGAAGGAAAGTGCGGAGGCACATGACGGCGCCACCAACGCGCCGGCCGCGCCGCTAGCGCCCGCCCTCAAGGAATCCCAGGCGGATACGACGGTGATTCTGATTGGCGATTCGGACCTGGTGAATGACGGCTTCACCATCCAAGACACGCCCACGCCCTTCGGCACGATGCGCCGGTCACTCAACGCCAATTTGAATTTCACGCAAAACGCGGTGGAACAATTAACGGGCGATAACAACCTCATCGGCGTGCGCAGCCGCGCCTCCTTGAACCGGCCGTTCGAGGTTGTGCGCAAAAAGGAAGCCGAGGCGAACCAGAAATTCCAGGGCGTCGTGGACGAACTCCAGAAAAAAGCGGAAGCGGCGCAGCACCGCATCAACGAGTTGCAGGCGCAGAAATCTGATCACGATCAGCGCTTCATCATTTCGCCGGAGCAACAGGCGGAAATTGCCAAACTGCAAAAGGAAAGCGTGGAGACGGACAAGAAATTGCGCGCGGTCAAAAAAGATCTGGCGCGGGAAGTGGATTCGCTCAAGACCCGGCTGGCGCTCTGGAACATTTTTGCCGTGCCCGCCGGGGTCGTGATTGGCGGCATCTTTTTGGCGGTGTATAAACGGAAATTGACGGGCGCAAAATGAACAAAAAACAGTTTCTCATTCTGTTGGTGGTGGTCGCCGTGCTGGCGATCTGGGGCTGGAACCGCTGGAAAAACCAAAACGCCGCCTGGAACGGCGGCGGGCCGGCCGCGGGCCAGAAATTATTGAAGGACTTCGACGTCAATGCCGTCGCGCAACTGGCCTTGCGGCACGGGACCAATGAGGTGCTGCTCGCGCGCCAGGACAATGTCTGGCGCGTCGCGCAACGCAATGATTACCCGGCCAGCTTCAGCGAAATCAGTTCCCTGCTGATCAAGCTCAAGGACTTGAAAGCCGTGCAGGTGGAACAAGTCGGCGCATCACAATTGGCGCGCTTGGAACTCGCGCCGAGCGGAACAAACGAACCGACCGTGGTGAATTTTCGTGATGCCAACGGTAAATCCCTGGAGTCGCTTACTCTGGGCAAAACGCTGATGGACCAAAGCAGCGCCAACCCGATGATGGACGATTTCGGCGGGGGCGGCTTCCCCAAGGGACGTTACGCGCAGACGGGCGCAGCCAAGGAGAACGTGGCGGTAATTTCCGATCCGCTGTCCGACGTAACCGCCGACGCCGGGCATTGGCTGGACAAAACTTTCTTCCGGGTGGAAAAGCCGAAGCAAATCTCCGTCACCTTCCCGGAAGCGACGAACTCCTGGACGCTGGCGCGCGAAAGTGAAACCGGTGAATGGAAACTGGCCGACCTCAAGGAAGATGAGAAACTGGATACCAGCAAATCGTCCAGCGTGACTTATCCATTCTCGTCACCGTCCTTCACCGACGTCGTCCTGAACCTCACACCGGAACAATCCGGTCTGGATCAACCCACCGTCATTAAAATTTCAACCTTCGACGGCTTTCACTACACCGTAAACGTCGGCGCCAAGACCAATGATAATTATCTGCTGACCGTTGCCGTCACCGGCGATTTCCCGAAGGAGCGCACGGCACCGACTGATGAAAAGCCCGAGGACAAAGCAAAAGCCGGCAAGGAATTCGCCGACAAGCTCAAACAACACGAGGACAAGCTCACCAAGGAAAAAACTTTTGCGCCTTGGACTTATCAGGTCACCACCTGGACAGTTGAATCCCTGCTGAAAAAGCGAAGCGAGTTGCTGGAACACAAATCGGACGATCACGAAAGCCACACCGCCGCCGCGCCCGGCGCTTGAAGCACTCCACCCCGGGCGACCCCAAGCCGTCCCGGTCAGCGCAACCGAAGTTTCCCAACCCGACCGGTCTCGACCCGGTTGGAAATTATTTTACGTGCAATCAGTTTGAGGCTTGTTTAGGTTTACGGCCAAAAATTGCATTATCCCGTGAATAAACTGGCCGTTTCCCGCTGTCTGCTCTCGGTCGTGATGTGGCTAAGCTGCGTCGCGCTTTCAACCCTCGCCCAGGAACCCAAATACTCCGGACTTTCACCCGAAGAAGCGGTCAAGGCGATGATTTTGCCTCCAGGTTTTCAGGCGACGCTCTTTGCGGGCGAGCCGGACGTGGTGCAGCCCATCGCGTTTGCGATTGATGATCGCGGCCGACTTTGGGTTGCGGAGGCGTACACGTATCCCAATCGCGCCCCGGAAGGTCAGGGCCGCGATCGCATCCTGGTATTCGAGGACCAGGACGGCGACGGAAAATTCGATCAACGCATCGTGTTCAAAGAGGGATTGAACCTGGTGAGCGGTTTGGAGGTGGGCTTCGGCGGCGTTTGGGTGGGCGCGGCGCCGTACTTGATGTTCATTCCGGTGAGTAATTGGGATCATCCGCAACCTGCGGGCGAACCCAGGGTTCTGCTGGATGGATGGGCGTATCAGGACACGCACGAAACTTTGAACACATTCGCTTGGGGACCGGACGGTTGGTTGTATGGTTGTCACGGCATTTTCACCCATTCCAACGTGGGCAAACCCGGTGCGCCCGACAGCGAGCGCACCCGCATCAACGCCGCCATCTGGCGTTATCATCCCACCAAACACGTCTTCGAGATTTTCGGCGAGGGCACGAGCAATCCGTGGGGATTCGATTTCGACGCGAACGGGCAGATCATCTCGGAAGCCTGCGTCATTCCCCATCTGTTCCACATCATTCAGGGCGCGCGCTATCAACGACAAGCCGGCACGCATTTCAATCCTTACACCTTCGACGATATCAAAACCATTGCCGACCACCTGCACTACGCGGGAAATCAATGGAATCGGCCGGATATTTCCCGCAGTGCGGAATTGGGCGGCGGTCACGCCCATGCCGGTTTGTTGATCTACAAGGGCGACAACTGGCCCGCCGAGTACCGCGGCAAAGCGTACATGAACAATATCCACGGCGCGTGCATCAACACGGATGTGCTCGAACGTCAAGGCTCGGGCTTCATCGGTCATCACGCCCCCAACTTGATCAATTTCAACGATGTCTGGTCGCAAATTGTGAATCTGCAGGAGGGACCGGACGGCGGCATCTACCTCATTGATTGGTACGATAAAAACCAATGCCACTCCGGCGATGACAATCAGCATGACCGCAGCAACGGACGCATCTTCAAAGTCACCTACGGTAAGTTGCAGTCCAAGCCGGTGGACCTGCAAAAACTCGCCAATGCCGAATTGGTGAAGCTCGCCACCACCAAGGATAATTGGTCGGGGCGTCATGCGCGTCGAATTCTACAGGAACGCAGCGCTACCGATTCGACCATCGGACGATTACTCGATCAAGTCCCGCACGACGGCGGCACCACCGAAGCTTTATATTGGCTCTGGACCAAACATGTCACCGACCATTCCGCGCATCCCACTTACGCACTGCACCGCGCCAACGAATATATTCGCGCCTGGCAAATTCAATTGCTTTGTGAAGACCACGAGGTTTCGCGCGCCGAACTGAAGGAGTTCGAGCAAATGGCGAAAAATGATCCCTCGCCGGTCGTCCGACTCTACCTCGCTTCTGCGATGCAACGGCTGCCGCTGGAAGACCGATGGGACGTCGTGGCCGCGCTCACACAACACGCCGAGGACGCGAACGATCACAACCTGCCGCTCATGGTGTGGTACGCCGCCGAGCCGCTCGCCACCGTGGATGCCGGACGCGCGTTGCAGTTGGCGGAGCAAGCCAGATTACCCAATCTGCTCAGCTTCATGATTCGGCGCACCGCCGCCTTGAACACGCCGGAAGCTTTCGCGGCCATCAGTCAAAGCTTGTTACGACTGAAGGATGATTCGCAACGGCTCATCGCCCTGAACGGCCTCAGCACAGCGCTCAAAGGCCAACGTCAGGCAACCATGCCGATTGGCTGGGACGCAGTCGAAAAAACTTATGCCGCCAGCGCTAATCTGGAAATCCGCGCCCGCCTGCAATCGCTCTCGCTCACCTTTGGTAATACTCAGGCGCTGCCTTCCTTGCGGCAGACTCTGGCCGATCAAACCGCCACCGCCGTCGCTCGCAGCACGGCGTTCGAGGCGCTGCTGTCGGTCAAAGATTTTGAACTGCCGCCCCTGCTCCAACAACTCCTGAACGATCCCCAATTTCAAGATCCCGCCATCCGCGCTTTGGCCAGTTACGACGATCCGGACACTCCAGCGGCGATATTATCGCGTTACGCCACGTTGCCCGCAAATGCCAAACGGGACGCGCGCAACACGCTCGCGAGCCGTCCCGCTTATGCCAAAGCCCTGCTTGCTGCGGTCGCGGCGCATCAAGTCCCCGCCACCGACCTGACCGCCGATCTGATTCAGCAATTGCAGAATCTCAAGAACGCCGAAGTGAACACGTTGTTGCAACAAGTCTGGGGGAAAACGCGCGAAAGCAGCGCCGATAAAAAAGCGGAAATTGCGAAATACCGCGCCATCTTCCACGGTGGTGGCTCCCAGCCGGGCAATGAAATGCGCGGCCACGCGGTCTTCATCAAAGCGTGCAGCCAGTGCCACACCCTCTTCGGCATCGGCGGCAAGGTTGGCCCCGATCTTACCGGATCGAACCGCGGCAACCTGGATTACATTCTCGAAAACATGGTGGACCCGAATGCGGTGATCCCCAACGACTACCTGGGCTGGAACATCGAAACGAAGGACGACCGCTCCATCACTGGCATCGTCAAGGAACAAAACGATCAGGCGGTCACCATTCTCACGGCCAACGACAGCATCACCCTGCCCCGCAACGAAATCGCTTCGATGAAACAAGGCACGTTGTCCATGATGCCCGAAGGCTTGCTCGAACCGCTGACCGACCAGGAAATCCGTGATCTGATCATCTACCTGCGGCAACCCGCGCAAGTGCCGCTCATCCCGACTCCGGACATCGCCTCGCTGTTTTTCAACGGTAAAGATTTGAGTTATTGGAACGGCAACCCGGAAGTTTGGCGCGTCGAGAATGGTGAATTGGTCGGCGTCACCACCACGGGTCTGAAAGAAAACGACTTCCTCAAGAGCGACTTCATGCTCGACGACTTCCGGCTGACTTTCCAGGTCAAGCTGACGCCGAACACCGCCAACAGCGGCGTGCAGTTCCGGAGCATTCCCTTCGCCGGACATGAAATGAAAGGCCCGCAAGCCGACATTGGCGCCGGGTGGTGGGGCAAGTTGTATGAAGAGAATGGGCGCGAGCTGTTATGGAACAAACCCGGTGACTCATTCGTCAAACCCAACGCCTGGAACACCTACGAAATTCTCGCCGTCGGCGGCAAGATTCGCACCGCCATCAACGGCCATTTGTGTGTGGACCTGGATGATCCCGAAATCGTGCGCCGCGGCATCACGGGATTGCAGGTTCATTCCGGCGGGCCGACTGAGGTGCGCTTCAAGGATTTTCAACTGGAACTGAACCCGGCGTTCGCGCTGAAAACCGTGAAATCCGCGCCTTGAGCCGGTCCCGGGGTGCGCCCGCCTCGGGCGCAACTTTCCGCGCCTCGCGAAAAACGCCGGACGGACGAATCCGCTTCAGGTCATGCGCGCCGAAGCTGCCGCGCCATTCAACCAGTGACACGCAATAATTCCGGCGCGAGCTTGTCATCGGCGGCAGCCTCCACTACGTTGCGCGCCCTATGGAAAATGTTGTCATCATCGGTTCAGGCTGCGCGGGCTGGACGGCGGCGCTTTACACCGCGCGGGCGAATCTCAAGCCGCTTCTCATCACGGGCGAACAACCCGGCGGTTTGCTCACCACCACGAGCATCGTGGAAAATTTCCCCGGCTGGCCCGAGGGCATTGACGGTTACGAACTGATGACCAAGATGCAGGCGCAGGCCGAACGCTTCGGCACCCGCGTCAAGTTTGGCAGCATCGTGCAAAGCGTGGATTTCTCGAAACGTCCCTTCACCGTCGTGGTAGACGGCGAACCCGTTCAAAGCAAAACTGTCATCATCGCCACGGGCGCGAGCCATCGTCATCTCGGATTGGACAGTGAACATTTGCTCGACAAAAAAGGCGTCACGTATTGCGCGACCTGCGACGGCGCGCTGCCGATGTTCCGCAATCAACCGCTTGTTGTCGTGGGCGGCGGTGATTCCGCCTGTGAAGAAGCGATGTATCTCACGCGCTTCGCCTCGGTCGTGTATCTGATTCATCGTCGCGATACGTTGCGGGCTTCGAAAATTATGGCCGACCGCACGCTGGCGCATCCCAAAGTCAAGCCCGTGTGGGATTCGGTCCTGACCGAAATCCTCGACGTGAAGCAGGACAAAGTCACCGGCGTCCGCGTGAAGCATCTAAAGACAAATGTGGAAAGCACCCTGGACTGCGCGGGGGTTTTTATTGCGATCGGCCATGTGCCGAACACGCAAATCTTCAAGCCGTTCATCGAAACGGACGCCAACGGCTACATCCTGCGCACGGGCGCGGCGACCAATATTCCCGGCGTGTTCGTGGCTGGGGACTGTTCCGATCACGTTTACCGTCAGGCCATCACCGCGGCGGGCATGGGCTGCGCGGCGGCGATTGAAGCCGAGCGTTTCCTCGCGGCGGAACAGGCATGAGCTAAAACCGTTTATTGCCGGATAACCGCAGCGGTGCAAAGAACGCAGAGTTTCGCGGAGATAAATCAGGACCTTTGCGTTTCCCTGCACCCTCTGTGTCTCTGCGTTTAGAGCCTTGCTCAAAAAGAAGAGCGGCGCCCCTGACGAGAAAGTCGCCCCTCACCCCGGCCCTCTCCCCATCCGATGGGGAGAGGGTGGTCGCCAGGCCGGGTGAGGGGATTCTATTTCCACCAAACATTTCGAGACCGGTTCTAGTTTTTATCCGGGTTAATCCGTGGTTGGAAAAATTCCCGGCCTTGTCCTGAAAAGTAATTTTCACTATCGTCGCACATGGCCCTTAGCCAGAACAGTCGAATCTACATTGCCGGACATCGCGGGCTGGTGGGCAGCGCCCTCTGGCGGGAATTCACCGCCGCCGGATACAAAAACTTGATCGGGCGAACGCACGCCGAACTGGAGCTGCTCGATCAGAACGCCGTCACCAGATTTTACCAGGAAACCCGGCCCGAAGCGGTCATCGTCGCGGCGGCGCGCGTGGGCGGCATCCACGCCAACGACCATTACCCCGCGCAGTTCATTTATGAAAATTTGCAGATGCAAAACCATCTCATTCACGGCGCGCATCAGGCGGGAGTGCGGAAGCTGCTGTTCCTGGGCAGCTCGTGCATCTACCCGCGCCTGGCCCCGCAACCGATGAATGAAGATTGTCTGCTCACCGGCCCGCTCGAACCGACGAACCAATGGTACGCCATCGCCAAAATCGCCGGCATCAAAATGTGCCAGGCCTACCGCCGCCAATACGGCTGTGATTTTATCGTCGCCATGCCGACGAACATGTACGGCATCCACGACAATTTTGATTTGGAAAACGCGCATGTGCTGCCCGCGCTCATCCGACGTTTCCACGAAGCCAGGGTTGCCAAAGCGCCGACGGTGACCTGTTGGGGCACAGGCAACGTGAGGCGCGAATTTTTATTTTCCGATGACCTCGCCCGCGCCTGCCGGTTTCTGCTGGAAAATTACAGCGACGAGCAAATGATCAACATAGGGTACGGCGAGGACGTGACCATTCGCGAACTGGCCGCCATCATCCAGCGCGTGGTCGGGTTTGCCGGGCAGATCACCTGGGACACCAGCAGGCCCGATGGGACGCCGCGCAAGCTGATGGACAGCACGCGCCTGCGGCGCCTGGGCTGGAAACCCACAGTGCCTTTGGAGGAGGGCATCCGGCGCACCTACGAATTTTTCCGGGAACACGGCCCCGCCCGAAAATGACGTCCCTCCCTCCTCGCGCCCCAGCTAGTACCAATTGACAAACAGCCGCCGGTGATCTCCTCGGCCGACTTGCGGCAGCTTTTCCAGTCGCGGCCCTACCCAAACCACGGCGATCTCGTCCTCGCCGACGCTTTGCACCCGATGCGTGCCAACCGTGAGTTGGACTGGCCGATCCGACACTGCCGCGCCGTCCAAGGTGCCCACAAACGGCGTTTCCTCCTGTTTGGGGTCCGGCTTCCGCATCATTTCCGCCAGGGATTCCGGATAGGTTCCAAGAAGGTTCGACTGTTTTCGGTAGGAAATGCGATATCGCCCTGGATGGACCACTTCAAATACGCCGCCGCCTTTGGGCAAAGTGTGCCCCAACACCCAAAAATCATCGCCCAAGGCGACGTAATGCTCCCGGATAAACTCATGATCTGCTTCGGTTGGCCAATCCATTTGATGATTGGGGATGATCACCGATGCCGGTCGCGTGGAGAGCTGGTCGCCAACGCGCATCCCGGTTGAACTGATGTCCGCTTCCCTCGCGCGAGGAAGCTGTGAACGATACTCGAGGTTCGCCCGGGTGGGGACCAAACCGATTGGGTCCAATACCCAATCGGCTTTCGGATCGGTAAGCTCCTCGGTTAATTCCATCAGATTGGTCTGCCGGAAGTTCAACCGGTTGCCGCAGCGTTTAACGACCAACAGGAACGGGATGAGATGGGTAAAAATTAACAGCGTAACGAGCACCGGGCGGAAGACCGGTACGGACCAGAGTTGCCGCACAACGCGGCTGCCGTAGCGAAAGGCCAGCAGAAACGCGAATGCAGCCAGGATCACCAGACTTCCGGGTTGGTCCGATGGAGGCAGCAACACCACGGCACACGCAATCAACACCATCCCCACTTCTGGAAGCACCTCCGTCCAGGCCAGCACGGTTTTGCCACGCCGAAGCCAATCCAAACATACGGAGAGGAGCGCAGCCAGGGACACTGCCACCAGTAATGGCGAGCCGGCCAGCAGCCGCGCGAGAATCGTCCCCAACGGCGCGGCATCCGAAGGTACGCCCTCACCCAGCCCCGTCCAACACGCACTCCAGAGCCCCAGCCCCGCCAAACTTACTCGGAACACCAACAACATTCCAAGCGCGCCGGCGACCCAGGCGAGCGCGGTTTTCCACCTGGCTGTCCGCCCCTTTGGGGGCGACAAAAACAGCCCCCCCAGCGTCAGGGGCAAGATATAAATCCACGCCGTCGCCACCGTAAACTGCATCACCACCGCCACCGCTCCCGCGAACACGCACCCGCCAATCCCCGCCCTCCCGGAGCGTAACACGGTCCAAGTCAGCAGTAGTCCCGTCAGCAGCAAATTTGCCGGGCGAATCTCGAAGCCAAACTCCCACAACAACGACAACGTCGCCACCCCAAGAAAGGCGGACAGCCATTTCCACGATCGCAGCGGAACGCCGGTAGCCATTGCCAGTAACAGGAGATTCAGCCAGAATAGCAGAAATGCCATGATCCGGGCGGAAGCGAACAAGTCGACGGATTGCGTTGCCTCGCGTGCCAGCCAGAAGAGCGGCAGTTGATAGAAGGAAGCGGGGATCTCGAAGTTCGCCATCTGTCCTGTAGCCAGGAGCCGCGCACCAGACACCATGGTACACTCCTCCGAGGCGTAGGCCCGGGTCGCCGCCAGCTCAAGCGAATGCTTGAAAAATATCGTGACCATGCCAAGGACGATGGCTGCCACCCAGAGCAGATTTAATTTGCGCTTCATGAGCTAAGAATACATCGCATCTTTCGCGTCACCTTACTCGTACGACACTCAATGAGGTGTCGCTTTTCATAATGGACTGAGTCAAGCGAACAGGACGGAATAAACCAATGGCCTACCAGTGCCCGTGCTACATACGATTGCCGGCACAGCTAGTACCAATTGACGAAGAGGCGACGTGGATCTCCCGGGCTTAGCGCCTCCAACCTTTCCTTCTTGGGACCGAGCCAAACGACGGTCGGAACAATATTTGATTCCGTTTGTATCGTGTGCATCCCCACCGCAAGCTGGACAGCGTTTCCGTCGAGCGGAACACCATCTAAGCTCCCTGTGCATTTCAAGTTGCCGGGTAACCTAATCGGTCGAACACGCTCGTGTTCCGTTAAGGTGGATTCGGATGTATCGCTGCCGACCAAAATTTGATAACGTCCCGGGTGGATGACTTGGAAACTTCCTCCACCAAGCGGGAGAACCCTTCCCAAGACCCAAAAATCCTCTGCCAGCGGAACATAATGATCACGAATAAACTTGTGATCCTCCTCTCTAAGCCAGTCAGTACGATAGTTGGGCATAATCACTGCCGCTGGTTGGGCCGCTAGCATGTCTGCAATTGTTGTCGCGCCCGGCTGCAGTAGATTTTGAATAGTTAAGCTATGCAAAAAGGATGCGGAATTGATGAATGGGCGTGTACACACCAAACCAACCCCATCGAAGATGGGATCCTTCAGGGGGTCAGTGGTACTTTCGGCCAATTCAATTAGCTGAAACTGACGCGTATTCGGCCAATCCAGGTGACGGCGTGTCACCACATAGAAGACAGCCAAGTGGGTGACCATGAGAACCATAGCCGAAATAACAACAAATTCTGAACGCGGGGCAATTTCGCTCCAAAGCCGTGTGCCACAACGATACGCAAGGAGATAGGCGAATGGGACCAGGTGCAGCAGATTGTAGGGAAATGGTGTTGGATTGACGAACAAGATCGCAAGTGCAGCGAGAAACAATCCCGCTTCTGGAACAATGCTGTGCCAACTCATCAAGGACTTTCCGATTTTAAAACTATCTAAAAACAAGCCGAACATTGCTGCTGTCACCAAAGCCAGCAAAAGAGGTGTCTGCCAAAACAAGCGCGTCAAGGTCCATGTCGGCCAGAAACGAGAATTGCTTGTCGAAACCGTCGAAACGAATTCTATTCCATTTGTTGTTGTATCCGTTAGGTCGCCGGCGCCACTTAACAGGTACACCAGCCGCAACAGAGCAAACGCCGCCAGAGCACCCAATGTCCAAAACGCAAACGCTTTCCATCGACTCAATCTATGGCGAGGCGGCGGAAAGGCGAGAATCACAAGAGTGATTGGCAACCAATAGGCGAATGCCTTGTGTGCTGCGAATTGCATCGCTACTGCCAACAGGCCGGCCGCAAGATAGCTCACGGCCCCAGCAGGCCGAATCCGCACCAAATACCAAGTTAACAATAGGCCTGTAAGGAGAAGGTTGTCGTGGCGGATTTCAAACCCATAATCCCATAATGGTGCAAGCGTTGCTGCTCCCAATAAAGCAACCAGCCCACGCCCGGTTTTCAAACTTTCACCGGTTGCTAGTGCCAAGAGAACAATATTACCCCAGAATATCGCCAACATTAAGAACCGAGATGAGGTCAAAATTATTGCCGAGTGAGAGGCATTTTTCGCGAGCCAAGAAAGTGGGAATTGAAGCAGAGCGATTGCCCCCCGGCATACATCAGCCTGCCCTAGCAGCCTGTCGGACTTAGGGAACGCAATTTTAGCAAAGTGGATTGAACAGTTGCTGGGCGTGCGCGTCTGAA
>JBDHQI010000012.1:0-115196 GCA_039806955.1 Verrucomicrobiota bacterium | reverse complement strand
TCAGACGCGCACGCCCAGCAACTGTTCAATCCACTTTGCTAAAATTGCGTTCCCTAAGTCCGACAGGCTGCTAGAGCGTTTCAATTTTTATGGCCACAAGAAGGCACAAAAAGCGCAAAGCAAAACCATTTTTGCGCCTCTGGCGCGTTTTTGCGGTTCCAGTTTAGTTGCACCGATTAGGCCGTTGCCCTTCACGTTTCCGCCTGAATCGCGTCCCAAATTTCCTCGTAGAGCGGACGCACCACCGGATTGACGGCCAGCGCGCGAGGCAACTTGCGGCGCAGGATGAGTTCCACCACATCCGTCTTGTCCCGCAATCGCTTCAACGGGCTGTTCCGCCAACTGTCCAGCTTGAGGGAAAGCAATTCTTCCAGCGGAGCAATCTGCAAATCCTCCGTGGCTTGGGTGGGTTGGGGAAAGCGCACTTGGCAGCCACGTTTCACCACGCCGCCCGCCGGAAGCAAATCAACAAATGTATGCGTGCGCCGGTCTTCCACGCGATCCGCCGCTTCCGGCACTCGATAGAATGGGCCGGTCAAACTCGCGGTCAAAAACTCCATCGCCTCCAGCACGTCCGGCACAACGATGTCCACGTCAATGGTCACTCGGGGATAACCATGTTCCTGCACCGCGATGCCGCCCACGATCAAATGCGGAATCTCCTGCGCCGCCAACAGCGCGGCTGCCGTGCGGGCGGTGGCCAACACACCAGAAGTTCCGGTGCCTTCGCGAAGAATGTGGGCGTCGCCATTCATTGTCGTGGCAGCTTCGCACCTGCGACCCGCCGCGACAAATCATTTGAAAAAATCCGTTTCGTGGAACGTGTCACCCGCCCCTCCGACTATCCCGTCGGGGTCGAACCATTCTAACCCTCCCATCGTGGGTTACCCCCACGGCTATTCACGTTGGGTCGAGGGTCACGACCTCGTTCCAGTTCAACGCACCACCATCGTCCCGACGCCGGCGTCGGTGAAAATCTCGAGCAGCACCGCATGCGGCACCCGCCCGTCCACAAACGAAACCTTCTCCACGCCGGACTGAATTGCCGCCACGGCGCTGTCCACCTTGGGAATCATGCCCTTGGCCACGATCCCGGCGGCCTTGAGCGCGGGCACTTCACTGACGGGCAAGTGTTCGATCAGCGACGCCGCATCCTGAGGATCGCGCAACAGTCCCGGCACATCGCTCATGAACACCAAGCGTTCCGCCTGCAACGCCACCGCCAGTTGCGCCGCCGCCACATCCGCGTTGCAGTTGTAAATCTTCCCGTCCGCCCCGCGCGCCGTCGGACTGATGACCGGCGTGACGCCCTGCTTGATGCACTCGCGCAGCGGCGCAGTATTCACCGTCACCACTTCCCCGACGTAACCCACGTCAATTTTTGTTCCGGGATTTTCCTTGTCATCGAGCAACAGTTTGCGGCACTGAAAAATGTCCGGCCCGGCAAACCCTTTGGCCATGCCGCCCAGCGCATTGATGGTAGCGACTACTTCGGGATTGATCGCGCGGGAAAGCACCTCGTCCACGATCTGCACCGTCGCCGCGTCGGTGACGCGCTGCCCTTGGATGAAGTTGGTTTCGTGCCCGGCCCGTTCCATGGCGCGAGTAATGGCCTTGCCGCCGCCGTGAACCACCACCGGGTTGATTTCCACAGCTTCCAGAAAAACTATGTCCCGCGCCACACTCTGGCGCACCGCCGGATCAGGTGAATCCATGAACGAGCCACCATATTTGACGACAAACGTCGCCCCGCTGAATTTTTGAATATAAGGCAACGCTTCCAATAGCGTGTTGGCCTTGGCGATTAGTTCTTGCACCGGTTTCAAGCGCGTTCATTTAGCCACAGCGGCCGGCGGGATGAAATGAAGATTTTCCCTGATTTTCAATCCGTGGCGCAGACATCCAGACCAATGTCTGGTTGAGTCGCCTGGCTGTTGATTTCGAATCCCCACCAACCGTTCCATGTCATCCGCGCTATAAATGAGCACCACAAATGAGCATTGTCGCACGGGCGGTTCATCAGGTAAATTTTCAGCGTGATCCCGCTGCGGCAACGATCTTTGGCAGCTCGCACCACAGGTGAAGCCGTGGTCGTCGGCTCACCCGGAGACGATTCTTTGTCTCCCCTCCGTGATTTCATTCGCCCAGCCTGGCGGCGGATCTCCAGCCCGTTTTCCCGGCTCGCCCTGTTTCTTTGCCTCGTAAGCGGATTGCTTCACGGTGGGCCGGGCGCACCCGATCTCGTCGCCGCGACCACCAACTGGCTCGATCAGGAACGGGAATTCGTCGTCCGCACCTGGGGCATCGAAGCCGGACTGCCGCAAAACACGGTGACGAGCATCATTCAGGCGCGCAATGGTTATCTCTGGCTCGGCACGCTGGCCGGGTTGGCTCGCTTCGATGGCGTGCGCTTCAAGGTTTTTGGGTTGGCGGATGGATTGCCCAATTTGCAGGTGCGTTCGTTGTTTGAAGACGACGCGGGCGACTTGTGGATTGGAACCATCAACGGCGGTCTGTGTCGCCTGCACGCGGGGCGCATTGAGCCGATCTCCGGCGCGGGCATTTCCGGCGACGAGACCATCACCAGCCTGATCGCCAATTCGCAGGGTCATTTGTGGGTGGGTTCGAGCGAGGGCCTGCTGCTCTGGAATCAGGAGCAACTCCTCCATCATCCAACTTTGACCCAATTACCACGGAACTTCATCCGCACCCTGTTAAAGTCGCGCGATGGCACAATCTGGATTGCCACCGCGAATGAACTTTACTCGTGGCGCAACGAAACTCTAACCCGGGAAACCGGTCCCGCGCCGGACACCAACATCGTCCCCTATTGCCTCCTGGAAGATCAGCGCGGTCGTTTGTGGGCCAGCATCGGCAACGGTAAAATCCTCTGTCGCCAATCCGATGGCGCCTGGACGCGCTACGATCAAACTGCAGGCGTGCCTTTCGCTTACGTGACCAGTCTCGCAGAGGACAACGACGGCACGATCTGGGCCGGATCACTTGACGCAGGGCTTTACTATTTCAAGGATGAACGCTTCCACCAAATCCCGGACCAGGCCGGTTTATCCGACCGCGCCGTTCGTTCGCTCTGCGTGGATCGCGAGGGAAATCTTTGGATTGGTCACCGCACGTCCGGATTGGACCGGCTGACGGCGAGCAAGCTGGTCACGCTAGGCGTGGACTCAGGTTTGACCAACGATTACGTGCGTTCCCTGGCCGAAACGGCGGATGGACAGCTATGGGTGGGCACGACGGGCGGGGGGATATATCGTTCGGAGGCCGGCGGCTTGCGGCTCCTGACCAACACCACCTACAACGCCTACTATCCATTTGTCGAAACCATCCTGACGACGCGCGACGGCAGTGTCTGGTGGGGTGGCGTCAACAGTTTGCTTTGCTGGCGCAGCAACCAACTCGTCACCGCGTTCACCAGTCCGCCGCAAACCTGGACGCCCCCCTCGCAAACTCCCGAATGGATGATCAATGCGACCGTTTCCGCCCTGCTGGAAAGTCAATCCGGCGCCATCTGGGTCGGCACGTATCAGGGTAAAGTCATCCGGATGCGCGCGGGGCAACCTGAAGTGTTGCCGCATCACTTGGGGCGCGGCGCGATCACCTGTTTCCAGGAAGAGGCGGACGGCACGCTTTGGACTGCCTCCCTGGCGGGCGGATTGAGCCGCCTGCAAGCGGATCAAGTGACCACCTTTACCGCCAAAGACGGTTTGCCCAGCAGTCATGTGCGGGTCCTGCATCGCAGCGCCAACGGCGTGCTTTGGATTGGCACGGGCGGAGCGGGACTGGTTCGCTTTCAAAATGGCCGCTTCCAAAGCTTCAGCATCCAGCAGGGCCTGGGCGACGACACCATCTCGCAAATTCTCGAAGACGATCAGGGCGACCTTTGGCTGGGCTGCAATCGCGGTATTTTCCGGATCAACCGGTTTGAACTGGAAGAACTGGCGGGCGGACGCCGGACCTTCCTGCATCCGCAAGCGTTTGGGCGCAACGCGGGAATGCGCGCCGAGGAATGTACCGGTGGCTCGTCGCCCGCCGCCTGCCAGTTGCGCTCGGGAGCACTGGCCTTTGCCACCGTGAAAGGGGTGGTGATCATTGATCCACGCCATCAGGAGTACGATTCGGTGCCGCCGAAAGTGCTGTTGGAAGAAGTGCGCGCCGACCGCCAGCTGGTCCCCATCAACCACTCCGCCCGACTCGCGCGACCCGACGCTCCGGCCACGGTGACGATCCCGGCGGGCCGCCGCGATTGCGAATTTCAATACACCGGCCTCAGTTTTCGCTCGCCCGAACGCGTGCGCTTCCGCTTCAAATTGTTTCCCGTGGACGGAGATTGGGTCGAAGCCGATACGCGCCGCGTTGCCCGTTACAGTCCGCTCAGCCCCGGCAAGTATGAATTCCGGGTCACCGCCTGCAACTCGGCCGGCGTTTGGAGTCCGCAGGAGGTGGTTCTGCGCGTGAACGTTCTGCCGCGATTCTGGGAAACTGGTTGGTTTCGGTTGCTGCTTGGCCTGGGTTTTTCCGGGCTGTTGGTGGGAGGCGTCTCGGCCCTGGTGCGACAACGCTACCAGCAACGACTCGCGTTGTTGGAACTGCAAAATGCGGTCGCGCGCGAACGGCTCCGCATCTCGCAGGATATGCACGATCACATCGGCGGCCTGCTCACGCGCGTCTCCATTCTGAGCGATGTCGGGCAGGACGAGAACGAAGCCACCGCCGTGCGGGAACAGTTCGGGCGGATTGGCGATCAAGTGCGCGCGGCGGTCCAGGGGCTGGACGAAATCGTTTGGGCGACCAATCCGCACAACGATAATCTGCCGCGTTTCGCCGAGTACATCGGGCGCTTCGCCGATGAATGTTTTGAAGGCACAAAAGTGCGTTGCTGGCATGATTTGCCGGAAGAGTTGCCGAATCTGGCGTTGCGCGCCGATCTGCGACATGGCGTTTTCCTGGCGATCAAGGAGGCGTGCAATAACGCGCTCAAGCACTCGGGCGCTTCCGAAGTCTGGTTGCGCTTGAAACTGCGGGGCGCACAGGTCCAGGTGGAAATCGAAGATAACGGCCGCGGGTTTGATCCGCAAAAAGTCACTCCGGGGGGCAACGGCCTGGGTAACATCACCTCGCGCCTGGCCGAATGTGGCGGGCAGGCGGCGTTTGTCAGCACTCCGGGAAAAGGAATGCTGGTACGCTTAACCTTCAACATTTCCACCTCTGGAAACGAATGAAACCGCCGGGCCTAACATCAATGTGGGATGGCTCTTGGCGACCGGAACGCTTATGAGTAAATCGCGCGTGACAAAGAAGATTCAAGTGGCCGTGGTGGAGGATGACGTCGGGATTCGCTCCAATCTCGCGCGGATGATTGACAGCTCGCCGGGCTTCCAATGCCGTGCCGCCTACCCGGACGGCATGACCGCGCTCAAGCACATTCCCAACAACCGTCCCGACGTGGTCCTGATGGATATCAACATGCCCGGAATGCTCGGCACCGAATGTGTGCGCCAACTCAAGGTGGTGGCGCCGGACGTGCCGGTTTTGATGCTGACGGTCTATGACGACAGCGAACAAATTTTCAAATCCCTGCAAGCGGGCGCAACGGGTTATCTGTTGAAACGCACGCCGAAGGACAAACTGCTGGAAGCCATCCGCGAAATCACCAGTGGCGGCGCGCCCATGTCCCGTCAGATTGCCCGCCGCGTCGTACGCTTCTTTCAGGAGATCAATCAAGTCCCGATCCCGCCGCAACGCGCCCCAGAAGTCAGCACCCTCACGGAACGTGAGGAACAGGTGCTTGCGTTGTTGGCCAAGGGTCACGCCTACAAGGAAATCGCCGGGCTGCTCGGCATCAGTTTTGAAACCGTGCGCAGTTACGTGCGCACCATTTACGACAAACTGCACGTCCACAGTCGGACTGAAGCCACATTAAAATACCTCGGATATTGAGTGGTTCCCAATCATCGGTTGCCGTTGTTGGCGCGCCGCCTCCGGCGCGAGCGGGCCATTGAATCCACCGCCCATGCACCTCCACCTCACCAAACTGTTTTTCGCGCTCAGCGTCAGCGGCAGTCTGCTGGCTCACGGCCTTTCCAGTGCGGCGCAATCCCCCACCGGCCACGAGTGGGAACAGGAACAAAACCTGGCGCTCAACAAGGAGCCGGCCCGCGCCACGTTCGCCTCGTTCGACGATGAAAAATCCGCGTTAAAGATCCTGCCGGAACATTCGCGTTACTGGCGTTCGCTGGACGGCCTGTGGAAATTTCACTGGGTCAAACAACCGAGCGAACGGCCGCAGGATTTTTTTCAACCGGAATTCGACGTGTCCGGCTGGAAGGAAATCACCGTGCCGTCCTCGTGGCAATGTCAGGGGTACGATGTGCCGGTCTATTCCAACCAGCGTTATCTGTTTAAACGCGATTGGCCGCACGTGATGGGCGAACCGCCGACGAATTACACCGCGTTCCTCAACCGCAATCCCGTCGGGTCGTATCGCCGTGACTTTGAAGTGCCGAAAGCCTGGGCCGGGCGCGAAGTGTTCATCAACTTCGACGGTGTGGACTCGTTCTTCTATCTCTGGATCAACGGCCACTACGTCGGCTTTTCCAAAGACTCGCGCGCGCCTGCCGCGTTCAACATCACGCGCTTTCTCAAGCCCGGAAAAAACATCGTCGCCGCCGAGGTCTATCGCTTCTCAGATGGCTCGTATCTGGAATGTCAGGACATGTGGCGGCTTTCGGGCATTTTCCGCAGCGTGTCGTTGCAATCGCGACCCCAAACTTTCGTGCGCGATTTCTTCGCCGTGCCCGATCTGGACGCGGCCTATCAGAACGGTGAATTAAAAATCACCGGCGACCTCGCCGGGCCGGAGGCGAACACCAGTCAACTCGTGGCAACGCTGCACGATGCCGCCGGGAAAAGTGTGATTTCTCAAATCATCAAACCGGAGGGCACGAATTTCACCGCGACACTGGCCGTGAATAATCCGCGCCAGTGGACGGCGGAAACTCCCGAACTCTACACGCTGGTGCTGGAATTGCGCAATACGAGCGACAAGGTGCTGGAGTTCGTCTCCACGCAGGTCGGCTTCCGCAAAGTGGAAATTAAAAATCAGGTGTTCCTCGTCAACGGCCAACCCGTCAAGCTCAAGGGGGTCAACCGGCACGAAAATTTTCCCGACACCGGCCATACTTTGTCTCACGCGCAGATGGAATTGGATTTGTTGCGTCTCAAACAGGCCAACGTGAACCACGTCCGCACCTCGCATTATCCGAACGACCCCTACTGGTATTATCTCTGCAACAAATACGGCATCTACATTTTGGATGAAGCCAACATCGAATCGCACGGTTATTACTACGGCAAGGATTCGCTGTCACATCCGAAAGAATGGGAGGCCGCGCACGTGGCCCGCGTCATGGCCATGGTTGAACGCGATAAAAATCATCCGTGCGTGGTCATCTGGTCGCTCGGCAACGAGGCTGGCCCCGGGCACAACTTCGTCGTGGCTGAGCAAGCGTTGAAAGCTCGCGACACTTCCCGTCCCACCCAATACGAACGCAACAACGACATCGTGGATCTGGGCAGCAATCAATATCCCGACGTCGGCTGGGTCTGGCACGCGGCGCGTGGCGGTCACGACATCAAATACCCGTTCTACATCTCCGAGTACGCGCACATCATGAACAACGCGCTCGGCAATCTGGCCGATTATTGGGAGGCGATTGAATCTTCGGATCGCATTCTCGGCGCGGCTATCTGGGAATGGTGCGATCAGGGTCTTTACCAAACCAACGCCGCGGGCGAACGGTTTGTCGCCTACGGTGGCGATTTCGGCGATGCGCCCAACGACGGCCAGTTCATCGTCAAAGGCGTGGTGTTCGCGGATCGCACCCCCAAGCCGTGTTACTTTGAGGTGAAACACGTGTATCAAAACATCACGGTGACGCCGCGCGCCGCCGCCCAGGGTGAAGTGGAAATTTTCAACAAATACTTCTTCAAAGACCTGGCGGAATTTCAGGTTGTTTGGGAACTGACCGAGGACGGCAAGGTTATTCAGTCCGGCCAACTACCAACGCCACCGGTTGGCCCACGCCAAAAAGCCGTGGTTAAAGTTCCGTTCAAACAGCCCGCCTTCAAACCGGGCGCGGAGTATTTCCTGAGACTCGGCTTTCGGCTCAAACAAAAGTGCGATTGGGCGCCGCGCGGTTATGAACTGGCCGCCGATCAAACTGCAATTCCCAATCCCATTCCGGCCAAGCCCGCGCTGATCGCCACCGGCGGCGCGTTGCAGGTGAATGAAACCACCCATCTTGTCACCGTCACCGGCGCAAAGTTCCAAGCGGAATTTGATCCGCAGAGCGGCTCGTTGACCCAACTCATTTACGGCGGCAAACCGATGTTGGCCGAACAACGAGGGATAAAAGTCGAGGGCGCTTCCACACTGGAGGTCTTCCGTTGTCCGCTGAACAACGACGTGTGGACGATGAACAAATGGTTTGAACAGGGCTTGCGCCAACTGACAAATCACGCGACGGAATTTCGCGTGGAAAAATCCGGTGCGAATATCCGGTTGCTCGCGTCCGTGATTTCCCAGGGCGTTCAACCCGAGCGCGTCGTGGATTTCGGCGGCAACCATACGCGCCTCGAACCGTTGCGCGGCGCAGATGAACCGACCATCCAATTCCGTTCCCAAGTGGAATGGCTGATTTACCCAGACGGTAGCATCGCCCTGCAAACCGCAATCATGCCGGGTAATCCAGTCATTCCCCTGCCTCGCGTGGGCCTGCGGATGGAATTGCCGGAACAACTCAGCCACGTCACCTACTTTGGGCGCGGCCCGGAGGAAAATTATCCCGACCGGAAAAGTGGTTCGTTCCTGGGGCAATACTCGCGGACGGTGCGTGAAATGTTTGAACCCTACGCCCGCCCGAACGACATGGCGAATCGCGAGGAAGTCCGCTGGCTGGCCTTGACCGACGCGCAAGGCGACGGCGTGATTTTCGCCGCGTTGGAAAATCCGTTGAGCGCCGCCACCTTGCCCTACTCCGCCACGGAATTGTTGCAGGCGAATCATCCGCCGGAACTGCCCGTCACGCACCGCACCGTGTTGAACCTCAGCGCGACAACACTCGGGATGGGCGGCGCGTCCTGCGGCCCCGGCCCGATGGAACGCGACATCCCGCGCTCGAACCGCGCGTATCATCTCGGCTTCCTGATCCGCCCGGTGAATAAAAAATCCGATCTGACCGCAACCGCCCGGGTGAGTACGGCTACGGTCGCGCCGGTCGCCATCATGCTGCAAAAGGGGAAACTGCAACTCAGCACGGGAACGCATGACGCCAACATCTTTTACCGGTTGAGCGACGGTGAAATTCAAACCTTTACCGCGCCGATCGAGGCGAAGGTCGGCGACCAAATCCGCGCCTGGGCGGAACGCGCCGGATGGTCATCGGCCGCGCCGACAACGTTTGAAGTTCCGGCCATCACGAAATCTCTCGAAAGCACCATCAAATACGTGGACAGCCAGCAACGCGGTGAAGGCGAAGCCGAACATTTGATTGACGGTGATCCCGACACCTACTGGCACACCGAATACGCGCTGACTTTGACCAAGTTCCCGCACTCGGTCGAACTGGACCTCGGCAGCGTCAAAACCTTTCGCGCGCTTGCTTACCTGCCCCGACAAGACAGTGCCAACGGACGCGTGGCGCAATACCGATTCGAGATCAGTGCGGACGCCGAACATTGGCGTCCGGTGGCCGAAGGCCGTTTTCCCAACTCCTCACAAAAGCAAAAAATCACCCTGAAGGAACCGGCCACCGCGCGTTACCTGCGCTTCGTCGCCTTGGGTGAAGTGAACGGCAACGATTTCGCCTCCGGCGCCGAGCTGGAGATTCTGCCTTGAAGTCCGGGCCAACCTCGCCGATAACTGGCGCGCCCGTTTCGCTGCCGTCGTTGCTGCCGGTTGCGGGGCGCGCTTTTCCAGCATGAACCAGTCATTCATATCTTTTCTTGCGGCCCTCGCGCTGAGCGCTACCACGTTGTGGGCAGATGAGTTCCTCCCGCCCGCCTCCCTCAATCTGCAACTGACCGCGCCCATCCAGACCTGGGATGAGGGCGTGCCGCTCGGCAACGGCGCGATGGGCGTCCTGCTCTGGGGCGAAACCAATACGCTGCGGTTGTCGCTGGATCGTGGTGATCTTTGGGATGAACGCCCGTCCCAGCGCTTCACCGAAGTGCGGTCGCAATTCAACTGGCGCACCATGCAACAGCTCGTCGCCAGCAATCGCATGGACGCGTTCAACGCCATCTTTGATTCGAATTACGATTACAATGGACCGCCCACCAAACTCCCGGCCGGACGTGTTGAGATCACACTCGACGCGTTGCAAACCATCGCCGCCTTCGAACTGAACCTCGCTACGGCGGAAGGCCGGATCCAATTCAACGACGGCGCGGAAGGTCGGCTGTTTGTGGATGCGAACTCCGTGTCAGCTCCAGTCGCATTGCTGCGTCTGGCCGGGCCGCCCCTGAAAGCGGTTCGGATTCAGTCGCCGGAATCCGTCAAGAAACTCGGTTATCCCGCGCCCCGAACAGGCGCCTCCCAAGATTCCTGTTGGTTTGAACAACCGGCCGCCGACGGTTTCGCGTATGCCGTTTACGCCGCCTGGCGGCGCATCGGCCACACCACGTTGCTCGCGGTGACGGTGGCCACGCGGGACGAGGGCAAAAGCCCGCAAGCCGTCGCGCAACGGCGCGTAGAAAAAGCGTTGCGGGCTGGCTACGAAAAGTTGTTGCGCAAACACACCCGCTGGTGGGCCGATTTCTGGGATCACTCGCGGATCTTCGTGCCCGAGCCGCACCTCCTGCAACATTACTATCTCGTGCGCTATTTCTACGGCGCGGCGTCACGGCGCGGTGCCCCCCCCATGCCGTTGCAGGGCGTCTGGACGGCGGATGCGGGTGGGTTGCCACCGTGGAAGGGCGATTACCACAACGATCTGAACACGCAGATGACTTACATGGGTTATCAAGCGGCGGGCCAGTTTGATGAAGGCGCAACCTTTCTCGACATGCTCTGGGATTTGTTGCCCACGTTCCGCGCGTTCGCGAAGGATTTTTACGACGCGCCCGGCGCGGCGGTGCCCGGAGTGATGAGCCGGAAAGGCCAGGCGCTCGGGGGCTGGGGCCAATACAGCCTCTCGCCCACCATGGGCGCATGGAACGCGCACTTGTTCTATTTGCACTGGCGTTACACGGGCGATGAGCGCTTCCTCCGCACCCGCGCTTACCCGTGGTGTCGTGAAATTGGCGTCTGCCTGCTGAGTTTGCTCAAGCCGGACGCGAATGGCGTGCTGAAACTGCCGCTGTCCAGTTCACCCGAAGTCTTCGACAACCGTCGCCAGGCATTTCTGATTCCCAACAGCAACTACGATCTGATGTCACTGCGCATCTTGTTCCGGACACTCGAGGAAATGGCCACCGCCATCGGCCAACCAGACGACGCGGTTCAGTGGGCGAAGGCGGACCGGCAATTGGGCGATTGGCACACCCGGGCGGATGGCACGCTGTTGCTTGATGAACAAACCGCGCTGCCTGAAAGCCACCGGCATCTCTCGAATCTGATGGGCTTGTATCCGTTCAACCTGGTGACGATTGAAACGGGCGCGCGTGATCAGCAGATCATTGATGCTTCGCTGAAACAATGGCGCGAACTCGGCACGCAGTTGTGGTGCGGTTACTCTTTCACCTGGATGGCCGCCCTTTCCGCGCGCGTGGGTCACCCGGAGGAGGCGCTGCGCAATCTGGATATTTACTCGCGCGCCTTCATTCTGCGGAACGGCTTTCACGCCAATGGCGATCAAACTGGAACCGGCTTCAGCAACTTCAGCTACCGCCCATTCACGCTGGAGGGAAATTTCCTCACGCTGGCGGCAATCCACGAAATGTTGCTGCAAAGCTGGAGCGCCACGCCCGGCAACGGCGATTGGGGCGTCCTCCGGATTTTCCCCGCGACACCGTGGCGCTGGCATGACGCTTCGTTTGATAACCTGCGCGCGGAGGGCGGTCACCGGGTTTCGGCCCGGCGCGAAAACAACGCCACCACCTGGCTGCGCGTGGTTGCCGGTCGCAACGGACTGCTCCGCATTCGCGATAACTTTGATAATCGGCAGCCCGACTGGGATCGGGCGGGCGTGCGAAAAGTCGGTGAGAATTTTGAAATCACCCTCAAACGCGGACAGGTTCTCACCGCCACCCTCCCCAAGCCGGCCAAGGTTCCGGAGGCGCCAGCGGATGCAGCCCAACCCGTCGTCATTCGCCCGCGTTAGCCATCACTGAATCGACGCACTTGCGCGCCGACGCGAGCGCGCCCGAAAGCACTGGCCGCAGTCAGTGGCTTCGTGTAGCGTGCCAGCGCACCTCAATTGGCGATGCACAATACAGCGACATCCGATGATTCAATCAATGCCACACCGGCACCGCGATCGGACACGCCGTCTGACGATTTCCCTCTTATCATCAGTGGGGGTACTCGAAAAATTTTGAAGCTTCAAGCCGTCGCACTGTTTTGCGTCACCTTGACCGCCGGACTTCCAAGTCGCGCCTTTGAAAGTCCGGCGTCACCCGAGTCAGCTTTGGCCGCGTTTCAACACGATCCCGAGGTTCGCGTGGAATTGGTTGCCGCCGAACCGCTGGTGTTCCAGCCGTGCGCGCTGGCCTGGGATGCCGCTGGACATTTGTTTGTGGTCGAGAACCGCGATTATCCCACCGGCCCGGCGCCAGGGCAACCGCCGGCGGCAGTCATCGTTCGTCTTGACGACACCGACGGCGACGGGCGCATGGATCGGCGCACCATTTTCGCCACCAACCTCACCTATCCCAACGGTCTGATGCCTTGGAATGGCGGGATCATCGTCACCTGCGCGCCGGACATTTTGTTCCTCAAGGATACCAACGGCGACGGGCACGCGGACGTGCAACGCGTGTTGCTTACAGGGTTTTCGACCAACGGCAGCACACAATTGCGCGTCAGCCATCCCCTGCTCGGACCGGACGGTTGGATTTATATCACCAGCGGCCTGACTCGCCCGGGCAAAATTTCCGCTCCGGAACATCCCGGGCGGCCCGCCGTGGAAATCAGCACCGACGCGCGATTTAATCCCTTCACCCTGGAGGTTGAACCGGTGGGCGGACGCGGTCAGTTTGGTCAAACTTTCGACGAGGCAGGAAATCGGTTTCATTGCATGAACCGGGTGCATATTCAACAAACAGTCATTGCCCCGCGCTATCTGGCGCGCAACCCGAACTACGCCGGGGCGGACGCCGTGCAGAACGTGCCGGAAACCATGGTGACAGACCTGCTCGGCGGGGCGAACCAGAACTTTGCCGCGCGCTTGTATCCGATCAGTGAAAACCTCACCACTGCGGATTCGCATGTGGGCACGTTCACGGCCGCCTGCGCCGTGCATGTATATCGCGGAAACGCGCTGCCAGCCGAATACCGGGGTGACGCATTCGCGTGCGACCCAACCGCCAATCTGGTGCATCGCGATCGGCTCACGGAGGTCGGACCAACTTTCGCTTCGCGCATGGTCAACGAAGGTCGCGAGTTTCTGGCCTCACCCGACGATTGGTTTCGCCCGGTTTTCCTCGCTGACGGTCCGGACGGCGCCCTTTACGTGTGCGACATGTATCGCAAAACCATTGAGCATCCGGATTACCTGCCGGTGGAGGTGCGTAAGCGAACGGATTTTACTTCCGGACGTAATCAAGGCCGCATCTGGCGCGTTACCGGATTGAACGCCCAATCCCATCCGATAACTGCCCTCCCGCCAGCCCAAGCGTCCCGCGAAGCGTTGTTGCCAATGCTGGGACATGCCAACGTCTGGCAACGCGAAACCGCGCAACGACTCCTGATCGAGTCGCCCGGTTCTGAAGCGTTTCGCGCGGTTGAAGCTGCGTGGCCGTTACCAGATGAAGCGGAACTCGAACAACGCGGCAACGTCTTGCGGGCTGAAGGTTGGAACGCCTTTGCCGTCAACACGAATTGGGGGCCAAACCTGTTTAGACTCAATGCGCTGCGCACGCTGACTATTTTGACCACGCAAGAGACGGGCAATCAGTTCACCCGTTTTACAACGGCGTCGGCCAGGGAAAAAGCGCGAAGGCGACTGGCACAACACGTTCAGGCTGCCGTACTCGCAGCCGATCCGCTGCTTCGCGAAAATGCGTGGCGCATCGTTGCGGAACATTCCTGGAGCGGCGCTTACATTCCTGTGGAGTTGTTGCCTCAACTCGCAACGGACCCGAATCCGCGCGCGCGATTTTGGCTGGCTTTAAGTCTCAGCACCCATTTCGCAGGCAAAATCGGAATTAATCCCATCACGGTGTTGGCGCAACTCGCCATTCGCGACGGCCAGGACCGTTGGATGCGCGCCGCGATGCTGAGCAGCCTTGATCCTCAGACGCAGTCAGCCTGGCGACTGGCGCAAGAACTCGTCCAGCGAACTGAGTCACCCGCGCCGGTGGAATTTTGGTTGGACTTGGGCCAGGTATTGGGAGCGGAACAACTTGGCGAGCCCGCCACCAATTTATGGGGTTTGCTGGCGCCGAACGCCGCGCCCCCGGCACCATGGCGAATTGCCGCGCTGGAGGGCGTATTGGAATCAGCGCGACGCCGCGGAACGACGGCCTCGTTACCCGCCGCAGTGCAAAACCATTTTACCCCGGTTGCCGCGCAGCTTGCCGCCGCCCACTTGGAATCGGTGGCGACGCGGAAAGCGGCGATTGGCTTCCTCGCCAGTGTGGACCCAGCGGCAGCCACGACCGCGTTGCTGCCACGACTCACCGCCAGCGAACCGACAGAGCTACAAACCGCCGCCGTGCGGGCGCTCACCAGTCTGCCGGGCGAAACGGCGGTGCAGGAATTATTGCGATTGGAACATTGGAACACCTTATCACCCAATACACGGGGCATCGCGTTGACGGCCTTGCTCGCGCAACCACGACATACGCGGGAATTGTTGGCCGCAATGGCGGCACAACGGTTGCCGGAAAATATGTTAAGCCACGCGCAGCGCGAAGCTTTGCGCAACCATCGCGACGCGGAAATTCGTGAAACCGCGCGCCAGTTGTTCGCCGCGGCGGCGACCGGTGATCGCGTGGCGGCTTACGAAAAAGCGCGCGCCGTACTCGAACTGACCGGTCATGCGGTCAACGGACACAAGGTGTTCGCGACTCATTGCGCCTCCTGTCATCGGCTGGATCGGGAGGGTTACAATGTCGGTCCGGATTTGCTGGGCATCCGCAATCAACCCAAGGAAAGCATCCTGTTGCACATCGTGCATCCGAACTACGAAGTCGTGGCCGGGTTCAACGCCTGCACCATCGAATGTCAGGACGGACGAGAGTTGACCGGTTTGATCATCGGTGAAACGCCGACGAGCGTGACGTTGCGCCAGGCCCAGGGACTGGAGGAAACCGTGCCGCGCTCGGGAATCAACCGACTGACGGTCGGTCAGTTATCGCTCATGCCCGAAGGATTGGAAGAAGCCATGACCCCGCAGGAGCTGGCCGATTTGCTGGCCTGTCTAAAAGGAGAGTGAACTCAGGCAAATCTTGAACCATAATCCGCAACAAACGAAATAACGGCATCACGAGCGAACTATGAAGAAATTCTTGTCACCAAAGCAGAATTGCAGCGAAATCACCGACCAAATTCTTTCACTAATCGCCCGAGCAAAAATGAATATCACGGTCCTGGGCTTGATCCTGTTGCTCAGTGGCTGGCTGGTTAATCCCACTGCCACTACGGCGGCGCCCAAAGTGTTTCGAGCCGGGACCGCGTTGGTGGATATTACGCCGACAAATTATCCCATTCGGGTGGCTGGAAGCCTGGTTTTGTCCACGGCCACTCAAGCTCTCGATCCGCTGCACGTGCGCGCCCTGGTGCTGGATGACGGGCGCACGGCGGCAGCCATCGCGGTCATTGACAGTTGCATGGTGGATCGCGAAACCATGGACGCGGCTAAGACCGCCGCCGCGCGAATCACTGGCATTCCCACCAAGCGGATGATTATTGCCAGCACCCACACGCACACCGCGCCGGCGGCGTACAGCTGTCTCGGCAACGAGGTCGAACCTGATTATGTGGCGTTTTTAATTCCGCGGATTACGACCGCCATCGTCGAGGCCTGGCAACGCCGGGTTCCGGCGCGCATTGGCTGGGAAAAAATGGATTGTCCGGAGTTCGTTCACTGCCGTCGCTGGATCATGCAACCCGGCGCGGCGATGAATCCACCCGTCACGTTTACCGGCCAACCCACCAACATCGTCATGATGAATCCGGGTTATGCGAACACCAACAAGATTCGCCAGACCGGACCGGTGGACCCGGCGGTCACCGTGCTTTCCGTGCAAACGCTTGAAGGTAAACCGCTCAGCTTGCTCGCTAATTATCCGACGCACTATGCCGGGGTTTCGCAGGCGGGGCTGTCCGCGGATTACTTTGGCGAATTCTGTCGCGCCATCGCGCGCGATCTGGGTGCCGAGGAGGGCCAACCGTTTGTCGCCCTGATGAGCAACGGCACCAGTGGCGATGCCAACTGCATTGATTTCACCCAACCCAATTGGCAGAACGATCGCTTTATGGTCGCCCGCGCAGTGGCGGACGCCACCCTGACGGCGCTTCAGAACATGCAATACCAAGACTGGGTGCCGATAACGATGGTGGAACGCAAACTGACTTTGAAAGTGCGCCGTCCCAGTACCGCCGATGTGGCCGCAGCCCGGGAATATCTAGCGCAAAATGTCGGAGCCCGGCCGCCGCGCAACTGGGAGGAAGCCTACGCAAATGAAACCGTGCAGATGGCCAATTGGCCCGCCAAAAAAGAAGTCAAACTTCAAGCCTTGCGCCTCGGTGGTTTCGCCATCGGCACGTCGCCGTGCGAGACGTATGGCAGCACGGGTCTGGCGATCAAGGAAGCCAGTCCATTTCCTTTGACCATGGTGATGGAACTGGCCAATGGTTGCAGCGGCTATCTACCGCCGCCCGATCAGTTTGCGTTGGGCGGTTATACGACGTGGCGCGCGCGCACCAGTTACCTGGAGGTGGGCGCGGAACCCAAAATCCGTGAGGGCATCGTCTCTTTGCTCAAGCGCCTGGCTCGACGCGGAACGCCACCGACAAAATTGACGTCAAATCCATAAAGCCACCTTCGTCGTAAAGCGGCGGTCAGCGCACGATTCACTGACTGATCGATGGAGCATTGAATCCAGCCGGGGCTATCAACACCACAAACTCACCTTTCCACGATCGTTGTTGTGCCCGGGTTAATAACTCCGTCGCGGTACCACGCAAGAATTCCTCAAATTTTTTCGTCAGTTCACGCGCCAGCACGATTTGGCGCCCGGAAAATACTTCGCGCAATTCGCCCAAAAGTTTTTCGATGCGATAAGGCGATTCGTAAAGCACCAACGTGCCGGGCGTGGTCGCGAGCGCTTCCAATTGCTGAAGGCGCTGGCCGGATTTGTGCGGGAGGAAACCGACGAAGTGAAATTCGTCAGTCGGCAAACCGCTGGCGGTCAGCGCCGCCACCAGCGCGCAGGCCCCGGGCACGGCTTCCACGCGAAAGCCGGCCGCGAGCGCGGCGCGAACCACCCGCCCGCCGGGATCACTGATGCCAGGACTGCCCGCATCAGTTACCAGCGCGACTTTCTCCCCCCGCGCCAGACGCTGAAGAATTTCCTCAGTGCGCCGGGCTTCATTGAACTGAAAATAGCTCACCAAAGGTTTGGTCAATTCCAGATGTTTCAGCAGTTGCCCCGTACGCCGCGTGTCCTCCGCCGCCACCACATCACATTCGCGCAGCACGCGAATCGCCCGCAAGGTGATGTCTTCCAGATTGCCAATCGGCGTGGCCACCAGATAAAGCGTGGCCGGGGCAAGCGGAGGTAGCGATCTGGGTTCCATGACTCAACGCAGAAAAATTTCGGCGGCCGTGTCGGCGAAACGAAGTCCCTGTGGCGTGAGTTGGAAACGATCTGCGGAAAGTTGCGCCCAGCCCCTGCCCACCAACGCCGTCATGTCCGCCCGCCAATCGCGCCGTAGATCCATACCCGTGACCTGCTGGAATTGGGCAAATGGCCAACCCGCGTTCATGCGCAACCCGAAGGCGGCGATCTCTCCAGCGCGCTGCAACGGCGGCAGTGTCTCTCGTGATTCAATGGCGCGCTGGCCTTTTTCCAATTGATTGCAATAGAGTTGGGTGTTGGCCCAATTTTTTGTCCGCACCCCGCGAACGTAGCCAGTCGCACTGGGTCCCAAGCCGTGAAAGTCTCCGCCGCGCCAATAGTTCACATTGTGCTGGCAGGCCCGAGTCGGCAATAAGGGATCGGAATGCGGCAACCCGGTCGCTCCCTGATCACTCGACCCTGACCGGGCGAAGTTGGCGATTTCATATTGCTGAAATCCAGCGCTGGCGGCGCGATGTACCAGCTCCTCGAACATGTCGCACGCGAGATTTTCATCCACGTCAAATTGCCCGGCTTGCAGTTGAGCATAAAGCGGCGTGTCTTCCTCGTAGATCACTTCGTAACAGGACAAGTGCTCGCTACCGAGCGCGAGCGCCTCATCAAGGGTGGCCCGCCAGATGGCCAAGGTCTGACCGGGAATCGCAAACATGAGATCCAGGTTCAGATTGTCAAACCCGGCCTGCCGCAAAGTATCGAAGGACTTGAAAACCATCGCCCGTGAATGAACGCGCCCCAAACGTTGCAATAGATTTTCATCGAACGACTGTACGCCCATGGAAATGCGGTTGACGCCGAACGCGCGCAGCAGTTTGGCCTTGTCCAGCGAAATGGTGGCGGGATTACATTCCACCGTGAACTCAGCCGCTCCGAGCAGGTTGAGTCGCTGCATGGCCAGCAGCAGGGTTTTCCACTGTTTGAGATTGAGCAGAGACGGCGTGCCGCCACCGAAAAAAACCGTGCGCGGTCGCAAATCCGCCGCCACGATTTCCAATTCGCGTTCGAGCGCGCGAACGTAGCGATTGATCAGAGCGCCGTTGGAAGCCTCGGAATAGAACGCGCAATACTCGCACTTTTGGGCGCAAAAGGGCACATGAACATAGAGGCTCTCGACTGCGGGCGTGACCGGCATGGAGAAAATCTAGCCGATCGCGGCGCTGGCCGCGATGCGGATTTTTGCGAACGTGGGGAGGCGGAACTTAAGCCTGCGGTTGGTTGCGTTGGACGTTCTCAGCTTTAAGACCTTTGTCACTCGTGATAACCTCGAACGTGACGACTTCGCCTTCGTCCAAGGTCTTGAATCCTCCGCCCATGATAGACGTGTGATGCACGAACACATCCTGGCCGGTTTCCTGGGCAATAAAGCCAAACCCCTTTTTATTATCGAACCACTTAACTTTACCACTTGCCATACCTGTTGTTCCTAAGCATTACCTGGTTTTGATGCGCCCAACTCGAAATCAATTTTCAACCCGGCCATCGGCGGGCTTCCGAGCGTGGCATCTGTGGCGACTTTAAAACCAATTTCAAAGCCGTCAAGATTTTTCCAGCGAGTATGGTTACGCCACAAAACAACACGCTTGCACGGAAGCCTATCAGTGACCTTGCCGATGAAACAAGTGAAGGCTGCAGGCAACACTAACGCAATAGGTGCGCTACGCAATACGCGGAGCGCGACATTCTAATCCACTCGCAACGCTTGCTCGATCAACTGTTCCAAGTGAATGACGATGGCGGCGTCCGTCGTCACCAAATTAGCGCCCGCCGCCTTGGCGGCTGCTTGCAGTCCGGTTTCCGCTTCGTCCGCAAACGCAATAATCGGCAGATGCGCCGTTTCCGCCCGACTTCGCAGTTTGCGGATGGCGTCGTCAGTATTTCGCTGCTGTGAAACGAGGTCCAGCAGCAACAACATCGCGCCACTGCCGGCGGCGGCGGCGGGGAGTTCAGCGGCGCTCGCCATGGTTTGCACCCGATAACCTTGATCTTGAAGCCGGTTCACCAATTGGGAACCGGGAAGAATATCTTCGTAACACAGCAGAGCCAGGGGCGCGGTCACGAGGAGATTTTGTTTCGAGCGGCGCCGAATTGCAAAAGAATTTCTTGGCAACCCCGCCGCCTCCATTTTTGAGCGGCGCGACGTGGTCAAGGAATCACGCGAACGCGATAAAACTGCTGCGATTGGATGGGGAGTGAGTTGGTATAGAAAATCGCCGAATTCACGGCCGTCAGCGCCGGACCCAGTTCCTCCCAGGAATCAGAGAGCAAATTCGTCGTCGTCTCCAACTGATATTGCTGGCCGGAGATCGCCGACCAACTGATCACCATCGCCTCCGGTTGACGGATGATGTTCGTCATCAGCGGCCGGGGTTGCACCAGGATGTGGAAAGTGCCCGTATCTGTCTGAGTTGGATTGACAACGCTGGCAACTTGAATGGCTATCAAGTTGGTAGTGTTGGCATCCACATCCAAGGTTTGCCAGAAAAATTCTCCCGAGACTGGATTGATGATCGCAGTCGCCGGCGCGCCGCTTAACAAAGAGAACGCGAGTTCGTTGGTGGGCGAATCAGGCACGGTTGCCGTGGCCATAAAATGCACCGGACTGCCGGCGTGTACCACGCGATCCGATAGAGGCGACAACGACGGGGGTTGGGACGAACCAACGCCCAATCCGGGGCCGTCAATTTTAACCACGGAAAATTCCAATGTCGCCCCATTGTTGGTCAACTGCGGATCATCCGTAAAACTGCGCACCAGGCTGGAGTTCACAAATTCTCCAGCCAGTAAACACCTGCCGGATAACTCGAGGCTGACCACTTCGCCAGGATCAAGTGCCCCAATTTCCCATAAGCCCGTCGAGTTCGTTAGCGCCCACAAACCACAGTCAGCAACGGCGGTATCCAACAAATAGCTCGCGGGAAATTGATTGCTGACCGTGACAAATGTTGCCGGATTTGCGCCGTGATTGGTCACGGTTATCGTCATGGTGAAATTGCTCCAGGTGGCGACGCGATTGGTCGCCATCTCCACGGTAATCCCAAGATCGGCAAAAGTCTGGTTTGCGGAGGCACAAACGAGATTCGAGGTGGTGAGGCTTAAACTCCAACCGCGCAGCAAACACCCCCCCGACATGGCGCTATCGTCTTGAACAAATAACCGCCAAGTTCCGTTGGGATTGCCACCCACGAAAGCGTTTAGGTGATCGCCATAACCACCGCCCGGCGCAGGAGCGGAGAACACATCACCAATCAGACCGTAATTCGTCGGCTTGTAAGTTCCGCTGACCATCGGCCCGCCTTGCGGGATGAATTGCGTCGCCGCGTCGGAAAAATTCAATTGCAGGTTGGAGCAGGAATTGCCGCCACCGCAATCGGACAGCAGCATGACCTTTTGTCCGTTCGGTCCAACCAACAAAACATCCACGTCCTCCGGCCAGGCGTGCGTCAACCCATCCAAGATCGCCGTCACGCCAATGATTTTGCCGCTCATTCCCGTCACGGTAATCGGGCTGGGAAAGAGCGAGGCTGGACCGCTATCCGGGATGATCAACTCGGTGGCATTGGTAAATTGCTGCGTGGTGATGATGCGTTGTCCCAGCGGCAATTCCACATTTACCAATCCCAAATCGCCGCTGTCGTCTTGCAAGCGGAACATGAGCGAGATGACACCGCCGCAGTCGCCAACCGCGGTAAAGCCGAAGTTGCGTCCGACCGGCGCCGCACCGGACGTTAAGTCGCCGTAGTTCATCGCAGCGCTTGGATTGGAAACGCCGTTGGTAGCCAGCAACGTCACCCACAGGTTCGAGGCGTCAAGCGTGCCGTAATTTTCCAAAGCCAACTGCACCGCCACCATTTCGCCCGGGTCCGCCGCTTGATTGGCCGGAGTAAATCCCTCGGCAGCCAGCGTAGCGGCGGCGGCGCGAACCAGTGGCACAGCCGTGTTGGTCGCGTTGTAAATCACCAAAGCAAAATCCTGATCCAGTGGACCGCCGTAATTGGGCACACCATCCGAATTGATGTTGGCCGCCAGTACGGTCACGACGATGTCGCCAGAAACTCCGGCGGGCAGCAATACGCTCTCGGCGTTGTTGCGCGAATCAGCGCTACCACCTTGAATCGAATCTGAACCACTGAAAACATTCCCGAGATACCGGTTTGTGCCGATCTGCACCACTAGATCCAGATCGTTGTTAAACGCGTCACCCACCGTGCTGCCCGGCGCGTCCGTCCAAGCCAGTGTCACTCGCAGAGGTTTGTCCGCATCCACAATCCGCCCGGTAAAAACACGGGTTTGTCCTGAAGCCGTAAAAATATCTTCGGTTGTCTGGTCGCGCAGAATTCGTGGGGTCGCATCGAAGGCACGATCCAACCAGACGGCCCCAAGCCCTTGTCCTGACGACCACAAATCGTCACCAACCCCGGCCCCCGTCAAATAGCGCGCGCTATTCATCAAATACGCCTTGGTCATCGCCGGACTGGGCGCGGGCTGATTCTGATTCAGAAAATACTGTCGCAACAAGGCACAAGCCCCCGCTACAGCAGGGACGGCGTGACTGGTTCCCGAGGAAACGGTGTAAAATTGTTGGCCCAGCGGAAAGAAATTCGCCGGACTGCCGGGAGTGCCGCTGCCGCTCAACGCCAGAATCGAAGACGCCTTGAATCCACTCAGCGCGGTGCCCAAGCCATCCAAAGTTAATGCACTCTGCGGCACGCCACCGACCACATGCGTTCCTGGCGCAACCAAGTCCGGTTTCTGCCGGCCATCGCTGCACGGACCGCGGCTCGAAAACAGCGCGAGATCATCGGCAGTATCGGCATTCAAATCCGTGTAGCCGCCGCCGTCACTGCCAAACGCGCTTGATCCGCCGTTGGCAATGTTGAGTGAACGCACGTTCTCGGAAGCGCCCACGGTGATCACGTTTTTCGCCGTGCCCGGAGCACCAACGGAATGGGGCGCCGGTCCGCTGTTGCCGGCGGCAAATAAAATGACCATCTCTTGATTGCCCGGCGTGTCATAAACCGATCCCGCAGGTTGCGCGTCGCGTACCAGAGCGTCGTAAGCCTGGGCGTCAATCGAATAGGTGTTGTCCGGTGCGCCCCAACTGTTGACGCTGATACGCGCGCCGTCTTGATAAGCTCGTGCTTGCAACTCGACGTAATCCGGATGGGTGAATTGATCCGGATCGAACACCACCGACGAGCCGATTTGTACAAACGGACATACGCCGAGACCGTATTGAAATCCAGCGCTGTCCGTGTGCGGAAATCCGGCGAGATTGTTGGCGTAACCCGCCAGAATGTGCGCATTTAAATTGCCGTGCCCGTCCAACCCGGCCAGCGTGCTACCCGAATGCGGCGTTCCAAACAAACGGTTATACGCCACGCGACTGCCCAGTGACGCGTCAGCATAGTGATATAGTGCCAGGTGGCCGGGCGCAGTCGTGCCATTGTCAATTCCACTGTCACTGATATCCACAACGAATCCCGAGGCATCAAATTGCTCCTGCGTAAAGCCCTTGCCTGCCAACCAGCCGAAATAATCGGGACCAGTGGGCTGCGAGCCAGACCCAGCTCCGGCGATGATTTGCGCCTGCCGCTCATCCCGCAGTTGCGGCTCCTGATACAGTTGAATCGAAACCACATCCGGCCGTACGGTCAATTCATCCAACCGCCCCGGCGGCAGACGCACAATGAGATTGCGATATTGCAGAACGCGAAAATCGCGCCGGATGGGCTGCAATTTCAACGCGTCAATCAAAGTCAGCGTTGCGGGATTGTCCGCAGCAGATTCGATCAATTGAACGGCGAACAAATCATTGGTTTGGACTACGCGTGAATCAGCACCGGGGCGGCGGCGAATGCTGGGAGCTAATTTATCCTCTGCAGCGTAGGCATCATCCCATTGCACGTAATCCGTCGCGACGGCCCAGGCCTGTACTCGCGCCAACGTCGTCGCTTCACCGCGAATCAAATAGGCATTGGCGGGGACGTAGCTCACGATTTGCGCGCCCAGTTGCTGTAATTGCTCGCGCCACGCAGGCTTGATCGGACCGACGAATTGAACCAAGTGCAACTGCGCCACATTGGCTGGCGTCCGGGTGGAACGGGGTCGTTGCTTCGAAATGTCCTGCGTTGAGATGCTGCGCGCATTCAATCGCAGTTGGTCGGCCGTGTCTTCCGCGCGCCCACCGCGCAAACCCACTGCGGAATCATCTTCAGTGCGGATGATTTTGAAGCTGCCATAATCGGCGAGCACCTGGCCACCCCGCTCGAGCAACTGCTTGGCCAGCACCGGATCGCTCACCCGCACTTTTTGTGGCGCGGCGGACGCGAACGAAACCAGCAACGGCAGCATGGCCAAGGTTGCAAATAACCTCAGCCAGCTTCCGATACGTCTTTCGTCGCTGATCGGACGGACTTTCGCCATTTAAATCATTCGCTTTATGTCAGAGTAGTTGAATACGGACTGACTCCATTCGCCTGCGTTCTGAATCATCGCAAGTCGTCAAAATTACGGAGCCGCCAAGACCACGCGGCTGGCTAACGGCGAACCGTCCATTGTGCCATACCCGGCGTTCAGCTTCTGTAGAATTACTCCGTTGAAAACGTGGGTCGATCCGCCATCAGGCTCTTGCACCTGACCGCTAAACAATCCGGAACTCGGAGTGATATTGAAAGCAAGGGTGTTCGGACTCAGATTCACCACCTGGCTGCCCGGGTTGATACTGACGACATTGTTAAACGGTGCGGTCAAGTTGCCGCCGCTGAAGCGCACCACGCCGCCCGTGAGATTCAGCGCCTTCTCCCCCGCTTGCGGAGCGACATACGCTGAACCGACCACTTTGGTGCCAAGCGCGAATCCGAGTGGATAACTCGTGGCACTGGCCCCGGCTTGTTTGATCCAGACCATGTCCCCGTTCAGATCGCTCGAGGCGAGATTGGCAAACGTGACCCAGCTCAGGATCAAACCTTTGCCCGCATACATGGAAACGCCCAAGGGCCAGTCGCCATCCACCGTGATGTAGGCGGACTGCATGAACCGGGTGCCGTCGGCCAACGTGCCGCTCATCGTCGCCAGACCATCGGCCGCTACGTGAATGGTGGCATAACCGTCACCTGCTGGACGCGAGAGGTCTCCGGCAATTCCCGGGAACACTGCGGTATATTCACCCGCAAGGTCCGAACTGGACGCTGGACGCCCTCCTGAGAGTTGCCCCGTCCAGCGTCCGTCGGTTATGCGCCCAAAAATCTGACCCGCAGTCGCTCCCCGTCCCACCTCCAACTCGACCACGAGGGAACTCTGCTCCCAACGAGCGATGGTATTGGTGGCGCGCAGCTCCTGACTCAACGCTCCACTAAAGGGATAACGAACGTATCCCATCTGCACCCAGGCCGAGTAATGACCCTGGTTGTCCACGTAAACGCTGAACGTCCCGGCGCTTTCCAAACGCACTTCATCGGTTTCATTAAACAAACCATTGTAGGTTCCAGCCGCAGCCAGATAGGGATCCCCCACAAAGTTGGCCTGAATCACCGTGTTGGATTGCATGATGAAAGTGAGGGTCGACGAGGTTGAAACCACACTACCACTCCAGCTTGAGAACACATAGCCGGACGCCGGAACGGCTGTGACGGTGTAGCTCTGCCCCACAATTAACGTCATGCCGGTAAGATCGGGAGTGATTGTGCCTTCACCGTTCTTTACCACGGACAATTGCCCCACCGCCGGCTGCGGCTTCTGCACTATCACATTAAACGCAGTGCTGGCGGCGGCCGTGCCATCGCTCACCGTCAGCGTAATCCGGGCGGTCCCGGCAGAATCAGGAACGGGCGTGATTCGCACCGTTCGATTGGTCCCGCTACCTCCGAATACAATGCCGGCGACTGGAACGATGCTTGGCGCGGACGAGCTGGCCGTTAAAGTCAGCGAATTAACCGGCGTATCTTCGTCACTGATGACAAATCCGATCAGCCCGCTATTGGTGTCTGAAATGATGGTCCGGTCCGTAATCGTCGAGATCGTCGGCACCTGGTTCACGGCGTTGACTGTCACCGTGAAGCTTCGGCTCACCGTCCCGTTCTGCGCCTGCCCGTCGTTCACCGTCACCGTGATTACCGCGCTCCCGTTCCGATTCGCCGCCGGCTCCAGCCGCAGACTCCCCGTCCCGTTCGGACTCGTGTAGCTCACCACCGGGTGCGATACCAAACTCGGGTCCGACGACACCGCGCTCACCGTCAGCACGTCCGCCTCGTCCGCCGCCCCCGAACTGATCCCGCTCAACCCCACCGTCTGCGCCCCCCCGTCGCCCGTCAGACTCCGGTTCGCAATCGCATCCAACGTCGGCGCGTCGTTCACCGAACGTACCGTCACCGTAAAGTTCCGGCTCACCGTGTTGTTCGTCCCCTGCCCGTCGTTCACCGTCACCGTGATCACCGCGCTCCCGTGCCCATCGGCCACCGGCGTAAACCGCAAGCTCCCCGTCCCGTTCGGACTCGTGTAACTCACCTCCGGATGCGGTACCAATCCCGGGTTCGATGACACCGCGCTCACCGTCAACGGCTGTCCCGTCTCCCCACTCCCCGCACTAATCCCGCTCAACCCCACCGTCTGTAATCCCGCATCCTCATCTATCGTCACGTTCCCAATCGCCCCCAACGTCGGCACCTGGTTCACGGCGTTGACTGTCACCGTGAAGCTTCGGCTCACCGTCCCGTTCTGCGCCTGCCCGTCGTTCACCGTCACCGTGATTACCGCGCTCCCGTTCCGATTCGCCGCCGGCTCCAGCCGCAGACTCCCCGTCCCGTTCGGACTCGTGTAGCTCACCACCGGGTGCGATACCAAACTCGGGTCCGACGACACCGCGCTCACCGTCAGCACGTCCGCCTCGTCCGCCGCCCCCGAACTGATCCCGCTCAACCCCACCGTCTGCGCCCCCCCGTCGCCCGTCAGACTCCGGTTCGCAATCGCATCCAACGTCGGCGCGTCGTTCACCGAACGTACCGTCACCGTAAAGTTCCGGCTCACCGTGTTGTTCGTCCCCTGCCCGTCGTTCACCGTCACCGTGATCACCGCGCTCCCGTGCCCATCGGCCACCGGCGTAAACCGCAAGCTCCCCGTCCCGTTCGGACTCGTGTAACTCACCTCCGGATGCGGTACCAATCCCGGGTTCGATGACACCGCGCTCACCGTCAACGGCTGTCCCGTCTCCCCACTCCCCGCACTAATCCCGCTCAACCCCACCGTCTGTAATCCCGCATCCTCATCTATCGTCACGTTCCCAATCGCCCCCAACGTCGGCACCTGGTTCACTGACGGAACAGTATAGCCAACTTCATTGGAAAAGGGGCTTTCAAGATCATCAGAATCGTTAGCAGTGGCGGCAAAATAGTACCTGTTGCCAGCGCGCAGATTCGTCACGGTGGCGGTGGTGACGTTTCCAACCTGGATGAAATTGGTGTAATTGCCGCTGACGCTGCCATAATAAACACGGTAGCCGACCACCGTGGTATCAGGACTGGCATCCCACGCCAAAGTAACGTCCGCCGCCGGCGCAGCTGGGATCAGGGCGAAAAGTGAAAGACAACTGAAGAAGACACTCCACGTCTTACGACTTACCGAATACAACACTCCTTTACGACACATCAAAAAGAGGGCATCGCAAAAAAATTGCCAATCCGGTAACCCCCCGGGGGATTTTTCCAATGTTTCGGCTCCAAATCCGTGCAAAATCGCCGCGAGGGCTGCCCCAACCTCTCAACCGCATGACGTCAGGTTGCGAATTAAAGACAGCTATCGAGAAGCACGAGACAATGTTTGTCTTGAAAACCCGCAACCACGCCAATACCACGCAGCAGGCGTTTTTCCCGTAGCCCGCAAACAATGCAACACAACCCAGCGCCCCAGTCCGGAAAACTACAATGCTTCAAAAATGCGCTGAATTTGCTGGGCGCGACCGGTGTCGGCATCAATCGTAACCAACGCCCCGTGCAGCAGAATCCGGCGCTTCGCCACTTCAAACCGCTGCGGCATGTTGGTGACGAAGCGTTTAATGACGGGCTCTATCTCCCGGCCCAACACACTCTCATGCGGACCGGTAAAACCAGCGTCGCTCAGGTAAGCGGTGCCGCCCGGAAAAATCTGCTCATCGGCGGTCTGCACATGCGTATGCGTCCCCACAACGGCGCTAACCGTGCCATCCAACAGGCGCGCCAAAGCGATTTTCTCCGAGGTCGCCTCGGCATGAAAATCCACGAAGATGATTTTCGTCTCGGATCGGAGCCGCGCAATCACCGGCGGCACCACGCTGAACGGATTTTCCAGCGCGGCCATGAACACGCGACCTTGCGCATTCAGCACTGCCACTCGAATTGGACTGGCGGCATCCGATCGTGTTTTCTTGATGTCAAAAATCCCCGCGCCCTGACCCGGCGTGCGTTCGGGATAATTGACCGGTCGCAGAAAACGCGGTTCCGAGTTCAACAATTCCAACACTTCCTTCTGATCCCATAAATGGTCGCCGCTCGTAATGACGTCAATTCCCGCGCCGAACAGTTCCGTAGCCAGGCGCGGGGTAATTCCATTGCCGCCGGCGGCGTTTTCACCGTTGGCGATCACAAAATTCACTGCGTGTTCCTCTCGCAGCTTGGGCAGCAAAGCCTGCACGGCGCGGCGACCGGGCTCGCCCACGATGTCTCCAATGAAAAGAATTTTCACAAGCCGAAGCTAGCCCACCAACCCGGGCCCTGGCACGCACAGAATCGGGCGCATTTCTCATTTGCATCCCGCGCGACGTGTCCCACACTGCCATACGTGTTAAAACTCGGAGTCAACATTGATCACACCGCCACGCTCCGCGAAGCGCGTTATCGCGGTCGAACGGAGGGCGAACCTTCACCGGTGGAAGCGGCGCACGTTTGCGAAGCGGCGGGCGCGCAGGGCATCACCGCGCATTTGCGCGAAGACCGGCGGCACATCCAGGATCGCGACGTGTGGAAACTGCGCGAAACCATTTCCACCCGCTTGAATCTCGAAATGGCGAACGTGCCGGAAATCGTCAGCCTCGCCATCGAACTGCGACCGGACATCGTTTGCCTCGTGCCCGAGCGTCGTCAGGAGGTCACCACCGAAGGCGGACTGGATGTCGCGGGCCACGAAGCGGCCCTCACCGAAACGCGGCAACGCATGAACGACGCCAACATCGAGGTGAGTTTGTTCATCGCCCCGGATGAAAATCAAATTGCCGCCGCCGCCCGCACCGGCGCGCAATTCATCGAACTCCACACGGGCCAGTTTGCCGAAACCTTTCATGATCCCGCCCGGCGCGTGGTAGAATTGCAGCGCTTGATCAACGGCGCGCGGCAGGCGCACGCGCTCGGATTGCAAGTCAACGCCGGACACGGCCTGAACTATGAGAACCTGTCTATCATCCATCAGGTTCCGCATCTGGTGGAATTGAACATTGGCCACAGCATCATCAGCCGCGCGGTCTTCGTGGGGCTGACCGCCGCGGTCAAGGAGATGCTGGCGTTACTGCAAAATTATCGCGGCTGATCCCGGCGTCAGGCAGGGCCGCCAGCAGTTCGGGAAAGAATTGTTGGAAGTCGGTTTGCAATGCGGCGTAATGCTGTTTCAGTTCCGCCAAACCGCCAACCAAATCCACGCGCCGGCGAAAGCGTCGCTCCATTCGCACCAGTGTGCGTTCCAGTCCGGCGAAATCCCGATACGATCCCAGCCAATCCTCGACTTGCATCTGACGCCAAACCGGACCAACCCATTCCGGCAGGTGCGTTCGGTGCGGCGCGAAGCTTTGGTAAACCTCACTCACGAACTCCGATAGTGGCTGCTGGGAATATTGCCGCCAGCTTGCGGAAAGAAAATGGTCATAGAACACATCCACCAACACCGGCGCCACGCGGCGGTACGGTGGCGAAAAGCGTTGCACCCCGGCGCGAACGACGGGATGACGATCGGTAAAGCCATCAATCCAGCGATGACGCGCAATGCCCGATTGAAACCGTGGATTAAGCGCCGCCAATTCGGTAGCGTTCAGAAAATCAGGCAGCAAATTTCCGAGTCGGAACGCCGGCGTCGGCTCCGAAAGGAAGGCGTGAGCCAGCCAGTTCAAGGCGCTGCCTCCGGGCAATGATTGGAAAACCGCATCTGCTGCAAGTAGGTTAAGTTTGCTTGCTCGTCAAGCGCGCTCCCGCACAATACTGCCAGCATGATTCTTGGCATCGGGACGGACATCACCGAAGTGGAGCGCATCCGCGCGGCACTCGAACGCTTCGGCGACAGCTTTCTGCAACGCATCTTGCGACCGGAAGAAATCGTGTATTGCAACGGCTATAAAAACCCCGCGCCGCATATCGCCGTGCGTTTTGCCGCCAAGGAAGCCATCGCCAAGGCGTTTGGCACCGGAATCGGCGCGCAGCTCGGCTGGCTGGACATGCAGGTCTGCCGGAAAGATTCCGGCGAACCGTTCATTATTCTGCACGGAGGCGGCCAAACGCTATTCACCACGCGCCAAGCCAGACAATTGTTAATCACGCTGAGCCACACGCACAATTACGCGACCGCTGTGGCGCTATTGGAAGGTTGACGCTTCCGTCACCACGCGCTCAAATCACAATCAAATCATTCATCCGCTTGCGCTCGCTAAAAATTTTACTGGTCTCCCCGGTCAATTGCGCTATAAACGACGCATCTCTTCCGCGAAAAACCAAATGCAGTCACCGAACCATAAGAGCATTATGAAAAACATTGTCGTCACTAAACTTCCGTCGCTCCCAACTTGCGGAATCGCGCTGCTGACGCTGGTCGCGAGTTCGTTGCTTCTTCCGCAACCGGCTGCCGCCGTGGAAGCGCGACCGGTTGCCAAAACGATTCCCTGGAATCAGATCGGCACCAAAGCAACGGCGGAATACCAAGGCAATGGACTGACCGTAACCCCGGCCGGGAATGGCGCGCGATTGCGCTGTGTATTTCAGCGCTTGGAGGCCGAAGCCACCAGTGCAGGATTGTGGCTGACTTCGACAGTGAACGATTCCACCAAAGACCGTTTTCGGGTTCTGGCAACAGCGATTGGGCGAACCGACACGTACGAAAATTCGAAGGCAAACCGAGTTCAATCTGGCGGCGCGAGTTTCTGCACCGCGGAACGTCAACTGCCCAACGCGGGAAGCGTTACCACCGACGGACCAATCGTGAAGTTCACCCGGCCCGGATTGATCGAAGAATACTCCGTCAGCATGGATGGGGTGCGCCAGGATTTCGTGGTTTTGGAGAGACCGTTCCCGGTCAATCCGATTACGGCAGGCGCCGGAGAATTACGTCTTGATCTGGCCGTGAGCGGAGCGACGGCGCAACGGACGCCAACCGGAGTTCAACTGGTATTGACCGCATCCGGACGAAAAATCGCTTACAACCGGTTGCGCGTGACGGATGCGACCGGCAAAGAACTGCCGGCGCGAATGGAAGTTCGATCGCCAATCCCGCAGGAGGCTTCGGACTCCAGTTCAAGCCTGGCGCTTTTGGTCAACGATACCGAAGCGGCTTACCCGATTCGGATTGATCCAACCTTCAGTGACGCCAATTGGATCAGCCTGGGCGCACTGCCGGGAACGGACGCGCAAGTGAACGCCGTCGCCGTGGATGATAACGGAGACCTCTACATCGGTGGCTCATTCCAAATTGTCGGCAACGTGATTGCCAACGGCATCGCCAAATGGGACGGCGTCACCTGGCACAGTTTGGGAGGCGGCGTGGGCGGGAGTGAACCCGTCGTTTGGACGCTGCTATTGGTAAACGGTGATCTCTACGTGGGTGGTGAATTCACCACCGTCAGCGACAATCAAGGCACGCCGATTACCGTAAACCGGATCGCCAAATGGGATGGCGTCACCTGGCACAGTTTGGGAGCGGGAGTGAATAGCGATGTTTACGACTATCCAGCCGTCTATGCGTTGGCGATGTTGAATGACGATCTGTACGTCGGTGGCGGCTTCAGCAGTGCGGGCGGCGTGGCCGCGAATCACATCGCCAAGTGGAGCGGCAACTCTTGGAGCGCCCTCAACGCGGAAGTGGATGACGGGGTGGCGAGCTTTGCCGTCATCGGTAATGACCTGTACGCCGGAGGTTGGTTCACCACAGCGGGCGCGGTTGAGGCCAACTACATCGCCAAATGGAACGGAAGCAGTTGGAGCACGCTTGGAGAAGGCCTGAGCGATGCGGTTATCGCCCTGACCGCCTCCGGGACCACTCTTTACGCGGGCGGTTATTTCCAAATGGCCGGTGAAACCGAGGTCAATTATGTCGCCGCGTGGGATGGCAACGATTGGGCTTCACTCGGCACCGGCACCGATGATGTCGTGCAGGCCCTGGCTGTTTCAGGTGACGATCTGTATGTCGGCGGCGATTTCCGCGCTGCCGACGGACAGGAAGCCAACCGTATTGCCAAATGGGACGGGACAACTTGGAGCCCGCTCGACACTGGCGCGAACTACAGCGTGTACGCACTGGCGCTTTCCGAAAGCGAAGTGTACGCCGGGGGCGATTTTACCTCGATGGGCGGTAACGCGGCCAATCACCTTGCCAGATGGAATGGTGCCGCATGGAGCAGTCTCAATCTGGGCGTGAACCATCCCGTGAATGCGCTGGCAGTGCTGGGTGACCAGGTCTTCATCGGCGATGTGTTCAGTGAAAATGCCGCCTCTCGACACGCGAACACCAACGTTGCCCAGCGCATCATTGGTTGGGATACCGGAAACTGGCAAAAGCTCGGAAGTGGTCTGGCATACGAAGTTGATTATCCGTCGGTGTATGCGCTCGCGGTGGCTGGTGACAGCCTCTATGTCGGTGGCGAGTTCTCGATGGCCGGGGGCGCTCCCGCCGCGAACATTGCCAAATGGAACGGCACCAGTTGGAGCGCGCTGGGAACGGGGTTGAACGGTCGCGTGTACTCGTTATTGGCGGATGGCGATGAGCTGTACGCCGGGGGCGATTTTTGGAAAGCGGGTGAACTGGAAGTCAACTACATCGCCCGATGGGACGGCCACAGTTGGAACGCATTGGGCACGGGCATGGACGATCGCGTACGGGCCATGGTCACTCTCGGCGGGAACCTATACGCTGGCGGCGAGTTTTGGACGGCGGGCGGAGTAACGGTCCAGTACATTGCCCAATGGGATGGCACGAACTGGAGCGCGATGGCGTCCGGGACTGGAGCTCCGGTCCGCGCCCTGGCCGTCTTCAAGTCCGATCTGATCGTCGGCGGCACCTTTTCCGAGGCCAGCGGAGTTGCCGCCAACCACATCGCGAAATGGAGCGGCGGAAACTGGAGTCAACTCGGCGCCGGTATGAATGACTGGGGCAACGCACTGGCCGCATCCGGTCGGGATCTGTTCGCGGGGGGCGATTTCACGGAAGCGGGCGACAGCAGCGCCAATCACCTCGCTCATTGGGATGGGAACAACTGGAATTCCGTTGGCTCCGGCGTCGGCGGCTTGCAAAATCCAACCGTCAACGCCCTGGTGTTGGCGGGTACCAATCTTTACGTCGGCGGCGAGTTTATGATCGCGGGCGGAGCCGCTTCTCCCTTCGTCGCGGCGGTGACGGTACCAACGGTGGCCGCACCCATTCCGCTACATTGGGAACTTAATGGCAGCGTCTTGACCTTGAGTTGGGATGATCCCGCGTTTCGGTTGCAGAGCGCGCCCGAAGCCTCCGGCGTTTATACGAACCTCCCTGGTGCCGGCAGTCCTTACACCATCAACCCGACCGAGCCGCGCCGATTCTTCCGGCTCAACGCGCCCTAGTCGCTGTCAGGATCAGCACGTCCGTTAGGCGGTAATGTTGACCCAAGTCAAAGCAACGCCGCGCAAAACGCCGCACGATAACGACATGGCGATCAACTTTGTGCCCGGCAATTGCAGACGACTCAAGTCGTTGCGCCAGATCATCACCTCTCTGGCGATTGCGGGGCTGGTTTGGGGAACGACCGGTTGCCACTCAACGTCACACCATCACAGCGGCAAACCATTGGAACTGGATCAGGGTCAGAAATGGTCCGTGTCGCCGCCGATGATGAGTTACCTGCGAAACATTGAGCAGGCCGTGCAAAATTTTGATCAGCACCCCGGACAAAATCCGGCGACGTTGGCTAAAACCATTCAGGACAATCTCAGCGGCTTGGTGACGCATTGCACCATGGAAGGGAAAGCGCACGATGAACTGCACAAATGGCTGATCCCATTCCTGACCTTGAGCGACGACTACGCGAAAGCCACCAATCCGCAAGTTCAGGAAGCAAAGCGGCAGGAGATTAAGCAGTCCTTGGCGGTATTTAATTCTTTCTTTCAATGACCAGGCCAACCCCGGTTGCGACCGACTCTGAGGCCGCTTGACCCCTTGCCCCTGTCACCCCGTGGTGGATGATGAGCCGGCGGTGAAGAAAGCCGATGGGCCTATTACGCACCTACCCACATCGTGGATTATATCGTCCGCCAAGCCGTGGGAAAACTGGTGGACAACATTGCGAACCAGCCAGCTTCCTCCTCTCTTCAAGGTGAAGCTGGAGGAGAGGAAATAAACGGCACCGCAACGCCAGGCAATCTCGACAAGGAGACAGAGGAACAAGCGGCAAAGGAATGGGAAATGCCCATGCGAATTGCGAATCATCCGGGGTGCGGAGAAAAGTCGAGCGTTGGATGAGTTGCAGGGGAAGTGACGAAGGTCGAATGGAGCTGGTGCGCGAGGCGGGGGTCGAACCCACAACCTTCGGCTCCGGAGGCCGACGCTCTATCCAATTGAGCTACTCGCGCAAACCGGTGGCCAGCATAGGTGGCACAACGTCGTGGTTCAATGCGTTTATTGTCGTCTGCGAAGTCGCTTTTAGGTAATGAAGTTTCACTCGATCGGCGATAATGAGTCTGAGTTGATCGTTAATCTTGCTGATTTTTAATTGGTTACAAAGCTGACCGGAGGGTTGGCCTGGTTTTGGTGGCAGTAATTTTCGGGCTGGCATTTACGTTCGGTGCGTGCGCATTTTAACTGTTTCTCCACACTATGGAAATTCGGTTTCATCAATGATGAAATGAACCACAACCCTATACGTCGTAATGCACCATGAAAAAGACTGAGGAATCCATCCCGTCATTGACCCAAATCGAAGCCGAAGTGATGGCTGAGGGCCGGGAATGAGGCCGAAAACGATTGGTACGACGCCTGCAACAACTTGCTACGACCCATGGCGAGGCTTTTCCCCCAAAGCCAGCGGCGACTGAACCATCAGGCCGTGGGGCACACGGCTGGGCGATTGATTCGAGACCAGTGGAATCGACCTGTCTGCAACGGCAGGGCCGGTTTAAGCGCAGCGAACAGTTTGGATGCCGCCAAGGTCAACGGCGCCTCTGCGCGCTCATTGGAGCCCGTTAGAACGGTCATTGGGATGCGTTATAGAATCAGTTAATCCGGGGAACATTCCAAATGCGCCCGCTCGCTGCTCGGCGCCCGAATTTTGATTGCCACCGGAGTTATTCCCGCTAGACTGCCGAGCTTGGTTTTAAACTGAATACTGTGAACGCTGAACTTTGTCGGAAAGCTTTGGAAAAGGTTGGTGGCACCAACATCCTGATTAACATTATCTCGCAACGGGTGCGCCAGTTGAATGCGGGTGGGGGCGGCTTGGGACGACCCTTGATCGCGGATTACGTCACGCTGGGGTGTGCCGATATTGCCTTGCGCGAGGTGATCGAAGATAAAATCGGGTGGGAGCTGCCAAAGTTCGAGGAGCTAACGCGCCCCGCACCGAAAAAGCGTCGTAAATAAAGCGCGGGAGTTTTCATTCAACCAACAGCGCGAATGAAGCAGTAGGTTCATTGCGTTTGGCGACGGTTGCAAACGGCTTCATTCATCACGGTGAATGGAGCTTTTTTGTGGCTCGAATTTTGTCGGTTTCCTTCTACCTTGAGAAAAATGGCGGACATTGTCTCCAACCACAAAGCGCGGCGTGATTATCACATCCTCGAAACTTTCGAAGCGGGGATTGTGCTGCGTGGCACTGAAGTGAAGGTCTTGCGTGCCGGCAAGGGCCAAATCGCCGACGCTTTCGCGCGGGTGGAGCAGGGGGAAGTCTGGCTGTATAACGCGCACATTGACGAATATTCGCACGGAAATCTGAACAACCATGAACCAAAGGCGCGGCGCAAATTGCTGCTGCACAAGGCGGAAATCCGCAAGTTATTTGAGCTGGCTTCGGTCAAGGGGAATGCCTTGTTTCCGCTGGCGTTGTATTGGAAGAACGGTCAGGTCAAAGTGGCGTTGGGCGTTGGCAAAGGCAAACAACAGTTCGATAAGCGCGCAGACATCAAGAAACGCGAGTCGGATCGCGAATTGCGCCGCGCCGCGATGCACTTTACGAAGCACAAATAAGTTGGAGCGTGTGATGGAATGTAGTACGCCGCGTTCCGGATCAAATTGAAATTGCTCGCCCTGCGCCGCGGGACTTGCCACTCTGGAACGGATTCATTCCGGGCCGTGCCCGGCGTGGTTAGGTTTCACATGAAGGCCAGAATCATCATCACACCGAAGAAAGCCGTGGTGGATCCGCAGGGGATTACCGTTCGGCGCGCGTTGGAGCACATGGGCTATGCGGGAGTCACTGACGTGCATGTGGGAAAATACATTGAGATTGATCTGGCGCCCGGCACGGACCTGGCTGCGGCGGAACGGGCGCTCAACGACGCGGCGCATCGGTTTCTGAGCAATCCCGTGATTGAAGATTATCGCTTGGAAATTAAATGAACGCGAGCGAAGGCGAAGCCGGGCGCGTTGAGCCGGTGCGATCAGGCTTCGATTTATGAACCTGCAGACCTCACCATGAATTTTGCCGTCATTCAATTTCCCGCCAGTAATTGCGATCAAGATGCCCTGCACGCGGTTCGCCAACTGGGTTACTCGGCGCGTTACATCTGGCACAAGGACACCTCGCTCGGCGCGACTGATGCGGTGCTCATTCCCGGCGGGTTCAGCTATGGCGACCACTTGCGCTGCGGTGCGATTGCGCGTTTTAGTCCGGTGATGCAGGCGGTAAAGGAGTTTGCGGCGCAGGGCGGATTGGTGCTGGGGATTTGCAACGGATTCCAGGTTTTAACCGAGGCGGAATTATTGCCCGGCGCGCTGGTGCGCAATCGTTCCTTGCAATTTCGCTGCGAAAACGTCTTCCTGAAAACCGCCACCAGGAATTCGCCGTTCACCAATCAAATCCCGGATGGAAGATTCTTGCGGATACCGATCGCGCATGGCGAAGGTTGCTACTTTGCCGATGAGGAAACGTTCAAGCGCCTCCATGATCATGACCAAATCCTGTGGCAGTATTGTGATTCGGAAGGAAACGTGACCGAGGCGGCCAATCCCAATGGGGCGGTTTTGAACATCGCGGGGATCAGCAACGAACAGCGCAATGTCGCCGGGCTGATGCCGCATCCGGAGCGCGCCTGCGAAACCATTCTCGGCAATACCGACGGCCGGCTGATTTTCCAAAGCATGATTACCTGGCTGGAGAAGCGTCAGCAGAGCGCCGCTGCGTGAAGCAAAGGCAACCGCCAGGAGCGTGACGGTCGGAGTTTTATGGAATGATTCGTTGTTTGGCTGTTTTGCCCACAATGAGGTTCATGCGTTTTTGTCGCCCCCACCTCTCCGCCTGAATCGTGAAACGCTTAACTCCTGGGCGGAGCCGGGGATTGCTCAGAACTTTTCGTATGGCGTATGTGTAATAACACCCCCAGACCCAAGGTGACGATCGCGATGCTGTTCGGCTCGGGGACGGTCACAAGCGGTGCCGGGACAAGTTGCGCTTTACCGGGTTCGGAGCGTGGCGTCTCCACTCGAATCGGATCGGACTCGACCCGCGCGGGTTGAGCATTGGCGGATTTCATTGTCAGATGCAGCAAACAAACGATGGCCGGAATCATGGCCGCAGTGGTTTCAAAAATTTGCACCGCACGTGATTTCTGCCGCTGCATCCGACCGAACCGTCGGTGGGCAGCGGCAGCACGCTTGCTGGCTCGCAAAAAAGACGCCTTAAACATGAAACGACATTATGTCTGCCAAATTCGTTTTATCCGCTTGATGTAAACCAAACTGAACAACCCGAGGCCCAACAGGACCACCCTGCTGGGTTCAGGCACGACAATGGGCGTATAGGTTAAATTCAATTGTTGTCCGTCACCCGAAAGTTCAACGGCAAATTGTCCACCATGTGCATTCATGAAATTTCCCGTTACTATAGTGAAGGACGAAGTGGCATCGCCCCCACCAGCGAAGGTGATTCCCCCCGTCGTTTCGAGGAAGGTCCAGAGGTAATTTTGCGTCGGATCGAAGTTGGCGGCGAGGCCGCGCGTTCCCGCAAGAGTGAAGGAGGTGACATCAATGATGGCTGGATTGCCTGACGAGGCCAGGAGCATCAGGTTGCCGTTGACACGCAACAAATCCCAACCCGTACCCGCCGCGCCGGACGCATCAGAAAGATCCCAACGATTGATCCCACCGCCGAACCATACGAGACCGCCAATGTTCAAAGTGCCGATTTCATAACCGGCGGAAATGGTGCCGCCGGGACCATTGGTAACCCATCCGCCAATCGCGCCAATACCCATAACCACTCCGGAATTATTGACTGAAACCGGTCCGCTGCCGGTGGCGCTACCACTGGAATTTGCCACAATCAACTGACCGTCGTTCACCTGCGTTCCCTCGGTGTAGGTGTTGGCGGAAGTGAGGAACACATTACCCGGCGTGGATTTGATCGCCGCTACCGAGCCACCTAGAGTTCCTGAAACGGTGCCCGCTTGAAGCTGGTAAGGAGTGCTTCCCGCGACGCTGCCTCCGGCCCCGGAGATCGTGCCACCAGACAAGGTCATGCTGCCTAAGTTGAGATTGTAATTACCAATATTCAGCGTGCCGCCGTTGACGGTGAGCGGCCCCGAACCCAGGCTACTGGCTTTACCAAGCGTTACGGTGCCGTCGTTGATGGTGACTCCACCCGAGAATGAATTTGCGCTCGTGCCGCTCAGAGTCAGTGTCCCGGAACCGTTTTTGGAGAGACTGCCGGCGCCTTGAATTGAGCCAGTCACCGTCGTATTGAAACTGCCGCTGAAGTTCAAGTTGTTATTATTGACCAAGTGCAAGGGGCCACTGGCCGTAATATTCCCAGCATTGGCGTTCCATGTCTGGCTTTGGCTGATGGTAATGTCGGGACGCAATGTTTGCGAATTGACGCTGTTATTCACGATCCCGCCTGAACCCAAAAGCAGATTGTTGTTATTGATGTTGCCCTGATAATTCAGCGTGAAGCTGGCGGCACCGGCCGCGATGGTAAGGCTGTGAATGTAGTACCTGCGATCCAAAACCGGAGTGGTTTTCTGGTTGCCAGACAGGATGATATCCGTATTGAGCAGTCCGAAGTAAAAATTTGCTGGAGGTTGTGTATTACCGACCCAGTTTCGTGCTCGTCGCCAGGCGCTGTTTCCGTTCCCATGCCCGTCCCAAGTGAAAGTGGCTGCGGGAGTCAGCGTCGGCGCCACCATCATTCCGGCAATGAGCAGAGCGGCGCGGTGGCGACCCAGAATTAAGGATTTAAGGAATAGCGCGGCTTCGTTTTGTTTGAAGCTTGAAACCTCTCGCTTGAGCATAACCGGCATAATTATCTTCTCAGATTTTCGGTTTGCCTTGTTGATGCAACCCACCAGGAGAAAACTTGTGGCGAGCCCGCTCGCTCAAATTAACCTCCTTTACAAGGCGAATCAGTGGCTCGTCTTTCTTCGGAAAGCACCCCTGACGGTGTCGCTGCTTGCAAACTTGGTGCCAATCAGGCGCGCGGGTGGGCGCGAAGATACGCCTGCTTCAGACGCTCGGTCGAGACGTGGGTGTACACCTGCGTGGTGGCGAGGTGTGCGTGACCCAATAATTCCTGCACGCTGCGCAGGTCCGCGCCGCCATCCAATAAATGCGTGGCGTAGCTGTGTCGCAGCTTGTGAGGCGTGATCGCGGGGTCCAATCCGGCGCGCATCAAATAGGTCTTGAGCCGGCGTTGCAACATGGTCCGATTGACGGGGCCGCCCCGCCGGGTTTCTGAAACAAATACCGGGGATTTCCCGGGGGCGCCCCCGGGGCGCAGTGACCAATAATGTTTAATCGCCAGCAAAGCGGTCTGAGCAATGGGCAATAAACGCTCCTTCCGGCCCTTGCCGCGAACGCGGATCATTTGCTCATTCCAATCAATGTCTTCCACCTGCAGACCGACCAATTCACTAATGCGCAACCCGCACGAATAAATGGTCTCCAGAATCGCCACGTCGCGATAACGCGCCACCATTGAGATCGGTCGTCCGGCGCTTCCCCCCTCCCCGCCAGCGCATTCCGCCAGTGGCGCACGCAGTAAATCCTCCATCTGTTTGACGGTTAGAAATTGGGGCAGGCGTTTGGGTGGCTTCGGCAGCGCGACGTTCTTGATGGGAGACGTTTCCACCGTGCCCTGGCGAATCAAAAATTTATAGAACGACCGCAGGGCGGAAAAGCGCAACGCAATGGCGGCGCGTCCCAGGTTGTGCCGCCCGAGAAACCGCAAGTAGCTGCGAAAATCGTCGCGTTGCAACTTCGGCCAGTCGGGCGCGGTCTGTCGCTCCCTGTGCAGCCAGTCAATGAACGCCGTCAGCGCCTGCTGGTAATTGCGCTGGGTATAAACGGACGCGCCGCGTTCGGAAGCCAGATGGACGAGAAAACTCTGAGCCGAATGATCCAGCGCCGGGGCCTGGGTTGCCGCTGATCCGGCGTTGTTCTCCGGCTTATTCGTCATCCCGAGGTGGGAATTCAAAAGTGATTTTACCCTTGTCATCCACGACCAGATACGCTGGGAACGGCTTCCCGGCTTTGGAGATGAATGTTTTCAACAAGTCACTCTTGCGGGTCGCCAAAATTTTCTGCGCCTGGTCGGCGGCAATCGGCTGTTCAAGAATGGTTTTACCGATCTTAAACTTACAGGCTTTGGTTTCCCGCTGTGAATTTTCGCAGACGTAACCCACCTCGCTGTCGGTATCAAACACCCGACCACCGCACCTGGGACATTTGCCGATCACGCCCTTACCCGTGAAATCGAGTTTGACCGGAGTGGTGGCGAATTTGGTTCTGGGCTTTTTAGTTCGTGGGGCGAACTCGAAAGCCGTCTTACCTTCCTTGAGTACCAAGTAGGCTTCAAATTTACGATTCGTCTTTTTGGAAACGAAATTTTTCAACAAATCGGTCTTGCCCTCCGCGAGCAATTTTTTGATCTGCTCGGGGAAAATTTCCTGTTGTAAAATAATTTTGCCGGTGCGGAAGTCGCAGGATTTGTCCGCCCCCGCTTGTCTTTCGCAAACGTAGTTCATGCCGCCGTCAAACACTCCCGCGCCGCACTTGGGACATTTGCCAAGGGGTGTTTTGCCGGAGAGATCCAGCGGGGCTGCGGCCTCGCCGTCCTTGTTTCCGTTGCCAAAATCAAACTCCACCTTGTACTCGTCATTGAGCTTGAGTACCGCCGCGAACGGAAAACCTTGTTTGCTGCGAAAGCCCTGCAACGGCCCGATTTGTTTGTCCGTGATGAGTTTTTCCACTTCGGCCGGCTCGAACATCCGATTGCAAAGCGTTTTCCAAACAGCGAAGTCACATTTTACGCACTGAAACTGTTTGTATTTTTCGTGGATTTCATTGCCGCATTTGGGGCATGGGACTTTGAGCGTTCCGAAGTCTCCCGGAATGGTGTCCTGCTCGAAAGTTTTGGCGCGATCCACAATGCGCCGGGTCATCGCCTCGATGCCCTGCATGAATTGTGGGCGACTCAACTGCCGTCGCTGCATCTGGCGCAATTGAAATTCCCACTCACCGGTCAGCTCGGGCTTGGTCAATTCCTGAATCCCCAGTCCGTTCAGCAATTCCATCAGGGAAAACGCCTTGGCGGTTGCCTGTAATTCGCGTCCGTTACGATGCACGTAACCCTCCAGAATCAACCCTTCAATGATCGCGGCGCGTGTCGCGGGCGTGCCCAGACCGCGTTCGCTCATGGCTTCGCGCAGTTCATCGTCATCCACCAATTTTCCCGCGCCTTCCATGGCGGAGAGCAGGGTGGCTTCCGAGTAACGTGGCGGTGGCTTGGTGACGTTCTGCTTCACCTCGATGTGACTCGTTTGCACGCGCTCCCCCGGTTGCACGGGCACGAGCTGCGGCGCGTCGTCCTGCGATTGCGCTTCCTTCCCGTACACCGTCAACCACCCGGGTTTGACCAGGACTTTTCCGGAGCTTTTGAACGACTCACCTTCGACACGCGTGATCCGGGTGGTTTCCAGAAATTCCGCCGCCGGATAAAAGATGGCGAGGAAGCGCTTGGTGACCAGATCGTAGAGTTTGTATTCGAGTTCGGACAGGCTTTTGGGCGCTTGCGTGGTGGGGATGATGGCAAAGTGATCCGACACTTTGGCGTTGTTGAAAATACGTTTGTTGGGGCGCACCCAGCCGCTTGTAAGAATCTGGTCCGCAAAAGTGCTGTAACCCGTCTCCCCGGTGAGCATCGTCAACGCGCTGCGCACTGTGGGCAGGTAATCCTCCGGCAAAGCGCGGGAATCGGTGCGGGGATAGGTCAGCGCCTTGTGTTTTTCGTAGAGCGCCTGCGCAATGCTTAACGTGGTCTTGGCGCTGAACCCGAAGCGCGCATTGGCATCGCGTTGTAAACTGGTCAGATCGTAAAGCAACGGCGAGAGCGAGGTCGTGGGTTTGCTTTCCTCGGTGACAATGCCGGGCCGGCCCAGGCATTGCGCTTTAAGCGCCTCCGCTTTGGCCTGCTCCCAGATGCGTTCCGCCCGGAGCTGTTCGTCTTCGGATTTGGCGAATTTTTCATCAAACCAACGGCCGACGTACTGGCCGGCGGCCGCGTCAAACGTGGCGAGCACCTCCCAGTAGTCCCGTGGCACGAACTCGCGGATCCTTTTTTCGCGCTCGACAAGGATGGCCAACGTCGGCGTTTGCACGCGGCCCACCGTCGTTTTGAAAAAGCCGCCCAGCTTGGAATTGAACGCGGTCATCGCCCGCGTGCCGTTGATGCCCACCAACCAGTCCGCCTCACTGCGGCTCGTTGCGGCGTCCGCCAGGGGTTGCAATTCCGCGTCCGGTCGCAACGCCGCAAAACCCTCGCGGATCGCCGCGGGCGTCATGGATTGCAACCACAGGCGCTGGATGGGTTGTTTGGCTTTCGTGAACCGAACGATGTTGCGGAAAATCAACTCACCTTCGCGCCCGGCGTCGCAGGCGTTGATCAGTTGGGTGACATCATCCCGCTTGATCAGTTTCTTGAGCACCTTGAGCCGGTTCTCATTTCGCTCAATCGGTTGCAAATCGAAATGCGGCGGAATCACCGGCAGACACTTGAACGTCCATTTGCCGCGCGTGGCCTCGACCCCCTCCGGGGCGACCAGTTCGAGCAGATGCCCCACGGCCGATGAAATGATGTAAGCGTCATTCTCGAAGTAATCCTGGTGCTTCTGAAACTTCCCGAGCGCCTTGGCGATGTCGCTGGCGACCGAGGGTTTTTCAGCGATGATCAATGCTTTGCCCATGTAGCGTGGCAGACTTGTAAGCCTCAAAAGCCGCAGATGGCAACTCATTTCTGCGAGTGACCGAGGCGCAAGTTTGGGTGAATCCACAAAAACACGGCAATTTCACCCCCTTTTTGAGCGATTTTATCCGGTCAAGCAGCGGGTGGGCGACGTTGCGCCCGGCGCTTCGCCTCGAGCAACCGGCTGGTGGTTCGAGCTTCCTCGGCCGGTTCTGGTGGCGTCTCGGTTGCCGGGGGTGGGTGGACCACGACGGACGTTCCTCTGGTTACGGAGGCGACCGACTTTTCCAGCGACGCGGTGAGATCGAAGCGTTGTTCGCGCACTTCATTGCGCCGCGAAAGCAGCGCGGCCAGTGACGGCGCGGTGTCCAGAACCGGTTGGGGGCGGCGCCAGAATGGAATCCAACTTAAAATCCGGCGCACGAGCCGTTGGAGTTCTTCACGATCTGGTTGCACGCGGCGCAGTCCGACATCGAGAACGAACGCAATGATGACGAACCGCAATAACCATTCCCACATTTCCTGGGCTTGAAACGTCTTGATGCGCCCGTGCGCAAACGGATCACTCTCGGGCTGCGCCGGATCCAGGATGCTCCCGCCGGTTAATTCCGCGAGCCGACGCAGTAGTGACAGATTGGTGCCGTCAGTGCTGAGTTCCGGCGAGTAGGCCAGACTCGTGCCCACAATTTGCTGGCCAACGGGTTGATCGTTTTCCATTTGCAACACGTTGGCCAGATACGCGCCCGATTCGGTCACGGCAAAGTCACTCTCGTAACGACCCGGCCCGGTTTGTTGCAGCTTCACGGCCTGCCTACCACCGCCCGGCGCGACCACCGTCGCTTGAAAGGTGAGGAAATTTTGGAAATCACCATGCGCATCCAGGGCCTCAACCACGATCCGGCCCGTGTTGGATTCAACCCGCGCCTCGGCGGTAAAATCCGCGTGGCCGAGCCGACGGAGACTCCATTGGCCCACTTGACGCCAAAATTGTTGATATTGCGGCCACGCCAGCCAGTACTGCGCCCATTGGCTGCGCGCGTCGGAAGTGAACGCCACGGTGCGCCCCAACCCAAACTGCCAATGCGCCAGGAGCGGATCGCCTTGGTCGGTGCTCAGTGGCAGTTCCGCGCGCGGTTTCGGTTCCGTGGCGACGTGGCCAAGCAGTTGCGGATACGCATCGGCGGCGATACCCCGCACCGGTTCGGTGGCGGCGGTCAATTTGGGCTTGAAGGGGTCTTCGTTAATGGCCGACTTCAACACGACAGCAGTTTCCTTGATGAAAATCTGCGGCAGGGTGGTTGGTTGCGGGATGGCGTAAAAGCGTCCCTTGCCCACGTTGGCGATCTGTTGCAACAAAGGGTCGTTCAAATCCTCGCCCAGCCCCACCGTGGAAATGGTGATCCGCGCGTCCGCCATTTTTTGGGTGATCCCGGGAAAGTCACCATCATTGGAAACACCATCCGTCAGAATGATGCAATGTTTCAGCGCAGCCTTGGTGTCGCGCAGCATTTCGTAGGCGCGCACCATCGGTTCGTACATGCTGGTGCCGCCCTTGGCTTCAAGGCGGCTGATGTCGTCCATGATCTGTCGGCGGTTTTTGGCCGGCTGCAGATTCACAATGACGTGCGGCGATCCGTCAAAGGCAATGACCCCTACGTAGTCATTATCCGACAAGGCTTTCACGGCGCTCATGGCCGCGCGACAGGCCATATCAATTTTATCGCCCATCATGCTGCCCGAGCGATCAATCACCAGCACCAGTGCGCCCGGCGGCAGCACCTTTTTGCTGCTCAATTCCATGTCCACCGGCAGAATAGTTTCCAATGGTGTGCCGCGATAAGCGCCCGCCGCATAAGTGTCCGGTCCGCCCACACAAACGAAGCCCACCCCGAAGTCGCGCACGGCCGTTTCCAGTTGCCCCAGTTGCTCCTGGCTCAAGTCACCCGCCGCCACGTTACAGAAGAATACGGAGTCGTAGCTGTTCAATTCGGCGAGCGACCCGGGAAAGCCCTGCAGGTTGGCCAGGCGCACTTCCAAACCGGAAGCCTGCAACGCCGCGGCGAGCGAATGGTCCGCGTTGGGCGCGCTGGAAATCATGAGCACCCGCGGTTGCCCGCGCACCCAGACAAAACCGAGCGCGCGGTTATCCTGCGGCAAGTGATCGTCCGGCGCCTCAATCCGCACGTCGTAATTGTAAAATCCCGGTTCGGACAAAGTTTCGGGAAACGTGAACAAATTCTTGCCCGCCTCCAACGCCACCGCGCTTTCCCCGAGATAACGATCGTCCCGATAGAGTTGGAGTTTGGCGGTCGTGGCGGTTGCGGCTTGCACGAATATCTTTACGTCAAACGTCTGCCCCTTGGCCAGCGTGGTGGGCAGTTCGAGACGTTGCAAGGTGACAGCATTATCGCGTTTGGCACCCAGCGGCACGACGTCAATGCTCACGCCGCTGGCTTTCGCCGAGGTGGCGGCGCTGAGGGCGTCGTCCAGATTTTCCTGACCGTCACTGAGCAGCACAATGCGGCGCTGACCAGTTTCAGGAAACGCGGCCGTGGCGAGCCGGAGCGCCGCGCCGATATCCGTGCGCTCGGTGGCCACCACTCCTTGAATCGAGGGCAGATCAAATGCGGTGCGCGGCGTCGCTTCAATGGCTGCGTCCGTGCCGAAAATCACCGTGCCCGCGCGATCCGTGGTGGGTTTTGATTTGGCGACTTGATTCAACCAGCGCACGGCTTCCGTTTGTTGGGCGGCGGGAACACTCTCCGAGCGGTCCAGCACGAAAAAGACGTTCATGCCCTCGGTGGGATGTTGCGCTTCCAAACCCGCGAGCGCGAGCAGGAGCGCGGTGATGACCCCCAGCCGGATCGTCGCGGACAACCCGCGGCGCACGGGACTCAACTGCGCATCGGAGGTGCGCGCGAGCCAGATGATCCACCCCCAGGCGGGCGCGATCAACCACAACCAATGCGGATGTGAAAACTGGAACATCATTCACGGACAATCTAGGCAAGCCACGCCACAAAGTCATCCTTCCGCTCCTACAATTATGGCGCGCAACCCGTTCCAGCGCCGGACGACAAGCGGCGGCTCTGAGCATGCGTTGTTCCCCTTCGAACCCGATCAGGGCTGTCGGCTGGTTCATAGCAATCCAATTATATCAGCTTAACTAAAACTGTGGCCGCGCTTGGCCTCCCCAACCGTAGCGGCCGACATGAATCGGCTCTAACTTTCTTTCAAATTCAAATGGAGCGGACTCACGTCCGCTGCTACCAGGAGAAAGATATATCGGCCCACTTTTATTTAATTCGCTCTATTTGGAGTGCGACAGCGAGCTCCCCTCCAAACGGCTTCGGGCACGGTGGAACGCGTTCCTTCCCCAGGAAATATCCAGAGCGGTGAGGACAGCGAGTGGAAAATTACGGTTGGGTTTTGGCCAGGGACTGACCGGTATCCCAACCACCACCCAGCGCCCGAATCAACCCCACAGCCGCGATGTTCTGCACGCCTTCGAGTTGGGCCACGGTTCGTTCTCGTTGCAACGCGGCGCTCTGTGCGGTCGCTACTTCCAAAAAGGTCACCAGCCCGGCCTGGTAACGGTTGTTGGCAATGGCCAGCGTGCGTTCGGCGGCAGCCAGCGCCGCGCGTTCCGCTTCAAGTTGCACCGTCAGAAGCCGCTGGGCGGCCAACTGATCTTCCACATCGGCAAATGCGTTCAATACCGTTTGGCGATAGTTCGCCACGGTGGCGTCATAGTTGGCGCGGGTGGCGGCCAGTTGCGCCCGATTGCGTCCGCCGGTAAACAGCGGCAGATCAAGGGACGGCCCCACGGACCACATGCGGCTGGACCAGTTAAACGCGCTGCTGGCTTCGACGGATTGGAAACCGGCCAGTCCGTTGAGGCGGAGGCGCGGATAAAAAGCGGCTTGAGCGATACCCACACTGGCGTTGGCGGCAGCCATACGCCGTTCAGCCGCAGCGATGTCCGGCCGGCGCTCCAACAATTCGCTGGGCAGGTGGGTGGGAATCAACGGTGGCGTTGCGTTCGCAAGGCTTGATGGCGCGACCGTGAAAGTCGTGGCGGGTTGGCCGCACAAGATGGCGAGGGCGTGCAATAGTTGGGCGCGCTGCAAATCCAGCGCGGGTAATTGAGCTTCCGCAGTGCGCAGTTGTGTTTCCGCTTGCGCAACGTCGAGGTCGGAGACAATGCCGCCCTTGCGTCGGTCGCGGGTTAATTCGAGCGAGCGGCGAAATGTTTCAATGGTATCAGCCATCAGTGCGCGTTCGGCATCGAGGGCGCGCAGCGTAAAGTAATCGCCCGCCAACTCCGCCTGCAACGCGAGTTGTACCGCGGCAAGGTCATCGGCCACGGCATAATAGGCCGCACGCGCGGATTCGGATTCGCGCCGGACGCGGCCCCATAAATCCACTTCCCAACCCAACGTGAGCGCGGTGGCGAACGTGTTGTGGGTATGCGCGGCGCCGGCCGCTTTACCGCTTTGCGGCGCGTTGGCGCTCGTGCGTTGTCGGGCCGCGGAACCGATGGCATCCAGGTTAGGAAACAGGTCGGCCCGGGCCAGATTGAATTCCGCGCGGGCGCGGTCAAAGCGCGCGGCGGCTCCGGCCAGTGTTTGATTTTCGCTTTCGAGCAAGGTCTCGAGGCGATTGAGTTCGACGTCCTGAAAAACCAACCACCAGGTGCCGCGGGGCAGATGAGCGGACGGCTCCGCGATTTTCCACTCGTTCGTCGGCGAACCGAAATTGGCTGGCAACGGTTGCAAGTTGAGCACTTCCGGGCGCTGGTAGTCCGGGCCTACCGCGCAACCGGCGAGCAGTCCCAAACCGATGAGGCCGATGACGAAGCCGATTTTCATTGGGCGGTCAGATCCTTAGTGTCGGTTTGCGCAACCTGCACCGTCATGCCGTCGGTGATTGAATCCGGTGGATTATCAATCACCCGGTCGCTCAAACTCAACCCGGACAGCACTTCCACGGTTTTACCGAAGTCGCGACCGAGCGTGACGGAACGCAAACTCACTTTGTTGTCCTGACCCAGCACGGCGACTTGCAATCCTTCAGCGCGGAAGATCAGTGCGTTGTCAGAAAGCATGAGGACGTTCGGCGCGGCGGATTCGCTGAAGCGCACTTGCGCGTAACCACCGGCCAGAATTTCGTCGTTCGGATTGCTGACCTGAAGCTCCACCTGCAACGTGCGCGAAGTGGGGTCCATGGCGCCGGCGGTGCGGGTCAATTCGCCAGTAAAAGTGCGACCCGGTAATTGCACAAAGGTCAGTTCGGCCTTTTGGCCGGGGGCAAGCCCCCGCACGTATTGTTGCGGCACGCGCACGTAAACGCGCAGCGGATCCGTCTGCGCCATGCGGAATAGTTCCGGCCCGCTCCCGGCGGCGATGAGCTGGCCGATGTCGGTGTTGCGCGCGGTCACGACGCCGCTGAAGGGGGCGACGACGCGGGCAAAATCCTTCAGCTGTTGCAGGCGGTTGAAGTTGGCCTGGGCCGCTTCCAGATTGGCGTTTTTCAAAGCGAGATCGGACTGTTTCTCGGCGGTTTCCTGTTCGCTCACGCTTGCGGTTTTAAGTAATTCCGACCAGCGATCCGCCGTGATTTTGGCGAGATCAAGGTTGGCCTGAGCCTGATTCACTTCCGCGCGGGCCTGCGCGAGTTGTTGATTCAGTTCGGGCGTGTCAATTTCCGCGAGCACCTGTCCATTGGTCACGTGGTCACCGATGTCCACGAACCACGCTTTCAAATAACCGCTGGCGCGCGCGTGGATGGAAGCCTGGATGAAGGCTTGCACATCCGCCGGCAGCGGCGTGCCCCAATCCGCTTTGGCAGAAGTGGGGGTGACGACGCTCACGATCGGCAGAGATTCGACGCGCGTTTCGGCGATCAATTTACGACTTGCCACGGAACGCGGCACAAGCCCGATGGCCAGGCCGATGAGAACCAAGATTACGACGGCCAACGCCACGCGGCGCAGGCGGATGGGCGTCGGGGTTTCGGGAGAAGGAAATGCATTTGTGCTCATGAGGTTGCCGATGCGGTTACGGTTTGCGGTTGCTGCTGTCGGTGCAAGAAACTGAAAACAATCGGGACGAAAAATAACGTGGCCACGGTGGCGAAGGCCAATCCACCGATCACGGCGCGACCGAGCGGTGCGTTTTGCTCACCACCTTCACCCAGCGCCAGACTCATGGGCGCCATGCCAATGATCATCGCTAGGGCGGTCATCAACACTGGGCGGATGCGTTGCACTCCGGCGTCCAGCGCGGCGGCTATCGGCGCCATGCCGCGCGCGAGATTGTCGCGCGCAAACGCGACCACCAACACGGAGTTGGCGGTGGCCACGCCCAAACTCATAATCGCCCCCATCAACGCCGGCACACTCAGGGTGGTTTGCGTGAGAAACAAACCCCAAGCCACGCCTGCCAACGCACCGGGCAGCGCGGTGATGATGATGAAAGGATCTTTCCAACTTTGGAAATTTACCACCAACAGAAAGTAAATCAAAATGATGGCCATGATCAGACCGCCGCCCAAGCCGAGGTAGCTGGAGCGCATGGTCTCCGCCTGACCGCGAAGCACAATGCTGCTGCCGCGTGGTAAATCCTTTTCAATTTCTTTCACCAACGGCTGGATGTCCTTCAGCACACCACCTAAATCGCGCCCATCCACGCCGCCGTAAATGTCAATAGCCGGCATCACGTTGTAATGCGACACCACCGGCGGCGCATGAACGCGTTTCAAGCTGGCCACGTTAGCGAGGATTTGTCCGCCAGACGGGCCTGAAAGATTATTGGCGCTGATCGGCATGGCGTTCAGTTGTTGCACCGAGTTGATGGTGTATTCGGGCGCGCGGACGTTGATCAGATACTGCACGCCCACTTTGGGATTAAGCCAATAGGCTGGTTGCACCTGGCTGCTGCCGCTCAACCCGAGCAGAACAGATCGCGCCACATCCTGCTCGGTCAATCCGAGTTCAGCGGCTTTGACACGATCCACCTCCACGTTGAACTGCGGAAGGTTATCGGGTTGTTGCACCCGCACGTCCACGGCCCCAGGAACTTTTTTAATCTCCTCGGCCAGTCGCACCGCCAGGGCGCGATTACGTACCTGATCGCGACCGACAATTTGTACGTCGAACGGCGCGGGCAAACTGAAGTTGAGCGTTTGACTGACAATGTCCGCAGGCAGGAAATAAAACAGTGTGCCGGGAAACTCATGGGGCAGACGCTTCCGCAACTGCCGCACGTAATTTTGCGTGGGCGCATGGCCGGGTTTGAGCGACACCAGCACGTCGGCGTCGCCCGGACCGATCACCCCGCTGGTGTTGTAACTCAAATTGATGGAAGAATTCGGGATGCCGATATTGTTCAAAATACCGCCGAGTTCGCCGGCGGGAATGACACCCCGGATAATTTCGTTCACCTCGCCCGCCAGACGCTGAGTTTCCTCAATACGCGTGCCTGTTGGCGCGCGCAAGTGCAGCAGGAACTGACCGGTGTCCACACTCGGGAAAAAGTTGCGGCCTAGAAACGGAATCAACAACCACGAACCCACGCACAGCACGAGGAAGAAAACGACAAAGCCTTTACGGAAGACGAAGCAACTCGCGAGCATATTGCGGTAGCCTTGGCGAAACCGATCAAAACGACGCTCGAAACCGCGTTGCAAACGGATGAACGGTCGCATCCAAACGGGCGCAGCGGAAAGGTCGGATTGATCGCCATGGATTTCGACATGGCGATAAAACCACATCACGAGAGTTGGGAGTAGCGTTCGTGAAATTACGTAACTCGCCAGCATGGCAAATACGACCGCTTGGGCCAGCGGCACAAACAAGTAGCGCGCCACGCCGGTGAGAAAAAACATCGGCACGAATACGATGCAGATGCAGAGCGTCGAGACAAATGCCGGCATGGCGATTTCCTCGGAGCCTCTCAGAATGGCGTCTTCCAAGGGCAGGCCAGCAGCCATGTGACGGTGGATGTTTTCAATCGTCACCGTGGCGTCGTCCACCAGGATCCCCACCGCCAACGCCAGACCGCCCAGCGTCATCAGATTGATAGTCTCACCCAGCGCGCTCAAGGCGGCGATGGAACACAAGACAGCGAGCGGAATGGAAAGCGCGATGATGAACGTGCTACGCCAGGAGCCGAGGAAGAGCAGAATCATGCAGGCCGTCAGCGCGGCGGCAATCAAACCTTCATGCACCACCCCATTGATGGCGGCACTAACGAACAGCGATTGATCGGCGAATTCCTGCACCTGAAAATCGGGCGGTTGCGCCGCCATTGCGCCGGGCAAGGCGGCCTTCACCCCCTTGACCACGTCGAGCGTCGAGGCGTCACCGGCCTTCATGATCGTAAGCAGCGCGCCCCGGACACCATCCTGGCGTACCGAGTTTTTTTGCGGCATGTAGCCATCATGCACCTGCGCCACGTCGCTGAGGTGAATGGTCGCGCCGCGCACAACTTTGATCGGTAGATGATTCAGATCGTCAATCATGCGGGCGTTGGAATCCATCGCCACGCTAAATTCCGTGGTGCCGATTTTTGCCGTGCCACCGGGCAAAACCAGGTTCTGCGCATTGATGGCGCTGACCACTTCCTGGGGCAGAATGTTTTTGGACTTCAGCGCGTCGAGATCCAGGTCCACTGAAACTACGCGGGTTTTGCCGCCATACGGCCAAGGGATCATGGCGCCCCGCACGGTCGAGAGGGCGACGCGCACCTGATTGGCGGTGGCATCGAAGAGTTCCTGTTCCGACATTTTCGGGCTGCTGAAACTGTATTGGGAAATCGGTACCGTCGAAGCGTTGTATTGAATGATCAACGGCGGCTGCATGCCGGACGGCATCTGCCGTAATACGGTTTGCGCCCCGGCGGTAATTTGCGCCACCGCTGAATCCACCGATGAGCCGGGCTGGAGAAACACCTTTACCACGCTGATGCCGTTGTAGGAGGTGGATTCGATATGCTCGATATTGTTGACCGTAACGCTCAGAATGCGTTCGTGCGCGTAGGTGATGCGTTGCTCGATCTGCTTCGCGTCCAGACCGGTGTATTGCCAAACGATACTAACCACCGGAATGTTGACCGCCGGGAAAATATCCGTGGGCATCCGCAGCAAAATGAGCGGCGTCAACAAAACCAGCAGCAACGCCGCCACCACGAACGTATAGGGCCGGCGCAACGCCAAACGAACAATCCACATATAATTTCTCTACCGCTGCAGGTTAACTGACCAGTCAAATATAATTTTATCAACAGGCATCTTCGGTTTGGCAAACATGCAAATGAGATTTCAAACGGCGGCGCGAATCCCGATCAAGTTCATGATCGCCGGCTCCAATTCGTGCAGCAGGTCGAGATTGTTACGAATTTTGGCATGAAGGGTAAAGCCGAGAGTCGTGGAATAAATCTGAGTCGCCATTACGCGCGGATCGCTGACCTCGATCAAGCCTTCCCGTTGGGCGTCGGCGACGGCGCTGGTCAGATAACGCTGATTACGCTCGACCAGTTCCTGAATTTTCGCGCGGATTTTCTCCTCTTGAGTGGCGAGTTCCGCCCCCAGGCTGCCGTACGGACAGCCACAAACACTACCATACTTTTCCGCCCGTATTTTCTGGCGTTTTTGGATGTAACCGCACCAGCGTTCCAGCCGTTCCAGGGGCGGCACCTGCGGTGAAAAAATCCGGTCCAACTCGGGCTGCTTTTCGCGCCAATCTTCTTCGTACGCAGCGACCACCAAATCGGCTTTGGAGGGAAAGTAATGATAAAAACTGCCTTTGTTGACGCCGGCTTGCTCGCAAATTTGATCCACACTGACGGCGCCATAACTTTGGCTCCAAATCAAGTCGAAACCGACTTGGAGCAATTTTTCTTTGGCGTCACTGGTGCGTCTCATAAATTTTGGGTCGGAACAATCCATTCGCTCGACTTTTCGAGCGAACGTGCCTCACGATAGGCAAGTTGACTGAACAGTCAATTAAAACCATTGAATGAACCTCGGAACCTCAGTGCAGACTGGCCGCCTACCAAACCAGATTGAGCACTGTCAGCGCCGTTCCTGGTTCGACATGCAGATCGGTGAGCATGACGAAGCCGGCGGGACGCCGCTTGTGCCAGCCAGTGGGATTGGTGGGGAACGCAACGACATTGTCGGCGAATAGAACGGTTCGGCTCGGATACGGTAGTGAAGTGGCTTTGAGTGCATTCAGCCCCCCCGTACCCGTCGGCAGACCGACCGCGTTGAACATGTAGGAATTGCCCACATATTCGGCCAGCGTATGCGGTTGGGAGTCTTCCCGGCCCTGATCACAAGGACACGTCACCACCGGAAAGGACAAACCGTAGTGATTGAGCGGACGATCCAGACGATTGAAGATGCCGTCTTGTCCCGTGTGAAAATTATTGTTCGTGCGACCGGCCCAAACAAACCATTCCATCCCCTCGGTGCTGACGTTAGTGGAAGTCCAGAAATAGCGATCGTTGAAGTCATCCAGATATAAACTCATGGCGATGCCGCATTGGCGCAGTTGGGAAATGCAGCGCGTATCGCGCGCCCTGGCTTTAGCCGCAGCCAGCGCCGGTAACAACAGACTCGCTAAAATGGCAATGATGGCGATGACCACCAGCAGCTCGATGAGCGTGAACGCCGGCGACGAATCATGCGCCGGCGATTTTTGATCGGTCGCGCCCGGCGACGGTGGCGGTGATTGATCCAAGCGGTGCTTCACAAGTTATCCGACGCGAACCCAGTCAGTTCGTTCAACTTTGACCGAGAGCACACGGCAGCAGTGGAAAACAAAGATGTGAGTTCGGATTGCAATTACGTTTCTGAGTAAGGGCGCAAGTGCGGAGCCTCTTTCAAGGAATCGGTACGGTTTCGGGAATCACCTCGAAAAAGCGGCTCAGATCGCGGTCCGTATTGGCAACCGCCGGTTGCGCCACAATCCAATCATTGTGCTGGGCAATCTGTCGGGTGTTGGCTTCGCGCCAGGCCCATTTCTCGACGTGGCCATCAGCAAAACTGAGCAGCCCGGAGTCAGCGTGGCGCGTCGCGGGAAAACTGATCCACGTCCAGAGCGAATAACCGAACAGCGTGAGGGAATTGGGCGCGTTGATGCCAAACGCACTCTGCTGGATGCTTTTCTCATGCTCCTCGATAAACACCGCGGCGCGGCTCGGACCGGGCCGTTGGATTTGCCCCAGACGATGCCAGCACAAGCGGTAGGCGGGGTCTTCCGGCTGATTGCGGAAGTTCATATACATGCTCATTGAAACACTGCGGTTGCGCGGAATGGCGCCCTGGTCCCGCACGGTGGAGCGATCAGCGGGACACCGATAAATACCGAGCGATCGGTTGTAAGGGTAGAGGACTCCGCGTTGCAGATATTCTGGCGTGGTATCGGTCCAGGCATTGCCCTGCAACCAGGAAAAAGGGTCCGAGGTCCACGCCTCGCGATTGCCAATGTCGTCTTCATTCAAGGCGGTATTGGCGGGCAGATGATCGTTGCTATCGTCCACATATAACTGCCAACAAAGCTGGAGTTGCTTAAAATTCCCCATGCAAGCGGCGGCCTGGGCTTTACCCTTGGCCTTTCCAAGCACCGGCAACAGCAAGGCGGCCAGAATAGCAATAATCGCGATGACCACCAACAACTCGATCAAGGTGAACCCCTGACGGTTGGCGGAAAACGAAGATTTTCGTTGGGCAACGAACGAGTTCACAGCGGAATTGACGTAACCGGCAATGAATTGTTCAAGTTAAATTCGACCTGACTTCAGATTCCGCAGAACCCCAATCCGCCACCACCGGATCGGATTCATCTATTGACTCAAGTCCGCCGCGCTACGATTGATGATCAACGTGCATTGCTGGAATGGTTGTTGAGGAAATTTAATCTTACCATCAAACCCCGACCATAACGACGGGCTGATTCGCATCAAATCCGTCCGCACAGCGTTTCGTTCCGCTCAGCACACTCGGAATTTTAGGAATCAAGCGTCCAAGCCCACCGTTCGGTCGGGGACTGGGTGAAAGATTATTTACCCGCCGCCGGCAAAGCCTCGGCTACTGGCGGCGCAGCTTGGGGAACAGCCTGATTATAGTCCTCACCCAAGAAGGCGGCCAGGGTCGCCGCCAACTGGCTTTGCGTAATTGTCGGGCAATTGGCGCGCTCACCCAGCGCCGGAGTGTCCGGGCCAAGGAAAGCCATCCAGATGTATTGCGCGCCTTCGATCTTGCGACCGTGGTGTTTCCAATTTTCCGGCGCCAACCCGCGGCCATGGTCCGTGAGCAAGAGCAAAGTGGTTTTGTTCCGATAACGGTCTGAAGCCTGAACCGTCTCCCAGAGGCGCTGTACGTAACTATCGAACTTGTGGGCGGCGTTCAGAACCGCGCCGTATTGACCGGCGTGAGCCCAATGATCCGTTTCCAGAAAATCCACGTATAGCACGCGCGGTTGTTTGGTGACCAGATGCTCCAACGCCGCTTGAAAGATGAACGAGTCGTACACTTCCGCTGTATTGGCGGGAGTGGTGTCACGAATCAATTCGTTCAGCAGCGCCATGCGTGGACTCGGAGATTTATCCGGGACCGGCTCCCAGCCGCCCATCACAGGAAAACCGCAACGGTCACGATTGATAATGTACGGGACGACATCCCACGCGCTATAAGCGGCCACGGCGTGGTTGAACGCCGGTTTCTGGTGCAACCATTCCAACACGGTCACGTTGGGATTGGGCTTCTTGGCGTTGCTGTTGATGCGCGGATCGGCCGAGCCGGTCAGAAATTCATTGCGGCCCGGATACGAAAACCACTTATTGTTGGTCACCCGCACGACGCTGCCTTTGTTTTGATTCCCGTAGATCTGTCCCTCCTTCGCGATCACCTGCCAAAAGAAAGGCAGCAAAGCTTCACGCCGCGCTTCGGGAGTATCGCGCCAGTACGTTTCGATCAACGGATGATTGCTGTCGGGTTTGGGGAGCAGCGCGGGATCGGCGCCGGTGAAGACTTCCTGCCAACGCAAGCCGTCGGTGTGAATGAGAATCACGTTCTCGGTTTTTAATTTGCCGGCAGCCGGCGCCGAATCGGGGTTGATCGCAACCAACCCCATCAGCAGGGTGGCCGTTAGCAGCAGGTTTTTATGCCAAGGGAGAAGCATCAGATTCATCTTGTTTCGTGTCATTAAGATTGGTTTTAGTTGGTTAATACGGAGGTCAAAACCTTGCCATCCGCCGGGAAATCCACGCCGAGCAAGCTAGCGATCGTGGGTGCGACGTCAAGATTGGAAATCTCGGCGAGCTTTACACCCGGTTTGATGCCGTCGCCCCAGGCGACGAAAGCGGCGTGCAGTTCGGGCTGATGCGGGTCGTGACCGTGCGTGCCCCGACGCTCCGGTTTATCCTGAAACGGCAACGCGCCCGCCGCCGTATTTCCGAACGCATATCCCAATTTCGCGAATAAAATCAAATCCGGCGCGTGGGGGTCTTGCCGCGGATTAGCCACACCGTAGGCGGCAAATTGATCCGGGCCGATGACATGAGCCACGCCTTCCGTATCCGCAAAGACGCGGCGCAATTTGGTTTCCAGTGCTTCACGCCGGGCTTCATTGCGGATGTAGATGAAGGCCGAACCGCCCTGGGCCAAGGCAAACACATCACCAGGATTCTTCGTTCCCGTCTGCGTGCTAATGGCTTCATTTTTCAGAATGACGTTTGGCAAAATGATTTTCTCGATGGGCGAAAAGCCATGGTCAGAAACCACGAACAACGCGGCGCGCCCTGGAAAGTCTCGTTTCAATTCCTCCCATACCAGACCAACGCAGTGATCCGCGCCTTGGATGGCCGCGTAAGCTTCCGGCGAGCGCGGTCCGTAAAGGTGCTGCGTGTGATCCACATTCAAGAGGTGTAACAAAGCCAGTTGCGGGCGGTGTTCGCGCAAAACGCGATTAAAAATCTGGGTGAAAGCGCCATCCATCCGGTCGGTAAAGCCGGGTTCGCCGTCCGCAGTTTTCGCTTTGTTCACTGAAAGTCCGGTGCGCTCACATTCGGCCCAGAGCGAAGGAGTGGAATACTTTTCACGCAACTGTGGCGAACCGATGTCCGGGATGGTCCAGTCCAGAGTTTTGGCGTTCCGAGTCGCCGGCCACCGAAGCGCCGCCGTCACCAAACCGTTCGCCTTGGCCACATCGTAAATTGTTGGCACCTTCACGATCTGGTCCTTGTCGAACACGGGATCGGCGATCAAAGTAACGCGTTTGCCCGTGCCGCGATTAAAGTAGTTGTTACCCACCACGCCGTGACGAGCCGGGGTTACCCCGGTAACCAGAGTGGTATGATTCGGCCAGGTCACCGTCGGCGTGGAAGCCAGCATGGCGGCAGAACGCGCGCCACCCGCGGCCAGCGCGCGGAGGTTGGGAATATCAGCCTGCGGATCGTCGAGATAGAAACCAGCCAAACCGTCCACACTGATCAGGACGACCACCCGATCCGTGGCGGCCTTGACTTGAAGCAGTGGAAAACACAACGCGACGACGAGGAACAACCGGATGGGCCAGGAAGTGAGACCAGTGTTCTCGGGAAGTTCTTTGCTCATTGCAAACGTATTGTTGGTGGAGAATGAGGATTCGCCCAAGGTTTTTTTACCCGAATCCAAACAATTCAGCGAGGTCGCGGTTCGCGGCGAGGTTACTCCTAACAAACTCGGGCGGGCTTTGATAACGTCAGTTGGGTTCGCACCAGGTGGCGCGATGTGGTCGCAGCGCGTTACGAATCGGCTCCAAATTGGCTTCCTCCACAATCAGGAAGCAAATCGAGTGCATCGCGTTGAGCGTTTCCACGCCGGTTTGCTCGGCTTTCAAGTTTTTGGCTTGAAGAAACTCCTCGACGTGATGTTCGTGGTGTTCGGCCGTCTTCTGACCTGAAGGACCTCGGAAGTCCCAAATAAGTTTGATATTCCTCATGATAAATGTGTCTTAGCCCGCAGTCACTCGTCGCCGCGTGGTGGAGTGAAATGAAAATCGGACGGACTGAAGGCTTTGCCCGCACACGGTAAATTAATCAGGAAAACCAACCGTCCGCCCGCGTTCAGGTTCGCAATTCACGCCGGTATTGACAATCGGATTTCGAACTCGAATTTCAACCGCCGACCTGCACTCAGGCGGCATTTGGAAAAACTTCCTTTCACGCACGAATTGCGTTACTTACCTCGCGGCCGACAATGCGATTAGAACCCATCAACAACATCCGCACACCGACGCCTTCGTTACGGTGAATATATTCCATGACGTTGCTTGATCTCACCCTACCCACCCCGGCTGAAAATCTGGCGATCGACGAGGTGTTGTTGGACCTGGCGGAAACCGGGCAAGGCGGCGAGACGCTGCGCTTTTGGGAATCGCCGCTGCCTTTCGTGGTGGTTGGCTATGCCAATAAAATTGCGACTGAGGTGAAGGCGGAAACCTGCGCGACGCTCGGAGTTCCGATATTCCGGCGCTGCTCCGGCGGCGGCACGGTGGTACAAGGCCCGGGATGTCTTAATTATACTCTCATCCTCCGGATCGCCGACACTGGGCCGACGCGCAATGTCACCAGCACCAATCGGTTCGTCATGGAGCGTAATCGGGCTGCGCTCGCCTCGCTGATCGGAGCTTCAGTCGCCAACGGTGGCGTGGTGCAGGTCCGCGGCCATACGGATTTGGCAATTGGCGCGTTGAAATTTTCCGGAAATTCGCAACGCCGACGAAAGCGGTTTCTCTTGTTTCACGGCACGATGCTGTACGCATTCGATCTCGCGTTGGTTGATCGGCTGCTGAAATTTCCATCGCAACAACCTGATTATCGCCGCGGACGCGCGCACGATAAATTCGTAACCAATCTACCTCTACTGGCAGCCGATATTAAACGAGCGCTACAGAAAGCGTGGAGCGTTACCCACCTCTTGTCACCACCGGCCATTACGTCAGAGCTTTTGGAAAAATACCAATCGGGCGAATGGAACAAAAAGTTTTAGGGCCTTGAGCGCGTCACCTCAGATGGCGCTGGTGACGATGACGGCCAATTCCTCTACTGACAGTTCGATCGGATTAGCCTTCATGCTGCTCGCGTTGGTGGCTTTTTGCAGCAGTTCAGGAAAGCAACTGAAGTCAACGCCGTAACTTCGCAAGGGAGGAATTTTCAATTCGGCGACCAAGTCAGCCACCCACTTCACCCCATCATCCGCGCGGGCGGCGGCGTTTCCAGTCAACCACTGCGCGACTTGATCGAATCGCACGGTAGTGGCGTCAGGAGCGGAGCGTTGTCGCAAAGCTTTGAGATTTGCCGCCATCACGAACGGCAACAACGCGGCACAGATCGCGCCATGTGGCGCCGGAAACATTCCCCCAATCGGGCCCGCCAGACCGTGTACCGCACCGAGACCTGCATTTGCCAGGGCCAGACCGCCAAACCAGCTCGCCAGGGCCAGGTTGGCGCGGGCAACGGAGTTCGTCCCATCGTGAAACGCTTGAGGCAGGGAGTTTGCCACCAATGAAATTCCTTCCCGACAGATGGCATCGGTCAGCGGGTTGGCGCGGCGACACACAAACGGCTCAATGAGCTGCGTCAGCGCATCCATTCCACTGCTGGCCGTCAATCCGGGCGGAAGCGCATACGTTAATTCCGGATCAAGTAACGCCACCGTCGGCAACATTAACACGCTGCGCAAGCTGACTTTGATTCGCTGTTCAGGCACGCTGAGGACTGCGTTGCGGGTCACTTCAGTGCCGGTACCGGACGTGGTGGGAATGGCAATGAACGGTCGCGATAATCGGGCTAATTTCTTTCCGCTCCCGACGATTTCCAAGTAGTCCCACAACGGTCCTTCATTAGCGAGCAAAGCGGCGATGGCCTTGCCGGTGTCCAACACACTGCCGCCGCCACAGGCGATTACGAAATCACTTTGCGTTGTCCGGCCAAGTTTCAAACCTGCTTCCACCATGGCAACGGTGGGTTCCGAAGCAACCGTATATGGTGTCGCCTGAACCCCCACCCGCTCCAATAGTAATAGAATCGTCCGGGTTGGAGTGGAACGCGCGCCGGTTATCAACAACGCTCGCGAGCCAAATCCAACCACCAGGTCCCCCAATTCGGCGAGTTTGCCGGCACCGAAAATGGTCCTGGTGGTAGTGGCAAATTCAAAGTTCATGGCGACAAGCCTGGTACGTTCCATTGCGGACCGACTCACTGGCGCGCCCGGCGCCGTCAGCGTCAGTCCGCGCCAAGTTGTTGGAAGTCACTCAACATTTTGTTCAATGCGTTGGGATCGAAATCCGTGGCGCGACGTGACACAAACGCGCCAAAGATGGCGCCGTCGTCGCGGCGGGCGCAGTATAAGATCGTGCGTTCGTGGGTCCAACTGAGCCGCATCGGTGGCAGATGTTGGGCGCTGAGAACTTGAAACGTATCGGCGACAATACGCCAGGCTTGTTCCAGGGCGGACGCGGAAAATTCGCGCGCATCCACGTCACTGAAGAAAGTCGCATCGGCAAAGCGGATGCCGCGCACCAACATTCCACGGGCGGGTGGCGTCGCTTGCAGCCAGGCTAATATTTGCTCCTTGCTGACGTCACTCATCTCAGACGACCACCTTTCGGGTTTTGACCATGACGCCGTGGTTGGGGGTCAGCAACACCACAGCGCGCGCGCCACCGCTTTGGATTTCCAAACGGTCAAAATCCCCCAGCGGCAACAGTTGCGCCAGACGTTGGCCGCGTTGGGAAACAAACTCAAAAAAATTCACCCACAAATCCATGTTGGGACACTGCCATCCATAGATAATTTCGCCCTGGCTGGAAAGGATCAACAACTCATCCACCTGCGGCTGCGTGGCGACGCCCGACGGCACAATGGGCACCGCGCCGTAGGAATAGTCAACCTTCAGCTTGGAGGGATCAACTGCGCCGTCGGTTTCTAATTGCGCGGCTTCAGCGGTGATGGTTGCGGCGGCAGGCACTTCGGGCGGGTTGGCGGCGAGCGCTTCCCGAGTTTCATCACTTTTACGCGCGGCTTCCATCAACAGGAATTCCCACTGCCCATTGATCGAACGCGTGGCCGGCTCGCTGAACGGTTTCAACACGAACTGTCCCCCGGTCAGCGCCAGCAAATGATTGAATGCGTCCTCGCCCGTAAGGGCGCCGCTTTCCGCATGGACGATCTGACCTGTTTCAATAAAAATTCGTCCGGTTATGCCAGCGTTGGTGATTTCCAGGATCGAGGAGCTGCGCGCCAGACATTCCATCTGAATGATGTCTTGCAAACCGACGCGCCGAAGGACACCGCGGAAACCTTCCTCGGAATGAAGTTTCAGCAGTTCGTTCAGAATTCCGTACAGGCTCTGCCAACCGGAGGGGTTCGTGGGTTTTTGCAGGAACAGCTCCGCGCCGTTGCTCAAACAGGCGGTCCGATACTTCTCCGTCACGAAGCCAGTCAGCACGACCTTTTGCACGTTGGGATAGCCGCGATTAAGCAGGGACAACATTTGCAAGCCGTCCATGACGCCCATCTGCATGTCAATCACCGCCAGGTCCACCGATTGCTTTTGCAACATCCCGAACGCCTGGCTGGCGCTCGTGGCGGTCAGAATTTCCCATTGCCCCTGACTCAGCACGCCCATCAGCTCGCGCACCGTTTCCAAAAACGGCTCTTCGTCATCCACAAACAACACCCGACGCAAACCGTTGGATGGTGTGGCTGATGTCCCGGTATCACTCATGTTGACGTTGCTGGCTGACAAGTCTGCTTTAATTCAGAAGGAGCAACCGGAAAAAGGGAAGCGAATTCCTCTCCATTTCAACAAACTTTCGCGGCCAGGAAAATTCATCGCCCGGCCATGAGCGCGGATAATCCCTTGTCGGCCGTCTGTTTCACCCAACGATTCTTGTCGTTCAACAAAGATTGCAGCGCGGGAATACTCGCGGGCAGATTCAATCGGATGACCGCTTCCACCGCAGCGAGGCGCACGTCCGCATCGCCGTCGCGCAAGAGGATTTGCAACACGTCAAATACCCGGTCGCCGGTGAGGTCGCCGCCCATCACGCCGGGCGGGCGGGCCAGTTCGCCACCGCGCCGCCCGGTGATGCGGCGGATCAGTTGCACGGCGGCAAACTGCACGCCTGGCTCACGATGCCGCGCGGCATCCTGCAACTGCGGCACCAATGCTTTGGCGGTGGCGTGGCGTTCCCAATACGGCTCCAAGGAAGCCAGCGCGCGCGCCGCCGCCTGCCGCACCCCCATGTGTTCATCCACCATCGCCAGAATCAAACGCTCCATGGAATTTTCATCGCCAATATAGCCCAAGGCGTCGGCAGCGTGTTGCCGCACTTCCGCATCGCGGTCTTGTAACAACTCCGTAACTGCGGGCAAGGCCGCATGATCGCCCAAGCGCCTGAGTGCTTCGGCCAAAGCCGCGCGCACTTCCCAATCGCGATCGCGCGCCAATTTCAGCAGCGGGGCGACGGCTTGCACGTCTCCCAACTGACCCAACGCAGTAACGGCGGCCACACGCACATTGCGCACGCGATCGCGCAAAAGCGAGATCAAGCCGGGCACCGCCTGTTTATCGCCCATACTTGCAAGACTATTGACCACTGCGACGCGCACCATCGGCTCGTGATCCTTCAAGGTGTCCAGAAGCGGTTTGAGCCCGGCAGCTTCGCCCAGTTCGCCCAGAGCCGTTGCGGCCGCCACGCGCCGCTCGTAGCTCCCGCTCCGCAACACGCTGGTCAACGGCCCCAAAGCCATCGAACCAAACATGGTCACGCGCTTGAAATCGCCACAAGCGATGAAGAAGGGGATTTGCTCGGCGACATTTCGCGGGGTCCAATTCAGCGCGCGCAACGCCTGGGCTACGTGATATTGCACCCCGGGCGTGCCACGCAGCAGTGCTCCGACCAAGCCGTCAATCGCTGCCTTGCTGCCGATTTTTTTCAGCGCTTGCGCGACCAGTTCCTGCACGGCGTCACTGGGATCACGCAACATGTCAATCAAGGGTTTGAGCGCGACGACGCCTTCAAAATCGCTCAATGCGGCGACAACTTCCGCGCGCACGGCAGCCTCGGGATCGCGCAAGGCGTCAATCAGCACGTTGACCGCCGCCGGGTCCTTAAGCGCGCGAATGCGCTGTACGGTTTCCAATCGCTTTTGCGCCGAATCAGAATTCAAGCCGCGTTGCAGCAGCCAGAGCTTCGTATTTAGCATGGCCACAGATTAACGATCTACTTCACCAAGGACAATATCCACGCTGCCCAGAATGGCGACGGTATCGGCGACCGTGTGCCCCAGACACAGGTCCTCGAGCACGGTGAGATTGATGAAGCTGGGCGGACGGATTCGATAGCGGCAGGGATTGGGTCCGCCATCACTGATCAGGTAAAAGCCGAGTTCGCCCTTGGGCGCTTCAATGCGACCGTAGGCTTCGCCCGGTTTCGGACGAAAGCCGCGCAACTTAGATTTGGGGTCCATGATCGGACCGTCGGGAATGGTGGCCAGCGCTTGTTCCAGAATTTTGACCGACTCGCGCATTTCCAACATGCGTACGAAATAGCGGTCGTACGTATCGCCATGCGCGCCCAACGGGATTTTGAATTGGAAGCGATCATAAATGCCGTAGCGATCCACCTTGCGCAGGTCATAATTCACGCCAGCCGCGCGCAACATCGGACCAGTGATGCCCGCATTGACGGCTAATTCCGCCGTCACCGCGCCAATACCTTGAGTGCGGGCGAGCAGGATTTCGTTCGTCGCCAGCAGATTCTCAAACTCGTCAATGAAGCGCGGCATTTCCGTCACGACTTGTTTCGCCTGCGCCAGCCAACCCTCGGGTAAATCGCAGCGACAGCCACCAAAACGCATATAATTGCACATCATGCGCGCGCCGGTCAGCGCCTCGAACAAATCCAAAATCTTCTCGCGTTCGCGGAATGCGTACATCAACGGCGTACCGCTGGCACCCATGTCTTGCAATAAGAACCCCGCCAAACAGGCGTGGTTTTGGAGTCGCGTCAATTCCGCCGTGATGACGCGGATGTATTCTGCGCGTTCCGGCACCCGCAACCCAGCGAGCTTCTCGACGCTCAACGCATACGCCCAGTTGTTGGTCAGCGAACAGAAATAATCGAGCCGGTCAGTGTAGGGAATGGACGCCAGATAGCTCATTCCCTCGGCCAGCTTTTCATGGTTGCGATGCAGATAGCCAAAGACGGGTTTTAATTTAACGATGCGCTCGCCATCCAGGGCCACGTCCATGCGAAACACGCCGTGGGTCGAGGGATGATGCGGCCCCATCGCCACTTCAAGCCAGCGCCCTTCGCGATCATCGGCTTTAGGCCGTAACTCCATTTGCGGCGTGGGGAGTCCCATCGCCGCGATCATGTGTGAGCCTCCGACAGTTGATGTTTTTGCGCCTTTGCCAGCACTTCGTCGTGCGGCGTCGGCTCGTATTCGTAATCGTCCGGCTCGACATAATCTTTCCGCATTGGGAAATCCTTAAATCCGTCCCACATCAAAATGCGGCGCAGATCGGGATGCCCGTCAAACACGATGCCGAACAAATCGAAAATCTCACGCTCCTGAAATTCGCAACTTCGCCACACCGGGGTGAACGACGGCAGATGATTTTTCTCACCACGATCTTCCGTCCGCAACCGCAGGATGACCGGCCCGTGTTTCTTCTCCATCGAGTAAAGATGATACACCACTTCGAGATACGCCGGACGTTGCGTCTTCTTCACCTCTTCGACCTCCCTTTCCACGCCGTCCACAAGTTTCTTGACCTTGATTTTCTCAGCCAACTCAGCGGCGGGCCAATCCACGCCGGTTACGTTCGAGCAGTAATCCAGTTTCAATTCCGCGTCATCGCGCAAAAATCGGGCGACCGTCAGCGCGCGCTCGCGATTCACGAGCAACGAGCATTGCGTGGACGGCGAATCGTTCGTGATGATTTCCAGCGTTGCGCCGGGCACGGCGGCTTCGAGCCGCGCTTTAAGTTGTTCGAGTGTAACCATCGTTACAGCGTTAAAAAGTTACAACGGCACATCTGCAAAGAACACCTCTTCTTCCGCAGTCCAAGGCGATTCCGGTGGCGCGTCACGCAAGGTTGAATTCTGGCTCGTAGCTTTCTTTTGCCGCAGGTAACGGCATAGCCATTGAGGACGTTCAACACCCGCCAACCTTGCTGTTTCAGCAGTTTAATCTCGGCGGCGGGAAGATAATTCTCATCCAGACAGATATTTAAATCGTCCTGCAATTCTTCCAGCGAGCCGCGCGCCGGCAACAGGAACTTGATCTGATCGGGATAGCGATAACGTCCGTGCCCCTCGGAAATGTTGTTAGTGAGTGACGCGGCGGCGCGGCGCATCTGGCTGACCAAACCGAATTTTTCAAAATCCGGTAGCCGCCGTGCCACTCCATATATCGCCTTACGAAATCCCCGCGCGAGTTGATAGACCTCCAAATCCTCGAAAGTTTGAAACGGCTTCCCTTCCGGCGGGCGATCCGCTGGCTTGTCGCTCGTTTTAGCGCTGTAACGATTCAACGTTTTAACCTTGTAATACACTTCAGCCATTACCGGAAAACCCCGGCGCTTTCCAAACCCCCGGATTATTTGGCGGCACGAGATCATGTTCACCAAATTGAGGCACGGGAAATTCACTCGCCGCCGTCGCGTCGAGATGGCGGGGTCGGTTGGCGCCCGTCAATTCCTGCGCCGTGATGAGTTGTTGCAAGGTCATAAACGCGTGAATCAATGCCTCCGGTCGGGGCGGGCAGCCGGGAATATGCACATCCACGGGAAGAAACCGATCAATGCCTTTGAGCACGTTGTAGCCTTGTTTGAACGGCCCGCCGGAAATCGCGCACGCCCCCATCGCGATGACGTATTTCGGTTCGGCCATCTGATTGTAAAGTCGCACCACTTGGGGCGCCATTTTTTTTGTTACGGTGCCGGCGACGATCATCAAATCAGCCTGCCGTGGAGAAGGACGGAAGACTTCCGCCCCGAAACGCGCGAGATCGTAACGCGCCATGGTTGTGGCGATCATTTCGATCGCGCAGCAGGCCAGCCCGAATTGCAAAGGCCAGATGGAATTGCGCCTCCCCCAGTTGTACAGGCTTTCCAACGTGGTTGTGAAGACGCCCTGCTTTTGCAATTCGTTTTTGAGGCCGGGTTCCATGGGGAAATCGTTGCGAAGGTTGAATCGCTACAGCGTTAAATCGTTGCAGTGGTGCGACCGCCGGCAATCGGACGGCGTTTTAACGATATAACGATTTAACGCTTTCACGTTGTAACGCCTACCTCCACGTCAGCACGCCTTTCTTCCAGGCCCAGAGCAATCCGGCCACCAGGAAAAATAGAAATACGAGCAGCGATAAAAACGCCCCCAGACCCAAGCCCGTAAATGCCACGGCAAACGGTAACAGGAACACGGCTTCGACATCGAAGATCAGAAAGATGATGGCGTAGAGGTAATACTCGGACCTGAAATGAACCCACGCATCGCCCTTGGATTCCAATCCACACTCATAGGTGGCGTTTTTGTCCGCACCCGGTTTGCCGGGCGAAACCAATCTGGCCCACAACCGCGCGAGCAACAAAGGCGTGAATGCGAAAATTGCCGCCGCCACCAACAGTCCCAACACCGGCAGATAATCGTTTGAAGCATTGGGCAGTGAGGCGATCATGGCTCAATTCGTTTCCGGAGCGTGCCGTTTCAGCCCCACCTCGTGAGCGATATCGTCGAATTCTTCGCGACTGATGCGCTCCAACTGCTTCCCGCGCTGTTTGAGCTTCTCGTTAATTTTGATGGCCGTTTCGGTCATCTGCTCATGAGTTGTCTTGGAGCCGCCAATCAGGGCGAAGTTGGGGCCCTGGGTAATGCGTTTGTGTCCATCGGAGTCCAATCCCACGCCCACCAAAATGGTTTTCTTTTTGGTGGATTTGCCGTTGTTCGCCATAACGAAAGGCTAATTCGGCAACGAAACCGGGTCAAGCGTAGCGGCGATAAAAGATGGATTTTGGAAAAAGGAAAAAGCCCTCCGGGTCACCAGAGGGCTAAACGGAAAATAGTGCGGTGATCAGCGCGCTTATTTCGCGCCGAGGATTGCGTCCTTACAGGCTTTGGCGACGCGAAACTTGACGACTTTTTTCGCGGGAATCTGGATGGTTTCGCCGGTGGCCGGATTGCGACCTTGACGCGCCTTGCGATTGACGAGTACCAGTTTGCCAATGCCGGGCAAGGTGAAAGAATTCTTGGCATTTTTGTAGGCAAGCTCGGCGATAATTTCGAGGATCTCAGATGCCTGCTTCTTTTTCAGACCCGCTCGTTCGGCGAGCTCGGCTGCGATTTGGGATTTGGACAATGCTTTAGCCATATTCGTGGTTAGTTAATTTGATTCAGTTGTGTGTTAAAAAGTCACTCGACTAGATGCGAATTAAAGGCTTTCGGCGCCGCCACGCAAGAAGATTTTGGAAGTTTTTATTAGGAAACCGGAGAGTTTCCGCAGGATTTGTCAAGCGTCCGCTTGGTTGGATTTCACCAACAACGGTCGTTTGCGCCGCATGCCAACCACCGCTAAAAATTTTTCCATTACCGTATCGGCGGCTTCCGCCGGTTGTTTGGCGGCCAGTAATTTTTCCAGCCGCCGCACGGCATGGCGGGGGCGCTTCGACGCGTTGGGACGACCGAGATAGGGATCCAATTTGGTAATGAGCTTCAGCACCAGGGCATCACTCTTGTATTTGTAAATATCCGCCATGCCCAGGCTTATCACCGGTTTGTTGAGAGCTTCCAAATTAAACCGCTGATCAATGGCATCAATTTGAGATTGGTCAAAAACAAAAATGATCTCGGCCCATTGCATCAATTCCGGAGTGAGTTGCTGGGCGGCAAAATTTGCCGTTCCGCAGGACTTCACCCGCAAATCCGTTCGAACACTGTACAAATGTTCAGCGGTCAGACTGCGTACCTTGTTTTGGGTACACACAAACAATACTCGTAATCTGTGCTCCAACTCGCTCATTCGCAGTAACCTAGCGTGATCTCTACTAAATTGCCATTTGAAAGTTATTCTCCCCCGCCAAGTTTTAAGCAATTTACCTGCCGCTTTTCCGCCATCAGCTTGCGCTGGAATTGAAACTATTCATCCAGACTGGTTCCGTTTAAGCTGTGTTTGCAACGCGTTTAACGGACAAACAAGAAAATCATACTGTGATGAAACCTACTCTTCTCGTTCTCGCCGCCGGCATGGGCAGTCGCTACGGCGGACTCAAGCAAATCGATCCCGTCGGTCCGCATGGCGAAACCATCATAGATTACTCAATCTTTGATGCCTTGCGCGCCGGTTTTGGCAAACTCGTCTTTGTCATCCGCAAGGATTTGGAAGCTCAGTTCAAAGAAATTGTGGGCGCGCGCTTCGAGTCGCGCCTTCCCGTCGAATACGTTTTTCAAGAATTGAACCAATTACCCGCGGGTTTCAAGGTGCCGCCCGGACGCACCAAACCGTGGGGAACGACGCAGGCGATTTTGATGGCGGCACCGGTGATTAACGAACCTTTTGCAGCCATTAACGCGGACGATTTCTACGGAGCGGACTCGTTCCAGGTACTCGCGCGCCATTTGCAATCCGGCAGCACCGATTACTCGATGGTGGGATTCATCCTCCGCAACACGCTATCGGATTTTGGCAGCGTAGCGCGCGGGGTTTGCGAAGTGGACGCCGATCATTATTTGCGACACATCATCGAACTGACCAAAGTGGAACGCGACGGCACCGGCGCCAAATCCACCGCTCCGGACGGAACAGTGACAAAATACACCGGTGACGAACCGGTCTCGATGAACATGTGGGGCTTTACTCCGACAATCTTTCCACACTTGGAGCGGGAATTTACCGAGTTTCTCCGAGTCAACGGCACGGCCGAAAAAACGGAATGTTACATTCCCATGACGGTGGGCCAACTCATCCGCAACGGCCAGGCACGTTGTCGGGTCCTGCGGTCCACCGCCTCGTGGTTCGGCGTTACTTATCGGGAAGATCGTCCGCGGGTCGTTGCCGACATTCGCAAATTGGTCGAGCAAGGCTTGTATCCCGAAAAACTCTGGACTTGATTCCGCAGCGTCAGAAATCGGCTCATTACGCCACGTTACGCCGATTCTCATCCAATTGAAAAACCAGCGCCAACGACTAAAACTTGTTGGCGTCCATCCCGCCCCGTTGCAGCCTTGAGACATGAAGTATCGTCGTTTTGGACGGACGGAGTTACAGCTGCCGGTGATTTCTTGTGGCGGCATGCGTTATCAATTCCGCTGGCGTGACACGAAGCTGAAGGAAATTCCGGCTGCCCAGCAGGCGAATCTGGAGGCGTGCGTGCAACGCGCGTGGGAACTGGGGATTAATCACTTTGAAACCGCGCGTGGCTACGGCACCTCGGAAATGCAACTCGGTCAGATTTTGCCGCAATTGCCGCGCGACCGAATCATCGTCCAAACCAAAATCGCACCGCAGGCCAAGGGTCAAACCTTTCGACAACTGTTTGAAACCTCGCTGCAGAACCTGGGTTTGGATTACGTGGACCTGCTCAGCCTGCACGGTCTCAACAATCGGCAGTTACTCGACTGGTCGCTGCGGAAAAACGGCGCGCTAAGCGTCATGCGCCAACTGCAACGGGAAGGCCGTTGCCGCTTCATTGGTTTCAGCACGCACGCTGTTCCCGCATTGATCCACGAGGTGATCAACACCGGGGAATTTGATTATCTCAACCTGCATTGGTATTTCGTCAACGAACTGACCTGGTCATGCGTGGAAGCGGCGCACGCCCGCGACATGGGGGTGTTCATCATCAGCCCCAATGACAAAGGTGGAAAGCTGTATGAACCGTCGGAAAAAATGGCGCAGTTGTGCATGCCACTAACTCCGATGGCTTTTAATGATTTGTTCTGCCTCGCACGCCCCGAGGTACAGACGCTGAGTTGCGGCGTGGCGCAGCCGTCGGACTTCGATGCACACGTCGCGGCACTGGCCCACTATGCGCGCGCGGCCGAAGTCATCGCGCCCATTGAACAACGGTTGCGCGCGGAGATGCGTCGTGTCTTGGGCGAGGATTGGTGCGCCCGCTGGTTCGAAGGGTTGCCGGATTACACGGAAGTGCCGGGAAACATCAACCTCAGTGAAATTCTCCGCTTCTGGACTTACGCGCAGTCGCTGGATTTGGTGGCGTGGGGCAAAATGCGCTACAACCTGCTCGGACAGGCGGATCATTGGAATCCCGGTGAGAACGCCGCCAAAGTTGCGCAGTTGGATTTGACGCCGGCACTGAAAAACAGTCCGTTTGCCGGGCGCATTCCGAGAATTCTAATGGAGGCGCATCAGTTGCTTTGCGAAGCCCCGGCCCAGCGATTGAGCCAGACCTGACGCAGCTTACCGCTGAGAGTCCGGCGGCGCCGTGACGTTGAGTTCATCAATCACCGGTTTGGTGAGATCGAAGTCGCCCGCGTTAAACAGAAACACTTCCGCCGAGGAAACCGAGCGCGCCGAACTATCCAACACAAAAGAATAACCGGCGGTTTTGGCTTTGGTCGCGATGACGGTTTTGATGTCTTTGATGACGTCTTCCATCATGCGATCGGTTTTCACCTTCAATTCCGCCTCCCGACTGCTGACAAATTGTTTTAATGTTTCCTCGCTGTCACGGACTTCCTTTAATTTCGGTTCAAGCGCTTTCTTACGCCGCTCCCGTTCCTCGTTCGAGATGGCCTGATCGTTCGCATCCGTGACGGCTTTCTGGTACCCCTGCACCAATTTCCGGTGGGCTTCCTGCATGGACTCAATTTCCTTTTTGGTGTCGTTCTTACTGTCAGCCAACGCCAGCTTGGCTTGTTTGGTCTTCCAGTAATTGTCGAATACTTCGACCAAGTTCACGGTAGCCATCCGCCCTTGCGCGACGACCGCCTGGGCGCCGATCAGGCTCAAAATTCCGCTCACCAGAACAACTCGAAACAGTTTATTCATCCAGATAGGAAAGCAGAATTGCCGGCCGCCGCCAATCTCTTTTCGCTCGGTCATACAGTAGGGACAGTTCGATCGGGAAAGCGTTCAGGATCACGCTCAGCGGCGCAGCCGAAAGTATTGCGCCGGATTGGTGGCCGGCACGCTCACCTGACTTTGGAAGTTGGTCAACGTCGCGGACCGGCCCAGATTCACCCAGCCGTTACTGCTGGTCAGGTCGGTGGTGGTTTGCACCGTTAATTCAGGAAACAAACCGCTCCAAGTCAGGTCGAGATTGGTCTGGCTCAAGTTCACGCTCAGTTCCGGCAACTCATCGGCCAGCATCTTGACGATGAATCCATTCTTGTTCCCGCCACCGGCGGTTTCGCCGCAGTAGTAAACATTGCCCGCGCTGTCCACCGCCGCGCCACGCGCCTGGTCATCGCTGAGGCTGCCAATGTAACCTGAATAAATGAAATCATCCCCCGCCGCGTTCAGTTGGGCGATGAATGCGTCCACTCCTCCCACCTTGTAACCATCAATGTCCACAACAGCGGTTTGGTTGGTTGGGAAATCACTGGAACTCGTTTCGCCGGCCACGGACGCACGGCCCATGGCATCCACGGCGACGCCCCAAGCCACTTCGGCGCCAGCGCCGCCAAACACCACGGAATAATCCCAGTTGGTCGCGCCCAACGCGAACCGGGTCACAAACGCATCCGCCAAGCTCGAATTTTTGTCCAGCACCGCTGACGGGAAATTGGTACTCGTGTGCGGAAAGTCATGCGACCACGTCTGCCCGACGACATAGACCCGGTTGGATGAATCTAAAGCCAGCCGAAAGGCTTCGTCGTTACCCGCACCGCCCAGATAAGTTGCGTACTGAACCACCCCCGTATCCGCATCCAACTGGCAAATGAACGCGTCCTCGGCAGCCGTGGCGGTATTGGTGACGTTGTTTAGCGCGGCTTGCAGCGCGTTGGTCGTAATCGGAAAATCACCCGAAGTGGTATGCCCCACCACCACCGGATTGTCCGAACTGTTCACGGCAACGCCGCGTGCGTAATCATGTCCGGTGCCGCCGAGGTAACGCGCATAAAGCAAGTTGGTGCCACTCGCCGCCAGTTTGACGACGAAGCCATCCTCGAAACCGCTCGTCGCGGTATTCGTCGTGTTCGCCGTGGGGAAGTTGGTCGAGAGCGTCTGGCCTACGACGTAGATATTGGTTGCGCTATCCAACGCGATTCCCAATCCGACATCATCTGCTTGCCCGCCGAGGAAGGTGGAGAAAAGCAGGTTACTGCCGGAAGCGGAAATCTTGGTGACAAACGCATCGAGTGGCGGCGTGGCAAAACCTGGCGTAACCCGACCGCCAATTTCTGGTTGCAGCGCGTTCACGGCGGGAAAATTGGTCGAACCCGTGTAACCAGTCACGTAAGCGTTCCCTGCCGCATCCACCGCGAGATCAAAAGCGGCCTCATACGCAGCCCCGCCGATGTAGGTGAGATAATTCGTCGCCTGAAAGCGATTATCCATCTTGGCCACCAGCACGTCGCCGTGTCCGAAAAGCGTGCCAGCCAGATTGGTTTGCGCCGCCCCGGCGGAGGCCAACCCCGGACTCATGGTTTCGCCAGCGACGTAAATGTTGCCCTGCGGATCCAGGGCGATCGCCCAAAAGATATCGTCACTTGAACCGCCCCAGGCGCGGGCGTAGCTGACCAGCGGATCAATGATCAGTGGTTGTGTGCGATCATAAACGCCAAGGTCAAACCGAACGATGTCGTTTGTTTCGACCACGTAATTGCCCGATACGAGCTTTCGCGTCCGTGGTCCGTTTTGATAGATGACGGGCTTGGGTTGGCGCAATTCGGCCTCGCCCAGTTTGAAAACCAATTCGCCCGTCGTAGCGTCATGACGCAATTCGCTGACCCCGCGAAAAGCCAGGCGGATCAATTCGGGGGCCGCACCGGGCTGCACTTCAAAATCGTACTCCAACTGATTTTGATTGCCGTAATGGACAAGGTTGATGCCGGGGTAAACCTCCTTCACCCGAACGCGCTCATAGAACGGCACGCCGGTACGCCACTGCGCCGGATCGTCGCCCACAAAGTAATTTGCGCGCCCGGCCAGTTCGCCCTCACCGGCAATGGTCGCGCGTGGGTTGGCGCCGAGCAATTCAACTGCAAGCGTCTTGAAACGCATGGGCGTCAAAGACGGCTGGTGACGAGTCGCGGCGTTTCGCTCTGGGGCTGGCGTTGTCGAACGAAGCACGGTGACCGTTACTTCAGTCGGGGCGAGCGTCAATTGGTAATGCGGTCCGCGCGCCACGAAGTTTGCCGCTCCCGGGTACTGCCCCAGATTTTGTTCAAACGTCAACGGGCGCGCATTCACATTGCGCGCCAGGCGCTCCGTGGTTGTAGCCGGGCAGACTGATGGGCCGCCAAACCCACCCATCAAGCCGAGGCAAAGCGTCAAATGGTTCAGGATTCGCACTCCGCTCCCACCTTGAAAATGTCTGTGCGTTCTCATGATTAGAAGGGACGCTGCCAGCCGACGCCGAATTGGATTCGCCCACGACCATTGCTGAAGGGGTCGTGATGAATCGGTATGCCGTAGTCGAGGCGCAGCGGACCAAGTTGCGGAATGTTCAGCCGAATGCCGAAACCCCAGTTGTCGCTATAATCGCCCGAATTAAAACTGTACGCGTTCGCACCCACACTGCCGATGTCGTAAAATGCCGCCAGTCGAACCCCGGCGCCGCTTTCCGTATCAATCAATGGAATGCTGTATTCCACCGAACCGAACCAGAAGGAGTTACCCCCGATCGGCTCGTTGAAGTAGCTCCCCGTCTGCGCGTTGAATTCACGCGGGCTGATCGCCCGATACCGGAAACCGCGCAGCGAATAGAGGCCGCCCAGGTAATAGCGTTCATAAAACGGAACGCTATCGCCGCGGAACCCATCCGTCACCCCACTTCGAGCGCCGAGTTCCAACACGTGACCTTTGGCCAGCCCGGGAAAAAACCACATGGATTGCAATTCCAGTTTGTAGAAATCTTTTTCGCCCCCCAGCGCGCTCGTGGTGACCTCCGCGCGCAATTCAGTGCGCTGGCCGCCATTGGGCAGACGCACGGCATTGCGCGTATCATACGCCAGGCTGGCGCCCACGCGCGTCAGCACCGAATAGCCCCCCTCGCGCACGATGGCGTAAGGCGCATTATGCCCGTCCTGAATCGGCCACGGCTGCCCCGGCACCGTCACGATCCGGTCATCGTGAATCCCGTTCTCCAGGAGAATGCCAGTGTTTTCGACGTTGTAATAGACGCCGCCGATCAAATCACCCGGACCGAAAATTTCATCCAGTAACAGGGGGCGCGGCAGGGCTTTGCTCAAACTCAACCGCAAGCCACCGCGCACTTCGTCGTAGAGGTTGTCGAGGCTTTGATAATCGGCGCGCCGATAATACAACTCGGTACCGAATTGCAACCGGCGATTCAAAAACCACGGCTCAGTCAGCGACAACACGTAGTCCTGACGCCGCGTGCCCGCTTGCAATTGCAGCCGGAATTTCTGGCCGCCGCCGGTGAAGGTCGGCGGATGGAACAGATCAAAATTACCCTGCGTCACTTCGGTGAAGGCGACAAAGGAATCAATGGAACTGAATCCCGCGCCGAACGTCAGTTTGCCAGTGCGCTGTTCTTCCACGCTCACCAACAGGTTTTTCCGATTGGGCACGTCGGTGTCTTCCGGTCGCGCATCCACTTTGCTGAAGTACTCGAGGTTTTGCAGCCGCTGCTGGCTGAGGCGCACGCGCGTCATGTCGAAGGTTTCACCGGGCGAGATCGCGAGTTCGCGCCGGATCACCTTGTCCTTGGTTTTTGTGTTCCCACGAATGATGATTTTTTCCACGTAGGATTTTTGACCTTCCTCGATCTGATACTGCAAATCCATCGTGCCGGTTTCAACATTGGGAACACGCCGCGTTTTGAGATTGCCTCCCCGGGCGACGTCAATGTGACCGCGCGCATCGTAGAAATTTTCAATCGCCTGTGCATCCTGCCCCATGCCCTTGAAGGTGAACACGTCTCCGGGCTTCATTTTGAAGTCCTGATGCAGGGCGTTCGCCTCGCCCCAGTTGCGGAATTCGGCGGGGTCTTTGGGCGCGCGCCCGGCGTGAAAATCCGCACTGATCGCATTGGTCGGCAACATGGTCGTGCCGGCAAAAGTCACCGAACCCAGCCGATATTGGCGGCCCTCGAAAACGTGGAGTCGCAACGTCATGCTGTTGGTTTTTACGCTGACAAACTCAACGCTCTGCAAATCAAAATCGAGGTAGCCCTCACCCCGATAAAAATCTTTCAACAGCTCTTTGTCGTCATCGAATTTTTCGTCCCGAAAGAAGCCATTCCGGGTGATCCAGGAGAACAGCCAATGTCGCCGCGTGCCCTTCAGAACTTTTCGCAGCTTCGCCTGCGAGAACTTTTCCGCACCGACGAACTCCACGTCGCTGATTTTGATTTTCGGACTCTCCTTGATTTCAAAAGTAGCGGTACCGCGACCGGAAGCCTCGTCAATGTCCAGCACGTATTTGACGTCGGTCTGCGGATAACCCTTTTTCTGGTACAGTTCCTGGACGGCGCGCGAATCTGTGAACAATTTTCGTTCGTCCAGCGCTTCGCCGATCTTCGAGGTGATTTTCTTTCGGATGGCCGAATCTTTCAGTTTAACATTTCCGACCAGTTTAATTTCCACCAGCCGTGGGTTCGCTTGCACCACGTAAGTGATAATCACGCCGCCGTCCTGGGCTTTTTCCCGCGTCACGCGGACGTCGTAAATTAAATCGGTCTTGTAAAGATTGCGGATGTCGTCATCCACGGTGATGGGCCGGTAAGGCTCGCCCACGCGCGAACGGAGATTGGCGCGGATAATGGCTTCGCTGATGTTGGCCGGCCCGGCGAACTTGATATCAATGCGGGAAATCTTGGGTAAATCCGCCGCGTCCTGAGCCGTCGCGTGAAGCATCCAACTCCAGCACACGGCCAGGAGGCAAATCCGCAGCGCCGCTCGGGTCAGAGCGGCTTTATTCAGGTAGATCCTCTTCGCTAACTTTCGCTGCGCTTTCAAATCGCGTGTACTGTTTCAAAAACGTCAAGGGCACGTCGCCGGTTGGTCCATTGCGTTGCTTGGCAATCAACAAATTGACCGGAATGCCATCAAAACTCTCTTCCGTCCGCACCGCCTCGTCATCCTCGCTGTTGGGCTTGTAAAGCAGACCGACAAGATCCGCGTCCTGCTCGATGCTGCCCGACTCGCGTAGATCGGACATGCGCGGCTTCCGGGACTTATCCTTTTCCACATCCCGATTCAACTGCGCGAGCACAATCACCGGCACATTCAATTCCTTGGCCAGCGCTTTGATGCCGCTGGAGATTTCGGCAATTTCCTGCTGCCGATTATCCTGTGCCCGGCGCGAAGTAGAATTAAGCAACTGCAGATAATCAATCACAAAAAGCTTGATGCCATGCTGTTGCCACATCCGGCGGGCCCGGGTACGCAACTGAAACACCGAGAGCCCGGGGGTGTCATCAATGTGCAACGGCGCCTGGGACATCTCTCCCGCCGCGCGCGCAATCTCGGCAAAATCCGATTCGCTCATGAACCCCTCCCGGATGTTGCGCAAGTTCACGCGCGCATTGGAGCACAACATGCGCAGCACCAGGGATTCAGCCGTCATTTCCAGACTGAAGACCCCCACTGGAAACTTCTGATTGATGGCAATATGCGCGGCGATATTCATGGCGAGACTGGTTTTCCCCATGCTCGGTCGCGCCGCGATCACCACCATTTCACCGCCGTGCAATCCATCGGTCATCCGGTCCAGATCGGGAAAGCCGGTGGCCAATCCCACCAGTTGGCCCTGACGCTGGAAAAACGTCTCCACGTTATCAATGGCCTTGGTGACGAGTTGCTGCATGGGTTTGGTGGCGCCGCCGGCGCGATTCTGGCCGACGCGCAGAATATCGCGTTCCACTTCATCCAGCAGCGCGTTCAACTCCCCGTTGTGCTCGTGGATTTTTCCCACGGTTTCGGTGCAGACCTGGATGAGTCCGCGGAGCAGGAATTTTTCCTCCACGATCTCGGTGTAATGCCCCAGATTGGCCGTGGACGGAACGGCGTCTTGCAGCTCATTGAGATAGGCAATCCCACCAATCTGATCCAGCGAACCGCGATCCTTCAGCCGTTGCTGCACCGTGATGAGGTCAATCGTCTCGCGGCGGTCGAACATTTCCAACAGTGTTTCATAGATCGTTTGATGGCGCAGGTCGTAGAAGGCCTTGGGGCCGACTTGAAGTTTCTCGACGCAAAGTGGCAGACAGGTGTTCGGGTCCAGCAACGCGCAACCGAGAACGCCTTGTTCGGCGCTGGCGGCATGAGGCGGCAGACGATCCAACCGCGCAGTTTCCTTTGGTGAGGCGCGGCGCCGTCGTGATTTCTTGAAATCTCCCGCAGGTTGAGGGGTGTCGGAGAATGAATCAATCATGCCAGCGTTATGGGAACCCATTCCGCCGATTCACGCAAAGATTTCTTTCTCACAAATTATTCGCCGCCGCCCCGCGCCAGATGAAGCTGTCGAAAAACCATGTAGATCCAGATCGCAGGAGCGGAGGATGGGCTTAACGCAATGGTTCACCGGCGAACCGAAAACGTATCCGATGATCGGTGGGATGAAAACCGTGACGCATCACAAATGGCTCGTTCCCTGATTGAAGGGAAACGGGCGCACGAGTTCGGGCCCGGAGGAACGTCACCCAAGTCAAGCGGCGTGAAATTGCGCGAGAGTTGGGCTTAGCGGGGCGGAAATGAGTGAAACTATGCCTTGCGAAATCGCAAAACGCGTCAAGCCTGCAATGCTGTGGATATTCAGCTTGCGCATGATGCGTTCCCGATGAGTTTCCACCGTGCGAACCCCGATGCCCAACTGACTGGCGATCTCCTTGTTGCTGAAACCCTCGGCGATATAAAGCAGCACCTCACATTCGCGATTGGTCAAACAGGCCAGCGAAGCATCGCGCTTTTCAAATCCTTGCACGACGCGATTCAAGGTGATGCGCGCAATCTCCGGGCTGAAATACGATGCGCCGGCGTGGATGGCTTCGATGGCTTGGACAACCTCTTCGAGCGCGACTTCCTTGAGGAGAAATCCGCGCACGCCGCTGCGAATGATCCGCATCACGTAATCGGGTTTCGAATAGCTGGAAAAGACGAGGACTCTGAGGCTGGGTTGTTCGCGATGTAACAAATCCACCGCCATCAAGCCGCTCATTTCCGGCAGGTCCAGGTCCATCAACACCACGTCTGGCTTCAATTGTTGAGCCAGGGTCAACGCTTCATGTCCATTCCGACCTTCCCCAACAATTTGGATCCGTGGACTACCCATCAAAGCCAGGCGAATGCCCTGGCGCACCACGGGATGGTCGTCCACGATCAGCAGGCGAATGTTAACACTCATAAATTTCAGATATTCTTCCGGATTCGACGATTGGATCGGAACCAACTGGGTTGGTCCAAACGGCGCACCCCGTCGCGGCTGACTCGGAGTCGGGTTAATTTTTGTTGCAACACGCGCATTCCCCAAATCACCACGGCCAGATAAGCCGCTTGGACAATCGCGAGTTGGATCAACCACCCATGGGAATCGTGCATTTGATATGTTCCTTGTTTCCAATCCGGATGTCGGATTGACGGAAAAACCCATAATCCGGAAGACAGCATCGCTCAACCAGGATGAGTCTGCCCTGCGTTCACGGATGAATCCCCCAGTGGCGCCCCCGGACAGTCCCGGGGAACAAAGAAAAACCCTCACCCGAGACGAACTCGGATGAGGGAAACCTCGAACCAACCAACAGACCAAATCGTGGATTATGCGGGCACTTCGCGCTGGACCCAGGCGGTGGCGTATTGCGTCAGTTCCGCCGCGTCACGCAGATTCAGTTTGCGCTTAATCTGCTCACGGTAATACTCCACCGTTTTAACGCTGAGGTGCAATTCACCGGCAATTTCCTTTGTCTTCTTCCATTGTCCGATCAGGTGGAACACCTCCACCTCCCGATCGCTGAGGGATTTGATGGCGGGCTGCTGGATGTCGGTGTTGCCGCGAACCTGTTGCTGGAGCATTTTGGCGGCGAGGGAGTCGCTGACGTAAACATTGCCGTTCAGAACGCGACGGATGGCGAGAATGATTTTTTCCAGAGCCTCCTGCTTCATCAAGTAGCCGAGGGCGCCAGCGCGGAAGGCAATTTCGGCATAAATGGATTCATCATGCACGCTGACGACGAGGATGGGTAAACCGGGATATTGCGCTTTGACGTTGCGAATCAGTTCCAGCCCGCTGCTGTCCCGGAGCGACAAATCCGCAACCACCAAATCGGGCTTGAGTTGCATGATGGCGTCCAACCCCCTTCGGGCATCTTCCTGTTCGCCGCACACGACCAGATCCGCCTGCCGATTGATCAATTGGGCAATGCCGAAGCGGACTACCGCATGGTCGTCCACCAGTAAAATTCTTTTCCTCGTGTCGTTCGGCTCCGTAGGCTTCGCGTCTTTAGTTTGCATCATTCACCAAAAATCCAGCAGTCTCCTGACTTTGGGTCGCAACAACGCAAGTTGGACGCCAACAATGTGACCCGCGAGGAAATCGAGGATATCTCCGGAAACCATCTCCCGCTCTGCGGCAAGTTGTCCTACTCGCAGACAGCGCGACGATAAATCAAGACAGCGCGCCGCTGGCGGCCACACCCCCCGGACTGGACCGGACGGAAATTGCCAATTCGTTTACTTCACCGCTTGCCGTTGGCAGGCGCTCTCCCTATTCTGGCGACACCATGAAGTTTTCCATACGCCTTCAACTTTCGGTGATGATGTTCCTCCAGTTCTTTGTTTGGGGAGCGTGGTACGTTACCGGTCCGAACTATCTGGCAACCATCGGCTTCAAAGCCGAACACTTCGCCACCATGTATTCGGTGGGGCCGATCGCGGGCATCATCGCCCCCTTCTTCGTGGGCATGATTGCCGACCGTTTCTTTGCCGCGCAAAAGGTGCTCGGGTTCATGCATCTGCTTGGTGCGGCCGCAATGTTTGCGGCCACCACTGTAATGAAATCGGCCCAGCCATCGCCGGGCACGATCAATCTACTGTTTTTTGCCCACATGCTGACCTACTTCCCGACCCTGGCGTTGACCAATACAATCGCGATGAAGTGCATGACCAATCCCGAAAAGGAATTTCCGGGCATTCGGGTGCTGGGCACGATTGGTTGGATCATTGCGGGCCTGGCGATAACCGGTCTGGGTTTCGACACCAATATCGGCATGTTTTATCTGACTGTCGGCGCTGGGGTGGCGCTGGGGTTGTTTAGCTTCCTGTTACCGAACACACCTCCAACGACCACCGGTCCGGTTAGTGTGCGGCAGATTCTTGGGTTGGACGCGTTGGTCATGCTGAAGAACCGATCGTACCTGGTCTTCCTCATCGCCTCGACCTTGATTTGCATTCCGCTGGCCTTCTACTATCAAATTACCAGCCGCATCGTGGAAATGACCGGACTGCCCATCGGCCAGACCATGAGCTACGGTCAAATGTCCGAAATCTTCTTCATGCTGGTCATGCCACTTTTCTTCATGCGCTTGGGCGTCAAGTGGATGCTGGCGGTCGGAATGCTGGCGTGGGTGGCTCGTTACGCCTTGTTCGCGTTTGGCGCTGCCGACGAAGTTCGCTGGATGATCATCATGGGCATTGTGCTTCATGGGGTTTGTTACGACTTCTTTTTCGTCACGGGTCAAATCTACACCGATCAGGCCGCCCCCAAACAAGTCCGCGCCCAGGCGCAGGGCTTGTTGGTTTTGTTCACGCTCGGTTTGGGAATGATGATTGGAGCGCAAATTGCCGGACGCATCGAAGCGGCCAATACTCCCGAATCGTCCAAGGCCGCCGCTCAAATCGTGACGGCCAAGGCGGCTGAAGTCAGTCGCCTCAACGAAGAAATTGCCAAGGCGTCGCCGGCTGATAAACCCGCCCTGGAGGTCAGCTTGAAAACGGTTTCGGAAGAAATGACCGCGGCCCGCAAAACCGAACTTCAATCCATTGCCTGGAAGACTCTGTGGGGCGCTCCCGCCATTTTTGCCGGCGTCATTCTGTTGTTGTTTGTCGGACTCTTCCGACCTCGGGCTAAAACCTGACCGCCGCTTACGGGTTCAATTTCACCGCGATCTCTTTGCCCGCCAGCGTGGCGAGCAATTGCGCGATCGTGGCGCGCTGGCCAGGCAAAACCAGCTCGGGCGCTATTTCGTTCAGCGGTTGCAACACGAACCGCCGCAAATGAGTCCGGGGATGGGGCAGAACCAGCTCCGGCCTCGTGGAAATTTCATCTCCGTAGGCAATCAAATCGAGATCCAGGCGCCGCGGTTCGTTCAGTTCCTTTTTGGGCAACCGCCCAAATTCCTTTTCCAGGGTTTGAAGCTTTTGGAGCAAAGACCAGGCGGTTTCGTTTGGCAGCGGGTACAACGCCACCACCGCATTGATAAACAACGGAGAACCCGGCGGGCAATCCACGGGAGTCGTCTGCCAGAAGGAAGAGCATCGCAAGGGTTGACTGGATAATTTTTCCAGACGCGTCACGACCTGCTTTAAGATCGTTGGCGAGTCACCCAAGTTGGAACCGAGCGCGACGAATGCGATGACAGGAGACGACGCAAGAAGGTTCATGCTGTATAATTATGGCAAGGATAAATTTTCTAAAAAAGCTAAAGCTTTGACTTTTTGACGGCAAAATATCACCAATAAACATTGTTTCAATGAAAAATGAACACGTAGAAATGGCCGAACGTGTTGTGGCAAGTTTTATCCCCACTGCCTTTCGGAAAGCCGCTTCTAGTTTCTTGCTCCTTTCATTCCTGCTTGGTTGTGATGGGATGTTAACTTCCGCCTCGACTAACGCCGAGATTCCGCCATTTGTGGCTTCAGGTACCATTACAGCAAAGTCATTTTGGGCAGGAGAGGAGTCTCCACATTACCAAGCGGAATTCACATTTACATTCGCCTGCAGTAATGATTGGTGGGAAATAGAAGTCGTGCGCTTGAACGCAGCACAAGGGGAAGGAGAAATTGAAAATTGCTGTGTTGTTCCAGGGGGCGTTCGGCATTATGTCTTATTCAAAGGCCGTGCGAATGATGGAGCCTTGGATGCCGCAACTGTTTGCCCCATTTCATTTCCACCACCGACAAGTTACAGCATGTTCGTTACTTGGTTGAGCCTCTGCCCTGTTCCACGCCTCCCGACGATAGACGCGGAGCGGATGCACCGTTTTCTTGAAGATATCCCGGCATGTTCAGACACTTTGGATCTAATGACCGTCCCGCAAAATGAGGGTAACTATAGTGTTACATACTTGAATCCAAAAACATTATTTTTGAAACAACTCAAGATCTGGAACGATGGGATTGAAATCGTAACAGGAAATGATAATCGACCACAATTCCGAAGATTCTCTGGAGCATTTGAGAAGGGATTTCTCGATTCAGAGTTCACTGTAATGGTATCAACGAATATTCATGAGACTAGCTTCCCTCTCCAAACGATATATCAGCACTATGCCACAAACTGGGCGACGGAAACACATGATGATTTATATCGCTCTATGTACAGCGAATTGACTGTAAGTCATCTCAGTTTTGGAACACATCAATTACAATCCACGCCCAAACCGACAGAGATGTTTGCTTTTGATTTTCGACCAGACAAGGTTCCCGTTCGTTACTTGGTGCGTAACGACCAATGGAAACCCATCACGGATCCGCAAATCCAAACGCTTGTCCGGTTGGCACGTCGCTCAACGGAAGCAACCCAGAAAAAAACGACTCGTAAGAAACAAGAGTGAGAGCGGGGCCTGGTTTTATTGGGGATTTTGCAGGGTCTGTTTTGGGAGCGCGGCGTTGCGGGTAACACAAAAAGGCCGGTCATGGGTGGCTTGAAAAAAATCCCACGCGGCCAAGGCGCGGATTAAGTTGTGGAACCGGAGGCGGGCCGCATGGTCGAAATGCAAGTGTGCAATCTCGTAATCGGGGTCGGGTCGCGTCCTTCAAGGATCACGCCCGCCACCAGTGATCGGGTCGGCGCACACGGGACCACGCTCCTGAACGGGTTCAAGGTGAACACCAGTGGCAGGCCGGGCTACAGCTTCCCTTCCGGTTCGCACTCACTTCACCACAACGCCCGCACTTTGCAAGCGCTCAAGTTTCTTCTGTGAAAGGGTGCGCGGCGGCGGTTGGTGTGCTTCTGAAACGAGAACTGCAATAAGAATCTTCTTAGGATTGGCAACCATTGTTCCGGTCGTGATTCTCCTCGCCCGTGTATATCATAAACAAACAAAAGCGAAAGGACACAAAACAAGCCCATGAAAACAACAAAAAAACCTATATTACTCCTCGTGTTCTGCCCAATAGCCGGTGTTGCATTCGGTATGTGCTATTACAGCCAAAATCTTGGCGGGTGCGATCCAGGCGTATTTGGTTCATGCACAAATACTCCAGCATGTTATCAGTCGATGGCCGTTCATCCAACTCAGTTTGCCTCTACATGTATATCTCTGGATGACGGACCTGAAGAAGGCGCGCTCGATTGCACAAACAAAATAGTCAAGACTCAAATGGAATGGAGACAAGGCACTTGCCGGCCCGCAGGCCAGGGTCCAGATCCTTCGCAAACCAGCCAATACTGTTGGATAACCGGACCATGGAATAAGACAAATGGAGGGGATTGTGTGCAAGCTGTACTCATAGGTGAATGCAGAGGCACCCATGAGTAGTACTGCTCGAAGATTGCGAACAATTTTAGCAGTGGAAACTTACAGGAAACAATAGCGTAACTTCACGTCATCCCTACGAAGTCACTCTAACCCCAACACATCCTGCATGTCATACACGCCGGGTTTCTGTTGGATGACCCATTGCGCCGCACGCAACGCACCATTGGCAAACGTGTCTCGGCTCGATGCCTTGTGGGTCAATTCCACGCGTTCCCCGTCTGCGGCAAAAATAACCGTATGATCGCCCACCACGTCGCCGCCGCGAATGGCGTGGATGCCAATCTCGCTGCGGGTGCGTTCGCCAGTGATGCCCTTGCGACCATGCCGAAGCGCCTCTTCAAGTTGCACCTGGCGTACGTCCCCGAGAATCTCCAACAACGTCGTCGCCGTGCCGCTGGGCGCGTCCTTTTTCAAGCGATGGTGCATCTCGACGACCTCGAGATCGAACGCCGGACCAAGAATCTCCGCCGCCTTGCGCGTCAGCCAAAAAAGCGTATTCACGCCGGTGGAAAAATTCGTCGCCATCACGAGCGGAATCCGGTTTCCCAGCGCGAGAATTTTCGCCTTTTCTTCCGCGCTATGGCCGGTGGTGCCGATGACGATGGCTTTGCGGTGCCTTGCGCATAGTTCCGCAACTGACGGCGTCACGGCGTGGAAGCTGAATTCAATCACCACGTCAGCTTGCGGCAGCACCGCGCCCAGATCGTCACCCTGATCAACGGCCCCGATCACTTCGATCTCCGGCACTCGCGCGGCGCAGGAAAGCAGCGCCTGGCCCATGCGACCCTTGGCTCCGTTGATGATGATTTTGGTCATGGTTGTACTTCATTCGGGTGGCGATTCATTTCAGCAAACCCACCGCTTTCATGGTTTTTTTGAGCTTGTCCCGGCTGCTCGCGCTGATTGGTATCATGGGCAGACGCAGTTCCTCATCCATTTGCCCGAGCAGGGCCAGCGCCGCTTTTACCGGCGCCGGATTGGTCTCAATGAACAAATCTTTGAACAAGGCGTAATACTTCTCGTGCATCTTGAGCGCGAGTGAGGCATTGCCGCGTTGGTACGTCCGCACCATGCGCGCCACTTCATGCGGAATAACATTCGACGCCACGCTGACCACGCCTTGCGCCCCAACCGCCATGAACGGCAACGTCAGCGCATCGTCACCGCTGAGAATTGTGAACTTATTCCCCAGAGCGGCGCGAAGTTGAGAAATGCGATCCGCGTTTCCACCAGCTTCCTTGATGCCGACAATGTTCACGCTGTCGTGGGCCAGACGATTCGTTGTTTCCACGCCGATCTCAATGCCGCAACGTCCGGGAATGCTGTAGAGAATGATCGGCAGCCGGGTGGCCCGGGCCACGGCATGGAAGTGGCGGAACAATCCCTCTTGCGTCGGTTTGTTATAGTAGGGCGCGACCTGTAACGACGCGTCGGCGCCCGCTTTTTCCGCCGCCCGCGTGAGGTAAATGGCTTCCTGCGTGGAATTACCTCCCGTGCCCGCGATGACTTTGATCTTGCCGGCCGCGAATTTTACCGAGAGCGCAATGACGTGGATATGTTCCTCGTAATCCAGCGTGGCGGATTCGCCGGTTGTCCCGACTGGAACGATGCCGTCCACCCCGCCCTTGATTTGCGCCTTGACCAACTTCTCCAGGGCGGCTTCATCTATTTTACCTTTTTTGAACGGAGTAACAATTGCGGTATAGGTGCCTGTGAATTGCATTTTGATTTTCCGGTTTGAACGGTCCCGCTGGTAACGACTGCCGCAGGCGGGACCGTCACATTTTCAAATTTCAATTTTTCCCGTAAACACAAAGTCCGCCGGGCCGGTCAACCGGACCGCTCCGAACTGCCCCTGCTCTTCGGTAAAGCTGACTTCCAGTTGATCGCCACTCTGGACCCGGACTTTGACGGGCGGGGTGAACCCGTGAACCCGCGCGGCAATCATGGCCGCCGCGCTGACGCCCGTACCGCACGCCAGGGTTTCGCCCTCGACCCCGCGTTCAAACGTGCGAACGCGAATGTGATTCGGACCAAGCACCTGGACAAAATTCACATTGGTCCCGCCGGGACTGAACTGTTGGTGATGGCGGATCTCCGGCCCCATTTGGCTCACCATGGCTTGATCCGCATTGGGCACGAACAGCACCGCGTGCGGCACGCCGGTGTTGAGCGAGTGCAGGATCACCGTTTCGTGCGCGAGTTTTACGGTCTGATGCAATTTCAAATCCTGCGGGGTGGTAAGATTCACCGTGACGAGCGCGCCCTGGAAACTCGCGGAAATGATCCCCGCGACCGTTTCAAAGGTAAAATCGCGATTAACGCCGGTGACGCTTTGCACATAGCGGGCGAAGCAGCGCGCTCCGTTCCCACACATTTCCGCCACGCTGCCATCGCGATTGTAGAAATCCCACGCCCAATCCGCCTGCGGTCCTCGTGCCGGAATGAGCAGCATGACGCCGTCCGCGCCAACGCCACGATGCCGATCACACAACCGCACAACCTGCGCGGTCGTCAGCTTGAGTTTGCCCGCTCGATTATCCAACAGAACGAAGTCGTTGCCGGCCCCGTTCATTTTCGTAAACTCCAACACCATATAACCGGTTCATTATATGCGGGATCTTGAACCGATAAATATAAAAACCACGCCCACCAACAAACCTCCGACGTAAAATACGGCCCTGGCCCTGAACCATTGGCGCGACTCCAAGTGGCGGCGATGGTGGGCTTCACCAGAAATTGCTATCGCGAAAAATGCAGCGAGAAATTGACACTTCTGACAAACTTCCCTAGTCTCTGCCCGCAAAGATTGAATCGCTTTGCCCCGAATTCTCGTTCGGGGATTTTTATTGTTCCAATCTGAGTTCAATTTATGGGAAATACGATCCTGGTCGGCGCCCAGTGGGGTGACGAAGGTAAAGGCAAAATAATTGACGTGCTGACCGAACAGGCGGACGTGGTTGTGCGCTACGCGGGCGGCAATAATGCCGGCCATACCGTCTGGGTTGGTCAACAGAAATACGTGCTCCATTTGATACCGTCCGGCATCCTGCGGCGCGGCAAACGCTGCGTCATCGGCAACGGCGTGGTCATTGATCCGCTCAGCTTGGTTAACGAAATCAAGGGGCTGCAAAAAATCGGTGTCAAGGTGGGTAAGAATCTCGTCATCAGCGAGACGGCGCACGTGGTGTTTCCCTATCATCGTGAACTGGACGCGCGCCGGGAAGCGCTGCACGGCAAAAACAAAATCGGCACCACCAAACGCGGCATCGGTCCGGCCTACGGCGACAAGGTGGCGCGAACCGGTTTGCGCATGGGCGATTTGGTTGACTTGGAACGGCTGGCGGAAAAGCTGTCGGCTCGGGTTACGGAAAACAACCGCATCCTCAAGGCGCTGGGTGCCAAACCGGTTTCCTACCCGACCGTCCTGGCCGAATACCGTCAGGCGGGACGTTTCCTGAAACCATTCGTCATCAACACCGTTCCGTTTCTACACGCCGCGCTGAAGCGGGGGGCGAACCTGCTTTTCGAGGGGGCGCAAGGCACATTTCTCGATCTCGATCACGGCACGTATCCCTACGTGACTTCATCAAATACTACCGCGGGCGGGGCTTGCACCGGCTCAGGGATTCCGCCGCATCGCATGGATCGCGTGGTCGGTGTGATGAAAGCTTACACCACCCGGGTTGGCGAAGGGCCGTTGCCGACTGAGGATCAGGAAATTTCCAGTTTGCTACACGGCATGGGACGCGAATTTGGCTCGACCACTGGTCGAGCGCGCCGGTGTGGTTGGTTTGATGCCGTCGCAACGCGCGAGGCGGCGATGGTGAACGGCATTGATGATCTGGCCATCACCAATCTCGATGGCTTGGATACCGTGGCCAGAATCAAAGTCTGTGTTGCGTATCGGCATGACAAAAAGCGTTATCAGTATTTGCCGAGCGATATCCGGACCTTGTCAGCCTGCGAACCGGTTTACCAGGAATTTGCCGGCTGGCAGACGCCGACGGATCAGTGCAAAACCTGGCGCGAATTACCGGCCAACGCCCGCGCCTATCTGAAAACCATCAGTGAATTGACTGGCGCAAAGCTTTACATTGCGTCGGTCGGTCCCGGTCGGGAGCAAACCATCTTCGTGTGAAGGAGGGTTGTCCGAAACACCCGCTGGTTTGGCGGCAACATTGGACTCGTCAGCTTTCCCGATCGTCGTCATGATTAAAATCGTCATGAGTTAACTATGAGCGCGGCGCTGCCCCCATCGCATTTCATCGCCCCCGAAAAATTACCCCGGCACGTAGCGATCATTATGGATGGCAACGGTCGTTGGGCGAAGCAGCGACGCCTGCCGCGCATTGAAGGCCACCGGCAGGGAGCAGAATCGGCGCGCAGCATCATTCGTGCGGCCGGCGAACTGGGCATCAAGTATCTGACTCTCTACGCGTTTTCGGTCGAGAACTGGAATCGCCCGAAACGTGAAGTGGAAGCCTTGATGAAATATCTGCTCCACTATCTGAAAACCGAGACGGCTGAATTGAACCGCAACAACGTGCGTCTGGAAGTCATCGGCCAATTGGAGCGGCTGCCCCAAAAGGTGCAGGCGCAGCTCAAAAAAACCTGCGACACGCTGGCGCGGAATGTCGGACTGACGCTCATCCTCGCGTTGAGCTACGGCGGCCGCACGGAAATTGTGGATGCCGTTCAGGGCATTGCGGCCAAAGTGCAGGCGGGTGAATTGACAGCGGCGCAAATCAACGAGCAGGTGGTTGCGGATCACCTGTACACCCGAAATTTCCCCGATCCGGATTTGCTCATTCGTACCAGCGGCGAAATGCGCGTGAGCAATTTTCTGCTGTGGCAGATTTCCTACGCGGAATTCGTCATCACGCCCACCCTTTGGCCGGATTTCCGCAAACCACAATTTTACGCGGCCTTGGAGGAATATGCCCGGCGCCACCGCCGCTTCGGCGGCATCTGAGGAGCGCAGACGGTCCCCGTCCGCAGCGCGTAGCCGATGCTATGCGTGTCCGAATGTCCAACATCTTCCTGTCTGGCGCAGTGCTGCGGGTGGGGACTACCCGCGCTCCGGTAAAATTATTTCACGGTTGCGGCACGTAGATTACCCGCGTTGGTTGAGTCGGAGCGTAAGCGTTGCGCGCCGGAATGTCCGCGCGGTTGAACGGTTGATAATGCTGAATGGCCCCCACGCGGGCGATTTTGAGAGAGTTCCGCAGCAGCCCGCGGCCGCCATTGGAATCGCTGAACTTGCCCTGACCGTAACCCACACCTTTTGAGCCGGACAGATTCGAGGAGAAGTATTTCATGCCGACGATCTTGTTTTGCGCATCGCGCAACCAGTCAATGAAGATCACCGCATGACCGCCGGGCGGCGTGGTGCTGTAACTCAGAAAATCGCCGGGGCGCGCATCTTCCAAATTCGTAATCGCCCGCCCCAAGCCATACCCCACGATGCCGCGCTGTTCCGAGTCGCCTTTGCCTTCGATATACCAAAGTTGCAGCATGTTGAAGAGGTCGTTAAACGACATCCCATTAAAATCATCCGACTCAAGCCCTTTTTGGGTGTTGCGCAGTTTCATGGCGCGAATAAACACCTCGAAAGTGAAACCGCAACAATAGCTGCACCGCGAACCGTCAGGATAGGCTTTGGCAACCACCATGCCCTGATACCACATGTCCTGGGTGACTCCATTATAAATGTCGTATTCGCGAGGCGTCCAGCCACAGTGGTAGGGGTAAGAACCGTCCAACGGATAAGCCGAAATCACCTTGAGTACATAAGGGTTCAATGAACCCTCGGCGTCGTCCATGATCATTTCCTCGCGGGCGTAGGCCTTGGCCAGCGCCCGGTCCACCGGCGAAAAGCCCCGCTCATCCACCGGATACACCCGCGGCGTGTAGCTGTAACGCTTGGGAATCTTGTTGGTGTAGGTCACTCCGTTTTCTGAAGTGGTGGTCGGAATGGCCAAATGGGCTGCGGCCACCGGCGGTGGACAACTGTCGCCCGCCGGACCTTTACAACCGACGATCCCAACCAGCACCAAGCCGCTGACGATGAGCAATGGAAACTTCATAGCTTTGTGCGACTTTAACTGCGCCCGACGGGTGGCAGCAAGATTGGAAATGACATGAACATGCGAATCGCAACGGCAGCCCAGCGGATCATACTTGTGTTAAAATGACTTCGGCATTCAACTTGAAATCTGGGTTGGCCCACCGTTTTTCAATGCTGCTTTTGCTGGGCGCTTTAACGTCCGCGCCCGCGCAAGTGTTGCCGTTGCCGCCCCGCCCCGCCAACGCGCCAAACGGAACGCAGTTTACCAACATCATCACCACGCTGTCCCGCAACGAGCGCGAGCAATGGATTTATGCGCAAGTCATCAGCGGCAACGTGCCGGACTGGTTGCGGACGCTGAAACCCGTCACCGCCAACGCCGGCGGACACAGCGCGACCTATTACGTCACGCCCGATTACGTTTCAATCGGCTCGAACACGGATTATTTCCGCACGCCCATGACGCCCCTGCTCGCGCAACGGTTAGCAGATCATCTGGGTTACTCGTTGCCGACCCGGCAGATGGTGAACCAAATCTGGACCAACGCGCCCGTCAAACTCGCGCCACTGCCATTCAGTCCGGCCAGCTACGACATCACGAGCGTGGCGGTTTTTGCCGCGTCGGATAACGCCATTGACAACCAACGCAATCCGCTAACGAATGTGTATCCGCTGGGAACGCTGGTTGGCGGCACAAAAAAAGACGTGATCATTTCAGCGCGTATTTACACCAATTTCGCCAATGGACCGACCATCACCAGGCCCGTGGTGATTTACGGGTGGCATTATGTCAACGGCACCTACATTCAGCCGTTGTATAACGGTCACGAAGAAACTTACGTGGATTACTCGCACGGAATCCGTTTTGCGCAGATGGCGCTGACGGTGGACGGCAATGCCAATTCGATCACAAACGTACTGGCCAGCCCGACGCTCTGCGCGTTGCTGAGTAATGATGGTGTTGCGGAGGGTTCGGCAAATGGAACGATTCCCCTTCCGCGTTACACCGTCGCGCCCCTGGCGCCAGTAGTGATGCGTCATCCCGTCAGCCAATCCGTTTTGCCGGGCGCGGATGTTTCACTTACCACTCTGGCCATCGGCGACGCGCCCTTGCGGTATCAATGGCGGTTGAACAACACCAACGTCCCCCAGGCGACGAATGCCAGTTTAAGCATCACAAATTTACAGCTTGCGGCTGCGGGCAATTACACGGTGGTCGTCAGTAATACGGCGGGAGTAGTGACCAGCCGCGTTGCCGTGGTGCGTCAACAGGGCTCTGATTTCCCGCTGCTTTTTCAAGACCATTTCAGCACCAATTCCGCCGATCAATGGAATGTCGTTTGGGGGGCAGACAACGGCATCCCGGATTATACCGTGGAATTCGGTTTCAATTACGGAGTGATTCCCTACACGTTCAACGGGGTGACGGCGTTGATTCCGCCCGCGCCCAACACAACCGATGGCAGCACGCGAGGCGTGAAACTTACCGTGAATACCGATGCGGTCGGCGCCAATGCGGCGGTAAACCTCTATCCGCGAAATTTCTCGGTGGCGGGTAATTTTGCACTCAAGTTTGATCTGTGGATCAATTATCCCGGTAATGCGGGCGGCAGCGGCAGCGGCGTGACCGGGAGCACGCAGCATGCCTTGTGCGGGATCAATCATTCCGGCACGAACGCCAACTGGGCCACGACCGCAACTTCAGGCAGCGACGGGGTTTGGTTCGCGGTTACTGGCGAGGGCGGAGACAGTCGGGACTACCGCGCCTACGTGGGTAACCCGAATGGGGCGCCGCTGGATTTAAACACGCCCGCGCTCAGTGGTTTGATCGGCACCAACCATACGCAAGCCCCGTTTCAAAGCCTTTTTCCCAGCGACCGTTTTGAAACGCCGGGCGCACCGGGAAAGAGCTGGGTGGAAGTCGAATTGCGTCAGATCAACAACACCATTCTCTGGCTTCTGGATGGCGTTGTTGTTGCTCAACGCACCAACATTTCAGCCTTTTCGCACGGCAACATCATGCTGGGGTTGATGGATGTTTTTCCTTCCATCGCCGCGCCGGCGCGCGATTCCTTCGTGCTGTTTGACAATGTTCGGGTGGAGAATCTGACGCCGACGATAGCCTTCACTGCGGTGTCCATCACCCCGGAAGCCAAGGTCAGTCTGACCCTCAGCAGCGCGTTGGGGGATCAATTTCAATTGGAAGTTTCGGACGATCTATCCGTCTGGCAACCGTTAGCGAACATTACGATGACCAATCAGCCCTTGCAGTTTTTGGATTCAAACCCGCCAACCCACCACGCGCGCTTCTATCGCGCGCGGCGGTAGCGAACTCCGCTCTCCCTTTGTTGGTCAGCGCCCGGCTCGATCACTTCCGCCGCGCCCATTTTGCTTTCTCGTGGCCCGGGGTTCTCGCATCTTGGACCCATGTCAGGGTTAATAGCCATTGTTGGCCGACCCAACGTCGGCAAATCGGCGTTGTTCAATCGCCTCGTCGGTAAACGCATTGCCATCGTGCATGATATGCCGGGGGTTACGCGCGATCGCGTCAGCGCGGAGGCGGAATGGCATGGACGACCATTTACGTTGGTGGATACGGGCGGCATCGGCCTGTTGCGAAAGGAGAAATCCACAGACGTCATCATCCGGGCGGCGGTGGAACAGGTGGACCTCGCGATTGCGGCGGCCGACGCGATCATCTTCGTCGTCAATGTTCAGGAAGGCATTGTGCCACTGGACCGCGAAGTGACGCAACGCCTGCGCAAATCGGGCAAGCCAGTTCTGGTGGCAGTGAACAAGGTGGACACCTCGCGTCTCGAACCGCAAGTGAGCGAATTTGCACAACTGGGTTTTGCCAAAATTTTTCCCGTAACCGCTATCCACGGAGAAGGAATTGATGACTTGATGAGCGCAGCGTTGACGCTGCTGCCTGAAACTGCAGAGGAAACTCCGTCTGCGGCGACCCGGACTGAATCCACTTCAGAAAGCGAGATCTTGAGCGAGCGGAAACCTGAGGAACCGTTGAAGCTCGCCATCGTCGGGCGGCCCAACGTCGGTAAATCCTCGATCATCAATGCGCTGACCAAGTCAGAGCGGGTGATTGTCAGTCCCATTGCGGGCACCACGCGTGACGCAGTGGACGTGCCGTTTGAAGTCGAAACTGAAGGCGTCAAACAAAGCTACGTTTTGATTGATACCGCCGGGATGCGCAAGACCCGCCGGGTGAATGATTCAGTGGAGTTTTTCAGTGTGCAACGCACGGAACAATCCATCGAACGCAGCGATATTTGCGTGCTCGTGTTGGATGCGCAGGAAGGCATTTTGGAACAGGATAAAAAAATCGCCGATCACATTGTCGCCAATCGTAAAGCCTGCATCCTCGTGGTGAACAAGTGGGATCTTTACGCGGACGCGGTGCGGCAGGCCCGCGCGGAAGAAATCCAGAGACGGGATCGGAAAAAGCGTTACGAGGGAAATAAAGTGCCATTGACGTTGCTGGCGGAGTTCGGTCAATGGGTGCAAAAACAATTGTTCTTTCTCGATTACGCGCCGGTGATTTTTACCTCGGCCCAATCCGGTTTTCACCTGGACCGGCTGCTGGAAGCGGTACGCTACGTGGCCGCACAATTACAACAGAAGATTCCAACGGCCTTGCTCAACCGAACGCTCAATGATGCCGTGGAACGCCGTCAGCCCATCAGCACGCTGGGGCACCGGTTGAAATTTTTCTACGCGACCCAGGTTAAACAAGCACCGCCAACTTTTCTGCTCTTCGTTAATCGGGATGAGCTTTTCTCCGATCCATATAAAAAATATCTCGCCGGCGAAATGCGCAAGGCGTTCGGATACGAAGGCTGTCCCATTGTGTTGGCGCCCAAACCGCGCCCCAAAACCATCGAGCCGGTGCGGAAATTTACGAAATCCAAACCGTCTCGCCAGACCGCACCGGGCCGTCATGCTGACAAAAAACGTGGTCCGCACGGACGGCGCAAGGCATGGCGAGCGCACCCTGATTGCTGATGATCCCTTCCAAATATAATTCGACCGCTGCCAAAATCGTGACTTTGACCTGGCTGCGTCAATCGAACCGTATCGGTTTGATGATCGGGGGGCTGCTGGTTGGTGGCCTCGTTCACACTGGTGGCGCTGAACCATTGCCTCCGGCACAACCGGTGTTTGTGCGCGGGCAAGACGGCTACCATACCTGGCGGATTCCCGCCCTGGCGGTTTCAGCAAACGGCACACTGTTGGCGTTTGCCGAGGGACGTAAAAAGTCCGCGTCAGATACGGGCAAAATTGATCTGGCGGTGCGTCGTTCCACCGACCACGGCCAAACTTGGAGTCCCATTCAAGTCATCTGGTCTGATGGCCCCAACACCTGCGGCAATCCCAGTCCCGTGCTGGATCGCGAAACCGGCGTATTATGGCTTGCTCTCACTTGGAATAACGGCGTGGACGAAGCGCGCCAGATTCACGCCCAAACGAGCCGGGACACGCGCCGGGTTTTCATCACCAGTTCGAGTGACGACGGAGCGACCTGGGATCGGCCGCGCGAAATTACCAAAGCCGTGAAGCGTACGAACTGGACCTGGTATGCGACCGGACCGGGCGGTGGATTGCAAATCGCCCGAGGGCCGTATCGCGGACGCCTGGTCATTCCCTGTGACCATAATGAAGCGGGTGAGGATCGCTATTATTCGCACGTCATTTATTCCGATGATCACGGCGCGACTTGGAAATTGGGTGGAACCACCCCCGGCGACAAGGTGAATGAATGTCAGGTCGTTGAATTAACCGATGGCCGTCTGCTGCTCAACATGCGGAACTACGAACGCAGTCACAAGTGCCGACAGGTAGCCATCAGTGCTGACGGCGGATTGACCTGGCAGGACCAACGGTTTGACGCGACCCTTATTGAACCGCTCTGCCAGGCTGCGATCCGACGCTTGCGCTGGCCGGAAGCGGATCGGCCTGGAGTGATTTTGTTCAGCAATCCAGCCAGTCCGGAGCAGCGCGTTAATCTTACGTTGCGCGCCAGTTTCGACGACGGACGAACCTGGCCCACCGCTCAAGTCTTGCATCCCGGACCCAGCGCGTACTCGGATCTGGCCGCGCTCCCGAATGGCGATATCGTCTGTCTATTTGAGGCTGGCCGCACCAATGCTTATGAGTCCATTATGTTGCAGCGAGTGTCTCCCGAATCATTGTTAGTCCCGACGAAATAAGCAGACAGGACGCCGGGAAAGAATCGGCGGATTACGGCGGCCTCCCCCACCACGAGAGTGGCGGCTTTAGTGAAGAGCAAGATTGGCCTGGAGAAATTTTTGCACGCCGTCCCAGACTTCCGCTTCCGAGATATTCCACAAACAATGCGGCGTCGGAAAGCGGCAGTAATCAGAGCAGGGTTTGTAGGGACAGGGTGTGCCTTCAATGAAAGCAGCTTGCGGGTGCAACGGCACGAACCACTCCGGGAGTTGTGGGCCGAACAAGGTGAACGTCGGCAGACCGTGGATCGCCGCAATATGTCCCGGACCGGAATCATTGCCGATGAATACTTGGGCCCGATCCATGAGGCTGAAGAGTTCCGCCACAGACTGCGGCACTATTACGTCGGGTTCGCCATTATTCGTCCACCAGGTTTGCTGATCCGCATCGCACGCAATGATGACGCGATAATGATGCTCTCGAAGTTGTCGCGCCAACCGTTGGTAGCGGTCCAAAGGCCATATCCGCACCGGTTGGGCGGCGCCGCTATGGATGAGAATGGTCTCGCTCTTGGCCACGGGCGCCGCGATCAGCTCGCTTCGTTCGGGCAGATTGAAACCGAGGGCGCGGCCTAAAGTGCGCCAGTACTCATAACGATGCTCCCACGGCGCCGGGCGGGCGATGGGATCGGTAAGAAAAACACGGCTGCGCAACCGGGAAAAACCCAAGCGCCGGCGGACGCGACAGGCCTTGAGCAAGAAATGGTCGCGCGGATCCCATCGCGCCGACAGCCCCACTTCAAAGCGCCGGCGGGTGATTTGGTTGCGGATGCGGAGCATCTCGCCCCACGGCCAGTTCCAGAGATGGTATTTAGCTTTAAATGCCGTCCATGGTGCCACGAACGGAATGACCTCGACCTCCGGCCAAAGTTGGCGGCGCAGCTCTTGAGCGTACGGTTTGGCCAACAGGGTGACGGAGAATTGTTCACATGCCGCTTGCAGAAATGAATTGGCAATGAGCAAATCACCCAACCCCCAAAGTTCAATGATTAGCAATCGCGGTTTCATGACAGACGCTGCGCCGTCAGATAGGCGGACCAACCGATCCAATGCACGCGGGCGGTGAATTGTTTCCGGCTTTGGCGGCAAAAATAAAAAAATGGGTAGGATGCGGCAAACAGCCAGTTACGCGAGATTCCACTTCGGCGAGGTTGTAATCGGGTCGAAGTCATGGCGCGGCGCAATTCTGCAATGGACACAATCCGCACGTGCGTGGCGTCATCGTAGAAATTGAGCGTAAATTTTCCCGCCGCACTCGGCAACTGTGCTGTTTTGGAATGCGGGGTTTCAATGTAAACCCATCCTCCCGGTTTCAAGATGCGCGCGATTTCGGACAACAAATTTTGCAGCGAATCCAGATGCTCCACGACGTGCATGCAGGTGACGGCGTCGAAGAATTGATCCGGCCAGGGGAAACGATCCACCACAAAATCAACTCGAGAAAACTGGCAGTTTGGTGGATACCGCTCTGGTTGACCGAACTTGTCCGCGGCGTAGAACATCAGGTCGGGTCGCAACTCGGCAAAATGATTCAGCGTTTCACCATCGGACGAGCCGAGGTCGAGCAACCGGCCGCGAGACGGCGTCTTGGCCACGAAGCGGGCGCGGGTATCCAACCACGATAAATAACGCAATGCCACCCAGTTCATTCAGATTGCTTCCGTCCGCCACATTGATTCCATGCTCGGTACGCTGTGGATTCTAAAGAAATAGGCGCGTCCGTAAAGCCAGCTAATCAGAGGTGAGCTGATCAAGTCCGCTATTGGAGGAAAACTGGCTTTGGCGCCGCAGGTGCGGACGAAGTTTCCATCGGCCCGGAACAAGATCACAGTGACCGCGATACCAGAGCTTCTGCAACTGACGTTTGGTTTTGTAAACGAGCTTTAGTCCACGCGCTGTCCACCCTCCCGGATTTCCATACGATTGTTTGATGATTTTCGCTTCTTGAAGGCTATTGCGGATGAGCCGCTGATCGGCAGATTGACCGTGCTGGTGATACCGGTAATTCACGAGGAATTGCGGCAGGTGTCCAACGCGGCATTTTTCTCGGCCCAACCGGAGCTTGAATTCGTAATCCGCCGAGCTGCGAAACTCCCGTTGCCGATACCCGCCAAGGCGTTGATAGATACCGCGCCGCACGAAAAGCGTCTGGTGGCAGACGTTATCCACCGCGTAGAGCAATACCTGATAATCATATCGCGCTTCCGCCCGGCGATAGATTTCCCGTCCAGCATCATCCACGTAGACGACGTCGCCGAACAAGGCATCCCATTCGGAGGGTTGCGCGGCGGCCTGAGCCACCGCGGTTAACGCCCCCGGACGGAAACAATCGTCGGCATTCAAAATCACAATCCATTCGCCGCGCGCCCGGGCGATACCCTTATTCATGGCTTCGTAATTGCCGGCATCCTTTTCAGAAGTCCATTGCAAGTGGGGATATTCGGAAAGGATTTTTGGCGTCGCGTCAGTCGAGCCTCCATCCAAAACCAGATGCTCCCAATCGTGATAATCCTGCGCGCACACGCTTTCGATCGTTGACCTGAGCGTGACCTCGCTGTTGAGGCAGGGAGTGACGATGGTGATGTTCGGCCGGGTATTCAAAGTTTGGCGTTCCGTTGCCATGGGAAATCATATTCTCAGTTCCCTCACATGGCAATTGTCGCCGTCCTTGGCGACAGGCGCATGGCGCTACAAGCGCGCCGGCTTGGGCAGACGGAAGGGGAGATAAGCGGGATTGGGTTTCGCAGGGGCCAGCGCAGGTTGGCGGACGCCACCGTTGAGGCTGATGCTCAAGGCCACAATGCCGGTGAAAACGGCCAGATCATTTTGAAAAGAGCCGTAAATAACAATGAATATGAAGGTGCGCACCAGAAAGAAGGTAAAGAGAAATGTATTTAGCTTCCGATACTCGGGCGGACCGTACCGGTAATTGTTGCGCAACACCCGGTAAGCGGTGATGAGAAACCAGGCAAATCCGATGATCCCGAAACTGCCCAAGGGAATCAGCAAGGACAACGGACCACTATGATAGTCTTGGGCGTATTCGGCGATCGCCTGACTGCTGGGTTGGCGGACGGCCTGAATCTTTTCAAATTCGCGCACATCCATGGAGTAGCCCTTGCCGATGAGCAGGTATTGCGGAATCGTGGGAATGACTTGCTCCCAAATCTTCAACCTCCATTCGGATGAATTCTCGGCGTCTATTTCCACCCGTGGATCAATCTCAATTGGCAGGAAGCTCAAGGAACGCTGAATGGTTAAGGGCAATTTATCCGCGAGCGGCAAGGTCACCACAGGAACCAAGACGGCCAAAAGCAGTAAAGGAGGCAATAATTTTGAACGGAATAAACCTTCAAGTAAGAAGAGTACCCCGCAGTAAAGAATAATGGTAATCAAATAGGAGCGGTATCCGCCGCTCGTCGCCAAGGCTGCCAGACCCAGGAAAACAATGATGCGCCAAGGCTGGTTGATGCCAAAACCACCACGAAACTGCAGCGGTAAAAATCGTGCACGTTCACCAATGCCCAGTATGCCGCTCAACCCATGGAGCGCGAAGATAAAACAAAGCGCACTCATAGCCGCGACCGTCGCCCCATTCAAACGCAGGTATTCGGTATTAACCTCGTTGAAGAACAACCGCGTATCGTCCACCGGAAACAAGGCATAGATCATCCGCAACCCACCCGGAATCCACGGGGCCAAACTTCCAATCAAGGCAGTCACTCCGCCTAGAAAATACAAACCGACGTAAAGATTGGCGCGCTCGGAGGGAATACGATGGCTGACAATGGCAAAAAATCCGGCGATGGCGACCAGTAATTGGATATAGCGCTTGCCGCCGAAGGAGTCGCTCCCAAAAGCGGCCAAACCAATACCACCGGTTAACTGGGCCGTACCGACAATAATCAAGGCAAGAAACATCAACGGCAAAACCAAGGTGCTGGGAGCGCTGAACTTCACGTTGCGTTTCAGGACATGTTGCAAGACTGTCAATGTGAGGCTCAACGCGGTCATCACCATCCAGAGATAGGGTGAGCCTTGGATGAAAAAGAGCACCATGCTCATGTTCCAACTGACGATCAATAGCAGGTGGTGCCAGCGCATCAGCGCTGGGATCAATGGCAGCAGACAAGCAACCGCAATAACAGCCAGACTAATGCGATCAGCGGGATTCGCCAGCAGGTAGCCCAAGTAAACCGCCAACGGCAGACATAAGCCGTAGATGATTGCGGACCGGATGATCGCAAGGGTATTACTCATTGCTCACGCGTGCGATCGGGATACTGTTCGCTTGATTCATTTCGCTTTCCGGCAGTTCAGTAACAGATTCTGTACTCGACTGCCGTTCGGTTGAATTTAGCGCCACGCTCAACCCCAAGATGCCCGTGAAATAGTAAAACTCGTTGTAAAGTGCGCCAAACACGAAGAGAAAGAACACAATGCGTGCCACAAACAACGCGAATAACAACCGATTGATCATCCGCAGTGATTCTGTCCCGTCCCGATACACCCGATAGAGGTATCGCGTCCCAGCATAAAGCACCCAACCAAACGCCAACGCCCCCCAAATCCCGAAAGGAATGATCACCGATAGCGGACCACTATGATAATCCCCAGCCAGGGCCGCGCCGCTCCATTGTTCACCGAATCCCCGTAGCGCGCCCTGCCGCTCCATATACAATTCTTCTGCGGAAAGGCCGTAACCTTTTCCGAGGAACAGATATTGAGGCACCATGTGAATTACGGATTGCCACATGTGAATACGCCATTCAGTGGAAGATTCCGCTCCGATCCGCACCGCCGGGTCAACATCCACGGGTAAGAAGGCGATGGTTCGTTGGATGGCGAACGGCAACTTGCTTGCGGAAAGCACCACTGCGGCGCTTCCCACCAACATTCCCATTAACAGAATCAAAAAGGCGGGGCCGCGCCACATGCGTTCCAAATAAACCAACAGGAAAAATACCATCCCCATCAAGGCCAGCATGGAACGGAATCCACCGAAGCAACCCGCTGCAATGACACCGACGAAGATGAGCGCGCGCCACGGGCGATTCCACGCCAGAATTCCAGTCGCTCCGTACCGTGCCAGAAGCCAGCAAAAGACCAGCACCGCAGCAGGCATCAATCCATCAATCCGCTCGCCCTCAGGCCTGAATACTTGTCCCGTTGAGTCAACCCCAGAGAGTGAGGTGAGTGGGAATAAGTAAGTTAAAAACTCAGCCCCAGTCCCCATCCTTAGCGCGAAATAACCGATAACATAGCTAACCCCCGAGAGAAAAAAGAGCGCGACGTACCATTTGGCGTGCTGGGGTTTGATACTGCGGCTTGTCAACACGAAATAGCCGACAATAGCCGCCAGCAACAGCACGTACCCTCTGCCTCCCATCTCTTTCGAACCCAGAACGCGCAGGCCGATACCGCCAGTGGCCAAAGCGGTGGCAATGATTACCAGGCTAAAGACGAGCAGGGGTGCCGTCAGTGAAGGCTCATTATTCCAGCGATAATCGGAATCCACGGACCGATGCAAAATCACGAAAAACAAACCGGCAAAGGCCATGGCCACCCATAGCGCCATCCGCCCCGGGAAAAAGACGGGATACATCGCCAGGTGCCAACTAAGGATCAAGAGCGGATGATACCAGCGCATCATAACCGGCACCATCAGCACCGCCGTCAGCACGACGACGACAACAACAGTGGTGGAAGCAAAGGGTTCCGCCAGCAAGTATCCCAGCAATATCGCCAGTGGCAGGCAAAGCCCGAAGATCAAATGGTTTCTGGTTACGGCAAATGTACTGGCCATATTTTCAAAGGGAGATTTTACCGCCGCCGCCTTTATTTATTCAAGAACCGAACGAACGCAAATCCGGGGCAACCGACTCCGCACCGTACTCATAAAAACATTGAGTTGGCCGGATGAGTGACTAGCTTTGACGATGAATGAAAACTTTTGCCGAACAGGGTTTCCCCGGACGCTTGATCGCCGTCGAAGGTCTCGATGGCTCCGGGAAATCCACGCAAATTTATCTGCTGCGCCGCTGGCTCGAAGCGGAGGGGGTGAAGGTTTATTTCAGCGAATGGAATTCTTCGGAACTGGTCAAATCCGCCACCAGCAAGGGCAAGAAGCGCGAACTGCTGTCGCCCACCACGTTCAGTCTGATCCACGCCACCGATTTCGCGGATCGCTACGAACGCCATCTGCTGCCGCTGTTGCGTGCGGGCTACGTGGTGTTGTGCGATCGCTACGTGTTTACCGCGTTTGCCCGCGATGTCGTCCGCGGCTGCCCCCCGAATTGGGTCCGCGGCATTTACAATTTCGCCGCCGCCCCGGACCTCACTTTCTTTTTCAAAGCCGACCTGGAGGTGTCGTTGAGCCGCATTTTGGAGGGGCGACCCAAGTTGAAATTTTTTGAGGCAGGGATGGACTTGCGTTTGTCGTCGGACCCTTACGAAAGCTTTCGCATTTTTCAAGGCCGCATCCTGGACCAGTATCTGGCCATGAGCGCCGAATTCAATTTTGTGACAATTGATGCCAATGAACGGGTGGAAACACAACAAACCACCGTCCGCCGGCTCGTGAACCAGGGGATTGATTTCGATCAATTTCGCCGCAACAGTCCGCTGCCCCTGCCCCCACCGATCAAACGCGCGGTCAACCGAAACCAGCTTCAGGAAGAAATGGAGGAAGATTCCGCCGCATGAACAAGGTTCACACGAAACTCGAAGTGCCGTCGCACAGCGACCGCAGCTTTTACGGCGAGGGCATTCCGCGCGTAAAACCGGAAGAACTCGCCGGCAAATTGATCGTGGTGGAAGGGGCGGACGGCTCGGGGCGCTCGACGCAGATTGAACTGCTGGTGCAATGGCTGGAGATCAGCGGCCACGCCACCGTGCAGGTGGGTTTGAAGCGTTCGACGTTGGTGAGCGAGGAACTGGCGCGCGCCCAGAATGGAAATATCCTGAGCCATACCACGCTCAGTCTTTTTTACGCTACCGACTTTGCCGATCAACTCGAGAATGTCATCCTGCCGTCGCTCAAGGCCGGCTTCATCGTTTTGGCGGATCGTTATATCTACACGTTGATGGCGCGCGACATGGTGCGCGGAATGGATGCGGCCTGGCTCAAAAATCTCTACGGAATCGCGTTGAAACCGGATGCGGTTTTCTATCTGGCCATCGAACCCGTCGAACTGGTCCAACGCGTTTTGGCCAAGGCGGCCACGCTTGATTACTGGGAAAGCGGCATGGACCTGGGATTGTCCCGTGATTTATACGACAGCTTCATCGAGTATCAAACTTTGATGCGGCTGGCCTTCCGCAAACTCCAGAAAACCTACAGGTTCACCATCGTGGATGGACACCGCCCCGTGGATGAGGTGAATCGCGAATTGAAAGAGAACATCGAGGCGGTTTTGGCGGGTAAATAATCAGGACCCTTTACGCAGGTGAGCGATTCCGAGGCAATCGTTCTCCAAAACCCTGACCCGCGCACACTACCAAACTTCCACTGGCCCGCGCGGAACAGGAATTTGCTCACGGGCCGCAGCAATAGGTTCACCCAGCATAAATGACGCTTGCATGGGAGACGCTTGAAAGCGTGGTAATAACTCGCCGTACTCATCCAGAAACTGCTGCCGCCAGCGAGAGTAGTGTTCCAACAACTCGTGAAATTCCTGGCGCGAACTGATGGTGACAACACGCTTGTTAAACTCATTCGCCGGACCGAAACGTTTGGCATACCACGGCGCCACCTTGCGGAACATGCGACAGCCCAATGCTTCGCCAAACACCTCGATCATCAAGTCCAAATGGCGGCACATCACGCGGACCCGTTCCGGGAAGGACGCTTCCGGAAGCAATTCACCGGTGGCTAAAAAATGGCTGGTCTGTTGGAAAATCCAGGGATTGTAAAATGCGCCTCGACCGATGCTTACTCCGGCGCAACCGGTCGCCTCGAACATCCGCTTGGCCGCTTCGGGCGTCACTACGTCGCCATTCCCGATCACCGGGATACTTTTCACCGCCGCAACTACTTGGCGGATTCCGGCCAGATTCACCGTCCCACCGAAACCCTGTTGTCGAGTCCGGCCATGCACAAAGATCGCCGCCACGCCCACGGCTTCCAAGGCGCGCGCCAAATTTGGTGCGGTTAAATTATCTTCATCCCAGCCCAGTCGCATTTTGGCGGTGACCGGGATTTTTACCGCGTTCACCATTCCTTGAACCAACGCCGCCGTTTTGCGCAACTCGGTCATCATTGCAGACCCGCCGCCGACGTTGACCACCTTGCGCACCGGGCAACCCATGTTGATATCCACGGACGCCACACCGCGCGATTCCAGCAAGAGCGCGGCGGCGCGCATTTCTTCCGGCACACTACCGAACAATTGCACGGCCAGGGGGGTGTCCGCCGGAGTTGTTTCAATGAGCTTGAAGGCTTTCTCCCGTTTTTCGAGCAGCGAACGCGCATTTACCAGATCAGTGGTGCAAAGCCCCACCCCACCGATCTCCCGAATTACGAGCCGAAAAGGCAGGTTGGTGTAACCCGCCAGGGGCGAGAGGAACAACGGCGTTGAAAGCGTCAGCGAACCGATCCGCATGCGTCCAACAGACTACCAGTGCGTTGCGCTATGCGAAAGAGATAGTCAGCGTTGGCGCACGAAGAGTTTGCCGGGCAACTGTCTCACAATCCGTTTCATTTCCAGACTTAATAACGCCACGCTCGCCGCCGAACTGGGCAGGCCGCTCTGGCGAATCACCTCGTCAATACTCGTTTCCTGGGCGGACGAAAGTGTATCCAACACGGCTTGCTCGTTTGCCGACAATTCCAGCGTGGGCAACACACCGGTCTCACTCGCGCCGGGCGGGCGGTTGCTGGCGGGAAACAGATACTCGAATTCACTGAGTACGTCTTCCGCGCTCTCACAAAGTTTCGCCCCTTTCTTGATCAAATCATGACAGCCCTTGCTGCGCGGCGAATCAATCCGTCCCGGTACGGCGAAGACTTGTCGGCCGTATTCCGTGGCAAAATTAGCCGTGATCAGCGCGCCGCTGTGCAAATCCGCTTCCACCACCATCGTACCGAGCGACATGCCAGCCACGATGCGATTGCGAATCGCAAAGGATTGTTTGTCGCCTTTGCGGTTAAACGGAAATTGCGAAACTACCGCACCGTTTTCCGCAATGCGTTCAAACAAGTCCTTGTTTTCAGGCGGGAATACGATGTTGAGTCCGGTGCCCAAGACACAAACGGTGCGACCTTTCGCGGCCAAAGCCCCCTGATGCGCCGCCGTGTCTATGCCGCGCGCGCCACCACTCACCACTGTCACTCCCACGTACGCCAGTTGATAAGCCAGCTTGCGCGCGGTTTCGATTCCGTAATGCGTCGTTTGTCGCGAGCCGACCAAGGCCACGCAATTTTTATCCTGCGGCACCAAGGCGCCTTTCACGTAAAGCACCAGTGGCGGATCGTAAATCTCGCGCAACGCGGCGGGATACTCCTCATCCGATTGAATCACCACGCGGCAGCCAAAATCGTCGAGGCGCTTCAGTTCTCCCGCCAGATCCACCTGCTTTTCCCAGTTACCAATCGCTTCGGCGGTTTCATTGCCCAGGTTGCGGACCTGCAGCAGTTGTGATTTGGAGGCGCTGAGAATGGCCGGGGCGGTTCCGAAATGCTCCAACAACGAGCGCGCCCGCACTGGCCCAACGCCTTCGATGAGATTTAACGCGACGAACGCTTCACGGGGATCCATGGCCGCACTCTATCGAATGTGACCACGGATGTCAGCAGGGAATCAACCGGTGCGCCACGCGCGATTATTGCTTGCCTTGCACGAGCGCTTCGACCACCGCCGGGTCCGCCAAGGTGGTGGTGTCACCCACTTGATCGGGATGCCCTTCAGCGATCTTGCGCAGAATGCGGCGCATGATTTTACCGGAGCGGGTCTTTGGCAATCCGGGCGCAAATTGAATCTTATCCGGCGCGGCAATCGCGCCAATTTCCTTGCGTACGTGCTGGATCAGTTCCTTCTTCAAATCTTCACTCGGGCTGACCTCTTCTTTAAGCGTAACAAAGGCGTATAGCCCCTGACCTTTGATATCGTGAGGCATGGGGGCGACGGCGGCTTCCGCCACTTTCGCGTGGCTCACCAGGGCGCTTTCCACTTCGGCCGTGCCGATGCGGTGACCGGAAACATTTACCACATCATCCACGCGTCCCATCAGCCAGTAATCGCCATCCTCGTCCACACGACAACCATCGCCGGAAAAATACAGGTCTTTGAACATGGTGAAGTAAGTGTCCACGAAACGATTGTGATCCCCCCAGGTGGTGCGCATCAAACCCGGCCACGGTTTTTTCATGCACAATTTGCCGCCTTCATTGGGCACGCATTCCGTGCCGTCATCACGTAACACCACCGGCTCAACCCCAAAGAAGGGACGGTTCGCGCTGCTCGGTTTCAGCACACTCGCGCCGGGGAACGGAGAAATCATGATGCCCCCGGTCTCCGTTTGCCACCAGGTATCCACGATGGGGCGCTGACTTTGGCCTACAACGCGGTAATACCACATCCACGCCTCGGGATTAATCGGCTCGCCCACCGAGCCGAGAACGCGCAGGGAACTCAGGTTGTGCTTGGTGACCCATTCGTCGCCCAGTCGAATCAGCGCCCGGATTGCCGTGGGCGCGGTGTAAAACGCGGTGACTTTAAATTTTTCAACAATCTTCCAGAACCGGCCCGGATTCGGATAGGTCGGCACCCCTTCAAACATCAGCGTGGTGGTGCCAATGCACAGCGGTCCGTAAACCAGATAGCTGTGGCCGGTGACCCAGCCGACGTCAGCAGTGCAGAAATACACATCGTCATCATGAATATCGAACATGTATTTGGTGGTCAGCGCCGAGTGCAGCAGATACCCCGCAGTGCTATGCACAACGCCCTTGGGTTTGCCCGTCGAGCCGCTGGTGTAAAGCATGAACAGATAATCCTCCGCGTTCATTATTTCAGGCGCACAATCTGGCGACGCGGAAGCCATCAATTCGTGATACCACACGTCGCGCCCCGCCGTCATTTGGCACGGGATATTGTTGTGTTTCAGCACAATCACTTTTTCGACAGAAGGCGTGCTTTGCAGCGCCTTGTCGGCGATGTCCTTGAGCAAAATCGGCCGGCCGGCCCGCACGCCAGCGTTGGCAGTAATCAACAGTCGGCAGGTTGAGTCATTGATGCGGTTGGTCAGTGAATCCGCGCTGAACCCGCCGAACACCACGGAATGAATCACCCCGATGCGGGTGCAGGCCAGCATCACGATGGCCGCTTCGGGCGCCATCGGCAGGTAAATCGCCACGCGATCACCCTTCTTCAAACCAAACGATTTTAACACGTTGGCGAACTTGCAGACTTCCTGGTGCAATTCCGCGTACGTGAAACGACGCACGTGATCCTCGGTTTCACCCTGCCAGATGAGCGCGGTTTTATCGCGGCGCGACGTCTTGAGGTGACGGTCCAGACAATTGACGCTCAGGTTCAACTGACCATCCGCAAACCAGGTATGCTCGATCTTCCGTGCCGCCGTATCCCAGGTGTAACGACAGGCCTGGGTTGGCTTCTTGAACCAATCGAGTTCGTTCGCTTGTTCGAGCCAGAATTTTTCAGGTTCATTGATCGAGCGGGCGTACATGGCCTGGTATTGCTCGGTGTTGATCCAGGCGCGTTTTACAGTCTCGGACGAGGGCGGAAACGTGCGCGATTCCTGCAGGAGTGAACTGGTGGAAATAGTTTTGGCTGGCTCGGTCATAATCGGTTTCGTTGTGCGTTTAGTTTTGAATTCTTGGTTAATTATATTAGTTGTGTCAACCGGCGCGCTTAATCGCCCAGCAGTCGCTTTAATTGATCCCGGGCTTTATCGGCGCGGAATTTCTCCTCGGCGGGGGGCACATAAACGCGGCGGGCCAGCTCGAACCACTCGCAATAGTTGGCAAGAGCCTTGTCTATCACCGGCTCGGCGCGGCGCTCGCGACATTGGTGCGCCACAGTCGGATCGTAGTGGACGCAATTCAAACAAACTTTCAGGTCCGCGTCGCAGAGACACACTTCCGACCGGCCCGGCGAACGACGTTCCTTATATTCCGCCCCACACTTCCAGCAATGCCGCGTTGCCACGTTCATGGACCGATTTTATCACGGAAATACAATGCGCCAAGCTTTCACTCGGGACGCAATAACCTTACCCTGCGCGCATGAATATCTGCGTTCTCGACGGCTTCACCCTCAATCCCGGTGATTTGGACTGGACGGATTTACAGCGTTTGGGCCGGTGCCAGATTTATGATCGCACCCCGGTGGCGGAAATCCGATCCCGGGCGGCGGACGCGCAAATCGTCCTGACCAATAAAGCTCCGTTATCGCGCGAGACGCTGGCCGCGCTGCCGCAACTCAAATACATCGGCGTCCTGGCGACCGGCACCAACGTGGTGGATCTGGCCGCCGCGCGCGAGAGAGAGATTCCGGTGACCAACATTCCCGCCTATGGCACGCGGGCGGTGGCGCAGGCGACATTTGCCTTATTGCTCGAACTGACGAATCGCACCGGGCATCACGCCGCACGGGTGCGCGCCGGAGGTTGGACCAACGCCATTGACTGGTGCTTTTGGGATGCACCACTGATCGAGCTGGATGGCTTGACGTTGGGAATTGTCGGCTACGGACGAATCGGGGCTGCGGTTGCAGAATTGGCGCGAGCTTTCAGCATGAGGGTTCTGGCACATAATCCGTCGCGCAAACACGCACCAACGCCGATTGCGTTTGTTGCGCTCGAAAAGCTGTTTCGCGACAGCGATGTCATCAGCTTGCATTGCCCGCTGACGCCGCATACTCAGAAGCTCATCAATCACGAACGCCTCGGCTGGATGAAACCAACGGCCTTTTTATTAAACACCGGACGCGGCGCGCTCGTGGACGAAACGGCATTAGCCGCAGCCTTGAACTCCGAACGATTGGCGGGCGCCGGACTGGATGTTCTATCCATCGAACCGCCAGCGGCGGATAATCCGTTGCTCACCGCCAGGAACTGTTTGGTCACTCCGCACAATGCCTGGGCCACGCAGGCGGCGCGACGCCGCTTGTTGAAAACCGCCGTGGCCAATATCCAGGCCTTCCTGAACGGGCAGTTGCAAAATGTGGTCAATTGAAGGCGGCGGCGCGGCTACGCTCGAGATGATGCGTTTTCTGATTGCTGCTCTCCGCGACTTTCTGCATAAAACGACCGCTGAATTGCCGGGCGTCAAGCTGCGGCTGTGAGATGAAAATACTGATCATATCGCTGGCGGGCATTGGTGACACCTTGTTGGCCACGCCGTTGCTGGCCGAGTTGCGAGCCAACTTTCCCGACGCAACCATTGACGCGCTCACCTTATGGCCGGGATCGAAGGATCTGCTTGAGACCAATCCCCATCTCAACACCGTTTATCAAAAAAATCTACTGCACAGTCCGAAACTGGAGGCGTGGCATTTCTTGCGCGAACTGCGAAGCCGACATTATGACGTCTCGATCAACACTCATCCGCAGAGTCGGATTCATTACCGCATCATCGCCCGGCTTATCGCGGCGCGCACGCGGCTGAGCCACGATTACGATTGCACCGGATGCCTCGATCGTTGGCTGGTGAATCAAACCCTGCCGCAAGATTACACCCGCCACACGGTGGACCAAAACCTCGACTTTTTGCGCTGCCTGGGCGTTAAACTCAAGCTCACCACGCACCGCACTGAAGTCCATTTAACGGAAGCCGACACGCGCTGGGCGGAGGATTTTGTCCTCGCGCACGAGCTGAAAAACTTCACCTGCCTCGGGGTTCACGTCGGTAGCGGAGGCACGAAAAATCTGGCGTTGAAGCGCTGGCCGCTTGAAAACTACCGGCAATTGTTCCAAAGACTGAACCAGCATTATCCGCAAGTAAAAATCCTGCTTTTCGGCGGCGGCGCGGAATTGCGGCAACACCGACAACTCATATCGGAAACCGACGCGCGCTTGCTCGTGTCCGTCGAAACCAAAAACCTGCGTCAGGCGGCGGCGTTGCTACCGCGTTGTCAGGCGTTTCTCAGCGTGGATACGGCCCTGATGCACCTGGCGGCCGCAATGCAAACGCCTCATCAAATCGTGATTGAAGCGCCCACGCTCAACGCGACCAATTTGCCGCACGACAATCCCTTCACCGTGGTGCCCAATCCCCTTTCGCATGGACGCTCCCTCGAGTACTACCGCTACGATGGCAATGGCATTCGCGGCAGCACGGAAGAATTACTGACCTGCATGAATTCCGTCACCGTGGACGCCGTGTGGGCTACGATGACGCCGGCGCTTGGCGGCTGATTAAGAGTGACTCAAGTTCGTTCATTCTTGATTCCCCGCTCTGGCTTCGCCAGTTTTTGCGTATGTCGGCACCACTTTTTTCGCCAATTCTAGTGACCCGCAGCACCTGTCGCATTTGTGGGAGCAAGGCGCTGACCCCCGTGCTTTCACTGGGTGACCAATACATTGCGGGATCCTTTGCCTCACCGGATGGCCGGCCGCCGGTAAGTCGCCGGATCCCGTTGGACTTGGTACGCTGCGATCCGGCTCACGATCAGGCGGCGTGCGGGTTGGTCCAACTGCGTCACAGCGTGCCCCCGCGGATTTTATATCGAGCCTACTTTTATCGCTCCGGCATCAATCAAAGCATGCGCGATCATCTCGCCAGCATCGCCAATTTTGGTGAAAGTCTGATTCGCCTCGAGGCAGGAGACCTGGTACTCGATATCGGTTGCAATGACGGCACCCTGCTCAAGTCGTATCAAACGAAGGGGCTTAAACGGCTTGGGATTGATCCTTCCAACATGGTGGAACATGCGCGGGCAGCCGGTCTGCAGGTGGTTAATGATTTCTTTTCGGCAGCATCACTCCGTTCCGCGTATCCGTACGAAAAACCGAAGGTCATCACCTCGATCGCCATGTTCTACGATCTGGAGAATCCACACGCCTTTGTCCGCGATATCCAGACCTGTTTGCACGAGGAAGGCGTCTGGATTTTGGAGCTGAGCTATCTGCCGCTGATGCTGAAGATGAACAGTTTCGACACAGTCTGCCATGAGCACCTCGAGTACTATTCCCTGGCACCGATGGAACGATTACTCGCCGAACACGATTTGGAGGTGGTGGACGTCACATTGAATGACTGCAACGGGGGCAGCTTCCGGATCGCAGTCGGCCATAAAGGCCGATTGAAACCAAGCGCGGACGCCAACGAACGAGTGCAGCAGTTGCGACTGGAGGAATTTGAACTGGCTTTGGACACCGATGCGCCGTACGCGGCGTTTCGAAAAAATATCGAAACGATTCGCAAAGACATGCGCGCGTTTCTGTCGAAGGCCAAGCGACAAAAGAAACTCGTCCATGGTTACGGCGCGTCCACGAAAGGCAATACGACCTTGCAATATATCGGCATCACCCCCGACTTGGTGCCCGCCGTGGCCGATCGTAATCCAATCAAATACGGCAGCTTCACCATCGGCACCAACATTCCAATTATTTCGGAAGAAGAATCCCGCAAGCAAAAACCGGACTACTACCTTGTCTTGCCGTGGCATTTCATGGACGAGTTCAAACGCCGTGAAGCCGCCTTTCTCAATCGCGGTGGCAAATTCCTGCTGCCCATGCCCACCGTGCATTTAGCAGGAAAATGATCCGTGATGAAACGCGCGGCAATTACGGGGATTGCGGGTCAAGATGGCACCTATCTGGCCCGGTGGTTGTTACATCAGGGTTACGAAGTCCACGGATTGTTGCGATTGCCATTCGACCGCGAAGAAGCCCGATTACGCCGCCGCTTTCCCCCTGCCGACCTTAACGCCATCCGGTGGCATACCGGCTCACTGACTGATCCGTTTGCGTTACTGCGTTTCTTGAAAACTGCGTTGCCGACGGAGCTTTATCATCTGGCGGGAGTTTCCGATTCACGACAAAGCTTTGTCGTTCCCGAGGAAACAATTGCCAGCATCACCCTCGGAACACTGCGCTTGCTCGAGGCGGCGCGTGAGGCGTGCCCAGCGGCGCGCATTTTTCTGGCTTCTTCAGCGGAAATCTTCGGGGTTCCGTCCGAAACGCCGCAGTGCGAATCCACCCTGCGCCAACCAAGTACGCCGTACGGAATTGCCAAGGTCGCCGCCGATCAACTGGGCCGGTTGCATCGTGAAACCTACCAGCAATTCGTGGTAAGTGGCATTCTCTACAATCACGAATCGCCGCTGCGTCACCCGAATTATCTCAGCCGGCGCGTCGCCGAAGCGGTGGCCGGGATCAAGGCCGGGCAGCGACAGAAATTGGAGTTGGCCGATTTGAGCGCTGAACGCGATTGGTCTGACGCGCGGGATTTCGTGCGCGGCTACCAGCTCGCGCTGCAAGCGCAAACGCCGAGTGATTACGTTTTCGCTTCCGGGCAACCGCATCGCGTAGCGGACTTGGTGGACTGCGCGTTCCGGGCGGCAGGCTTGGATTACCGTAAATTTGTCCGCGTCACCAACCGGACGCTGAATTCGCAGCAGGTGGTCAAAGGACTGAAAGGCGATCCGGCCAAAGCCGAAACCGAGTTGGGCTGGCAACGCCGCTGGACCTTCACCCGGACCATCGAGGACATGGTGCATGCGGAGCTTGAAGCGCGTCCGGAACTGGAGCGGGCCGACCCGTTATGGCAATAATACGACTATGAGTTCAATGTTCCGCCGTTTGGCTTACAAATTATCCATGTTCGGCTATTTCAAGGAGACGTGCAGAAAATTTTATCAGACCCCGGCAAACCTTGAGCGACAGACCTTGCTGGCGCAGCACCAGTATTTGCGTGGCTTGCTGGCTGAGCCGCGTTACGCGGAGCCAAAGCGACTGTGCCGTCACGAACAGCAGGTGTTTTCGCAAAATGGCGAAGATGGCGCCGTGGCGGAAATTTTTCGGCGCATCGGGACCAAGGATCGAACCTTCGTCGAGATCGGGGTGAGTGAAGGACTCGAAAACAACACCACGTTTCTATTGGTTCAAGGTTGGAAAGGTTTCTGGTTCGATGGTGATGACGCCGCCATCGCGAAGATTCAACGACATTTCTGGCAACCATTGGCCGCCGGAAATTTAAAGTTAAAGCGGGCCTTCATCAACGCCGAGAACGTCAGCAGTCTGATTGACGCGGCTGGCGTGCCACGGGAATTCGATCTGTTCTCGATTGATATTGATCGGAACACCTATTTTGTCTGGCAGGCGTTGACCACGATCCAACCGCGGGTGGTGGTGGTTGAATACAATTCATTGTTCCCGCCCGACGTGGATTGGAAAGTCGAGTACCGTCCGGAACTGGTGTTCAACTGCACCACCTACATGGGCGCGAGCCTGAAAGCCTACGAGCGATTGGGTGCGGAAAAGGGATATGCCCTGGTTGGATGCGATTTGTCGGGCATGAACGCTTACTTCGTTCGGAAAGATTTGGTGGGCGACCAATTCGCCGAGCCATTTACCGCCGCCAACCACTACGAACCCCCGCGCCATTTTTTGATCCGCCGCGACGGCCTGCCTCGATGTTTCTCAGATGTCCCACCGCCGCCGTGACTTCAGCGTGAAAGCAACTGACGGTAAATTTCCAGATGCCGGGCAAAAATCTGTGCCATGGCAAAAGTATCGGCATTGTATTGGGTGATCCGCACGGCTTCGGCGAGAAATTGAGGTTCCTCCATCAGCGCCGTCATTTTATCCGCCAGATCGGCGGCGTTCTTTTCCTCGAACGCAGGTAAGTTTTCATATTCATCAAAGCAGGGAATCCGCGATACCAGCACCGGCTTGCGCGTGGCCAGCACCGTGGAGATGGCTCCGGACGGAAAATTGCGGTTAAGATAGGGGAACAGAAAGCAAAACGTGGTTGCGAAAATTTCTTCCAACAAAGGGTCTTCATTTGCCAGATAACCCGTGAAGATCACACGCTCCTCCAACCGTAATTCGCGGGTCAGTCGTTTCAGATATCCAATGTAGGATTCACCCTGGCCACCGCCAGGAAAACTGCTTTTGCCAGTCTCGCCGCTGATGATGACCAAGCGCACTTCGTTGCGTCCCCGTTGATTGACCAACAAATCCAAGGCGTAAATCCCGTATTCATAACCTTTGTTGGGAAAGGCAAAACCAAAAAGTGTGAAAAGCTTGTCAGTCGAAGCAACCCCCGATCGTTCTGCCAGCAGACCGTGTGGTTGCATTCGAATATTCGCCAGGTAATTGCCCAGGTGAACTCGCACCACTTTGCCATCAAACTGGCGTCGAGAAATCGCGCGCTGCAAATGCGTCGCGCCGATTTTGCTCAACAATACGATCTGATCCGAGCAGGCCACAACCATTTTGAAATGCAGCTTGAGATAGATTCGACCCAATGGGAAAAGAACGCGGTACTTGGCAAAGTGCGGCAGGGCACTGGGCAGATCATCCACGTTGTAGGTTGAATGGATGGTCGTCACCAATTTGCAGCCGAACAAGCGACACCAAAACCAGAGATACGGATAAAACAAGAACGCCGTAACTCCCACGAGCCGGTCGAATAGAAAAAACTCGTGTTGCATGTGGATGATGTCCGGCCGGGCAAAAGGTGCTTTCAACAGATTGCCGGGAGTAACGTCCCAGACCTCGATTTGCAGGTCCTGTCCCTGCCAGAACGCCGGGTTGAACAGTTGTCGCGTGTACTCAGCAATCCCGTCGCGCTCCTTGCGCGTTGACGAAAGCACCAACACTTTGAGAGCACTCATTACGTTATTGTCTTTCATCGCCGCGTCGTTTCACGGCTTCAAGGAAACGACTGCCCGCCTCAGACACAAGAAATAACTGGCAATTCCCCCATCATTACGCATGTTTTTCGCCGTGCCGATTGTGGAAGATTCCTCAGTAATCGTTAGCGTCATCATCGTTATTTACAACGATGGAGCGTGGTTGCCCCGTTGTCTTGAGTCGTTGCGGCAGCAGACGCTCGCGCCGCGATTCGAAGTCATCGTGGCCGATAACGCGTCCAACGACGATTCGGCTCAGATCGCGCAACATTTGCTGGCGGATTGGCCAGCGGGATGTTTCTTGCAAAACGGCGACAACCTCGGCTTTGGTCCGGGCAACAATCGGGCAGCGGCGGCAGCTCGCGGCAAGTATCTGTACTTCGTCAACTCCGACACCTGGTTTGAGCCGGACTGTCTGGAGCAGCTGTACACGGCCGCCGAGCGCAGGGCGGCCGCGGCGGCGGGCG